>NZ_JASTLC010000001.1:5233905-5866686 GCF_030499575.1 Streptomyces sp. DG2A-72
CCGTCGACCGGGCGCACCACCAGTGGGGCCGGATCGCCGACCCGGCGCAGGCCCGCGAACTCGGCCCCACACTGGCCGACTTGAGGGCGCGGGTGCCGGGGCGTCGGCAGGGCGCGCTGGATCACATCCAGCGGCATCTGAACCAGCTCCAGACACAGAGTCGGTCCGCGTAAACAGCGCACTGAGTTCCGTTTGTGACGCATACGCACTTCAGTGCCCCGGTGACGAACCCTGGAGTGCCCGCAACCTCCCTGCCATGATGGTGAGTCATGGCTGAGGGGGATGGAGTGGCCGACCGGGACGAGCGAGCGATCCGCGTCCGGCTGGACGAGACCGCGAGCGAGGGCGACCTCGACGCGCTGCGGAAGTGGCTCGAGCGGGAACAGCCGCTCGACGAGATGGTGCGCGAAGGCAGACTGCGGATCCACGAACGGGCCCGCACGGACGAGACCGGTGCCCCGATGGGCGTCGGCATGGAGATCGTCATCCAGCTGATCGGAGCCGCCGGCGGCGCCGTCTTCCTTCAGCTGCTCAACCAGGTCGGACGGTCCGTCGATGCCTGGCGGGCCAACCGCCGCCAGGTGGAGGACGGCGAGCCGCCCACCGGCACGGTCGACCCGTTGGACGGCGACGGGTAGGCCGGTGAGCCCCAGCAAGAACCGGGCGCTGCTGGTCGGCGTGTCCACGTACGAGGACAAGGACCCGCCGCGCGGGGTGCCCGGGGACCTTCCCGCCGTCGATCACAACCTGACGATGCTCAGACGGGCGCTGCTGCGGGGCGGTGTGTTCGACGAGGCCTCGATCACGGTCTCCCGGTCGCCCTCGCAGGACGAGTTCAACGAGGCGCTGCATTCCGCCGCCGCGGAGACCGACGGGCTGCTCCTGCTGTACTTCGCCGGGCACGGCGCGACGCCCAGCTCCGGCGACCCGCTGTTCCTGCAGATGCGCAATGCGCGCGTGATCAGGGGCGGACACAGCGTCTTCCACGGTGCGGCGAAGTACGACGACGTGCAGACCGTGCTGCTCAGCAGCCCGGCCGAGCGGATCGTGGTCGTCCTCGACTGCTGCTACGCCGGCAACGCGGGCGTCGCCTGGGAGCGGGAGCACGAGTACCACAACAAGCGGCGGGTGCTGCTGCTGATGAGCGTGCAGGCCAACCATCGCATCGACGCGGGCGAGGCCACGACACCGACGCCGTTCACCGCCCAGCTCGTACAACTCCTGGAGAAGCCCGGCGAGTTGTCGTTCCGCTGGCTCTCCGGCCAGCTGCGTGAGGAGATGGCCGGGCAGAAGACCACGCGCGGTGAGCCATGGGTGCCGCAGAGCCGGGCCGAGCCCGGCGAGGACGTGCTGCTGTCCCGGAGGCCGGAGACCGGTGTCGTGCGGCCGCTGCGGAGCGGGCCACCTGCCGTGTCGCCCAGACCGTCGACCCTCCTGGACCACCTGCGCCGCCGCGCCGCCGCCCTCGGCACCCTCGTACTCACCCTCACCGCCTTCGCCTTCGGCTCCTACGGCCTGTACGCCCTCGTCGGCGGCTCCCCCGTCTGCGCGCCGCCCCTCGAACTGCGCGTCCTGACCGACCCCGACCTGGAGCCGACGTTCACCGCGGCGGCGGACGCCTATCTGACGTCGGAGGAGAACACGGACGGGGACGGGTGCCGGGTCAGCGGCATCACCGTCTACAGCGCCCGTTCCGCCGACGTGGTGACCGCGCTGCGCGAGGAGTCCGAGCCCTGGCAGGAACCCCGTGCGGAGGAGACCAACCCGCAGCGGGACATCGGGCCGCAGGCCGACATCTGGATCCCGGGCTCGCCCGCCGCCGCCCAACGGGCCGAACACGAGCGGGACACCAATGCCAAGGCCTGGCTGGAGGTGGAGCGCCAGCCCCTCGCCTACTCCCCGATCGTCCTCGCCGTACCGACCGCCCTCCCCACCGCCGACCAGCGCACCGGCCGCTCCCTCACCGAGCTGATCGACGACCTGCGTGGCCGCGCCGACCGGGCCGAAGTGCGCCGTACGGACCCGGAGTTCGCCGACTCGGCGCTGTTCGCCACGATCGGCCTGTACGGCGGCGCCGACCGTGCGCTCGACGTGGAGAAACAGCTCGACCAGCCGGGGCCTCCGTCCGACACGGCCGCGCAGCTGCTGTGCGAACTGCCCCGCGACGACGCGGTGGACGACCGCACGGCCGTCCTCGTCCCCGAGTTCCTGCTGAAGTCCGGGGTCGGCTGCGACAGCGCGCGGCGCAGCCCCCGGATCGCCGAGTACCCGGAGAACGTGCCCGGCCTTGAGCCCACGTTCGTCCGGGTGCGCTGGCAGGACGGCGACCTGGACCGGGCCGCGCGGGATGCCGCCGTGGCGGACTTCCGCTCCTGGCTCACCGACGGGCAGGGGCGGGACGCGTTCGCGCGCGCCGGTTTCCGCGAGCCCACCGGCGACCGTGTACTGCTGGACGGGAGCGGGCCCGCACCCGGCGTGCTGCCCGCGCCCAGGCCGCTGAAGGAGGCCGCCGGACTGAACGAGACGGAGACGGCGTTGCAGGCCTACCGCGCCGCCCACGGTCCCGGCCGGGTCCTCTTCCTGCTCGACAGCTCCGGCTCGATGGCCTCGCTGTGGGACGGGCCCAGTGGTGGCCCCGGTCTGCTGAAGCAGTCCCTCGGCGGACTCGGCGGCCAGGACGAGTACGGCGTGCGGGCGGTGGCGGACACGCGTGAGGGCGACCGGTACGAGACCCTGCTCCCGCTCACCACCCACGACCGCGAGGACGCCGTACGCAGGATCGACCAGGCCGGGGTCCGGCCCGGCGCCGACTCCGATCCGCACGCCGCGCTGCTCGGCGCGCTCGACGACATGGCGGGCCTCGGCGCCGACGACCGCCCCCAGCTGATCGTCTACATCACCGACAGCGGGGACCACGACCGGATGACCGGCGGGAAACTCGACGAGGTGCTGACCCGGGCGGAGTCGGCGGACGTACCGGTGGCGATGGTGTCGCTGCGCAGCGGAGCCTGCGGAGCGGGCAAGCCGGACGCCCGGATCGCCGCGGCGAGCGGCGGCCGCTGCCTGGACGCCGACGACGACATCGGCAAGGGCCTGTCCGCCGAGGTCGAACGGACGGGACTCGGGGAGGACCAGTGATCCGACGGACGGCGGCCCTGCTCGCCCTGCTGCTGGTGGCCGCCTGCACCGGCGGCGGGGACGGCACGTCCGCCGTGCCCTCCGACGACGTGGTCGGCGACATCGTGATCGCCAGTGGCCTGGACGTCACCGGCAAGAGCGGCATCCGCCAGCAGCTCATCGACGCCTGGAACGACCGGCAGGCCAAGGCGGGCACCGGGTTCAAGGCCACCCTGGTCGAACTCACCGGCAGCGCCGACGAACAGCGCAGCCAGCTCCTCGGCGCCCTCCAGTCGGGCAGCGCCACCTATGACGTGGTCAACCTGGACGTCACCTGGATACCGGAGTTCGCCGAGTCCAATCTCGTACGACAACTGCCCGACGACCTGCTCGACGACGACGTCATCGACTCCGTGGCCGACACCGCCCGCTGGGACGGCAAGGTGTACGCGGCGCCGTTCAACAGCGACGTCGGGCTGCTGTACTACCGGCGCGACCACTTGAAGGCAGCGGGCCTTGAGCAGACCGAGCTGACGGGCGACCTCAGCTGGAAGAGCCTGCTCGGCGTGATCGACTCCCTCGGTGACCCCGAGGGCTACGAGAAGGGCTGGACCACGCAGCTCGGCCCCTACGAGGGCCGCACCGTGGGCGCCGTCGAGGCGTTCGCGTCGGCGGTGGAGGACCTGGAGCTGACCGACGAGCGGGGTGAATACACCGGCGACGCCGAGACGTTGGAGAAGGGCATCCGGGAGCTGCGCGAGCGCACCCGGGCGCCGTACATCCTCCGGGACGCCTTCGACTCGAACGAGGCCGCGTCGATGGCGGACTTCGCCGCGGGCCGCACCACGTTCCTGCGGCACTGGCCGTACGCGTACGGCACCCTGCACCAGACCCTCGACGAGAGCCGGCTCGGCGTGGTCCCGCTGCCCGGCAAGGCGGTGCTCGGCGGGCAGAACCTGGCGGTGACGCAGGCCTCGCCGCGCGCGGGGAAGGCCATGGAGCTGATCGAGTTCCTCACCGGCAAGGAGAGCGAACGCTGTCTGCTGGACGCGGGGTTCGCGGCGACCCGGGAGTCGGCGTACACCGACGACACGGTCGACTGCACGGCGGCGGCCACGCCCGCGCCGTCCGCGACGGGCGAGCGCCCCGACGACATGCCCCGCGAGGAAGGCCGCCCCGCTTACGCCCGCGCCACGCTCCTCCCCGCCCTGCAGCAAGCCGTCCAACGCCCGCGCACCGCCCTGTACGGCGCCTTCACCCAGACCCTCATCGCCCAGCTGGGCCCCTTGTTCACCGAGGACCCACCGCCGGAGGAGGAGCTGGCGGAGAACCTCCACGAGGCACTGAAGAAGGCCCTGCCCGGCTGATCGACCGATGCTTCGCGGACACCTCGACGCCGGTCTCGGCGACGGCCGCCGCGGGCTTCGTGGCGCTGCTGTCGGCGGCCAATCGAGCGGGCGGATCTGGGCGACGGTCTCGGCGAGGAGGTCGTGCGGGTCCTCGCCGGGCAGGGCGCGGCGGGCCGCATCGGCTGGTCGTCGACCTCCGACCTGCCGGCTGATCAGCTCACCAGATACGCCAGCGCCCCCGCCACCAGCGTCCGCACCCCCGGCGCGACCACCGCCAGGTCGGGGGCGAAGAGCGGGCTGTGGTTGCTGGGGACCGCGTCGATTCTCGCCATGAGGTCCTCGCCCTCCGCCGTGTCCCACACCGCGGCCGGGGTGCTCGGCACGAACCAGAAGGAGTACGGCAGCCTGCCCACGGCGAGCTGCGCGAAGTCCTCGCTGCCCATCGCCGGGCCCGGGTCGAAGACGGCGGCGGAACCGAACACCTCGCGGTGCACCCCGGCGACACGGTCATGGGTCGCGGGGTCGTTCACCGTCGCCGGGAAGTCGTTGCCCAGCGTCACCTCGGGCTCGCGCGGACAGCCGGCGGCCAGGCACTCGCCCTGGGCGATACGCCGGATCGCCTCGACCATGCGGTCCCGCACCGCCGCCGACTGCGTCCGCAGGCTGAGGGAGATCCGGGCGGTGGCGGGGATGATGTTCGCCGCCGTGCCCGCCTCGATACGGCCGACGGTCAGTACGGCCGACTCGCGCGGGGCGACCTCGCGGCTGACGACGGTCTGCAACCGGGTCACCAGATAGGCGGCGGTCACCACCGGGTCGACGGTCGTCTCCGGACGCGAGCCGTGCCCGCCCCGCCCGTGCACCACGATGTCGACGTCCGTCGTGGCGGAGAGGATCAGCCCGGCATGGTGGCCGAACAGGCCCACGGGACCCGGCGCCACATGCTGGCCGAGCAGGACGTCCGGGCGCGGCACACGGTCGTAGAGCCCGTCCGCGACCATCGCCAAGGCGCCCTGGCCGGACTCCTCGGCGGGCTGGCCGACCACGATCAGCGTCCCGGACCAGGCGTCCCGTCCGGCGGCCAGCGCCTGCGCCGCGCCCGTCAGCCACGTCACGTGCATGTCATGCCCGCACGCGTGCATGACCCCGGGCGCCTGCGACGCGTACGGCAGCCCGGTCCGCTCCTCGACCGGCAGCGCGTCCATGTCGGCGCGCAGCAGCACGGTCGGGCCGTCGCCGTTGCGCAGCAGGCCGGTGACTCCGGTGCCGCCGATGCCCTCGGTCGTGTCGAATCCGGCCGCGGTGAGGCTCTTGGCGAGCCCGGCCGCCGTCCGGTGCTCGCGGTAGGCCAGTTCCGGGTGGCGGTGCAGATCGCGGTAGAGGTCATCGAGGGCGGGCAGGGGGAGGTCGGCGGTGAGGTCCAGCGTGGTGCGTGCGGCAGCAGACGTCATGGCGTCAGGGTAGGACGATCACATGTCGGGCCTGCGTATGGGAATGGCCGCCGGCGGGACGAGGGGGGAGCGTGTCCCGCCGACGGCGGTTCAGGGGGCGGTCCGTGCGCCAGAACGCTCCGTGCGTCAGAACGCGGGGACCGCGGAGGGCCGGGCCTTGTTGATGTTGCTGATGAAGTTCTTGCCCAGCTGGAAGTTGGCGCTGCCCCAGTTGGTGTCGTTCAGCCTGGACTTCAGGGTGGTGCTCAGCCTGGAGTAGTTGACCAGTCCGGGCCTGTCCCAGCCGCCGTTGCCCCAGGCCTCCGGCCTCTCGCCCCACTTGGCGAAGCGGAAGGCGTGGGTGCTCGGGCCGTCCTTGTGGTAGACGATCTCGACGTGGTTGCCGTTCATCGGCACCTGGTTGATGGGGTGGGTGCTGTAGCCGCCGTGCCGGGAGGCGGCCAGGTACCGGGGGCGCTCCTCGCCCTGCTTCTGGAAGACCACGACGGACTCCCAGTCGTGGCGGTGCCCGCACTCGATGATGCTCGTGGGGTCACACTGGTCCTTCTCGAAGTACAGCGTGTAGGCGTACGCGCACCAGCCGTTCTTGCACAGCGACTGCGCGTACGTGTTCGCCTTGCCGAGGTGGCCCGTCCGGCAGCCTCCGGTGAGCGAGCCGGACGGGTAGAGGCCCCCGTTGACGTGACCGTTCGCATCGACGGCGGCGGCCGGGAAGCAGCTGTCCGAGTCGTAGTCGAAGTACGGCATGTACTTGTTCTGGAAGGTGCTCGCGTTCCCCGGCAGCGGGTTCAGGATGCCGGCGCTCGCGCTGCCCGTCAGACCGACGGTCAGGGCGGCGGCGCTGCCCAGGACGAGGGCGGCCTTGGCGAGGCGGGACCGTCTGCGGGCCTTGGCTGTCTGCGACATGCGGGTACTCCAGTGGTGGTTCGTTCTGCCGGGAGTCCGGCGGGACGAGACCGAGACTGGAGCCCGGGGCGTTGATCGGCGGCATGTTCTGATCAGGGCGATCAATCGTCCTCGGCGTTTCGGGGGGATGTTCCTCGCGGCGTCAAAACCCGTCCCCCTCGCACCGCTCGCCGTTCACCTCCCGTTCCCCCGCGGCCCCCACATCGCCGTTCCAAGAACCCCGAGGTCAACCGCGTCATCAATGTCGTGGGCTGAAGGGGTTGATGGACATCACATGCCGCATCGCCTGTATGTCACCCGCGGGCCACCTGGCCGTTACCGGGCGGCTTGTACGTTCGTCGCGCTCGATGTCGCTTTCGCCAGCTATTTCGCGACCTATAGGGAGGTGCGCATGGGGCGCCCGGAAAGACCGCTTGACCCGACGGCCGGTCCCGTGCCGCGGCTCGCGCACGAGCTGCGGAAGCTGCGCAGCGACGCGGGGAGCCCCTCGTACCGGGCGATGGCCGAGGCAGCGGGCTTCTCCGCGACAACGCTGTCACAGGCCGCGGCGGGCGAACGGCTGCCGTCCCTCGCCGTCGTCCAGGGCTATGTACGGGCCTGCGGCGGCGACCCGGACGAGTGGGAGGCGCGGTGGAAGGACGCAGAGGCGGAGGTGGCGGGGGAGGTCCGCGAGGACGACGACGAGGACGGGGCGCCGCCGTACCGGGGCCTCGCCCGTTTCGAGCCGGCCGACCAGGGGCTGTTCTTCGGCCGGGACCGTCTCACGGAGGACCTGCTCCAGCTGGTGTGCGGGCACCGGTTCGCCGCCGTGTTCGGCGCGTCCGGCAGCGGGAAGTCGTCGCTGCTGCGGGCCGGACTGATACCCCGGCTCCAGAAGGAGATCGCGGAGCGGGGGCGTCCGGCGGTGCTGCGGGTGCTGACGCCCGGCGACCGGCCGGCCGCCATGTACGGCCATCTGCTGGCCCCGGCGGCGGACGAGCCGGAGAGCTGGGTGGTGGTGGACCAGTTCGAGGAGGTCTTCACCCTGTGCCGGGACCGGGCGGAGCGGGCCCGGTTCATCGACCTGCTGCTCGCCGCGCGGGACCCCGGCAGCCGGCTGCGGGTGCTCATCGCCGTACGGGCCGACTTCTACCCCCGCTGTGGCGAGCACCGTGGCCTGGCGGACACGCTGTGCGGCGCCGGACTGCTGGTCGGCCCGATGACCGCCGACGAACTGCGCGAGGCGGTCGTCAAGCCGGCGCAGGAGGCCGGGCTCCTGGTGGAGCGGGAGCTGACCGCGCGGATCGTGGAGGAGGTCCTCGACGAGCCCGGCGGGCTGCCGATGCTCTCGCACGCCCTGCTGGAGACCTGGCGTCGGCGCAAGGGCCGGGTGCTCACCCTGGCCGCGTACCAGGCGGCCGGCGGAGTGCGCTGCGCCATCGCGGCGAGCGCCGAGGAGGCGTACGGGCAGCTGACCGAGAGCCAGGCGGACGCGGCCCGGCGTCTGCTGCTGCGGATGGTCGAGCCCGGCCAGGGCACCCCGGACACCCGTCGCCCGCTCAGCCGGGCCGAGCGGGAGGAATGGGCGTGTCCCGACGTGCCGGCGGTGGTGGAGCGGCTGGCCCGCGCCCGCCTGCTGACCGTCGACGAGGATGCCGTCCAGCTCGCCCACGAGGCGCTGATCACCAGCTGGCCGCGGCTGCGCGGCTGGATCGAGGAGGACCGGGAGCGGCTGCGCCACCACCGTCGGCTGACCGAGGCCGCCCGGGTCTGGCTGGAGCACGAGCGCGACCCCGGCGCCCTGTACCGGGGCACCCGCCTGGACCGGGTGGCGGAGCTGTTCCCCGGCCACGAGGACGACCGCTCCCTGACCGTGCCGGAACGCGAGTTCCTCTGCGCCGCGCTGGCCGCCCGCGAGGCGGAGCGCCGGGCCGCCGCCCGCTCCACGCGCCGGGCGCGGGCCGGGGTGGGCGTACTGGCGGCGGTCCTCGCGGTGGCGCTGGTCGCCAGTCTGACCGCGTGGACGCAGGGCCGGGACAACGAGCGCCGCCGCACCGACGACGCGGCCCGCCGCATCGCCGCCGTCGCGGACGCCCTGCGCACGACCGAACCCCGGACCGCGCAGCTCCTGGGCGTGGCCGCCTGGCAGGTGGCCGAGCTGCCGGAGACCCGGCGGGCGCTGCTGGGCTCGCTCGGCCAGCGGGAACTGGACACCTTCAGCGACCCGGCTCCTGGGGACGGCCCCTCCCGCTACCTGACGGACTCCGGCCGCACGCTGCTCAGCGTCGAGGGGCGCACCTGGCGGACCTGGGACGTGGCGCGGCACCGGCGCATCGCCGAGGGGCGGCTGCCGGAGGGCGGCAGTGCGGTCGGGGCGAGTCCGGACGGGCGGCTGCTGGCGATCCAGGGGGACGACGGGGGCGACGGGGTACGGCTGTGGGACACGGCGGCCGGACGCTGGTTCGGTGACCGGCTGCCGGGCTCGGCCTTCGTGGACTTCGCCGAGCGCACGTACGTCGTGGGCGGTCTGGACGACGTCCGGGTGCGGGTGCACTCGGCCGCGGACGGAAAGCCGCTGTTCGAGACCGAGTCGACGAGCACGGCCACGGTGGCTCCGAGCGCCGACGGACGGCTCCTCGCGCTCTGCCCCGCCGGGGACGGCCCCGTGCAGGTGCGGGACCTGACGGACCGGAGCACGGTGCACGGGCGCTGGGAACGCGTGGGCGACATCTGCGGCCAGGAGTACGCGCAGCTGGTGCTCGGCGGTGGCGAGCGAAGCGAGATGGGGGTCCCCCCGTCCGAAGGCTGGGGGAGGCTCGCCGCGGTGGTCCCGAGCGGTGTGCGGGTCTGGGACGTCCGGTCGGGGGAGCAGCTGGCCGACATCTCCCACACGGGCGTGAGGTACGCCGCCTTCAGCAAGGACGGGAACTTCCTGGCGACCGCCGACGGGGAGGAGATCAGGGTGTGGCGGATGGACGTCGACGCCCCGGTGTTCCGCCACTCCCTCAACAACCAGCACCTTCACGGCGGTCTCGCCTGGGACCCCGAGCGCCCGGTGCTGCGCTACCTGGAGGGCGGCACCGTCCACTCCCTGGACGTCGCGGGCGCGATGACCTCCGCCTGGCAGGACCAGCCGCTGGACAAGGTGCTGATGAGCCCGGACGGCCGCACCCTGGCCACCGTCCGCCGCACCGGCGACACCTACCGCTTCGAGCTGCGCGACACCCGCGACAATCGGCTTCTGAGGACGCTGCCGGCCACGCCGCTCCCCGGCTCCCGCGACCCCTCCCGGCGGCGGGTGCTCCCGGAGGACACCCTCCCGCTCCTGGCCTTCTCCCCCGACGGCAAGGCGTTCGCGTACGCCGTCTCGGCGCCCGGTCACGAAGCGTCCCCGCAGCGCCTCACGATCTGGGACGTCCCTCAGGGCCGGGCCCGCACCACGCTCGACCTCACGACGAAGACATCGGCCGGGGCGGTGATCACGATCGCCCTCGGCCCGGACGCCCGCACGCTCCAGCTCACCCGTACCCCCGCCGTCGGCGAGCTGAGCAACGAGACCTGGGACCTCGCCCGTCACCGCCGGACGGCGGTACTCACCGGCCTGTCCAGCAGCCATCTGGCCGTTCGCCCCGACGGCGGGCTCCTGGCCGGCGACAACCGCACGGCGGCCCTGCCCGGCGGCAGGTCCACCCCACGCGACCTGGTCAAGGGCGACGAGATCAGCGCCCTCGCCTTCGCCCCGGACGGTTCGCGGCTCATGGCGGGGGACCAGACGGGCCGGGTGGCGCTGTGGGACGGAGAGGTCCGGCAGCGGGAGGGGACCCTGCCCAACGTCTTCCCCGCGCTCCCGGAGGGCATGGCCGACGCGATCATCGACGACACCTCCGAGGCCGTCAGCGCCCTCGCCGTCAGCGCCGACGGCCGCACGCTCGCGGTGGGCGGCGAGGCGGGAAGTCTGCAGCTGTGGGACATCGCCACCCACCAGCCGCTCGGCGGACCGCTGACCACACCCGGCGACGGGATCGACACGGTGGCGTTCGACGCGGACAGCGGCACGTTGTACGCGGGAAGCGCGCATGTGCCCCTCCAGCGCTACACGATCGACCCGTCGAAGGCGGTCGAGTCGGTCTGCGCCCGGACGGGAGGGAACGGGCTGACGCGGACGGAGTGGCGGACGTACGTGACCGACGTGCCGTATCGCAAGGTGTGCGGGGACTGACCCGTCCGGCATCGGCTCGCCTGGTCAGGGGCGATTGATTGACGTGATGGAGAGGCTGGCCGATCAACTCCCGGCCCGCGACGATCGACCCGTCGCTGCCCCGGTCCGAATCCCCCCCTCGGCCGGGGCAGTGGCGGTGGGCCCGCGAGGAAACGTAACAGCACACTCGTTCGGGTGATCGGCTCCGGATTCCCTGTGCGGGCTCGGCGTCTACCCTGGGAGGGTCGCGTCGAGCGGAGGAGGTCTGTCATGGCGACGGCGGAGCCGATCATCATGCCGGGGTATCAGGGCGAGGCCATTCACGGGCCGTACGACGACCCTGACAGCGACAGCGACAGCGACGCGGACAGTGGCGTGCCCGACAACTCGGACACGAGCGTAGAAGCGGCCTTCGAGCGCATCAGTGCGGCAGCCCCCCTGGGCTGGCGCGTGGAGCTGGTCGAAGGGGAGATCTGCGTGACGCCGCCCGCCAATGGGGAGCACGAGGAATTCGTGTCGGAGCTCAACCGGCAGATCATCCGGAAGGACCCCGATGACTTCCTGTTCACCTACACGGGCATCGGTCTCAACGTTCCCGGGGCATCCAAGACCGGTCACGTCGAGCCGGACCTGGTGATCGCCCCGAAGGGCAGTTTCGACGACCAGGAGGAGTGGCACGACCCGTCCAGTGTCCTCCTCGTCGCCGAGGTCACCTCCAAGAGCACCGCCGATCGCGACCGCCACAAGAAGATCCGCGGCTACGCCCGCGCCGGCATCCCCGTCTACCTGCTGATCGACCGCCAAACAGCGGAGGTCACTGTCTACTCCGAGCCCACTGGCGACGAATACACCCAGGACCCCAAGTACAAGCTCGGCCTCGCCGTGC
The DNA here is from genome assembly GCF_030499575.1 of Streptomyces sp. DG2A-72. Classification (NCBI taxonomy): domain Bacteria; kingdom Bacillati; phylum Actinomycetota; class Actinomycetes; order Kitasatosporales; family Streptomycetaceae; genus Streptomyces; species Streptomyces sp. DG2A-72. The sequence continues at coordinate 5,245,792 of NZ_JASTLC010000001.1, forward strand.
CGCTCCCCGAGCCCCTCGGGTTCGAGCTGGACACCGCGGAGTTCTAGAACTCCTGCTGAATCTGCTGCTGTGCCGGTTCAGGTTCCGCCGCCCTCGTCGGCCCCGCGTTCGCGGCCAGCAGCAGGGTCGCTACGGCGATGACGGCGGCGGCGATGCTTCGGGCGTAACGCTGGGTGGGGCTGGTGCGATCGAGCACGGCGACCTCGCAGCGGCGGTGTGTTGAGGAGTGTATTAAGCGGGTCTCCTACGCGCGTTTAATCCGCCGTTTAACCTAAAGGCTGCGCTTGCCGAACGGCAAGAGGGGCCAGGGGAGTTGGGCGGAATGCCGGAGCGGGACGACCCGGAGACCATCGGGCGCCGGGTGCAGCGGCTGCGGGTCGAGCGGGGGCTGACGCAGCGGCAGTTGGCCGAGCCCGCGTATACGCCCGCTTATGTGTCCACCCTTGAGGCCGGACGGGTGCGGCCCTCCGACGACGCGCTGCGGCATCTCGCCGAGCGGCTCGGCGTCGGCTTTGATGAGCTGGCCATCGGGCGGTCCGCCCGGCTCGTCACCGAGCTTCGGCTCAAGCTCACCGGCGCCCAGCGCACCCTCGCCACCGGCGGGACCGAGGCCGCCGCCCACGGGTTCAGGACGGTGCTGGACGAGGCCGAGCCGCACGGGCTGGCGGAGGAACAGGCCGCCGCGCTGCTGGGGCTGGGGGAATGCGGGATCCAGACCGGCGAGCTGGTCGAGGCGCGCAAGTGCTTCGAGCGCGCCGAGGAGACCCTTGCCGACGCACCGCTGCCCGCCCGTGTCCCGGCGATCCGCGGCCGGGCCGTCGCGCACTACCTCGCCGGTGAACTGCGGTACGCCGTCTACCTGTTGGAGTCCACCCTCGACGAGCTGAACCGGGGCGGCCTGCACGACCCGGACGCCCTGCTGCTGCTCTACGCCTCCGCCATCGGGCCGTACATGGACATGGGCGCCCATGCCCGCGCCGCCCAGGCCGCCGAGTTCGCTCTCGCGCTCGCCCCGAGCGCGGGCGACCCGGCACTGGTGGCCCGTATGCACCGGTCGGTCGCCCGCACCCTGCTCGCCGAAGGGCGGCTCGCCGAGGCCGATGCCTCGCTGGCCAAGGCGGCCGAGCTGTACCGGCAGCTGCAGATCCGCACCGAACTCGCCAACTGCCATTGGATGCGCGGGTATGTGTGCGCACAGAACGGTGAACTGGAGCGCGCCGAGGACGAGTTGAGGGCCGCCCTCGACATGCTCTCCGCCAAGCGCGCCGCCCTCTACAGCAGCCAGGTCGCGGTCGAGCTGGCCGACGTACTCCACCGCAGGGGGAAGTCCGAGGAGGCGGCGGCCCTCCTGAACGGGGTCCTCGGTGATCTGTCCTCCGAGCGCGGCGCCGTCCACGCCGCCGCCGCGCACCGGCTGCTCGGGATCATCGCCGAGGACACCGGGGACACGGACGATGCCGAGGAGCACTACGTACGCGCGCTCAGCCTGCTGGAACGGGCCGGGGCCGCCGGTGATCTCGCCGACCTGTGCCGGCTGCTCGGCGATCTGCTGCGGCGGACCGGGCGCGTGGAGGCGGCCCTGGACGCGTACCGGACGGGGCTGGGACACCGTACGGCCCCCGGCACCACCACCCTCGGACCCGCACCCGCACAGCCCCCTCTTTGAGAAAGTCCGGGCCGGGCACAGGGGCTGCGGTTTAGCCTGCGCGGGGAACAAGGGACGACCAGGGCGAGGCGCGTGGAGAACCAACGGACTGTGGCCGACGGCCTGCGGCTCGCCGTTCGAACCCTCGTGTACGCCGTGCTCGGCGGCGCCGCGCTCATCGCCATCGCCGCCGTCGTCTCCGTGCTCGGGCCGATGGTGGCCCTCGACCTCTACACCCCGCCCGTCGCCGCCTGGTGGACCGTCTTCACCGCCGTCGCCGTCCAGGGTGTGCCCTTCCTGCTCCTCGGGACTGTCGTCTCGGCGGCGATCGGTGCCTTCGTACCGGAGAAGGTCTTCAGCCGCCTGCTGCCGAAGAACCAGGCCCTCGCCGTGCCGGTGGCAGGTGCGGCGGGCGTCGTGCTGCCGGGGTGCGAGTGCGCGTCCGTGCCGGTGGCGGGGAGCCTGATGAGGAGAGGGGTTGCCCCCGCTGCCGCGCTCGCCTTCCTGCTCTCCGCGCCCGCGATCAACCCCGTCGTCCTCGTCGCCACCTCCATCGCCTTCCCGGGGCAGCCGATGATGGTCCTCGGGCGGCTCGTCGCCTCGCTCGCGACCGCCGTCGTCATGGGCTGGCTGTGGGTGCGCTTCGGCAAGGAGGAGTGGCTGCGGCTGCCCAAGGGCCGTACGACGCCGAACGCCACGACCGGGCTGCGCGGCTTCGCCTCCGGGCTCCAGCACGACTTCCTGCACGCGGGCGGCTTCCTCGTCCTGGGCGCGGCTGCCGCGGCGACCTTCAACATCGCCGTCCCGCGCTCCGTCCTGGACGTCTTCACCGGGTCCGCCTGGCTGTCGGTGCTGCTGCTGGCCGTCCTCGCGGTCGTGCTGTGCGTGTGCAGCGAGGCCGACGCGTTCGTCGCGGCCTCGCTGACCGGTTTCTCGCCGACCGCGCGGCTGGCGTTCATGGTGGTGGGCCCGATGGTCGACCTGAAGCTGATGGCGTTGCAGGCGGGGACCTTCGGGCGGGGCTTCGCGCTGCGGTTCTCGTCCGTGACCTGGGTGGTGGCCGTGGTGAGCAGCGTGCTGGTGGGGTGGTGGCTGCTGTGAGGCGCTACGGCCCGGCGATCCTGCTCCTTCTGACCGGCGCCGCGATCCTGCGGATCTCGCTGTTCAGCGAGCTGTACCTGCGGTATGTGCAGTCGGGGCTACGGCCGTATCTGGTCGTGTCCGGGGCGGTGCTGGTGCTGCTGGGGGCGGCGGCGGGGGTCGTGCGGTGGCGGGGGCGGCACGCGGACGAAGAGTACGAGGAAGGCCATGGGCATGCGCATCCTGGGCCCCGGCCGGCCTGGCTGCTCGCCCTTCCCGCCCTCGCCCTCCTCCTCTTCCCTCCCCCGGCACTCGGGTCCTACAGCGCCGGGCGTGAGGCGGCGCAGCGGGCGGCTCAAGGGGTCGGGACCTTTCCCGCGCTGCCCTCCGGGGACCCGGTGCGGCTGACGCTCGCCGAGTTCAGCTCCAGGGCGATCTACGACAGCGGACGCTCACTGAAGGGCCGTACCGTCCGCATGACCGGCTTCGTCACCCAGGACGACGACGGCACCTGGTACGTCACCCGCCTCTACGTCACCTGCTGCGCCGCCGACGCCACCACCAGCAAGATCGAGATCCGGGGCAATGCTTCTTCTGGGCATCCGCCGACCGACGCGTGGGTCACGGTCACCGGCACCTGGCGTCCGAAGGGCGAGCTGGGCAGCGACGCGGCCTGGCCGCCGGTGCTGGACGCCGGGTCGGTGGTGCGGGTGAAGCAGCCTTTGGATCCGTACGAGAAGCGGTAGGCGGGCGTTTCGGGCCAGGTCCCTCGGGTAGTCGGGCGGCGTCCGGGACGGACGGTCCTGTGGACCGCCCCGGACGCAGAGACCATGCAGGCCGCACCGTATGGAGGAGGCGGTGACCGTGCGGCCCAGGGACGAGCGGCACGGCCGTTCCGCCGGCGGTGAGGGTCCCCGGCAACGTGATCCCACCGCCCGTGTGATCGGCGAGGAGGTGCGGGGCGCCCGGCCGGCGGAGATACCGGAGCGGCTGTGCGCGGTCGCGGTCCGGCTGGTGGACGTGACCGGGGCGACCGTTTCGCTGCACGGCGGCGGGATGCCCGTACAGCTGTGTGCGAGTGACGAGCTGGCGGAGCGGCTCACGGAGATCCAGGCGACGCTGGGCGAGGGGCCCTGCCTTGCCGCCGCGCAGGACGGGGTGGCGGTGTTCGCCGAGGATCTGGCGGGCGAGGAGGGTGCGCGGCGCTGGCCGGTGTTCGCGATGGAGGCCACGGCGGTGGGGATACGGGCGGCGTACGCGGTGCCGCTGGGCGGTGAGGACGGCGGAGCCGGGCCGGAGGGGCTGGAGTGCCTGGGCACGCTGGACCTGTATCGCCGGGAGCCCGGCGCGCTCGGCGCGCGTGACCTGCGGACCGCTCGGCTCGTCGCCGGGGTCATGACGGTGGCGTTGATGGCCCTGCCGCGCGAGGAGGAGGGTGTGCTCGACCCGGGGCGGTGGCTCAGCGGCCTCGCGACCGAGCACGACGAGATCTACCAGGCCACCGGGATGATCATGGCTCAGCTGGGGGTCGGGGCGGACGAGGCGATGGCGCGGTTGCGGGGTCGGGCGTTCGCGGAGGAGCGGACCGCGGTGGATGTGGCGCGGGATGTGGTGGCGCAGCGGGCGAGGTTCGACCGGGACTGAGCCGCAAGCGTTGCCGCCGCTGCTCGTCCTCAGACCTCCGCACGGCCCCGCTTGCGGACCTCGGCGAGGCGTGTGGCGCCCAGTTCCGCGACGCCCTGGGTGACCTCGGCCGATACCTCGCCGATGCCGCCGTTGGTGAGCGCGAGCGCGTCGGCGCCCACGCGGACGGCGGCGACGTCGAGGATGAGGGTGAACTCGCCCTCCGCGGATTCTCCGGTGAGCGTGAGCCGGACCGCCTCGCGGGCGTCGCCGACGTCGGGCAGTTCCAGACCGCTGACCTGGCCTTCGCGTACGGCGCCCTGTGCGGTCGTCGCGGTGAACGTGGCGCACCTCCTCGGCAGCGACCTCAGCCAGGCGAGCGTGCTCTCCACCTCCGCCGGGCGCTGAGTGACGACCTGATAGCGCAGCTGCGCCCCGTCCCAGGCGTCGTCCAGGGCGACGACGGCTCGCGTCCCCGTGGCCGTGCCGAAGAGTTCGTCCGTGTAGACGGTGTCCAGCAGCCGCTGACACTCCGCCGGGCGTGCTGCCGCCTTGAGCAGCCCGTCCCGCCAGGTGGCGGCCCCTTCCGTGGGCATCCAGGGGTCTCCGAGGTCGGTTTCGGTGATGAGTGCGGCTTCTGTCTGGGCTCTGGTGAGGGAGGGGGCGGCTGCGGGTGACGGTGACTGTGCGGGGGTGGGGGTGCTGGGCCGTTCGGCTGCGGAGGGCGTTTCCGGCCAGTCGACCGAGCATGCGGTCGCCGCGGTCAGGAGGGCGGAGGCAAGGACGAGGGGGACGGCCGGAGTGCGGGGCATCGACGGGGCTCCTGGGGTGCCGGGGCAGGGGCGTGTCTCCTACGGCACCACTGGGATCGGGGGGCCACCAGCGCGCCGGGCCGTCCGGGTGAGCAGGGCACCCGGCGTGGGGGCTGGGCGGGGGGTGGGTCGCGCAGCCCGGCGCTTACGGGGTGCCGCCTGCGCCCATCCGTGCCGCCCTAGGCGGCACGGATGCCCGCAGCTGGGCGGGACGTGGTGCGCGCAGCTTGACGGGACGTGGTGCCCGCAGCTTGGCGGGACGGCTGCTGGCTCGTCGCTTGTCGGCGCCGGTGCAGGCAATCTCAGTCCGTCCGGCGTTTGAGTACGAGGCCGTTCAGGCCGAAGCGGGGGCCTGAGGGACGGCCGGGTTCGGCTGTGCTTCAGATGCGTACAGCCCGGACATGAAGTGTCCCCAGATCCCCAGCATGCGGGGCCGGAAGGATGACCGCCGACACGTCCATGAAGCCGTAGTTGAGCAGGATTCCCGTCCACATCTGAGGCGTATAGGCCCAGCGGCGCAGGATCGGCGGGGCACCCGCGAAGCGTCCCTTGTACGCCCCTTGGGCCCCGTAGCAGCCATCGATGGCCGGCGCGTGGGAGAACGCCAGGACTCCTCCCGGGTTCAGATGATCGTGTACGAGGGGCAGCGAGACGGCGGGGTCGGTGAACCAGAGGGCGCCGAAGATCGAGAACACGGCGTCGTACCGGTCCTCGGTCTTGCCCAGGAACTCGGTCGCTTCCATCTGGACGAAGTGCAGGCGTTCTACATCTCCCCATTTCGCGCGGGCTCTGGAGAGCTGGACGTCCGACAGGTCCAGCCCGACGGAGGTCACTCCGCGGCTAGCGAGGTGTGCGATGTTGCGGCCGGAGCCGCAGCCCAGTTCCAGGGCGCGTTCGGGCATGCCGAAGCCTTGACGGCACAAGATCTCCTCATCGGGGCCATGCTCCGGGTACTGGGTCCAGTTGAACCACGTGCGTTCTCCGGCAGCGTTGGTCTCGCGAGGCGATGGCTTGGTCTGGGCGTAGTCGCCCCAGAACTGGGCTGTGGTCATGTGGTCCCCTTACTTCGGGCTGTCGTGGCACCCGGCGTGGCACTGGTGGCAGTCCGCCACCGCCGGCCACAGCGGAAGGTCGACTTCGAATCCGGCCGCTGTGATGGCGTCGAGGGTGCGCTGCCGGACGTTCTTCGGCCCTCCGTGGGTCTTCCCGTCCAGGTACTCAGGGTTGTGGTGGATGAAGTATCCCGCCACCCGGTCGCAGAACTCGGCGTAGTCCGCCGTGTGCAGGATGAACGTGTGCCACCCGATGTCGACGGTCTCCGAGGGAGAGAGGGGCCCGTCGCTCTTGACTCCGGCGACGAGGAACTTCACGGTCTCCGTCATGATGCGCCGGGCGTATTCACGCTCCATGTGCGGGTGATCGGCAGTGATGCGGGTGGAGAGCCGGTCGAGCAGGTGCTCATCCATGATCTTCCGGGGATCCATCTTCTTGATCGGTGTGGTGGGGTCGGTCGCCGGCATGGTGCCTCCTTGCGGATTGGGGTGCACTTGCGACCCGCTGTCCGCCGGGCTTCCGTGGGGGTGGGGACCGTTTCACGGAAGGAGTAAATCACCGGCAGGCAGCGGGAGTTCATGCGTCCGGCTTCAGCTGCGTCCGGCAGTGCAGCCACACGCCCGTTGTGTCCTCCCAAATGACCAGGCAGCCTGTGGCTCCTCAGCCTTCACGGTCATCTCACGGCCTCTCGCCGGGAGTTGAAGCGGACGGGCCCCAGTGAACGGCTGGAACATGGGCCGTGACCACGTCACTTTTGCCGCAGTTATGACGCATGTCTGACGCGTCCACTACCGTGACCAGGGAAGACGGCATGCCCGAGAGGACGAGGTATGGCGGACAGGCGTGATGGCCTACAGCGGCGCATGAGGGCGTGCGGCTACAGTCAGGAGCGGCTGGCACATGCCCTGCCCGTCGACCGCACCACGGTTGGCCGCTGGGTACGCGGAGAGGCGGTCCCTCAGGGGTTCCTCTGGCCGAAGCTCGCAAGACTCCTCAAGGTGACCCCGGCGGAGCTGGAGGGCCTGCTGGCACTGGACGTGTTGGTACCGGACGACACGCCAGTACCGCCAACGAGAGTGGAGGGCGGTGACTTTGACGACGTGATCCGACGCGACTTCTTGCAACTCGTGGCCATGGCGGGCGCGATGGTCTCCATGCCTACCCGTGCCGCAGCGACGGCGTCAGCGGGATACACGAGTATGGGCCCGCACCTGTGGCAGGTGTACTCCTTGGCCTCGTCGAAGCAGGCCGTGTACCCCCTCGTCCGCGATCAGGCAGCCGAGTTGTCGAGTGCGCTTCGCGGAGCGCGTGGAGCGGCGCACAAGCGTCTCTGTGCGGATGCAGGGGATCTCTTCCAGCTCGCCGGGGAGATCATGTTCGACGGCAACCACTACACGGACGCAGCACACTGCTACACCCTCGCAGCCAGCGCGGCATGTGAGGCCCGGAATGCCGACCTGTGGGCCTGTGCTCTGACGCGTCATGCCTTTATCGGTTTGTACGGAGATCAGCGGTACGAGGAGACCGCACCGTTGTTGGAACTGGCCCGTGACGTGGCCCGGCAGGGGGATACGCAGCTTGCTACCCGGCATTGGGTCGCTGCCGTTCAGGCGGAGATTTTCGCAGCCATTGGAGATTTCGACGCCTGCAAGCGTGCCCTGGATGAAGCAGAGGAAGTGCACTCCCTCTCCGGGCCGGTGCACAACGGAGGATGGTTGAGGTTCGACGGCTCCCGTCTCGCGGAGGAGCGCGGTACCTGCTTCGCGAAACTCCAGCGGCCTGACCTGGCCGAGGATGCGCTGAACGCTGCACTGAAGGATTTGCCCCCCGACTTCCCGCCGGAGGGGCGCCATTTTGGCGGATCTGGCCCTGCTCGGGGTGCAGCGGCGGGACGTTGACCAACTCGTGTCGTACGCGAACGAAGCTCTGAGTATCGCGCGGCAACGCGGTTCAGGCTGGGTCGGCAGCAAACTCTACGGGCTCCAGATGCAGCTTGAACCGCTGAAGGCAGACCGCAGGATCAAGGACCTGACAGGGCAGATTTCGGCATTGAAAGTCTCGGGATGAGAGGTAATCCGTGAGTGTCGATGAAGGCCGCATCTTCCGTGCGGCATGGATCGAGGGTGTCAAGAAATACTTTCCTGGAGATCCTAAGCCGGGGTACATCACCCCATGGGAGGAGACGCCGGACTGGGAGCGGGAGTCCGCCGCCGCCGTGTGCCGACAGGTGCGTGAATTTATCGAGGCCTCAGGCGGCAGCACGGCTCGGCTGACTCGGGAGCAACGCGGTCGATTTGTTGCTACGTGCTGGATCGCTCAGATCTACCGGCGGATCGAAGACCCGAAGCCGGGTTATGTTGCGGATTGGTCGGAGCTTCCTGAGTGGCAAAAGGAGACGGACGCCGACATTTTCGACGCCATCGAGAGGGCGAGTATCTAAGGGCTAGCCTCGATCTTTCTTGATGGTCCGCCGACGGAGTCGGCGGACCATCTCGTTGCGGGTGGGGAAGGCTGGGCAGGTTGAGGGCCCGAGTGTCGTCTCGGGGTGGCGCCGGGTTCCACTGCTCCGGTATCGGGCTGTCGTCGTAGGGGCGGGGTATCGGCTGGTCAGCCGGGGTTCGGCAGGAGGGCGAGCCGTTCGAGGGCTGCAGTGATCTCGCTGGCCCAGGGCCAGTGCCGGGCCAGACGGAGGATCCGCCGGCGGCTGGTGGTCACGAGTTGTCCGGCCGCGGTGAACAGCCGGAAGCGCAGGCGGCGGGGTTCCCAGAGTCTGGCCCTGCCTGTCAGGGCGAGCATCGGCATCCAGGCCAGGAGATCGAGGGCGGTCTGCACGATCTCCAGCCAGACCTTGTTCTGGGCTGTGGAGTGTAGGGGCAGGTTGCGCAGGCCGGTGGCCCGGGCGGCGCGGATGCGATCCTCGGCGCGGGCACGCAGCCGGTGACGGAGTTCGAGTTCGGCGATCGGCCGGTCGGGGGTGTTGGTCGCGAAGCAGGTGATCCGCATGCCGTCCGCGTCGGTGATCCGCAACTGGGCTCCGGGATGAGGCCGTTCCTTGCGGACGATCAGCCGCATGCCTTTCGGCCAGCCGTCCAGGAGCCCGCCGGTGAGTTCGGCGACCCAGGCACCGTCACGGACCGAGCCGTCGGTCCCGACGGCCGGGGTCCACGCTTGGGCGGGGATCTTCAAGACGTGTTCGTGGACCTGCCCGGTGACCGTCATGCCGACCGAGTAGGACAGCCACCGTCCTCGCCTGGCGAGCCAGTACACGAACTCCCGGGTGCCGCCGGCGGAGTCCGTGCGGATCAGCGTCTGCCGCCCTCGCCGGTAGTGCTTCGGCAGCTGGGCGAGGGCCAGCCGGGCGGTGGTGATGTGGTCGGCGGCCGTGTTCGAGCCTGCGTTCCCCGGCCTGATGAGCGCGGCGACCGGTTCTCCGGTTCCGCCCGGGCCGTGGTCGACGAAGGCGGTGAGCGGGTGATGGCCGTAGGTCTTCTTCCAGGTCGCTGCCGCGTCCTCCTTGTCCGAGTGGGCGATCACGAGGACGCCGTCGAGGTCGACGGTGACCTGGCCGTCGGTGTCCGGGGCGTGTCTGCCGGCCAACGACCAGACCCGGTTGCGGACTTCGGCCCGTGCGGACCGGACGGCCTGCAGGGCCTTCTCGCCGGAGGCGGCGAGGGTGTCGATCAGGCGGGAGACGGTCGGGTCGGAGGCGACCGGGCCGAAGACGGCCGGCTCGGCCCGCAGCATCGCGACGTCCGCGAGGCAGTCCCCGCCCAGCGCGACCGCCAGGGCGACATCCAGGAGGATCTTGCCGGGATCGTGGACGGCCCGCGGCTTGCGCCATGGAGCCAGAGCCCGGGATATCGCCTGGTCGAGACCGGTCTTGCGGACCGTTTCGACGAGGAGAACCGACCCGGCCTGGGACACGACCTGGCGGCCATCGTCCTGAACGCGGACACGGGGATAGGCCCCGATAGAGTTTTTCACCTGGGAAGTGCCTCCGACGATGGCAGGAACAAGGATCTCGACAATCCTCATTCTTGCTGGTCAGAGGAACTTTCTGCTTTCCTGACCGCCTCTCAGCAAGCCAGGTCAGGTGTCGCCCAACCCTGCAGCAGTCCCGATCGTCCTGGTGCGCTATCGCACCAGGACGACGGTTCCACGGGGGACGAGCTGCCCCTACCGGCGTAGAGCGAGCGTCGATCGGGTTGCGGCGAGCGCGGAGGCCAGGGCGAGAGTGGCGAGGAGCAGGCTCATCTGTCCCCAGGGAATGCTGAGCTGGAAGTCGGGGATCTGGGTGGCCAGAGCCACGGTCGGGACGATGGCGATGAAGAGCCCGAGGAGAGTGGCGGTTCCCAGAAGCAGGGCGTACTGCCAGAGGATGATGTGGCGGCCCCAGGATGGCGGGATGCCGAGCGCGATGAGGCTGTCGATGTAGGTCTTCAGTGCTCGGGTCTGGCCGCGGAGCGCGGTGAGGACGGTGGTGAGCGCAAGCAGGGCCAAGGCCGCGGCGGAGACGTAGAGCGCTGTATCCGGGACCGGTGGTTCTGGCTCGACATGGATGTAGGCGGCGCGCGCGTCGATCGCGTGGTCCTGGAGAATCTGTTGCACGCGCTTGTCCTGGCCGTCGTCGGCGTCGGCGGCCATGATCGGGCCCCGCACGGCGATGGGGAGGTCAAGGCGGCGGGCGGTGTCGACGAGAAGGATCCCGTCCGTGCCGGCGCGCCAGCCCGCGCGTGCCAGTTCCAGTGGCTTGGAGGGCAGGGGAGGGGTTTCGCTGAGGATACGGTCGTCCTCAGCCACCACAAGTCGGGTCGGCTGTCCTGCGGGGGGCGGGGCGTTGTCGCGGTCCGCCCAGACTAGGAGGCCGCCGCGGTTGAGCAGCGCACGCTGGTCGGCGGTAAGGGGCCGGCCGGTCAGGACGGGGACGTCGTCGGGTGAGTCGACGGCTAGGATGCCGCCGTCGTTGCCTTGGCGAGTTGTGCTGGGGACGGGGCCGGTTTCGTCCACGGACTCCTTCGAGAGGCGGTGGAGTTCCACCTGGGGAAGGCCTTCGAGAACTTTGCTCTCCTTGAGCACGGTGAGCGTCCGCTCGGGTGGTGGGAAGGCGCTGCTGGCCCGGTGCGCCAGTAGTACCTGGCCGGGCAGGACCTCCGGTTGCACGGTGTTCTCGCTGCTGCGGATCAGGGTGTCGAGAAGGGCGAGCATGCCCAAGCTGGCGCCGATGATCACGGTAAGGACGGCGAGGGCGGCCTGTGCCCGCCGTCGGTCGGCCTGCAGTTGACGGCGGGCCAGCCTGCGGCGGGCATCACGCTCCGAGAGCAGACGGGTCGCGAGTCCGAAGAACTCCGGCAACGTCAGCACCACCGCGGCCGTGATCAGGGCGGTCAGGAACATGCCCTCGGACGGGGTGTCGAGGCGTGTCGCCGTGTAGACCATGCAGACGCACCAGACGCCCAGCGCGGCCAGCTGGCGGACATCGCGGACAACCGTCGCGGCACTCCTCTTGCGAAGATTCTTCGCCTGCGGCTGGTGTGCCGGTGACGTGGTGGTGGGGTGAGGCTGCTCACTGCGGGTCCGGCGGGCCAGGAGCAACCCCGCGCCGGTCAGTAATCCGGTTGCCGCGACCAGAGCGAGGAGCTGCGTAGCAGCGTCTGTCATTCCTTCGGCATCTCCCACCGGCCGGTCTTGCAGGTACGCCAGGAGAGGTCGTAGGGCCCAGCCGGTGGCAACTCCGGCGGCGGCACCGGCAGTAGCTGCCGCCAGGCACCATGCCACGCAGGCGAAGCTCACGGCCGCTACCGTGGTGGCGGGTCGCAGCCCCAAGGAGACCATGGTCTCCGTGGTCCGCCGCAGGCGTCGGTCGACGAGCCCGAACATCAGCAGCACGGCGCCAATGGGGACCAAAACGGCGGGGATGGTGTATCCGGCGGGGGACTTCTCGATCCAGTAATCGGCTGCTTTGGTCTCCAGCTGTGCCCGAAGGATCGGCGGGCCGGGCAGAAGTTCCGGTCCGCCCTTGGCCTCCTGTGAGCTGGAGCCATCGCTGTACGGCGTAAGCGTCTTCGTTACCGCATCCATGACGGCTTGTTCTGGACCCCCGGTCCACAGCAGGTACGGCTGTGCGGCCAGGGAGGGGTAGCCCTCAGCGAGTTTCGGGTCCAGACTGCTCCACGTGCCTGGCGCGGCGAGCAGGGCCGAGGTGTTCGCGTAGTGGTTGTCTGCGACGCCCACCACGCGCAGCCGAACGTCACCGAGCACGGTGAGCGTCTGGCCGGGCGCGGCTTTGACGTCCCCGGGGTCGGTCACAACGATCTCGCCCGGCTGTTGCGGCCAGCGCCCGGCCGTCAACTCGTACACATCTGGATACGGGTTGGGCTTCCACTGCCCCTCCAGCAGGGCCACTTTCCGTGCCGGAGTGACGGCGAGCTGCACGTCGAGCGCGGTGAGGAAGGCGGCGGACTCGTTCGCACCGGCCTGCTGCGCCGCCCCGGCCATGGCCGGGGCCGGCGTCTTACTGCCGGGGGAAGCGTCATCTCAGCGCTCGCGAGAGCATCGAAACGGCCCAAGTCGCGATCGGCCTCCTGAGCACCTGAGAGTGACAACGTCGACAACGCGATGAACATGGCCATCGCGAACAGACCCGCCACGAACACCGTTGAAGAGGCACCAATCCATTGGCCCGGGCGCCGGCCCAGCCGCCATGCCAGCCGTGCCGCGAGCCGTGGCTGCGGCAGGACCGATGTGCCCTTATCTGCCTGCTTCGGCTGCCGCGCCATCAGCGGTGTTCCAGGCGGCCGTCGACGACCTCATAAACCGAGTCGGCGAACTCCCGGCAGCGGGGATCATGCGAGCAGACCACTGCCAGCACCCCCTCGTCGCACAGCTTCCGCAGCAGCGTGAACATCTCCCTCGTAGCGGCCGAATCCAGCGCTCCTGTCGGCTCGTCCGCCAGTAGCACGGCGCGGTCACCGGCCAGCGCCCGGGCAATGCCCACCCGCTGCCGCTGGCCGCCGGACAGCTGACCTGGAAGTCGGTCCTCCAGCCCGGCCAGGCCTACCCGGGCCAATTGGGCGACAGCCTCTGCACGGGCGGCAGAGGGCGTCTCCCCGCGCGCCTCCAGCGGCAACGCAACGTTCTCGGCGGCGGTGAACTCCTCCACCAACTGGTGGTGCTGGAAGACCACGCCGACGGCATCCAACCGCAGCCGCGCGCGCCGGGCCTCATCCGCCGCACTGACGTCGACACCGGCGACCTGGATGTCACCGGTATCGGCGACATCCAGGCCGGCCAGCAGGTTCAGCAGGGTCGACTTCCCGGAGCCGCTCGCCCCATATACGCAGACGAACTCGCCCGCGCTGGCAGCGAAGTTCACCTCCCGTGCGGCCCACACCGTTTCCACTGCCGATCGGTAGGCTTTACACAAGTCGCGCGTTTGGATCAGCGGTGCTCCGGTCATGTCGTCAGCCCTTCTGCTCTCTGAGCGGTTTAGCAGCCGTACCTGGTTCGCCACGAGCTGACCTCGTCGCTGTTCAGCGGCGAGACGTTGTTGTCATTGGCTTCCGCAGCCATGCCCTGCCTGTCACCGGTGCCGTTCCTGGCGCCGTACATGCAGCCCGCGTGGGTGCCCGACTCGTTGGACCACGAGTCCATTTCGTTGTCCTGGTCGCCGGTCAGGTTGGTGATCGTGGCGTTGCCGTCGGCGCGCTCGCCGATCATCCACCGGTAGTCATTGTTGCCCCACATACACATATTGTTGTTGTTGCAGTCGCTTATCGCCGCGTTGGCCACGGGCGTGACCATCAGGGCGGAGCCAACGAGCATGACGGAAGCGATAGCCTTCTTGATTCTCACGTGCTCTCCTACTCGTGATTCCCGACATTGCACGTACACAGGCACCTCGGGATCACGCCGTCAGGCAAGCCGCGTTACGCAGCACGAACGCCTCGTCCGTACCGGCAGAAACTTCCCCCCCCAGATGCTTGCAAGATCGGACGGAATCACGTTGCGGAGCATTTCGACAACGCTCAGTTTCAGACAGCACGACGCAAAGCGACCGTAGCAACTACCCGCCCCTGCAAGGCTTCACCCCGTGGCCGCTCTTCGCCTGACCCCCGGAGCGGACCACCGGACGACCTGCCAGTAAGCGCCGACGTGCGACATGCCCCGGTTCACGCTTACGCAACACCAGCGACTTCAGGCCAATTCGGTGCGCGGTGTTGCATTATCGCCGACGGACTTCGCACGGTCTTCCAATTGCGCAAGCGAGGGATCGAACACCACCCCTTGGGCGCTCATTTTGGCCGAATCCCCGTTCGCAAACGGTATCGCCCACTCCACTTCTGGGATTCAAGCCCTACATAGGAGCTCGCAATATGCTCATGGTCGGACCTTTCTTGAGTCGGCTCCAGGAGGTGAGGCTGCAGGCGAGGGAAACGAAGGCGTCGTGCAGTTCGGTGCATCGACTTAGCGAACGGCAAGGCGCTTGAAGTGGTGGAGCAGGAAAAGGGACTGTCCGCGAGAACATCATGCTCGGTCAACCCCGCACCTTCGACGACGACGCAGTATGGGACGTCGTCGACGCCGTCGGTATGCGCAACACGGTCGAGAAGTTGCCCCAGCAACTGGACACGCTCCTTACCTCGAAGTTTCATGACGGTCCGCCGACGGAGTCGGTGGACCGTTTTCGTACTGTGGGCTGCGAGTGGGCAGGCCGGGGGCCGAGTGTCGTCTCGGGATGGCGCCGGGTTCCACTGCTCCGGAGTCGAGGTTGCTGTCGCAGGGACGGGAAAATTGCTGTTCAACCGGGGTTCGGCAGGAGTGCGAGCCGTTCGAGGACGTCGGTGATCACACCGGTCCAGGGCTAGTCGTGGGGCCAGGCGGAGGATCCGTCGGCGGCCGGTCGTGATGAGCTGTCCGGCCATGGTGAACAGGCGGAGTCGCAGGCGCCGGGGTTCCCAGCGTCTGGCCTCGCCGGTCAGGGCGAGCATCGGCTCCAGGCGAGCAGGTCGAGGGCGATCTGAACGATCTCCAGCCAGATCCTGTTTTGCGCGGTGCGGTGCAGGGGGAGGCTGGTCAGGCCGGTGGCGAAGCTCGAGTTCGGCGATCGGGAGGCCGGTGGTGTTGGTGGCGAAAGCAGGTCAGCCGCATGCCGTCCGTGTCGGTGATCCTCAAATGGGCCCCGGTGGGGGCGTTCCTTGTGGACGATCAGCCGCATGCCTTTCGGCCAGCCGTGAAGGACGTCGCCGGTGAGTTCGGCGATCCAGGCGCCGTCGCGGATCTCGCCGCCGGTCTCGACGGCCGGCGTCCAGGCGGAGGCCGGAACCTTCAGCACGTGGCTGTGGACCTGCTCGGTGACGGTCATGCCGACGGTGTAGGACAGCCACCTCCCGCGCTGTGCGAGCCAGGTGAGGAAGGTATGGGTGCCGCCAGCGGAGTCGGTGCGAATCAGGGTCCGGCGCCCGCGCCGGTACTCCTTCGGCAGCTGGGCCAGGGCCAGCCTGGCGGCGGTGATGTGGTCGGATGCGGTGTTCGATCCCGCGTTGCCCGGTCGAAGGAGGGCCGCAACCGGTTCACCGGTGCCGCCGGGGCCGTGGTCGACGAAGCCCGCCAGGGGGTGGTGGCCGAGGTCCGCTTCCACATGGGTGCGGCGTCCTCCTTCTCGGAGTGCGCGATCACCGGCACCCCGTCGAGACCCACGGCCTTCTCGCCGCAGGCGGCGAGGGTGTCTATGAAACGGGAGACCGTCGGGTCCGAGGCGGCCCGAACACAGCCGGCTCGGCCCGCAGCATGCCGACATCCGCGAGGCAGTCCCCGCCCAAGGCCACAGCCAGGGCGACGTCCAGGAGGACCTTGCCCGGGTCATGGACGGCCCGCGGCTTGCGCCACGGCATCAGCGCTGCGGATATCGCGGTGTCCAGGCGGGCCTTGCGGACGGTCTCGACCAGCAGCACGCTCCCGGCCTGGGAGACCACCGCCCGGCCGCCGCCCTCGATGCGGACCCGCGGGCAGGACCCGATAATCTTCTTCACCTGGAGAGTGCTTCTTCCGTGCAGCTGACAGGACCCTAGACAAGTCCCATCGTTACAGGTCAGGAGCACTCTCCGCTTATTCGATCAAGCCTCGGACAGCGTCCCCATGAAAGCGCGAGGCTAGAACAGCCCAGCGTCACCGGAAAATTCGTCGCGGCCCCGTCCCCGCCCCTGCTACCGTCCCCCCATGAAGCGCGCCCAGCCGTCCCCCATGACGACGACGCCGGAGAGTGTCCCGGCGCGCTGACCGCTGATGTGGATCATCGAAGCCCCGGGGCGAGTGCTCCGGGGCTTTGGCGTGTTGCCGGCCGGTTCCTCGTCCCACTAGCGGAGGAGCCCGTTATGAACGATCACCGTCGACTCGGTCGTGAGCTGGAGTTGTTCGACACCGATCCGCTGATGGGAGCCGGGTTGCCCTACTGGCTGCCTGATGGAGCCGTCGTACGGCACAGCCTGGAGGAGTACGTCCGGGAGGTGGAGCGGGAGGCCGGGTATCGGCATGTGTATTCGCCGGTGATCGGGAAGCGGGAGCTGTACGAGATCTCGGGGCACTGGGACCACTACAGCGACGGCATGTTTCCGCCCATGGAGATGGGGGCCGAGCAGGTCGTGCTGCGGCCGTCGCTCTGTCCGCACCATGCGCTCATCTACCGGTCCCGGTCGCACAGTTATCGCGAACTTCCCCTCCGTATTGCGGAGTTGGGCGGTATGTATCGCTCCGAGCTGTCCGGCGTCCTTGGTGGGCTCAGCAGGGTGCGGGCCATGCAGCTCAACGACGCGCATATCTTCTGCACCCTGGAGCAGTCCGTCGACGAGGCGCGTGCGGCCCTGGAGTTGATCGGGCGCGTGTATGCGGATCTGGGGATCCGGGCGGCGAGGTATCGGCTGTCGCTGCCCGGGGACGGCGGCAAGTACGTCGCCGATCCTGCGCTGTGGCGCCGGGCCACTGCCCTGCTGGAGGAGGTCCTCGAAGGGGCCGGGGTCGCCTACGACGCCGTCGAAGGGGAGGCCGCCTTTTACGGGCCCAAGATCGATGTGCAGGTCGTGGACTCGGCGGAGCGTGAGGCCACCCTCTCCACCGTGCAGATCGACTTCCATCAGCCCGAGCGGTTCGACCTGCACTACATCGGCCAGGACGGGGCCAAGCACCGGCCCGTCATGGTCCACCGCAGTGTCATCGGCAGTGTCGAGCGCGCCGTCGCTCACCTCGTCGAAGTGCACGGCGGTGCCTTCCCGGCCTGGCTCGCGCCCGTGCAACTGGTGGTGCTGCCGGTGTCCGAGGCGCAGGAGGAGCAGGCGCGGGAGGTCGTACGGCGGGCCGTGCGGCGCGGGCTGTGGGCCGAGCTGTACGGCCCCGGCGAGGGCACCCTCGGCGCCCGTGTCCGGGCGGCGCGGCTCGTGCCGTACCAGGCGGTGATCGGGGCGCGGGAGGCGGACGACGAGCTGGTGGCCGTACGGCTGCGGGACGGGCGGCGGCCGGGGGCGGTGCCTGTCGCCGGGCTGCTCGACCGGATCGCGGAACGGGTCGCGGATCGCGGCGCCGAACTGTGGTCGGCTGCGTAGGGTCGTTTCCACAGCGACTTACGACAGTGACCTATGCGGACGTGGAAAGAGGAGCGCCGACGTGACCGGTCAGCCCATACCCGTGATCATCGACTGCGACACCGGTGTCGATGACGCCCTGGCCCTGCTGTTCGCCGTACGCCATCCGGGGATCGACCTGCGGGCGATCACCTGTGTGGCCGGGAACACCGACGTCGACGGCGTCGTACGGAACACGCTCACCGTGCTGGAGCAGGCGGGCGCACCCGAGATTCCCGTCGCGCGCGGTGCCGAGCGGCCGTTGATCGAGGCCGTGCGGACGGCACGGCATGTGCACGGGGAGGACGGGATGGCCGACCTCGGGCTGCCCGCGCCGAGCCGCACGGCGGTCGACGTGGATGCGGTGACGCTGCTGCGGCGGGAGATCCTTGCGTCGCCGCGGCCGGTGACGCTCGTTCCGACCGCGCCCCTCACGAATATCGCTCTGCTGTTGCGGACCCACCCGGAGGTCGTGCGCAACATCGAGCGGATCGTGTTCATGGGTGGCGCGGTGGCGACGGGGAATGCCACGCCGGTCGCGGAGTTCAATGTGTGGCACGACCCGGAGGCGGCGGCGATCCTGCTCACCGCGGGGGTGCCGATCACGATGTACGGGCTGGATGTGTTCAAGCGGGTGCTGGTGCCTGCGGCGGATGTGCAGCGGTTGCGGACGAGTGCGGAGGCGAGTCTTCGGATGGCCGGGGAGTTGCTTGCTCACCGTGATCCGGGTGCGTCCGGGGACCCGACCCCTACGGGGGGTCTTGGAGACGCGGGTGCGGTGTGTGCGGTTGTCGATCCGGCGGGGATCCGTACGGAGTTGCTGCCGGTCGAGGTGAACCTTTCTCCGGGGCCGGGGCGGGGGCAGACGATCGTCGACCGGCGTCCACGTCCCGGTGAGGCCGAGATTCACGAGGGCACTCGTGAACAGCCCTTGGTGGACGTGGCGTTGGACGTCGATGTCGAGAGGTACGTGAAGTTGTACCTCTCGACCGTCGAGCGTTAGTTGGTTCGTTTTTGTCTGCGGGTTTGTGGGGGCTGGTCGCGCAGTTCCCCGCGCCCCTAAAGGGGCGCTATGGCGCCCCTAGTTCGACGTGCGGCGGCGGCGTGTCATCACCACGATCCCTGCGCCGCCTGCCAGCAGCACCGTCGCGCCGATCGCGATCGGCATCGTCGCGCTGCTGCCGCCCGTCTCGGCGAGGTCGTCGCCGCCGCCGTTCGGGGCGGGGGCGGGGGGTGTCGACGACTCGGAGGCGGTCGGGGTGGAGGGGGTCTCGGACGGCGGCTCGGTCGGCGGAGGCGTCGTCTCCTCGGCCGGCGGGGTGGACTCGGCCGGAGGCGTGGACTCGGCCGGCGGGGTCGACTCGGCCGGGGGCTCGGAAGGAACGGTCGTGCAGTCCTTCGTGCCGCCGTTCCACGCGGCGATCAGCTTGTCCTTGATGACCGGGCGGTCCGGGCCCTTGGGCAGGTCGCCGTGCTCGAAGCCGTCGTTCGCGTCGAAGTCGCCGTCGTACTTGACCTTGCCGCGGTACAGGTCGATCTGCGCGAAGCAGCCCGCGTCCGGCACCGAGATGTCGAGGGTGTCGGTCTGGCCCGGCTTGACGGTCGCGGTGTCGAAGTCGACGAAGACCTGCTCGCCGGAGGTGGCGAAGGTGGCGCCGTGGGCGAGGTAGGAGGCGAGGGAGGCGGTGCAGGTGGTGGCGTCGCCGGCGGTGCGGACGGAGATGTGCACCTTGCCGTCGTCGGTGGGCCGGAGGTTGACGTCGTCGACCTTGACCGAGTCGAAGAACTTGGCGCCGTCGAGCGAGAACTGGCAGCGGTCGGTTCCGGTTTCCGTGCCCGCGCCGGTGCCGGGCTGGTAGGCGCCGCCCGACTTCCAGCCCTCGCCGCCGGGCGTGCCGGTGGCCCAGGCGCCGGAGGCGGAGGCGACGGTGGCGGCGCAGAGGGCGAGTGACGCGGCGCCCGTGGTCAGGAGGCGGCGCGCGGTGACACGTCTCGCTATGGACATGCGGATCCCCATCTTGGCGTGAGCAGAGCACCCGGGCACGGAGCCGTGGAGGACAGCGCGATGCTGCCGGGCACGCCGAGCCGGGTGGAGTGGTTGTAGAGACAAGCAAAAAAACACCGGGCCCATCGGTCACATGCGCCACGGCGAGAACCATGCTCGTCGTGCCGTTGACCCCTGTCAACCTGCGGAGATGGAATGGGAGTTCAGGCGTCATCACATTTCCGTCACACCGGGAATGCTTCAGTCCGCGCCTGGCGCAACCGCCCGGTGGTTCACTTTTCAGGCGATCTGGACAGGGTCTTGTCTGTCGCACCACCGCACAGCGTGACCGCACCGCAGAGGAGACCGCGTGCCCGACCTCTCGTCCCGCGACCCCAACTGGTGGCGTCAGGCCGTCATCTACCAGGTCTATCCGCGCAGCTTCGCCGACGCAGACGGCGACGGGCTCGGGGACCTGAAGGGCATCACCCAGCGCCTGAACCACCTCGCCGCCCTGGGCGTCGACGCCCTGTGGCTGAGCCCCTTCTACCCCTCCGAACTCGCCGACGGCGGCTATGACGTCGCCGACTACCGCGACGTCGACCCCCGCCTCGGAACCCTCGACGACTTCGACGCCATGGTCGAGGAGGCGCATCGCCTCGGCCTGAAGGTGATGGTCGACATTGTCCCGAACCACACCTCGGACCAGCACGTCTGGTTCCAGGAGGCCCTGCGCGCGGGACCGGGATCAGCGGCCCGTGACCGGTATGTCTTCCGCGACGGCCGCGGCGCGAACGGCGAGCTCCCGCCCACCGACTGGCAGTCCGTCTTCGGTGGCAGCGCGTGGCGGCGCCTTCCTGACGGGCAGTGGTATCTGCACCTGTTCACCCCCGAGCAGCCCGACCTCAACTGGGACAACGAAGAGGTCCGCGCCGACTTCCGCACCACTCTGCGCTTCTGGTCGGACCGAGGCGTGGACGGCTTCCGCGTCGACGTCGCCCACGCCCTCGCCAAGGACCTGAGCGAGCCGCTGCGTGACCTCGGCGCCCCCGAACTCAGCGCCGAGGCCGCCCTCCCGCACTTCGCCCCCGGCACCCACCCCTTCTACGACCGCGACGAGGTCCACGAGATCTACCGCGACTGGCGCAAGATCCTCGACGCCTACATTCCGCCGCGTATGGCGGTCGCCGAGGCCTGGGTCCCGGGCGCCCGCCGCGCGCGGTACGCCCGCCCCGACGAACTGGGCCAGGCCTTCAACTTCGAGTACTTGCAGGCTGGTTGGGATGCCGGTGAGCTGAAGCAGGTCATCAGCGACTCCCTCGCCACCGCCCGCGCCGCCGGCGCCTCCGCCACCTGGGTGCTGTCCAACCACGACGTCGTCCGCCACGCCTCCCGCCTGATGCTCCCGCCCGGCACCGACCCGGACGCCTGGCTCCTGTCCGACGGCACCGCCCCCGCCGTCGACGAGTCGGCAGGGCTGCGGCGCGCCCGGGCGGCCACGCTGCTGATGCTGGCGCTGCCCGGATCGTCGTACGTCTACCAGGGCGAGGAACTCGGTCTGCCCGAGGTCGCCGACCTGCCCGCCGAAGTGCTCCAGGACCCGATCTGGGAACAGACCGGCCACACGTCGAAGGGGCGCGACGGCTGCCGGGTGCCGCTGCCGTGGACGACGAGCGGTCCTTCGTACGGCTTCGGGGCAGGGGCCGCGTGGCTGCCGCAGCCGGCGAGTTTCGCGTCGTACGCCGTCGAGGCCCAGGACGGTGTCGAGGGCTCGACGCTGGAGCTGTACCGCAGGGCGCTGCGGCTGCGCCGCAAGCTGCTGGAGGGGGAGGAGCTGACCTGGGTGGCCGACACCCCGCCCGGCGTGCTGGCCTTCGCCCGTGGGGACGGCTGGCGGTGTGTCGCCAACCTGTCGGACACGGCGATCGCGCTGCCGCCGGGAGAGGTGCTGCTGGGCAGCAGGCCGATCGAGGACGGGCGGATCGGGCCGGATACGACGGTCTGGCTGGCGTAGCCCGGGAAGCTCGGTCAGTCATCCCGTCGTCGGCTCGGGTGAGCTGGTCGGCGGCGGGGTGAGGACAACCTCGGACTGGCCCGGGGACGGGGGTGGCGGGGTCATGTCCTCGGCGGGGAGCTTGGGAGGGCTGGTCTCCTGGAAGAGGACCTCGTCCATGTCGACCAGGCCCGTCTTCTCCATGACCGTGATGTGGTCCAGGACGGTGTCGTTGGCCTGGTCGGCGAGTTGGCGGACCAGGGTGTTCCTGGTGTTGGCGCGGATCTTCGCGATCGTGTTGAAGATCTGGCCGTGCGTCACGCGCAGGATGTTGGCCATATCGGTGTCGAACTGCCTGCCGCTGTCCGCCTGGAGCGTCGCGACGAAGCCCTGCTGCTGAGGGCTCGGCCGGTTGGGGATCGTGATGCCCAGCTCGGGGGCGATCTTGCGGACGGCGGCGTCGAGCGCGGCGTGTCCGGCGATCAGATGCTCACCGGCTGTGACGACGGCCTTGGTCGTGCCCTTCTCCAGCGCCATCTGTCCCACCGGGTACTCCCACAGCCCGGCCGCCCGCACCTTCACCACGAAGTCCCGGTCCGCCTCCGTCAGCGACCCCGCCGAGGTCTGCGCGATGATCCGGTCCCCCGAACCGGCCACCGTCTGAAGGCCGAGCATTCCCGGGTAGGCGAGCGCGGCCAGGGTGAGGCTCAGGGCGCCGCCGATGAGCAGGGTTCCGGTCGCGTTCCGTGTCCATCGCACTGTGCCCTCCAGACGGCCGACATCCGTATTCCCGTACGCGGTGGTGCGTACGGGAATACGGAACGCGATGGTCGACAGAGCCTCTGGAGAGGGCAAAGGGATGGTCAGGCGCCGTCGCCTAGCGCTTCAGCGCCCGGTACCGCCTGAGCAACGCGGAGATGGCCTCCGGGTCCTTGCCGCCGTTCAGCTCGGTGAGCAGGTCGTCGGGGCACAGCTCGTACAGGTCGCCCCACCAGCGGCGGCCGTGGTTGTCCCAGATGCGATAGCCGCCGGGCACTCCCCTGGCCACAAAGCGGCGTCTGCTCACGGCACGGGCCCCTCCCGGAATCGGCGGTCGATGCCCGTATTATGCGCCGCCGGTCAGACGTGGCCTATGCCGCCGCTGCCGAAGCCGCCGCTGGTGCCGGGGAGCCAGCGCTTGCGGTGCTGGTCCTTTCCTCGCTTGGTGCGTGAGTGGTGGAGCTCGTACGGCATGAGCCGTTCCCGCTCCGACTGGGGGACCTCGTCCGGTTCCCGTATCTCCCGGATCTCATGAACCGGGCCGGTGACGGGAAGGTGGGGCTGTTCCTCCGGGCGAGGCCGTGGGGGTTCCTGGTCCCTGACCCGCATGCCGAGCCGCACGGCCCAGATCAGTGCACCGGCGATGAACAGTCCTCCGGCGAAGGCGGCTATCACGTTCAGTACGTCACTCGCCGTGGCTGCTACCTCAAACGCTGCCGTACTCATACCCCCATTATCGCCCCATTGGCCCGAATGGGGGCTATCCGACCGTGCGTCCGCGGCGGTACGCCATCCGGCCCGCGCCCAGCAGGCCCGCCGCGAGGGCGGCGACGGTCAGAACCGTGACGCCGGTGGAGGCGAGGCTGCCGCCGTCCGTCGTCGAGGCCGTACCGCCCGTGGAGCCGGTCCCGCCGGTCGTGGACGTGCCGCCGGAGGCGGAGCCGGGGCCGGTGCCGTCCGTCGAGCCGGTGCCGTCGACCGTCAGCTCCACCTCGAACGAGCCGCCGTCGCCGTACGGGATCGCCAGGTCCTCGCCGTAGTCCGGCGGGTCGGAGGAGATCCAGGCTGAGGAGTGGGAGGTGCCGGACATGTCGACGCCGCCGATGCAGGGGTGGCGAGGTTGTTGACCGGGGTGACGGTGAGCTTCTGGCCCTCGGGCCGGTGCCGGTCTTCGTGCCGGAGGGGTCCTGGTCCTCGCCGCCGCCGTCCGACGGCACCCTCACGGTGAGCGTCACCGGCGTCGTGCGAGTGGTGCCCGCCGCGTTGGTGAACTCTGCCCGGTACCGGTATCCGTCCTGCGACGCCCTCGCGGTGAAGGTGTACGCGTTCCGCGTCGCGCTCTCGACCGCGGTCCACGGTCTGGTCGGTCGGGACGAACCCGATCTCACGCCGCCGGTGAACCGCTGGTGAAGGTTACGGATTGAACAACCCCTGGTGGCTTTGGGGCGATCGGGTGACGATGGAGGTATGACACTGGCCCAGCGTGCCCTGGAGCGACTGGAAGCCTGGCCCGACCTCACGGCGGTACAGGCCAGTTGCGGTACCGGGCGCGCACTGCGCTCCCGGCGCTGTGAAATCGTTCACTTCCACTCCGACCACGAAGTGGACCTGCATCTCACCAGCGGTGCCATCAGGCGTTTCGCCGAGGACCTGGAGCGGTCCACGGCGATCCGAGTGGTGCCCGGTTCCCGGTGGGTGACGGTTCACCTCGACTGCGAGACCGACGTCGACCTGCTGGCCAGCCTGGTGAGCGTCGCCCTCCAGGCCCATGAGAAACCGTCGCCGCCCGGCGCGCTCCCGCCCGCCGGCTGCAACTTCCACCGCGTCACGGTCCTGCCCAGACAGCACGAGCGGGGCTGACGCCTCACGTCATCCGCCACGTCATCCCGTCGTAAGCGCCCGGTGCGAGGCTACGGCGATGGACACCACCGCACTCGCCCGCACCCTGCTCGACATCCCCGCGCACCGTACGGCCGCCATCGAGGTCCTCAGCGCCGCCGACGGCACCGCCGAACTAACCTGCCCCACCCCGGAGCCCCTCACCAATGTGATCGGCTCCCTCCACTCCAGCGGCCTCATCGCCCTCGCCGACGCGGCGGGCCTGGCCGCGATCATCGCCGAGAGCACGGGCCCCGACGACATGACGGGCGTCGTCCCGCTGGGCACCAACGCGAGCATGGAGTTCCTGGCCCCGGCGCGCGGGCGCCTGGTCGCCACCTGCCGTCTGACGCGGGAAGCGCGGGATGCCGTACGACCGCTGCTGGCGCGCGAGACCGACCGGGCCCGGCTCTCCACCCACACGGAGATCACGGACGCGGCGGGGGCCGTGGTGTGCCGGGGGACGTTCGACTGGAGTGTGCGGCGCAGGAACTGAGACGGCCACGCGGTGCCGGTCAGCCGAGGCAGATCACCAGCAGGCAGAGCTGCGACGACGGTGGCGATGTCGGCGCGGGGGTGGAGGGCGTCTGCGAGGGTGTCGAGGGCGCGGCGGGCGCGGCGGGGGCGGCGGGGGCGGCGGGGGCGGTCGTCGCGGAGGCGGACGGGGTGGGCGTCGGTGTCGGTGTCGGTGTGTCCGGGGTGCTGGGCAGCAGGGGCAGGCTCTGGCGCTGCTGCTGCGGGGTCGCCGGGGTGACGACGGTGTGCGACTGCGTGGTCCGATGTGTGGTGGGGGACTGCTTGCCGGACTGCTGACCGGACTGCTTACCGGGGACCTGGGGGGACGCCGGGTCGGAGGCCGGTGTGCTGGGGGTCGGCGAGGGCGGGCGGGTGTCCTGCTCCGGCGTCCCCTCCTCGACTCCGGTCGTCTGCCGGCCCGTGCCGCCCATGATCGTGTCGTCCGGCGTCGTGGCCGCCTGTGCCCGGTCGTTGTTGCCGCGCTCCATCGTGGCGAAGCTCAGGCCGCCGCCGACGAGGGCGACGGCGGTCGCGATCATGGCCCGGCGCTGGTGCTTCTTCAGCCGGGCGAGCTGCCGGCGCCGCGCGGCCCGGCCGCCGTAGGGTGCGGGGGCCGCGACCGGGGCGTGGCCGGGGCTCTGGACATCCGTGTCGTCGTCCATGGCGGGCTCGGTGTCGGCCTCGTCCGGGCGGCGGTACCAGCCGGCCATCGTCATCGGGGCTATGTCCGGGGCGTAGGCGCCGCACCCGGGACAGACCAGGGCGCCGTTGAGGTGCCGGCGACACGTGGTGCAGTAGTCCATCTCTGGTCTTCCTGGGTTGACGGCATAGATTTGCCAGCAACCTAACGAGGCTTTCGAAAGCCTGTGTGCAGCCCGTGTGGTGCTCTTGCGTAGATTCCCTGCCCTGTGACCGCATGCACCCCTCTTGTGACGCGGGGTGCATGCGGTGTCCGCTGTGGGCGGCTACGCGAACAGGAGCCGCCAGGTCAGCGGGCCCGGGTAGCCGTCCGCGTCCCCGCGCAGTTCCTTGCGGGACTTCTGGAAGTCGCGGACGTTGAGGCGGTCGGCCTCGCCCCAGGCCTGGCTGGGGCCGACCCGGTAGTGGTCGCCGAAGCCGCGCTTGACGAGCTGCTTGCCCAGCTGCAGGACGTACTTGTTGGAGGCGCCCTCGCGGAAGTACTTGCGGCCCGGGAAGGCGGGCACCTTCGGCTTGGCGGGCTTGGACGGCTGGGTCTCGGGCGGGGTGTCGTCGTCGAGGTCCAGCTCTGCCCTTGCGTGCTTGAGGAGCTGGGCGAAGTCGATTGCACCGGGGTCGCCGTGCGTGTTGTGGCAGAGCAGACCATCAGCTACGTACGTGTGCGTGTCGGTGGACAGTGAAGCGATCGGCTGCAGGCCGATGTGCTCGACCTGTAGCACTGCCGTATCGCCCGTCGTTTTACCGACGACGGCTCCCTCCCACATGCGAGCGGCAACTGGAAGCAGACGCTCGGGGCGCAGCGTGCCGAGCACTCGGCAGGATGCCCACATCCCTCCGTTGATCCGAACGTCTGTGAAGTCCTTCGGGTTCTTGGCGATGGAGTTCCTCTGCGTTTGGTCACGGCGGATGACCTTGGTCTGCCACCCACGTCGATCGCACTCCGCAAGGAACAGGTCGAGGACTGCGCCGTCCACTTGCCCGAAGCCGACCCAGGATCCGTGTCGGCCTCCCGCAGAGGCGTGTCCGTCGGCATCGAGGACGCCGGCCATCCACCCGGCCGCGCGGGTGTCCTCGGGCACCCATGGGCGGCCGATGCTGACGATGCGGTGCTTGAGCGGGTCGAGATCTTTGCTGGCCACCCAGGCGATTCGGGGGCCGCGATTCGCGTAGGGGAAACGCACCAGCCATGGATGATCGGCCGAAGCTACGACCTCCCCTTCGGTGGTCGTGATGCGATATGAGTCCTTCATGCCCGGCTCGTTGCGGGTGACGGTGCCTCGCCGGTATCGCCGCCCACCGTTGGCGTTGCCGATCTTTACGGTCTCTTCGTCGAACGACACGATCTCGTCGCCGACTTGGAGATCACCGGCCTGTCGCCACGTCAGATCGCCGCACAGGATTGGGGTGTCTGGGTGGACGCAGTTCTCCGGGACGTGCATGTGCCCGCACACCCCCTTGAACCCGTTCCACTTCGCGCCGGACATCCGCTGGCCGCCGCCGTTCCCGTACGACGTCGGGTAGGCGGGCCATGCCTTCGGGCCGGTCAGCGGAACACCGTGCTCCTCGTGCATCCAGGCGAGGAAGCGCGCGACGCCCAGCAGCGCCCAGTCGGGGGCGTCGGGCCAGTAGATGTGCGACTGGTCCGCGGCCTGCCACTTCTTGTGCGTCTTGGGGTCGCAGGTGCCGACCAGCTCGACCTGGCACACGTTGAGCGTGTTCGTCTCGACGCCGCCGCGCAGGTTCTGCAGCGCTCTGGACGAGGTCTCCACGTCGAAGTGCTGGTACCACTTCAGCTTCTTGGCGGAGAGGTCGGGCACGGCCGTGAGGTTCGGGGCTGAGCCGCCACCGCCGTACCCGGGCAGGTTGCGGCCCTCGGTGGTGTGCAGGACGACGACGTTGACCTCCATCGCGTCGCCGCCGAAGTCGTCCTGGTACCAGTTCGCGCGGCTCGCTCCGGGGTACCGCTGCGGTCCTGTTTTGGTGCTCACTTCGGCCTCCTCCTGAACTCTTGTCCAACTCCCTTGGAATGTAAGGGCATTGGCTGTGCGGGCGGAGGAGGCTCGACGGGCTGTAGCAGGAGTGTTGCGTCAGTCGGTGCCGAGGGTCGAGGGCCGTGCGCAGGGTGCTGATCGCCTGAGGGGTCGCGCCCTCCGCGGCGTTCGTCCCGCGCAGCGTGTTGAGCATCACGAAGTCGTGGATGATGCCCTGGTACCGGACCGCGGTGACGGGGACGCCCGCCTCGCGGAGCTTGTTGGCGTACCGGCGGTCCCACCGGCAGCGTCCGGGCGCGCACGCTCTCCCCGCGCCTGAAGCGCCTGGAGTCGAGCGGGCTGCTCCACCGGGAACGCCGCCCCGAGGACGAGCGCTCCGTCGCCATCCGCCTCACCGAAGCGGGCGCCGAACTCCGCGAACGGGCCGCCGCCGTGCGGAGCGCTGACGGAGCGCTGACGGGGGGCTCACCCTCGCGCATGGCGGGATCCTTGACGCCCTCGCTGAAGGAATGCCGTGTTCCACAACCCGGCCGCCCCAACAGGCAACCCTCACACCGCATTTACCTGTCTCACAGGTTGTTCACAGCCCTGTCCGGCCCGGGGGTACGAAGGCCGGCGGGGCGTGGACTGCCCAGTCCGATGCCATCGACCATGGCACTCGCAGACGAGGAATCGATGACCAGTCAGCAACATCGCACGCGTGTGAAACGCTCGGCACTCGCCGTCTCCGCGGCGCTCGCCGTCGTAGCCGGAGTCGCCGCCACCGCTCCCGGCGCCGGGGCGGCGCCGTCGAGCACACCCGGCAAGCCGAAGCTCAAGCTGATCGCCGCCTCGAACGCCGTGACGCTCGACCGCTGGGAGTGGGAGGGGGAGTCCGGCGTCTACCTGGACCTGGGGACGTATGTCACTGTCGACGACGCGCCGCTGGAGTTCAGGGTCAAGCGCAAGTCGTACAAGGACCCCGTCGTAGCCCAGCAGATCCTGCGCGACGGCACGAAGACCACGACCAAGACCCTCCCCGCCGGCCTGGTGAAGGACTTCTCCGGGCTGCCCGGCTTCCTGGAGGTGTCCGTCAAGGACGCGGCCGGCCAGGAGGTGGCCAAGACCAAGGGCACCTTCTGCCCGAACAACGCCTCCGGCCGTATCCGCCCCGACGGCGCGGCGACCTCGCACTATCCGGAGAGCTGCCCCTACAACCCGTTCACACTGGGCTCGGTGTGGGGCGTGGAGAAGGGCTGGGCGTCCAACTCCAGCACCGTCGACTACGACAAACCGCTGGACCTGCCGGCCGGTGAGTACACGGCGAAGGTGCGGGTGGCGAAGAAGTACCGGGACCTGTTCGGCATCCCCGACAGCCGGCCGAC
Source organism: Streptomyces sp. DG2A-72 (assembly GCF_030499575.1). Taxonomy (NCBI): domain Bacteria; kingdom Bacillati; phylum Actinomycetota; class Actinomycetes; order Kitasatosporales; family Streptomycetaceae; genus Streptomyces; species Streptomyces sp. DG2A-72. Next base: position 5,274,798 of record NZ_JASTLC010000001.1, read on the forward strand.
GATCAAGGTGACGGTACGTCAGCGCGGCAACGGGGGCGGCGGCGCGGGACTGACCGCCCACTCCGGCCACTCCGGCCACTCCGCGCATCAGGCCGCCGGCCACGCGGGCCACCACGGCCCCGACGCCCCCACCCCCGGCGCCCTCTCGCACGCCCTCGAAGACCGGGGCCTCGCCCACCACTTGGGCGACGGACGCGGCCACACCGACGGCTCCCGCATCGCTCCCGCGCTGAAGCCGGCCATCAAGCGGCCCACCGGCCGGGCGGGCGTCCCGGCCGACGTGCCCAAGCCCGACCTGCGTTCCCTGCCCGCCTTCAACATCGCCATCAGCGACGGCGAGGACGGCGACGCACCCGGCAAGGACTACCTCGCCTTCAGCGCCAACGTCTGGAACGCGGGCCCCGCCCCCCTCGTCGTGGACGGCTTCCGCAGCCCCGGCAAGGACCTGATGGACGCCTACCAGTACTTCTACGACGCGGCCGGCAAGCAGGTCGGCTACACCCCCACCGGCACCATGGAGTGGGACCCGCGCGTCGGCCACGAGCACTGGCACTTCACCGACTTCGCCAGCTACCGCCTGCTCAGCGCGGACCAGACGAAGGAGGTCCGCAGCGGCAAGGAGGCGTTCTGCCTGGCCAACACGGACGCCGTCGACTACACGGTGAAGAACGCCAACTGGAAGCCGTACAACACCGATCTGTCGACCGCCTGCGGCCAGGAGAACTCCATCTCCGTACGGGAGGTCCTCGACGTCGGCTCCGGCGACACGTACACCCAGAACATTCCCGGGCAGTCCTTCGACATCACCGACGTGCCGAACGGCACGTACTACATCCAGGTCATCGCCAACCCGGAGAAGCGCCTGAAGGAAACCAAGACCACCAACAACGTGGCCCTGCGCAAGGTCGTCCTGGGCGGCGCCCCGGGCGCCCGCACGGTGTCCGTCCCGCCGCACCACCTGATCAACGCCGGCTAGTCAACGCCGATGGTCGCCGCACCGGTTCGTGTCAGCGAGCCGGTGCGGTGTCGTTCGCGTGCCGGGATGGTGCGACCTCTCAGAGGTCGTTCACGTCGATCAGCCCGTCCTGGATGGCGCGGGCGACCAGGCTCGCCTTGGTCCGCGCGGGGCGGCCGACGTTCGCGTACTCGATCCGCACGCGGTCCAGACCGCAGGTGGATATCGCGGTGATCCCCATGACGGCCGATTCCGCGGCGGTTGGCGCCCCCGACAGGAACACAGCGGTCGCGTTGAACCCCAGATACGCCCCGAGGAATGCCGCGAACACCCTGACCCGCAGGTCTGCCAGCAGGAACAGCGCGTGCCAGCCGACCAGTCCGAACACCCAGTGCGCCCCTGTCAACCGTTCTGGCGGGAGCGTGAACGCGCCTGTCGCCGAGACGGTCAGCACCGCGCCAAGCTCCACCAGCGCACCCTCGGCGGGATCTGCCTGCCGCGCAGCAGATGGGCGGCCCCGGTCGCCGCGACGGCGGCGAGGCAGACGAAGACCGCCGTCTGCGCCCATGCGGGGCGGTACACGCCCTGGTGGGAGGTGAGCTGGTGCAGCGAGAAGGCGAACTGCGACAGCAGGCTGATCAGCGGCGCGGCCAGTTGGGCCCCGTACAGCAGCTGCCTGCGGATGAGGCGGACGACGGTCGTGTGGGCCCGGGCGCGGGGCGGGGCGCGGTAGGCCCGTCACCTGCGCTGCGTCCCCTGCCGGTGAGGCGCGGGCCCGGTCGTGCCAGCGCCACCGCACGCGGGTCCCGATGCCCGGATGCGAGGTGACGGAAGCGGAGCCTCCGACCGCGTGCATCCTGCCGATGATGGAACCGGAGATGCCCCGGCGCCGTGCGGGGACGGACTCCGGGTCGAAGCCCTGCCCCGCGTCGGACAGTTCGACCACGGCGCCGTCCTCCTCCGCCCATGCCCTGAGCTCCGCCTCCCGCACCCCGGCATGGCGTGCCACATTGGTGACGGCTTCCCGGACCCCAACCAGGAACGCCGCCTCGCCGCCCTCACCGAACGCGAACGCGAGGTCCTCACCGCGATGGCCATCGGCTGGAGCAACACCGAGATCGCCGAACGCTTCTCGCTCGCCGAGTCCACGGTCAAGTCCCATGTGAGCCGCGTGCTGGCGAAGATCGGGGCGCGGGACCGGGTGCAGGCGGTGATCTTCGCCTATGACACGGGGCTGGTACGGCCCGCGTGAGCCGGACTCACCGGAAGGCGGCGGCGTTGCGCTCCGCCCAGCCGGCGTAGGTGGCCGGCGCCCGCCCGAGGACCAGTTCGGTATCGGGGCTGATCCGCAGCTCCGTCGGGTTCGGCTTGCCGAGGATGTCGAGGGTCGTCTCGACGACGGGCTCGGGCATGAACCGCAGCATCTGCGCGCGAGCCTCGGCACGGGACTGCTCGTTGAACCGCACCGGTTCGCCGAGCGCGGCCCCGATCGCCGCGGCCTGCTGCCTGGGCGTGACGACAGCGGGTCCGGTCAACTCGTAGACCTGCCCGGCATGTTGACCTCCCGCCCGTAGAGTCACCGCCGCGACCGCCGCGATGTCGTCCGGGTCGACGACGGGCAGCCCGACGTCACCGAACGGCGCGGTGACGGTCCGCGTCGTACGCACCGACTCGGCCCAGGCGTAGGTGTTGGAGGCGAAGCCGCCGGGCCGCAGGACGGTCCACTCCAGCCCGGACTGCCGTACGGCGTCCTCGATGGACCGGGCCACCTCCCCGTGCGAGGCGGAGCCGGGCCGGGTCGCGACGCCCTGGGACGACAGCAGCACGATCCGCCGTACGCCGCCGGCCTTGGCGACATCGACGAGGTGCGCGGGGTCGAGCCGATGGGCGCTCGGACCCCCGTTCTGCAGGAACAGCGCGTCGGCGCCATCGAGAACGGGCCGCAGACTCTCCGCGTCGACGAGGTCCGCCGCCCGGCGCAGCACCCCCTGCGGCAGTTCCGCCTCCGCGACGGAACGCGAGGTCGCGGTCACCGGCTCACCGGCGCCCACCAGATTACGTACGAGCGACCGCCCCACATTGCCGGTCGCCCCCGTCACCACGATCATGGTCAACTCCCCTTGTGATCTGCGCATTTGCGCCAACGGGAGGACGCTAACACCGCCGGTATAGTAGGTACCCAGAGGAAAGTGACTACCTCAGGGGGATGCGCGTATGGCCGCTGATGCGAAGACCTGGACGTCGACCTCCGACCCCGAACTCGCCTGCCCCGTCAGCCCGGTCGTGGACATCGTCTTCAGCCGCTGGACCACACCGATCCTCTGGGCCCTCCACACCTACGGCCGGCAGCGCTTCGTCGAGCTGGAGCGGCGGATCACGAAGATCACGCCGAAGGTGCTGACCCAGCGGCTGCGGCAACTGGAGCGCGACGGCATGATCGTGCGCACGTACCACCCGGAGGTCCCGCCCCGCGTCGAGTACGAGATCAGCGACCTCGGCCGCAGCCTCGCCCCGCTCTTCGCCCACCTCGCCGAGTGGGCGTCCGCCAACCTGGAGAAGGTCGAACACTCCCGGCAGGCATACGACGCCGAGCGGTCCTGAACCCGCATATCGACCCTGGGGTTCCACTACGGCCCTAGGACGTGTGCACCTCCAGCGCCGCCCGCACCCCCGACTCCAACGCCCCCTCGATCCACGACGGCTTGACCGAGGTGTGGTCCCCTGCGAAGCGCAGCGGTCCCTCGGGTGCGCGGATGGCCGCGAGGAGTTCCGTGTGCTGGCCGGGGAGGAGGACGGAGGCCTCGCCGTATGCGTACGGGTCGCGCAGCCAGCTCTGGGTGCGGCCCGCGCCGGTGTAGAAGACCTCGATGCGCTGGCCGTACACCTGCTGCAGGCCCCGCAGCGCGTGCGGGTAGCGGGCGTCGTCGTCGAGGGAGTCCCAGCGGGAGGCGTCGTCGGCCCAGCTGTAGGAGGCGAGGAGGACGCCGCCCTTGCTGCCGGGCACCGGATGGGAGGGGTTGATCATGAACCGGTTGGAGTTGTCGGAGACCGAGCCGCCGCCGACGATGTCCGCCGCCTCGGGCTGGTCGCGGGCGGCCCACCGGTTCGCGGCGTAGTGCACGCGCTGGGCCGGGCTGATGTGCCCGGACGGTACGGAGGGGTGCGCGCCGAGGAGACTTCCGTCGTCGGGCGCCTTTCCCTGCCGGTAGTCGTCGTACAACCCGGGCCGTACGGCGTCGATTTCGCGCTTCCAGTCAGCCTCGTCGAACTCCCACCACCGGCGGCTGAACTCGAGCAGCACCTTGGTGGCGCTGTCGTAGTGCAGCTCGGCGACCGCACGCCGTTTGCCGTACGACATCAGCGGGGCGACCTGTACCTGCCGCAGTCCGGAGAAGGGCACGGTGACGATCGCGAGGTCGGCGGTGAACTCCTCCCGTACGACCTTTCCGTCGCGTCCTTCGGACACCGTGTCGACCCAGACGTGCGGCCCACCCTTGCGGACGTGGCCGCCGGTGCTGCGGTCGGCGTCCCAGTACTCGATGTGCGTGACCCGGCGGTCCATCCGCACCACGTCGCCCACCTCCCGCAGCAACGCGTCCGGCAGTGTCGCCGTGCCCCCGACCAGCTCCCAGAACGCCGTGTCCGGGCTGATCAGCGACTGGCTGATGAAGCTGTGCACGAAGGACAGCGGTAGCCGTGAGGTCAGGTTCTCCAGGGTGCCGACGAGGTCGACGGTGCGCTCGTCGAAGCCCGCCTGCTCGGTCAGGAAGCGGTACATGGACCAGTCCCCGTACCGCTGGATCACCCGCGCCCAGCCCTCGACCCGCTCGGGCATGGGCTTGTCGACGCGCTTTCCGTCCGGCCCGACCGTGCTGAACTCGTCGCGTACGGGGTCCAGGGCGGCGCGCAGGATCGTGGCGGAGGGCGTGTCCCAGTACTTGCGGGGCACCCCGAAGGAACGGTTGATCCTGCGCGGTGACTTCGCGTAGTCGGAGCGCCGGACCCGGATCCCGTTGACATGAAGCCACGCGCGGTTGACGGGTTTTCCCTCGCCGTCGACGTCGACGAGATGGAACGGCCGCCGTTTGACGCCGAGTTGGTCGATGAGGCTCATCACCAGCGGATGGCTGCCGGGGATCCGCATGGCCCCGGCCTCGGCGTACTGCTCCGGATCGGCGAATGGTTGCTTCGCGTCCTCGTGCCCACCGGTGCGGAAGGTCTTGATCCGGCCGCCGACCCGGTTGCCGTTGGCCTCCAGCAGCGTCACCTGGTGCCCGGCCCGCTTCATCAGCCAGGCGGCCACCAGGCCGGCGGGCCCGGCACCGAGCACGAGCACTCTCTTGCCGCCCTTGGTTCTGGGCCGGGGCAGCCCCGAGTCGAGGATCTTCTTGTACCCGGGCACGAGCGGTTTGTTGTCCTCGTCGACGACCAGCAGCGCGCGGGCGACGGCGAGGCAGGTGGACCAGTCGGCGGTGGAACGCGGTGGGCTAGGCGCGGCGGGGGCGGCGGGGACCTGCTGGGGAACGGCGGGCGCGGCTGCGGCGGCGGGTCCCGCCGCGGTCAGTCCCAAGGTCGCCGCGGTGGTGAACCGGCGCCGGGAGAACGGATGATGACTGGCAGGCGTGCGAAGTTCATCCATGCGTCATGGATAAGGCGCGAGGGCTAATGTCCGACAGTGCGATCTACGCCGATCACCGGAACGGGGGAGCGCACCAACCTGGCCCGAAGCCATCGACGCTCCATGCGCCCCCTGAGCACAACTCCAGCCGCCTGCCCGGACGTTTACGGCCGTTGCCGTCTTCTCCGCGTGGACCTCCGACGGGGACAGCCTCGGCATGCCGGGCGTGGTCGGGACGACGCTGACCCTGGGATCGCTCAGCACGGCCCGTTGCTCGGCGTATCCGGTGACCAGCCACGGGGTGCTGCCGTCCCACAGCCGTACGCGGACGGAGGGAAGTGGCCGGAACGCGGGACAGGCCCGGAGCGTTGCGCTCCGGGCCTGTCCGGTCTCGGTCGGTCTCAGGAGCAGAGCTCCCCGTCGATCAGCTTGTTCCGCGCGTGCTCCGTGGACATGTCGGCTGCTCCGTCGCCGGTGGTCGCGAGCACGACGACCCGGCGGCCGTCGGCGCTGACGCCGTCGCGGGTGGTGTAGCCGGGGAGGTCGCCGCCGTGGCCGTAATACGAGCCGCCGCAGGACAGCGGGATCTCCAGCAGGCCGAGGCCGTAGCTCGCGCCGGGCCAGACCTCGTCCAGTTCCGGGGCGCGTACGGTCGTCTTCATCGCCTTCATCTCGGCCGGGCGGAGCAGGTGACCGCCGAGCAGCGCCTGGTAGAAGCGGGTCAGATCGGCCGACGTACTGATCATGCCGCCTGCCGCGCTCCCCGCGGACGGGTTGAGCTCGGTGACGTCGATCGTCGCGCCGGAGTCGTCGAAGTCGGAGTAGCCGTGCAGATGGCGGCCGGCGATGTGGGTCTGGGTGGTCGGGGCGGAGGTGTGGCGCAGGTGCAGCGGCTTGATGATGCGGTGGGTGACCTCCTGCTGCCAGCTGTGTCCGGTGGCTTTCTCGATGATCATTCCGGCGACGATGTAACCCGTGTTCGAGTACGACCACTTGGTGCCCGGCGCGAAGTCCGGCTGGTGCTTCATCGCGATCGCGACCAGCTGCTCGTCGGTCCAGGTCGTGTACCGGCCGGCCTCGTAACCGTCCACGCTGGTGAGCAGCGGGAAGTCGGCCGTGTAGTTGAACAGCCCGCTGGTGTGCTGGAGCAGCTGCCGTACGGTGATCTGGCTGCCGTCGTTGCCGTTGCCGGAGACCACGCCCGGCAGCCAGTCCTCGACGGTGTCGTCCAGCGACAGCCGCCCCTCGCCCGCCAGTTGCAGCACCACCGTGGCGACGAACGTCTTGCTCGCGCTGGCGATCCGGAACCGGTCGCCGGGGCGCACCGCCTCGCCGGTGGCCTTGTCGCTGACGCCCGCGGTGGCCGAGCGCTGCTTGCCGTACGGGCCCGTCGAGCGGGCGAGGGCGCCGACGGTCCCCCCGGTCTCCATCACGGCGTTCACCCGGTCCCGCAGCGAGTCGTGAGAGGACTGCGGGGAGTTGGCCGTGGCGGACGCCGCGGGGATCGTCAGGACGGACGCGGCGATCGCGGTGACCAGGGCGGTGGCGGTGCGCTTCATCGCGGGTGCTCCTTGCGGGTGGGTGTCCGCACCGCTCTCTGCGATGCGGACACCAACGTAGAAAGCCTTCAGCTTCCGGGCGATCCGGCCAACTGGCGTCTGTGCGGTGGGGGTTGCCGCAGTGGCGAGGTACAGCCTGCTGTACCTCGACCCCTTCGCTGTACGTCCTCCAGGTACCGCAGCACCGCCGCGACCCGCCGGTCCACCTGGTCCTGCGGCGACAGATCCAGCTTGGCGAAGATGTTCCGGATGTGCTTGTGCACGGCACCGTCGGTGACGACGAGCCGTTCGGCGGGCTGCGGGTGAACAGCTGGGCGGACCACCTCGGGGTCGATGGCGGTGCCGCCCTCCGCCACGCGCCGCGGCCGGGTCGAGGAACTCCTCGACCCGGCCGACCCGTTCCTTCAGCAGATGGCCGAGCCCGTCCACTCCGCCGCCCAGCAGGTCGTCGGCGAAGCTCTGCTCGACGTATGCCGACAGGACGAGCACGGCGAGGTCGGGCCTGCGCCGCCGCGCCTCGACCGCCGCGACGATCCCCTCGTCGATGGCGTCCAGGATGCCGTCGGGGGTACCGGCGGTGGCGGGGCGCGCGACTTGATAGGTCGGCGCATCCGCGATGAGCTGGTGGTCATCGTCATCCGACGGCTCAGGCCCGATAGCCCGGAGGGCACACCATGAGGATCCATCTGACCAGCGTCTTCGTCGACGACCAGGAGAAGGGGCTGCGCTTCTACACCGATGTGCTCGGCTTCCGGACGAAGCACGACGTCCCCATGGGCGAGGACCGCTGGCTCACCCTCGTCTCCCCCGAGGCACCCGACGGCACCGCACTTCTCCTCGAGCCCTCCCGCCACCCCGTGGTGAAGGCGTACAAGGAAGGACTGGCCGCGGAGGGCATCCCGGCCGTCTCCTTCGCCGTCGACGACGTACAGGCGGAGTTCGAGCGGCTGCGCGGGCTCGGCGTGCGGTTCGCCCAGGAGCCGCTGGACATGGGACCGGCCGTCACCGCCGTCCTCGACGACACCTGCGGCAATCTGATCCAGATCGTGCACACCAAGTAGGGGCCGGTCCACGGACGGGGCGGCGTACGCCGGTGGGGTGCCGGTGTACGCCGCCCTGGGGTGGGACGCGTCGCGGGATGGCCCGCGTCGTCATGGCCGTTACTTCGGGTCCTGGTTGAACTTCGAGGTCGACCAGCGGTAGCCGAGTACGGCGAGGCCGAGGCACCAGGCGACGGCGATCCATCCGTTGTTGCCGATCTCGGTGCCGAGGAGCAGGCCGCGCAGGGTTTCGATGGCGGGTGTGAAGGGCTGGTACTCGGCGATGGGCTGGAACCAGCCCGGCATCGCGTCGAGCGGGACGAAGGCGCTGGACAGCAGCGGCAGCAGGATCAGCGGCATGGCGTTGTTGCTGGCTGCCTCGGCGTTCGGGCTGACCAGGCCCATGCCGACCGCGATCCAGGTGAGCGCCAGGGCGAAGAGGACGAGCAGCCCGAACGCCGCGAGCCATTCCAGGAGGGTGGCATCGGTGGAGCGGAAGCCGATGGCGACGCCGACGGCGCCGACGAGGACGACGCTGATGATCGCCTGCAGCACGCTGCCGACGACGTGTCCGATGATCACCGAGCCGCGATGGATGGCCATGGTGCGGAAGCGGGCGATGATGCCTTCGGTCATGTCGTTGGAGACGGAGACCGCGGTGCCGATCGTCGTGGAGCCGAGGGTCATCAGCAGGATGCCCGGGACGATGTAGGCGATGTACGCGGAGCGGTCTCCGCCGCCGATCCCCGCGCTCATGGTCTCGCCGAAGATGTAGACGAAGAGCAGCAGGAGCATGATCGGCGTGAGCAGCAGGTTCAGGGTGAGGGACGGGTAGCGGCGCGCGTGCAGCAGGTTGCGCCGCAGCATCGTGGAGGAGTCGCGCACGGCGAGGGAGAGGTTGCTCATCGGACAGCCTCCTTGGGCTGGTTGGGGATGGTGGCGCCGCTGCCGGTGAGGGCGAAGAAGACGTCGTCGAGGTCGGGGGTGTGGACGGTGAGTTCGTCGGCCTCGATGCCGGCCGAGTCGAGCCGGTCGAGGATGAAGCGCAACTCGCGCTGGCTGCCGCCGCTGGGGATGTGCAGGGCCAGCGCCTCGTCGTCCCGGGTGACCTCGCCCAGCGCCGTGGCGGCGGACTGGTAGGCGGCCGGGTCGGTGAAGCGGAGGCGGACGTGTCCGCCGGGGATGAGCCGCTTGAGCTCGTCGGCGCTCCCCTCGGCGGCGATCTTGCCGTCGTTCAGCACGGCGATGCGGTCGGCGAGTTCGTCGGCCTCCTCCAGGTACTGGGTGGTGAGGAAGACCGTGACCCCGTCGGAGACCAGTCCGCGGATGATCTGCCACATGTTGTGCCGGGAGCGCGGGTCGAGACCGGTGGTCGGCTCGTCCAGGAAGATGATCCGCGGACTGCCGACCAGCGTCATGGCGATGTCGAGCCGCCGCTTCATACCGCCGGAGTAGGTGGAGGCGGGCTTCTTCGCCGCCTCGACGAGATCGAAGCGTTCCAGCAGCTCGGCGGCGACCCGCCGCCCCTCGGACTTGGACAGGTGGTGCAGGTCCGCCATGAGGAGCATGTTCTCCTCGCCGGTGATCAGCCCGTCCACGGCCGAGAACTGCCCGGTGACACCGATCGCGCCGCGCACGGCCTGCGGTTCGGCGGCGATGTCGTGGCCCCCGACGCTGATGACGCCGGCATCGGCGCTGATCAGGGTGGAGAGGATCTTGACGGCGGTGGTCTTGCCGGCCCCGTTCGGGCCGAGCAGAGAGAAGACCGTTCCTTCCGCGACGTTCAGGTCGATGCCGTCGAGGACGGTCTTGTCGCCGTAGGACTTGCGCAGCCCGTTCGCCGCGATGGCCAGGTTGGTCATGACGTTGCTCCTTTACAGGCTGCGGGCGGTGATGTCGCCGTAGGCGGTGGTGGCGTGGATGTTCAGGCCGGCGGCGGCGCCGTCGGCGTTCTTGAGCGCGTTGCTGACGCGGCCGTAGCCGGTGCCGGCGTCGAGGGTGGCGGAGACTCCCTGGGCGGCGCCGATGGTGATGTCGCCCTGCTGGGTGCTCAGGGTGACGGTGCCGCTCGCGGCCTCGGTGATCTGGATGTCGCCCCTCAGGGTGCTGATCTCGCCGGGGCCGGTGAGGCGGCCGACGGTGATGTCGCCGTCGGCGGCGGTGAGGCGGGCGCTTGCCGCCTCGTCGAGCTTGACCGAGCGGTATCCGTCCGCGACGACGACATCGCCGAGTCGTCCGACGCCCCGGAACTCGGCGGCGGCCGTCTTCGCCTCGACGCGGGAACCGGCGGGCAGTCGGACGGTCACCTCGACGGCTCCGGAGGGGCCGAGGTACTTGTTCTTCGCGGGTGGGGCCGAGATGCGCAGCAATCCGTCGCCGTAGGTGACCTCGATCTGCTCCGCCGCTTTCACATCGCGGCTCTTGGCGGCGTTCGCGGGCAGCACCTCGACGGTGGTGTCGGCGCGGTCCGCGGCGATGAGCTGGATGCGTCCGGCCGGGATGTCGAAGTGGGCGGAGATCGGGGCGGTGGTGTCGAACTTCTGCATCGTGTGCTGGCCCTTGTACATGGTGTGCTCCTTGGGAGTCGCTGTTTCCGATGACAGAAACGCTACGTTGCATTCGGTGATTCGACAATCAATGCGTTGCATGTAATCGCTGTTGTCACAGGTCAGAGCCGAGAAATCATTGCAACAGTCCTGAAAGTAATGCAACAACCTTCCTTCGTCTGTTGCAATGAATTGGAAGTGAACGCTATGGTGGAGGCCACGGACCACGAAGGAGGCAGCGATGCCGGGAGGCAGACTCACCCAGCAGGAACGCCAGCAGATCGCGCTGGGACTGGCCGACGGCCTCGCCTACGCGGAGATCGCCAGGCGCCTCGACCGCCCGACCTCGACCATCACCCGCGAGGTCATGCGCAACGGCGGCCCCACCGGCTACCGCGCCGACCTCGCCCACCGCGCCACGGAACACCGCGCCCACCGCCGCAAGCAGGCCGCACCCCCGAGTCCGCAGGCGCCCCCGCAGGCATACGGACGCGACCCGGAGGCGGTGCGCGAGTACGAGGAGGTGTTCACCACCGTCCTCATGGCGTCCGGCACGCCCAAGATGATGGCCCGGGTGATGGCCTGCCTCTGCATCAGTGACGCGGGCAGCCTCACCGCGTCCGAACTCGCCCAGCGCCTTCAGGTCAGCCCGGCGTCCATCTCCAAAGCGGTCGCGTTCCTCGAAAGCCAGAGCCTCGTCCGCCGGGAACGCGACGAACGCCGCCGCGAGCGCTATGTCGTCGACGACGACATCTGGTACCAGTCGATGATGGCCAGCGCCCGGGCCCTCGACCAGACCGTCCAGACCGCGCGGCAGGGCGTCAGCATCCTCGGCCCCGACACCCCGGCCGGCGTCCGCTTCGAGAACATCGCCCGCTTCCTCGACTTCGTCTCCGAGAGCACGGCCCGCGCGGCGGAGCAGGCCCGCGACATCCTGCGGACGAAACCCGAGACGACGTCGGGCGGCACTGACTGAGCCACGTTCAGGTCGCCGTCTCCCTGTCCCACGCCCCCGACAGCCGCCGAGTCACGGCCGAACTCAGCGTCCGTACGCCGGAGGTCGAGCCCGGGTCGATGCCGGTGAGTTCGCGTACGCGGCGGAGGCGGTAGTCGAGGGTGCGCGGGTGGACGTTGAGGGCGGTCGCGGTGGCGCCGCGGTTCATGTCGTGGCGGTAGTACGCGTCGAGGGTGACGAGGAGGTCGGGGCCGGAGTCGAGGCGCTGGGCCACCGTGTGGAGCCAGGCGTCGACGAACGGGACGTCGGCGACGGCGAGTTCGACGAAGACGTCCGGCATGGTGTGCGGCCGCAGCCGGGCCGATGCCGGTCGCAGCGGGGCCGCCTCGCTGATCCGCCGGGCCCGGTCGAGGGCGTCGGCGAGGTCGGACCGGGGTGCGGTGGCGGTGCCGGCGGCGCAGGGGCGGCCGAGCGCCTCGGCGAAATCCCGTACGAGATCAGTCACGGGCGCGGGGGACTGCCGTAACTCCTCGTCCGCACACGGAGTTACGGCGATCAGCTCACCACCCCGCGTTCCGCCCTCCGGGCACCACACGACCGGCACCCGGTGCGTCTTCACCAGCGCCTCGATCTCGTTGTCCAGGTCACGGTCACCGGCGGGGCGGTCCGGCACCCGGATCACCGTCACCGCGCAGAATTCGGGGACTTCCAGGCCGAGGGCGGGGGCGAGGTCGGTGGCCATGGGGTCGCCGGTCAGCAGTGACCTGGCCAGCAGGGCGACCTGTTCGACGTACGGCAGTCGGCGGCGCAGCACCGTCACGAATCCCTGCCGGTAGGCGACGATGCCGCGGTCGCCCTGCGGGGCGAACCAGGTCATCACCTGCATGAGTTCCTCGACATCGCCGCCGCGCTGGCTCTCGGTCGCCTCGTGGATGTCGCGCAGCATGAGCGCGGTGTGCACGCGCAGCACCCGCTGCCGTGAATCCGAGGACATTCCGGCAGCGGCCCGAACCTCGCCGATGGACGCGATGTAGCGGAGGTCGTCGGCGGTCAGCTCGCTGTTGCCCGGGGACAGTTCGATCGTCCGGCGCCGGAGCCACACCGAGTACTCCATCGTCTCGCCCCTGGCCCGGGGGTCTGTATCCAGAAATCGGAACTCCGGAATCTCGCGTGCGTACGTCTCGACCTCCCGGCGGGCGTTGGTCGACGCCTGCCGGGCCAGTTCAGCGAAGAGGCTCCCCATGGACGGGAGCCTGCCAGCGCAGGTGAGCGGCTCGACAGACGAAATCCGGACGGGATTTATCACTTCGCGTGAATCGAAGACCGTGGTATCGACCCGGCACTTGTCACGGTGTGCAAAGTTCGCTGATCAAGGTGGCGTTGTGGGCCGATCCGGTTGTGGAGCTGCTGTGAAGGCGGCTAAATGGGAGCCGCCACGACGTCGAAATTCGCACTCGCAGAGGAACTGCGCGCGCAATTTCATTCGATGGCACTCGATCAAACGGGAGGGAAACAGCCATGAAATCAGGAAACCGAAAGAGACTCGCGGCGGCGATCGCGGTCCTGTCCGTGTCCTCGGCGCTCATGCTGGGCCTGCCGGGCACCGGCTCGGCCGCCGCCACCCCCAGCCTGGTGGCCTTCGGGATCACCGGTGACGGCACCCAGATGGCCACGTTCACCACCGACAAGCCGAACGTGAACAACTGGGTCAGGGACATCGTCGGGCTCAGTGGCGACACGGCTCTGATCGGCATCGACTTCCGGGTGCAGAACGGCCTGATGTACGGCGTCGGCAACAAGGGCGGCATCTACACGATCAAGACCCCGCCGGCCACCACGGACGTCGTGATCACCAAGGTCTCCCAGCTCCAGTACACGCTGCACGGCACCAACTTCGGCGTCGACTTCAACCCGGCCGCCGACCGGTTGCGTGTGATCAGCGACAACGGCCAGAACCTGCGGCACAACCTCAACGACCACACGACCATCCAGGACCTGAACCTCACCACCCCGCCGATCGAGGGCACGACCAAGGGCGTCTCCGCCGCCGCCTACACGAACAACGACCTCAACGGGGCTACCGCGACCACGCTTTTCGACATCAACACGACCAGCGACCAGGTCGTCATCCAGTCCCCGGCCAACAACGGCACGCTGGCAGCGACCGGCAGCCTCGGCATCGACGCGCAGATCAACGCGGGCATGGACATCTTCAGCACCCTGTCGGGCGGCAAGACGGTCAGCAACGCCGCCTTCGCCGCTCTCACCGTCCCCGGCGCCAACAGGCCCTCCCTCTACAGCATCAACATCTTCACCGGCGAGGCCACGCTCGTGGCCGACGCCGCCACGTCCAAGTTCCCCATCAACATCACGGACCTGGCCATCTCCCTCACGGGAAGCTGAGCCCGTACTTCGCTGAGCCCGTACTTCATCGGCCCGCCGGGGATCTGCCCGGCGGGCCGCCCGTCCGGGACCGGTCCCGGCGCGGCGCCCCTACGGTGCTGATATGCCGCGATTCGACCTCGATCAACGCTCCCGGGGCGGGCGCTCCCGCCGAAACGCCGGACTGGTGCTGGTACTTGCCGTGAGCCTGCTCAGCGCCGGGTGCTCGGGTGAGCAGGGCGCGTCGCGGTCATCGTCCCCGCGTCCGACGCCCTCCGCCACCTCGCCCTCCCCTTCGGCAGCCACCCCGTCCTCCCCCTCCGCCGCAGCGCAGCCCAGCAAGTACACCCAGGCGCAGCTGGCGTCGCGGCCGTGCGACGCCCTCGACGAGCGCGACCTCGCCGCCCTCGGCATCAGCGGCCGGGGGACACAGGAGTCCGGCAAGCACGGGCCGACGTGCCACTGGAAGCTGGCGGGCCAGAACGTCAGCATCGCACTGGACCTGCCGCTGTCCTACGCGAAGACCATGACCAAGAACGGGCAGGTCACGCAGATGCCGGTAGGGCAGCACAAGGCCATCCAGGCCGAATTCCAGGGGATCTGCTTCATCTTCGTCGCGGTGCACGAAGTCGATCGCCTGGTCGGCACCACGACCATCCCGGAACCCGGGGAACCGCAGGACAAAACGTGCCCCGTGGGAGCGTCGATCGCCGCCACGGCCCTGACCCACATCCGATGACGGCCTGGCTCGCGCGCGGGGCTCGCGGTGCGGCGGTGTCGGCGGCGGCGGCGCTGGCCATCGCGCTGTTCGCGGCGGGATGCTCGGCACAGGACTCCGTACAGGACAAGGCGTCTCCGGACAGCGCTCCGCCTCGCACCTCAGCCGAATCCACACGATCGGCGCCCGGCAAAGTCACTCTGTCCGTCACCCCCGATGATCTGCGGGGCGCCGACCCCTGCAAGCTGATCGACAAGAAGGTGCTGGCGGAGTTCGGGAAGGTCGAGTACGACCGGGGGATCAGCTACGGCCAGTGCGACATCCGGCTCGACGGACCGGGCGACTGGTCCGTCTCGGTCTTCGTGGACCTGCAGTCCGGACCGAGCGACGTGAACGAGGGCGATCCCGCACCGACGTCCGTGCTGCGGGACGGCGTCACCGTCTACGAGAGCGAGAGCCGCGGCGGACTCACCGGCGACAAGAACTGCACGCGGGACGTGATGGTGCGGGAACGGACCGTGGCGGTCGCGATCGGCGTCTACGGCGACGAGTCGGGTACCCGCGCCTGCCCGATCGCCGACACCGCCGCCGCCGACGTCATCCGTCTGCTCAAGTCCGGCGGCCTTACCTCCGCTCGCCACGCCCCCGACTCGCTGGCGAACCTGGACGCGTGCGAGCTGATGAAGGAGAGCGAGGCGGCGCGCGTCCCGGACATCGACCCCGGCGAGGTGCACGCCGAGTTCACCGGCCAGGCCTGCTACTGGGGCGCCGCGAACATCGACGAGCCGAACCTGTACGTCCTCTTCCAGCACTCCGACGACCTGCTGGAGGGACGCCCGCTCACGGTCGCGGGACGCACGGCGGCGGTCAAGTACCGCCCCGCCGAGGAGGACAGCTGGCTGATCGGGCCCTCCCTGCCGACCTGCTCGGTCGACGTCGAGTACGGCGAGGCCGGGCCGACCGTCAAGGGGCAGACCGAGGTGGTCTCGGTGGGAGTCACCGGCGACTCGTCGAGGGAGAGACTGTGCTCCCTCGCCCAGGAGCTGGCCCCCAAGGTCGTGGCCCGCCTCCCGAAGCCGTAGGCGCGCGCCGTGCTCCGGGGTGACCGTGTGCTTGGTGGCGAGCGACTGCGCGGTGGGAAAGGGGTGGAGATGCAGAGAACGCGAAAGTCGAGGCTGTGGGCCGTCGTTGGCGGAACGCTGCTCTTGGCGCTGACCTCATGCGGCGAGGAGGCGCCGACCGTCGGGAGCCAACTCGGCGTCCCTGTCGGGGGCCTGTTTGCGACGGCCGGGGACGACTCGGGAGAGCTTTGGGTCATGCCGATCAAAGTGCGCAAGGGTGATGCGGCCGACCTGAAGGGCGCCAAGGTCGAAGGCGAGGCCGCCTTCAGTAGCGTGGCCCTGCCTGCCGGCACCCCATACTACGTGGACATCAAGTTCGACAACGGGTCGGGCGAGGATTTGATCGGGACACCGCGGATGGAGGGCACTGACTCAAAAGGCGGCGACTTGAAGCAGCTGTATGTCAAAAAGCCATGGCCGTTCGCCCCTTGCCCCGAAAGTGATGACGAGGGAGACATGAACTCCGACGGCCTGCTGGGCCAGGGTGAGTCAATGACCACGTGCGCCGTGTTCGTCGCACCCCCGGGCACCACCCTGGACAAGCTGCACCTGGTCGACGCCACTTGGGACGTCTGACTGCTTGTCTCTGAGTGGGTAAGAGGAACGAAGCTGCTGACCCTTCATGGCTTTGGCATCTCGTTACAACCGCCCTGCCCAGCTCCGAGCCGACCCGTGCCCCGCGTGATCAGGTCTCGGTCGTCCCGAGCGGCGCGCCCGACACCGGGGTGACGTCGGGGGACTCGGGGCCCGGGGCCGGAATGATCGGCGGCGGTGCTGCCGCGGTGCTGGGGCTGAGTGGCGCGGCGGTCTTCGTCGTGCGGCGCCGGCGGGCGACCGGGGTATGACTCCGCCGCTCTCCAGGCGTACGTTCGCGACCGCGGCGGCGGGTGTGCTGACGGCCTCGTTCCTCGCGGGGTGCGGCGGCGGCCACGAGGGCGTGCGGACCGAGCAGGCCACGGGAAGCACACCGCGGTCGACGCCCGGTCCCGCCAAGGCGGCCGGCCGTTCCGTGCCCGTCCGGCTGCGCATCCCCGGCATCGGGGTCGACACCCCGGTCATCCGGCTGGGGCTGGCGTCGGACGGCACCGTGGAAGTGCCGCCGATCACCGCGCACGACCGGGCGGGCTGGTACGGGCACTCGCCGACGCCGGGTGAGGAAGGTACAAACGGGCCGGTGTCTCTTGTGCGCAGTGGTGTGGAGGAAAGACCCCGCTCATCCGCCATGGGGAAGCGGATGAGCGGAGATCGGTTCAGTCCCGCTCAGCGTGGCCATGCCGCCGCTGGCTCTGCGGACTTGTCGGCGGAGGCCCGCCCGGTGGATCAGGGCCCGGCGGTGTTGCCGGTATGTCTACCCTCATTGCTGTGTTCCCCTCCTTTCATGGTGGTTGGGAGCCAGGCGCCCTCGGCCACGTGACCTTTGCCAGGGTGGGCGTGGCCGGGGCGTCATTCCGCGTACTGCGGGTAATACGTGAACTTCGGAGCCACCTGATCGTCGGTGAGTTCCGGCATGGTGAGGTTGCCGGTGGCCAACACGTCCTGGTTGCACCAGGAGGATTCGAGTTCCATTCGTCGGCCGCCGGGCTCCATCTCCCAATCGGCTTCCGAGAACTTCACGACGACGTCACTGCCGCAGATGAACGCACGGGACACCTGCGAGACGATCCACTCGGCTCTCCTGGCATCCCGGGCACCCGGCACGTTGCACCGCTCGGCCATCTGCCAGAGCTTTCGCCAGTTGACACCCGGCGTCAGAGGGCCGACGTACGCGACCTGTTGGTCATCCACGATCCTGCTCGTGTAGCCGAAGACGGGCCCGAACATGGAGAAGACGGTCACTCTTCCCTGGCCCTTGGTTTCATCGGCAGTTGCCATGGAGTCTCCTCAGCAGCAAGGGCCGTCACCACAGCATGTCGGCT
This sequence comes from Streptomyces sp. DG2A-72, assembly GCF_030499575.1. NCBI lineage: Bacteria > Bacillati > Actinomycetota > Actinomycetes > Kitasatosporales > Streptomycetaceae > Streptomyces > Streptomyces sp. DG2A-72. The sequence continues at coordinate 5,292,608 of NZ_JASTLC010000001.1, forward strand.
GGTTGCAATCGGACTTGGTGCCCCACAGTCGTTCGTCGACCTCGTAGCCGTGGGCGCGGATCTTGGCGACCACATCCACCATCGTGGCGCTGTCTCGATAGCGAGACTTGGGGGCGTGGTGGATGTAGTGCCCGTACCTCGTCTGACACCACTCGGTGTACTCGGGGCTGTGAAGGATGAACGTGTGCCATCCCGGGTCCACAACCTGAGAGGGTGACAGGCACGCACCGGTCTGGCCCATCACGTCCAGCAACGCCAGAGCCTCGCTCATGATCCGCTCGGCTGCGGAACGCTCGTGTCCGTACTCCTCTGCGCAGAATGCGGTCAACCGCTCGAAGAGCTCGGGTGATACGAGGTCCTTGCCGTGCCGCAGGGCGACCGGTCGTTCAGTTGCCACAGTCATTTCGAAGTCCTCTCTTCTGTCTGAGTTGATGTGCACTTGCTGACCCGCTGTGGTGCCGTCGACCTCCGGGGTTGGGCTGCCGGGGCGGGAGGATTCGCGTGCGACCCTGACCCTGCGGTCGCCATGGGGCCCATCCGGGCTGGGGTGGCGCTCGTCAGTGGCGGCGCACCGTGTTCGCGCAGGTGGCGTGGACGCGGCCTGCACGTGTCGCTTCGCCGATGGGACTGCCGTGGTCGTATGGCACGGACTCCCCGTCATCCTCGATCGGCTTGTCGCAGGTGAGGCACATCGTGATTCCGGTGAGCGTGGCGTAGTGGTCGCACAGAGCCAGGACGGACCGGGCGAGGCGCTTCATGCGCTCGAACTCGCCCAACAGGCCCGCGCGCTCGATCTCGTCCAGGCGTCGGTGAGCCTCGCCGACCCCGGCCAGTGCCACCTTCGCGGGCACGTAGCCCTCATGGAGAAGGGGTGCGGTGAGCTGCTCGATCCGCGGAATGAGCTCCCACAGATCTCGGCGGAAGTCGTGTCCGAGGCGCTGAATCGTCTCGTACCGGGGTGGTGCTTGCGCCCCGAGGAGGTCGTACGCCGTGGCCCGCATTGCCGTGGTGTTCAGCGTCGGTGCGTTCGTCTCGGCATGGGTGGCGTTCACTGGGGCACCGCCTGCCCGGCCTTGCCGCGCCGGCAGATGCACTGCTGGTTCACGGACATCAGTGGTGGTGGCTCTTGCCCGCACGGGATGTTCACCGTGCCGCGGTACTCGGGGACCGTGCCGTAGCGGTCCACCTTGTACACGGGGATGGTCATCTTGACCCCGGGTGTTCTCGGGGTTGTAGCGTTCATGGTGTCGACGCTCCCTCTCTGGTTTGAGCGTTGGCCACGCCCCGGGGCCGTCGCGAGCGGCTGCCGGGGTCTACGGCTCGTGCGGTTGCGTTCACACGGTGGTCCTGCTGCGGCATCCGCACGTGGCGACCTGCCACACCCGGATGCTGCCGCGGACCACAACGTGCTCACCCACGCGCAGGGTCTTATTGACCGCTCCACAGTCGAAGCAAGCCTCACCATGGAGCCGGACGATGCTCACGCGCCCGTCGATGATCGTGGGCGCGAGCAGGAGTACGTCGGACATCCCTGGTTCCCATCTGCTGGTTCCTGCGCGTGTGACAGATGGTGGGGGCCGGCGAGGGGCACAAGTACCCCAGCGAGGGGTAGTCGGGCAGCTTGCTCAGGTAGCAGCGCACCACTCGGCGAAGTTGGTGAGCGTCTCGGAGTCGGCCCGCTTCAAGCGGCGCAGCGTGGCAGCGTCCTCTCGCACCCAGGGGTGTTCTCGGGTGTGCTGCGGAGCGATACGGCGGGCAACCTTCAACGACTCGAACGCGTCATCTGCGAGCCCGGACCACAACTGCGCACGGGCGAGTTCGATGTAGAACGCGGAACGCCGTTCGGCCGGCAGACCCCCTGGCGGCTTCCACCCGCCCGCCACGTCGAGGGCGCGGCCGACATGGTCGTCCCCGAGGCTGACTGCTACTGACACCTCGTGGACCTTGACGGAGTCGGGCCCGAAGGCGGTGCCGTAGTAGACGTCTTCAGGTACCCGGGCGGCCAGGGCGCTTGCCTCATTGAGGTGGGTGACCGCCGCCGAGGCGTCACGGGCTCGGCCTGCGATGACGGCGGCCCGCATGTGGAGCGCGCCCTTTGCTGCGATCTCCTGCGCTGTGCCGGCGGCCGGTGCGGCATCCAAGGCTTGTTCCAGGGCGCGCAGCCCTGACGTGTGGGCGTGGGCTGCGAAGAACGTCTCTGTGCGCACGTACGCGACGGACGCGGCCAGCAGCGGATCGTCGGCCTCTGGGACCGCCCACCTCATGAGTTCGATCATGCGGGCGGAGAGGTCGCGAGCGCCGAATTTGTAGGCGACGGCGTCCGCGGACCGGTAGGCCATGACCAAGAGCCCGGCCAGTTCGGGCCGTTGTCCGGCGAGGGCTGTGTGGTAGGCGCGGGCGAGATCGGTGAGCAGGTCGGGAAGCTTGTGGACAATGCGCGTGTACTGGGCTCCCAGCCGCCAGCGGGCGGCCTCCGTAACCGATGTCCGCAGTTCGTGGACGGGGCGGACGGGGCCGTCGTCTGGGAGGTCGTACGTAGCGATCGCGGCGGAGAGCGCGGGCAGCGACTCGTGGACGCGCGTGTGAGTTGGCACGCGGTTGGCGCGCAGATGGGTGGGATCTACACCGAGAGCGTCTGCGATTGCCTCCAACGTGGAATCGCTGACCCCGCGCTCGCCTCGCTCGATCTTGCGGACAGTGCCCAGAGAGACGCAGGCGGCCTCAGCGAGCTGCTGCTGCGTCATCTTCGGACGCATGACGCTGCGGTAGTAAGCGATCCGCGCGCCTACGTCACCCTTGGTGCGTGCGGGCATTCTGGCTCCAGTTCGGTGCGTCCACTCCGAACCGTACTCGCGCCGAGACACCGCGTGGACATGAACGGCCCCATCAGCCCTGCTTGAGTTCTTGTGGTCGTCGCAACACCCCAGCTGGGGAGTGCGATGGACTTCGAGATCCGGGACCGGTCAGTCAACCGGGGCCGTCGTAGATTGACCGAGGAGCGGCGCGTCTACCTTCAGCTCGTGCAACAGGGTATGAGCAGTCGGGAAGCGTGCCGGATCGTCGGGATCAACCTCCGGACGGGGAAGCGGTGGCGTAACGGCCGCGCCCCGTCCGGCAGTGAGGTAGGGGCGCCGCCGATCACCGCGGCGGCGCCTGTCTCCGGTCCCAGCCGCTTCCTGCGTGAGACCGACCGGATCCGCATCGCCGACCGGCTGCGGGAGAAGGCGTCTTTTCGGCAGATTGCCGCCGAGCTGGGCCGTAGCCCGTCCACCATCAGTCGGGAGATCCGCCGCAACCGGACCGTTGACCCGCGCGGCCGGTGGCATTACCGCCCCATGCGGCCCAGGCCCGGGCCGAAGCACGCCGGCCCCGGCCCAAGCCGGGGAAGATAGGCCAGAACCGGGAACTGCGGCATTTCATCCAGGCTCACCTCGGTCTGCGGTGGAGCCCCGAGCAGATCTGCCGGGTGCTGCGCAGGCGCTTTCCCGACCGGCCGGAGATGCACGTGGCCCACGAGACGATCTATCAGGCCCTCTACGTCCAGGGCCGCGGTGAACTGCGTCGCGAACTGGCCCAAGCTCTGCGCACCGGACGCACCATGCGCAAGCCCCGCCGCCAGGCCCAGCAACGCCAGAAGCGGTTCTCCACCCCCATGGTGATGATCAGTGAGCGTCCAGCCGAGGCAGCCGACCGGGCCGTGCCCGGCCACTGGGAAGGCGACCTGATCATCGGCAAGGACAACGCCTCCGCCATCGGCACCCTGGTCGAACGGGCCACTCGCTACGTGATGCTGCTGCACCTTCCCCACGGTTGCGGCGCGGAACACGTCCGCAATGCACTGGTGGACACCGTCAAGACCCTGCCCGCACACCTGGTGCGGTCGCTGACCTGGGACCAGGGCATCGAGATGGCTTCCCACGGCTCCTTCCCCCTCACCACCAACGTCCCGGTCTACTTCTGCGACCCGGCCAGCCCATGGCAGCGCGGCTCGAACGAGAACACAAACGGCCTGCTACGGCAGTACTTCCCCAAGGCCACCGATCTCGCGGTCCACACCCGCGACCGCCTCGACGCCGTTGCCGCCGAACTCAACAGCCGCCCACGCAAAACGCTCGACTGGGAAACCCCAGCCGAGCGCCTGCATAAACTGCTCACGGCCTGATCAAACAACCGCGTGTTGCAACGACCCCTTGAATCCGCCCTGGCTGGTGGGGCCGCACGGTTCCGGTCAGCCCTTCACGATCTCGGTGAGCTGGGTGAGGCTGTCGATCCGCCAGTCCGCCGCGGCTACAACCTCCGGATCGTCTGCCCAGAGATGTCCCCACGGCCCGCGGCGAAGGTGCGCCGTACGCAGCCCGGCCGTCTTCGCCGGGAAGACGTCGTTGGCCGGGTGGTCGCCGACGTACAAGGTTGCGTGCGGAGCAGACTGCGCCACCTCCAGCACTCGACGGAAGAACTCCGGCTGCGGCTTCGCGACGCCCCACTCACCCGAGGTCACAATGAGATCGGCCGAGAGACTCAGGGTGCGCAGCAATTCCGCTGCGCGGGGCGTTTGATTGCCCGCGATGATGACGCGCACGCCCTCGTTCCGGAGTGCCGACAGAGCAGGGCGGACGTCGTCGTAGAGGTCGCTCTCGTCAAGGTGCTCGCCGCGCCCGGCGGCTTCGCGGGCATCGTACTCGGCGGCGACGTCGATGCCTGGACGCACGAGCCGCAGGGCTTCGGAGTTGTCGTGGCCTTGGGCGACGACGGCTCCGACGAGTGCGGAGAGGGTGTGACGGGGAACGCTGAGCCAGTCGGCCCAGGAAGCCCAGTAGCGGTCGTCACGGGTGATCGTCTCGCCGATGTCGAACACGATGGTCTCAATCACCCTGGGAGCCTAGGGGGCTGGGGCATCGCTGGCATCGCCCTCTCGGCGCACGCGACGGCCCGCCGGACATCGGCTGTCCCGCGGGCCGCTCTGTGTGATGACGCGATCAAGGAGTGACCTGAGTGCCCCCGAAGGTCACGACCAGGCGTCCGTCCGAGGCGAAGGACCACCTCAGAGCGCCGCTGTACGACGAGCACCGGGAGCCGTTCGTGCCGGACCAGAACTGGTTTGGCGAGCCTTTGGCCACCTCAGAATTCGAACGAGGCCAGGAAGTCCGGTCGATCATGTGGCGGCATCCACGCTCGCCGAGCATGTAGCTGGAGAGATCGCAGACTCGGTGGCGATGCCGATCAGCTCATCGAGTCGGTCGTGCGCCCTGGTCAGGTCGTCGATCTGCGTCCGGATGCGGTCGCGTTCGTCCTTGAGTCGCTGTGTCATCCGTGGGGTTGCGACGAGGGTGTCCAGGAAGGGCAGGACCTGCAAGATCGCTTTGCTGCTCAGCCCGGCCGAGTAGAGAAGCTGGATGAACTTGACCCGCTCAATGGCGGACTCGGGATACTGCCGGTGGCCGCTGGGGCTGCGGTCGGCGATGACGAGCCCCTGCTCTTCGTAGTAGCGCAGCGCACGGACGCTGACTCCAGCGCCTTCGGCCACCTTTCCGATACGCATGGCACCTCCCGGCGGTCCAGACTTGATCCTCACGTTGACGTGAGGTTTTAGTCTACGTTCCATGAACATCCACGGAGCCACCGCGCTCGTCACCGGAGCCAACCGCGGCATCGGCCGTCATCTCGCTGCCCAGCTCGTTGAGCGGGGCGCGAAGGTCTACGCGACCGCCCGTCGACCTGAGTCGATCGATCTCGACGGTGTCGAGGTCCTCGCCCTGGACATCTCCGACCCTGTCGCCGTCGCGGCGGCAGCCCGCGTAGCAGGCGACGTCAACCTGCTTGTCAACAACGCCGGGACAGGAGGCGGCACCCTGCTCGGTGACCTGGACGCTGTCCGTGCCGCACTGGACGTGAACTTCTGGGGCACGCTGTCCATGGCCCGCGCCTTCGCGCCGGTCCTCGCGGCGAACGGCGGGGGCGCGATGGTGAACATCGCCTCGTCGGCGTCCTGGTTCGTCTTCCCCGGCAGCAGCGCTTACGCGGTCTCGAAGGCCGCCCTCTGGAGCATGAGCAACGCCCTGCGCCAGGAACTGGCCGGGCAGGGCACGAGCGTCACCTCGGTGCACCTCGGAGCGGCGGACACCGACATGATGAAGGGCTACGACGTGCCCAAGATGGACCCGGCCGATGTCGCCCGTATCACCCTCGACGGTGTCGAGACCGATGCGTTCGAGGTTGTCGTCGACGAGTTCACCGCGATGGTCAAGGCGTCGCTGAGCAAGGACCCGCGCGACTTCGACAAGCAGTTCCAGCAGTTCCTGAACTCCTGACCACAGCCAGGGGCCCCGGACGGAGGAGTTTCGGTGGCGGGGCCGGGGGCTGCGGCTGTCGGGTCAGCCCCGTTGTCGCCGGTTGCGCAGACGTAGTCGCGGTGGTGGTGCGAGAATCGGGCGGCTCGGAGACCCGCGTGGCGCCTGGGTGGGGCTGCTGACCGTCAGTGTCAGGATGATCAGTCGCGGTGGGCCTCGCGGGAGGCCGGCTGTCGGCTGCTGCGGGAACTCCGGCGGGTGATTCGCCTGGTCATAAGCAGGACGACGGATCCGGGGGTGTTCTTCGGGCGGCTGACGGTCTTGATCGTCAGGTTCAGGTATGTCTTCGCCCAGGTCACGAGCTGTCCGGCATAGGCAGAGTCGGCCCAGACGATGGTGATCTCGGGGTGCGTCAGCCGCAGCCGAGACAGCGCTTCCTTGGCCGCGTTGCGGTCGGTCGGTCATGTCGGCCGGGGTGACCATGACGAACAGCGGCAGGCCTTTCGTATCCACGACCAAGTGCCTTTTCCGGCCGTTGTTTTTCTTGCCGGCGTCGTAGCCGCGGGAGTCCTTCCCGACGGTTTCGGCGGCTTGCACCGACTGGGAGTCGATGACGGTGGCCACCGCTCCCGGGGCCCGGCCCGGCGCAAGGTCGGGCCCTTCATGGCTTTGCCATCTCTTTACAACCTGCCCCACCTCCGCCTCGTCTCTCCGCTCGATCCGTCACACAGCCCGCCGCGTACCGGGCGGTCCGACGAAAGAGAGCGAATCCATGCGCCGAACTGTCCTCAGCGTCCTGGCACTTGCGTGCACCGCCGTACTGGCGGCCACCGCACCCGCGCTCGCCGACGAGGCGACGACCCCCGCCCCCAAGGAGACCGCCGCCCCGAGTCCCGTACCGGCCGAGGACGGAAGTCCGAGTGCCGCGCCGGCCGAACCGACGACTGTCGCGCCGACGGAGGACGCCCCCAGCTCCGAGCCGACCCGTGCCCCGCGTGATCAGGTCTCGGTCGTCCCGAGCGGCGCGCCCGACACCGGGGTGACGTCGGGGGACTCGGGGCCCGGGGCCGGAATGATCGGCGGCGGTGCTGCCGCGGTGCTGGGGCTGAGTGGCGCGGCGGTCTTCGTCGTGCGGCGCCGGCGGGCGACCGGGGCATGACTCCGCCGCTCTCCAGGCGTACGTTCGCGACCGCGGCGGCGGGTGTGCTGACGGCCTCGTTCCTCGCGGGGTGCGGCGGCGGCCACGAGGGCGTGCGGACCGAGCAGGCCACGGGAAGCACACCGCGGTCAACGCCCGGTCCCGCCAAGGCGGCCGGCCATTCCGTGCCCGTCCGGCTGCGCATCCCCGGCATCGGGGTCGACACCCCGGTCATCCGGCTGGGGCTGGCGTCGGACGGCACCGTGGAAGTGCCGCCGATCAGCGCGCACGACCGGGCGGGCTGGTACGGGCACTCGCCGACCCCGGGTGAGGTCGGCCCGTCGGTGATCCTCGGCCATGTGACGGTCGGTGAGTACGGCGACGGGGTCTTCCGGCATCTCGACCAGCTGCACCGCGGCGACCGGATCGAGGTGCGCCTGGGGAACGGTACGGAGGCGGAGTTCGCCGTCACCGCCGTACGCACGGTCGCCAAGGCGGACTTCCCGACGGACGACGTCTACGGTGACGTAGGCCGCCCGGAGTTGCGACTGATCACCTGCGGCGGGCCCAAGAGTGGCGACGAGTACCGCGACAACGTGATCGTCTTCGCCGCGCTGAGCAAGAGCTGAGGGCGAGTTGAGCGTGCGCTGAGCGTGCGCTGAGCACGAGTTGAGCCAGCCCCCCCCACAACCCGCACCATCCTGGAGAGCGTTGAAACGGTCCCGCGACAAGGCAGCGTCCGAACTGTTCGCCGCCCTCTACCCGCGCCTGGCCGGCTGGTGCCGCCGTCTCGTCGACGAAGACGAGACGGCGCACGAGATCGCGTCGGAGGCGTTCACCCGGTTGTGGGCGCGCTGGACGAAGGTGGAGGAGCCCCGCGGTTTCCTCTACGTCACGGCGGCGAACCTCGTCCGGGACCACTGGCGCAAGCTGGAGCGCGAGCGCAGGGCCGTGCGCAGGGCCACCCATGAAGTCGCGGTGCGCCCGCACGCCGAACCGGCCGACCCGTCCGTACGGCTGCTCGTGCAGTCCCTGCCGGAACGACTGCGCGTGCCGATCCTGCTGCACTACTACGCTGACATGCCGATCCGGGAGGTGTCCGTGCTGACCGGACGTAAGGAAGGAACCGTCAAGGCCGACCTGCACGCGGCCCGCGAGCTGCTCCGCGTCCAATTGAGGAGAAGCCTTGACCACACGCTTTGACGAGGACCCGGAGTTCGCACCGGACGACCCCCTCGCGGTGATCCTCCGCCCCGCCTCCGAGCATCTCGCCCCGCCCCCCGGCCACTACGAGACGATCCGCCGCACCGCGTCCCGCCGCCGACTGCTCCGCGCCGCGGCCGGAGCGGCCCTGACCTGCGCCGTCGCCGCGCTCATCGCCCTGCCGGTCCACCTCTCCACACCTCCTGCCGCCCCCTCGGCCCCGCTCGCACCACCGCCCCCGAGCGGTCGTACGACGCCCCCCGCACCGTCGGCGCCCTCCACCCCCTCGCCCTCCGAGAGCGCCAGGCCCACCCGGAACACTCCCACCGACGTGTCCCGCCCGCCGAGCAGCACAGCGGTGCCCAGCCCCGCCGGGCCGGCGGCGGAGCCCCCGACGGAGGCCGCCACGTCCGAGAGCAGCCCCTGACACGGCGACACGGCCGACATGCGCCTGGTGCCGGTTTTGCGACGAGTGGCGGGTAATTCCCGCATAAGTTGTGCCTGTTCTGCTCGCACCACTTGTCCACCCTCCACTTGTACCGAGGCCCCCACATGCCCAGTTCCCGCAAGCCCAGAACGATGAGCCCGTCGCTCCGCCGCGTGCTCGTGATCGTGGCGACCGCCCCCCTCGCCGCGACGATGCTCGCCGCTCCGTCCGCCGTCGCCGTCGCAGCCGACCCGGCCGCCGCGCAGCGCTCGGCCACCGAACTCGACCGCACCGACCGGAAGATGGCGGACAACCTCGACATCCGGGTCCGGGACCGGCGGCTGGGCGGCCGGGTCAGCGGTGTCGTCATCGACGCGAAGTCCGACCGGACGATCTGGGGTCACCACGCGAAGACAGCGCTGATGCCCGCGTCCAACGTCAAACTCGCCACCGCCGTCGCCGCGTTGACCGTCCTCGGCCCCGATCACCGGTTCACCACCGAGGTCGTCCACGGCCACGGCACGCTCACCCTCGTCGGCGGCGGCGACCACACGCTGACCACCGGCGACCTCGACGCGCTGGCCAAGGACGCGGTCGCGGGCCTGAAGAGGGCCGGTGTGACGTCGGTGCGGGTCCGCGTCGACGGGCGTCTCTTCCCCAGGCCCACCCGCGCCACCGGCTGGAAGCGCGGCTACTACCCCGGCGAGGTCACGCCGGTACGGGCGCTGGCCGTGGCCGGGCACGCCGTCATGGACACCTCGCTGGACGCGGGGCAGGTCTTCGCGCGGCTCCTCGCCCAGCGGGGCGTCACCGTCACCGGTGGCGTCAACCGCGGTGCGGCCGGGGCCCGGGACGTCACCGTCGGGCAGCACCGGTCGGCCAAGCTGTCCAGGATCGTGCGGCGGATGCTCAAGGTGAGCGACAACGACATCGCCGAGTCGCTGCTGAGGATGACCGCGCTCGGCGCCGGACGCCCGGCCACCTTCGAGGGCGGGACGGCGGCCGTACGGAATGTGCTCAGCGGGACGTACGGCGTGTCGCTGGCCAACTTCCGGATGTACGACGGCAGTGGGCTGTCCCGTGCCACCCGGATCCCCGCGCAGACGCTGGCCGAGATCCTTGATCTGACCGTCGACCCCCGCCACACCCGGACGCTGAAGTACGTCGCGGACGGACTGCCGGTCGCCGGGCAGAGGGGCTCCACTCTCGGGCCGGAGTGGGGCCGGTTCGACACCGCGGCCTCGAGGTGCGCCGTCGGAAAGGTCAGGGCCAAGACCGGCACCCTGACCGGCGCCATCGCGCTGAGCGGCATGACGAAGGCTCAGGACGGGCGGTGGAAGGTCTTCTCCTTCGTGGAGAACGGCTCACCCGCCGCCGCGAGCGCCACCAAGGACGCCCTCGACGGCCTCGCCGCCACGGTCAACGGCTGCTGGGCCTGAGCGCGGCAGCCACGACCGGCGCCGGGCAGTGCCGGCGCCGGTTCGGCGACCGTGTGCGGTCAGAGGCCGAACTCCTGGGGGACAGGCCGAGTGCCGCGCACGCCTCGCGCAGGACCTGCTCCTCGGCCGGCGCGATGTAGCCGTCCGCGCCCGCCACGACGAAGCCGGTCTGTACGACGGCCCTGGCCTCGGTCGGCTTCTTCGCGGCCTTGGCGATCTCCTGCATGGCCTCCGCCTTGGCGTGCTGGAAGTTGACCGCGAGCTGGTCGACATGCTTGTTGAACCGCTGCCGCAGCTGGTCGGGCGGGAAGTTCTGCAGCACGTCGTTGCTGACGATCAGCGACTCCACGTGCTGCCGCTCGGCCGGGTCGACAGTCCCGTCGGCGGCGGCGACCAGGGCGCACATGGCCATGCTCGCGTCCCGGTAGGCGCCGCTCTTCAACTCCGTCTTCAGAGACGTGAGCTGGGTCTTGAGTGCGCTCACCAGCTGCGCCTTCGATCCCCCGCCGGACCGCGCACCCGGAGTCCCGTGACCGCCGGAGCCCCGCGACCCCTGCTGCAGCCCCTTGGCCTGGTCCTTGATCCGATCCCACATCGCCATACATGCCACCTCGACTTGAGCCCACATCGTTCGGTCGCCCGCACCATTCCCGGGCCTCCTCCTGGCAACGCCTCCCCACGGCCCGAAGTTCCTCCGTAACCAGTGGGGCGCGAGTGGCTCCTGGTGCAAGCCTGCTGGTCTGTGACCCCTGGGAATGTGGCCGATCTGCGGTTGTCGAACGCAGTATCGATCCAGCATGTGGGCCTCATATCAGCCACACAGAAGGTGACTGATTGTCCATGTGCCCCGCCGACTGCCCGCCGGGCAATTGCCTGATGGGTGGGCGCATGGCCGGATGGGTTGAATTCTGTTCAATCGTGAACGGCTTCTCTCTGTTACTTGCCAATGTTCAAGTCAAGTTTCGTTCCATAGCGCATAGTTGGCGCGGAATGCAAGCTACCGTTTTTCGGCCAACCCTCTATGCTGATCTTGGCTGGGATGGATCGATAAGTAGACAATCCTCTGGGCGGTCGGCCCTGGGGCGAGGAACCACTGCCCGACGAATGACCTCCGGCTCCGCACGGAGTCGGAGGCAGCGTGCTGGAGGGGTTGTGGAACGCTACTTTTTCACCAGCGGGTGGCACGATGACCTGCGACGAACGGTGCGCGAGTTTGCCGAGCGAGAAGTACGGCCCCGGATAGCGGAGATGGAGACTTCGCGAGCGGTGGCACACGACCTGTCCCGGCTCATCGCCCGGCAGGGCTGGATCGGCGTGACCATCGACAAGGCGTACGGCGGTATGGGCGCCGGACATCTGGCCAAGACCATCATCATCGAGGAACTCGCCCGCGTCAGCGGAGCGATGGGGGCCATGGTGCAGGCCTCCCAGCTGGGCGTCGCCAAGATCATTCACTTCGGCGACGAACTGCAGAAGCGCACCTGGCTGCCGCTCATCGCCGCGGGCGACTGCCTGCCGACGATCGCGGTGACCGAACTGGAGTCGGGCGGCCATGTCCTGGGGATGAGCAGCACCGCCGTCCGTGACGGCGACGACTACATCCTCAACGGGCACAAGGTCTTCGTCGGCAACAGCCACGTCGGAGACCTGCACGGAGTGGTCGTACGCACCGGTGAGGGAGCGAAGGGCCTGTCGGCCTTCCTCGTCGAGGCGGACCGCCCCGGCTTCTCGCTCGCCGAGCACCAGCCGGCGATGGGCCTGCACGGCTTCAGCTTCGGCAAGCTGATCTTCGACAACCTCCGCATACCCGCGGCCAACCGGCTCGGCGCGGAGGGCCAGGGCCTGTCCGTCGCCTACTCGTCCAGCATCCTCTACGGACGCCCCAACCTCACCGCCGTATCCCTCGGCATCCACCAGGCCGTCCTGGAGGAGACCACCGCCCTGTGCATCGAGCGGGAGCGGTACGGCGCACCGCTCGGCGCCCTCAACAGCGTCAAGCTCAAGCTGGGCCGCATGAAGTCCCGGCTGATGACCGCCCGGCTGGCCGCGTATCACGCCGTGCACCTGCTCGACCAGGGGCTGCCGTGCGACGCGGAGCTGATGAACGCGAAGTTCCTCAACCACGAGTCCGCCGTCGAGTCGGCCACGGCCGCGATGGAGATCCACGCCGCGGCGGGCCTGTTCACGGACCGCCCGGTGGAGCGCTACCTGCGCGACGCCCACCACATCTACGCCCCCGCCGGCACCTCCGACATCCAGCTGCTGAGGCTGGGCGAGGTAGCCCTCGGCACGTCCAAGGGTCAGTGGTCCGAACGTCTGGCCCACCTGGTCCGGATGGTGGGGCCGCACTCCAGGGAAGGCCAGCTGGAGCCGGCGGCGGGCTGAACCCACCTGAATTACAGGGAGCCACGGACACAAAGACGTGCCCGCGGCTCCCACATCTGCGGGTTCGTTGTGGCTGGTCGCGCCCACGCGGCGAAGCCGCATATCGACACAGCCCCGCGCCCCTTTCGGGGCGCTGCCTGAGCGCCTCTTCAGATCCCGCCGCGCTCCTCCATCGCATGGATGCGCTCAACCAACTGCTGTGCCAGCGACTTGATGGTGGCAAGGCCTTCCCGCCCCCACGGGTGGGTGTCCGTGTCCACCACGCAGATCGTCCCGAGCGCCATCCCGGTCTTCCAGTCGATCAGCGGAGCGCCCATGTACGAGCGGATGCCGATCTCGTCCACGACCCGGTTGCCCGCGAACCGCGGATAGTCGCAGACATCCTCGAGCACCAGCGCCTTCTTGCGGACGACGACATGCGGGCAGTACCCCTGGTCCCGCGTCATCGTGCGGCCCACCTGCTGCTCCTGCGGTGCCGCCTCCAGCTGCACGCCGGGCTTGCCGGCGGCGTAGAGACCGGCGAAGTACTGGCGGTTCTCGTCGATGAAGTTGACCATCGAGAACGGCGCACCGGTGACCTGCGCCAGGTTGCGCGCGAACTCGTCGAACTCCGGGACGGGGGCGTCCCCGATGCCGAGCTCGCGCAGCCGGGCCACCCGGGCCGGCGCGTCCCGGTCCTCGGGGGTCAGCAGCAGATGGCTGGTCGGGTCGAACTGGGTCGGCGGGGTGTAGGGAACCGGGACTGACATGCAGGCTCCATTCGGCCGCGCTGAGGGTGCCTCAGCGCAGCGGGTTGAGTTCCGCGGGCGGGGTGCCGGGAGTCGAGGCGAGCAGATGCTGAACGAGTGCGATCAGTACGCGGGTTGCGGAGTTGCACTGCCGTGCGTCACACATCACGACGGGTATCTCGGGCTTGAGGGCGAGGGCCGCGCGGACCTCCTCGGCCTCGTAGCGATAGCCGTTGTCGAACTCGTTGACGGCCACGATGAAGCCGATGCCGCGCCGCTCGAAGAAGTCGACCGCGGCGAAGCAGTGGTCCAGTCTTCGGGTGTCCGCGAGGACCACCGCGCCCAGGGCACCGTTGGACAGCTCGTCCCACATGAACCAGAACCGTTCCTGTCCGGGCGTACCGAACAGATACAGCACATGGTCCTTGTCCAGGGCCAGCCGGCCGAAGTCCATCGCCACCGTGGTGGTCGTCTTGTCCTCGATGCCCACCAGGCTGTCCGTGCGGGCGCTGACCTGGGTCAGCAGTTCCTCCGTGCTGAGCGGCTCGATCTCGCTGACCGCGCCGACGAAGGTTGTTTTGCCGACCCCGAAGCCTCCAGCGACGAGGATCTTCAGGGCGGTGGGAAAGGGATCAGATCCGCTTTCGAAGGCCATGCAGCACCGCCTCCAGGATGTTTCGGTCGGTCGGAGAGGCTGCCTCGACGGGACGTGGCGACCGCATGGCGAGCGCCTGGTGCGTCACGAGGTCGGACAGCAGGACTTTGGTGATGACGGCCGGCAGCCGCAGATGAGCGGCCACCTCGGCGACCGACACGGGCGCGTCGCACAGGGCGAGCACCTGGTCGTAGTCGGGTCCGAGGTAGGTCGGCGGCCGGACGCCGGTGGCGATCACGAGGGTGAGCAGGTCGAAGTGGGCCGAGGGACGGGTGCGGCCGTTGCTGACGGTGTACGGCCGTACCAATCGGCCCGCCTCGTCATCGAGCCACGACTCGTCGTCGGCGTCCGACATGCTCAACGTCCCGCGTCCGGCGAGCCGCCGGGCACCTGCTGTCGGGCCGGGGTGGAGAGATACGGGCGCACGCTCTTGACCAGCATGGCCATCTCGTAGCCGAGTACGGCCGCGTCGGCGTCCCGCTCGGCCAGCACGGCCAGACAGGCGCCCGAGCCGGCCGCGCAGACGAACAGCAGGGCGGTGTCCAGCTCCACCACCACCTGCCGTACGTCCGCTCCCTGGGCGAACTGCACGCCGGCGCTGCGCGCGAGGGAGTGCAGTCCGGACGCCAGGGCGGCCAGGTGTTCCGCCTCGGTCGGTGTCTCGAACCCGTCAAAGGCCTTCGCCAGTCCGTCGGAGGACAGCAGCAGGGCGCTGCGGGTGTAGGGGACCCTCTGGACGAGTCCGGCCAGAAGCCAGTCCAGATTCTTCTGCTGGCCGGCATACATGTCGCTCACGGTGGCGTTCTTCTCCTTGTCCGAAAACGGAGCCAGTGGTCATCGGGAGCCGCCGGCGTGCGGCTCGTCGGGTTCGTTGTCGGCCAGGTCGACTCCGCGCCGGAACATGGCCATCAGTCCCGGATCGTGCTCCACCTCCTGGTCGTCGGACCGGCGTGGGGCGGGGCCGTTGCGGAGTTCCGGCACCAGGTGCTCCTGCGCCTGGCGCTGCGGCAGCGGCGGCCGTCCGTCCCGGGCGTCCGAGCCCAGGGAGGGACCGCGGTCGTACGCCTGCGGCGCTCCCGTACCCCGTGCGTGCTGCTGCGGCGGGGTGTACGGCGGCGGCGCTCCCGTCCCCCGTGCAGGCTGCTGCGCCATGGGGCCCGGTGCGGCAGGTGCGGCGGCCTG
This sequence comes from Streptomyces sp. DG2A-72, assembly GCF_030499575.1. Taxonomy (NCBI): domain Bacteria; kingdom Bacillati; phylum Actinomycetota; class Actinomycetes; order Kitasatosporales; family Streptomycetaceae; genus Streptomyces; species Streptomyces sp. DG2A-72. The sequence goes on from NZ_JASTLC010000001.1 coordinate 5,308,052, forward strand.
TGCCTGGGCCGGGGGCAGCGGCTGCCGAAAGGCCGGCGGGGGCATCACGGGCCGGGCGGCGGGCGTCCGGCCGGCCTGCTGCTGTGCGCCGGTGATCTGCTGCTGGTGCGGCGGGACCGGGCGCTGCGCCGGGGCCGGGGCGGCCTGGGGCGGTCTCTGCCTCTCGCCGGCCGCCTGCGCGGGCGCGTCCCCGGGCTCGTCGCCGAGCAGACCGGGCGGGATGATCAGGATCGCCTGGATACCGCCGTAGATGTTGCTCTGCAGCCGGACCGCGATGCCGTGGCGGCGGGCCAGCGCGGAGACCACGTACAGGCCGATCCGGCCGTCGGCGAGCAGCTTGCCGAGGTCGATGTGGTCGGGCTCGGCGAGCAGGGCGTTGATCCGCGCCTGCTCCTCCAGCGGCATCCCCAGACCGCGGTCCTCGACCTCGATGGCGAGCCCCGCGGTCACCCGCTGGGCGCGCAGCAGGACTTGGGCGTGCGGTTCGGAGAACATCGTGGCGTTCTCGACGAGTTCGGCCAGCAGGTGGATGACGTCGGCGACGGCGTGGCCGCGCACGGTGCCCTCGATCGGCGGCACCAGCTTGACCCGGGAGTAGTGCTCGACCTCGGCGATCGACGACCGCAGCACCTCGGTCAGGGTCACCGGGCGGGTCCACTGGCGGCGGGAGACGGAGCCGCCGAGCACGGCGACGTTCTCCGCGTGGCGGCGGATGCGGGTGGCCAGGTGGTCGACGTGGAAGAGGCCCTTGAGCAGTTCCGGGTCCTCGACCTCGTTCTCCAGCTGGTCGAGCATGTTGATCGCGCGGTGCACGAGGGACTGCAGCCGCCGGGCGAGGTTGACGAAGACCTCGACGCGCTCCTCGCTGTCCGGCGCGCTGCCGCGGGGCAGCTGTGCCGACTGCGCCAGGGCCGTGCAGGCCTGCCAGGTGCCGACGCGGATCTCGTACGCGAGCCGGTCGACCGGGTCGGTGGGCGGCGGGCCGGCCTGCGCGAACGGAGCCTGCTGCTCCAACGGCTCGCCCCGCTCCAGCCGTTGCAGCGTGCCCCGCAGCGCGGCCTGGCCTTCGGCGACGGCGCGGCGCAGCGGCGCGTGCTGCCGTGACACGTCCCGGGCCGCGGCCCGCCCGGCCCGTACCGCACCGGCCAGCACCCCGCAGCCGAGCACGGCGCCGGCGATCAGCGCGGTCCAGGTGGTCCCGTCCGCGGTGCCGTCCTGGGTGAGCAGCACGAAGGCGACCAGCGCGGCGGAGAGGACCGCCATGAGGGCCGCGGGAAGGACGGCGAGACGCACCGTTCGCGACAGTGTGGCCGAATCGCTCGGCGTGTCCTGGGCCGGCGGCCTGGCATGCCTGTTCCGTGCCGAGCCCGTGGCGCCCGCCCGGTCGGGCTCCGAGCGCACTGCATAGGTCGGGGATTCGGGCATCGGAGTCCTCTCGATCAACCAGCTCGGACACACGGCGCGCAGCGCGAGGTAACCGTCAACTCAGGAGCACTATCGGGCGGTTAATAGGACAGCCACACTATGCCACCCCCCTCACACCGGCGTAATCGCATCACCACGGAAACGGAATCCCGGCCCGCCGAAACGATTCGGCGGCGCTCTCGGCAACAATGCCGGACACGCCGCGTTGACACGAGGGAACTTGACGATGGCGAGAAAAGGGCGATGCGGCGTCCGCTGCCGTAAGCGGAATGCCGTGGATGGCTGTCCGGGGCGGGTCGCGGGCCGGGGGACCGTCGCCCGGCCCGGCGCTCAGCGCAGGTCGAGCAGCATCACGTCTTGGAGATCCGCGCCCAGTTGGGCGCCTCGGCGTCCGTGTCCGTGCGCCCTTGATGACTGACCGCCCGGCTGAGGGCGCGGCGCGCCCCGGAGAGGTCTCCGGTGTGGGTGGCCACGTCGGCATCTCGTAGCGCGATCACCAGGTGCACCATGTGTCCGGCACCTTCGTGAGTGGCGAGCTCACATGCACTCCGGGGCGAGGCGTACGGGACCGGTGGCGGTCGCCCCGGCCGAACCGGCGCCCCACCTCAGTGGTCGGCTTCGGAAATCCTTCGAGGGTTGCCATCGGGGCCCGATTCCACATCAGTCACTCAGGGCCTGTCCGGCGGATCATGCCGGCGTCGCGGGGTCTGGCACGCACATCTGCACCGATGAGGCACCGTTCCTCAGCCGGCCTGGTCCGCCGGACAGGCCCCAGTGGTCTGGGGTGGCGAAGTGGGGCTGGCAGGCACGGTCGAAGGAGTCCTCGGGGTGCCGACGAACCCGTCATCGGCACCCGCCCTTCCTGGGTTGTCCGCGTGGAGGCGGTCGGTGGGCCCAGCCGGGGTTTCGGGGCTTGGCTTGATCATGTCGGTGAGGCGGAATATCGGCGGCACGGGCCTTGTTGCGCGCCATTATTGATCAACAAGGAGGAGGCCCCATGCCTGCGATCCTTCGGCCCCGCGCGCTGCGTTCCGGCGATCTCGTGGTCGTTACCGCGCCCTCGGGCCAGCTTGAACCGGGTGAGGAACCACTGCTCGCCCGCGGTGTGGCGATACTCGAGCGGATGGGTTTCCGCGTGCGGGTCAGCCCGATGGTCAACCCGGCGCAGAATCGCTGGTGGGCGTCGGGCACTCCGGCGGAGCAGGCCGACGAACTCAATGCTTTGCTCCGGGACCCGGAGGTGCGGGCCATCGTCGCGCATACCGGTGGACAGGCGACCATCGGCTATCTCGATTTGATCGATCTGGACGCGATCCGGGCCGACCCGAAACCGATCCTCGGCTACAGCGATATCTCGCTGCTGCACATGGCGTTGCACGCCAAGACCGGCCTCGTCGGCTTCCACGCCGACATCGCCACCCACGGTTTCGGCAGCGATTGGTACACGCTGGGCGACGAGGCCCGTCGCTCCGAGCTCGTCGACCTCTACACCCGTGTGCTCACCAAGGCCGAGGCGCCGGGCGTGCTGCCGGCGATGGGGGCTTGGGAAACCTGGCGGCCGGGCCGCGCGCAGGGACCACTGTTCGGCGGTTTGCTGAACCGCCTGGTTCTACTGCAGGCGACACCGTTCGCGCTGGCCGCCGAACGGTTCGAAGGCGCCGTGCTGTTCTGGGAGGAGGTGCAGCGGCCGGTCTCGCGGATCTGGAACGACCTGCATACCTTGCGGCTGTCCGGTGTGCTGGACCGGATCGCTGGCATGGTGGTCGGCATCCCGACTGAGGTCACGCCCCACGATGGCGGCACAGACCGCGCAGGTCTACGCGACGTGGTGCTCGATGTCCTGGCGCAGCGTGACATCCCGGTCCTCGCCCAGGTCGACTTCGGCCACACCTCGCCGAACCTGCCGCTGCCTGTCGGCGTCCGCGCACATGTGGACGCGGAGAACCGGACGCTGTCCCTGCTCGAGCCGGCGGTCGCGGAAAGCTGAGTTCTGTTGGGCATTGGCGTGAGCCCGGAGGGCTGCGACCCGTCGTGTTCCGCTTCTCCCGATCTACCTGCCTGTCATGCCCGTTGCCCCGGCCTGCCCGATCGTCCTGACCGCCGCCGAGCGCGAGCGACTGAAGAAGATGGCCTATGGCCACAAGACCGAGCAACGGCTGCGGTGCCGTGCGCAGATCGTCCTGCACGCGGCACGTCGGTGCGCGCATCGCACACGAGACCGGCCTGCATCTGGACACGGTTCGTGCCTGGCGCGGCCAGTTCGCTCACGGCGGCCGGCCGGCGCTGGCCGACCGTAAACGCTCAGGGCGCCCGGCCCGCTTCACCCCCGTGCGGCCGCTCAGGCCCTACAGAACAGACCGCCGCAGGGCCAGCCACGCAGTGCCGCACACCGTCGACCGCACCGAGACCACGTCTGAAGCTCGCACGGCTGCGCCTGCCAACCACGGCTGCTGTCCGCCAACTTCGGTCCACCCGGATGCGGCGTCGTGGCCGAGCTGTTCTGTGCCCTGGGGCATTCATTCCGGATTACTGGCGAGCGTGGCATGAACGACGCCGGAGCCCAAGTCGAAGACGGCACGTACGAACCGTCACACCTTTCCGCCCTCGCGGCCCCCGCTGAGCATCAGGTCACATGCACGGCTCGCTGAGTTCGGGCACCCCGGCCTCCACCGTCCGAGCACGCGAGAAGTGCAGAGGATTCTGCCTGTTCCAGTGCGACGCACGTCAGCTGCGGGGTAGCACCCCCAGGAGGGTTGCGGTCAGGGCCAGCTTCAAGTAGTCCTGCAGCTCCAGGTGGAAGCGGGCCAGGTCGGGCTCGGCCTGGTAGGCCGCCTGCAGACTGGGTGGGGGTGTGCTGTACGCCGACAGCGCGCCGGCCATGACCATGGTTTGCAGGCTGAACAGTGTTGCGTTCTCGCCCAGCTCCGGCAGGTACTTCTGGATCAGGGCGGTCATGGTTGTCAGGTGGTCCAGGGAGGCGCGCTTGTGGCGCGCTGCGACCTCGACGGAGACGTTGTGTTCCAGGACGCTGCCCTGTGCGCCGAAGAGGTCGCACAGCACCACTCGGCCGGAGAGTGAGCGGCTGAGGATCTCGGCCGCCGCTGCCGCTCGCTCGGTCATGGGTAGATTTTCGTTGATGCCGGCGGCCAACTCGCCTGCCAGTTCCGTCAGCCACTCCTGCAGGAAGTGGTCCAGCAGTTCCAGCAGCACCGCCTCGCGAGACTCGAAGTAGCGCAGCACGTTCGGCTTCGCCAGGCCTACCCGGCGGCTGAGCTCGTTCAGGGTGACTGCGGCTACGGGCATCTCGTCGAGCATCGCCGACGCCGTGTCGAGGATCGCCCGTCGGCGGATCTCCCGCTGCTCTTCGGTTCGCGCCCGCTGGAAAGTCACGATCACCAGCCTAGCTTAGGTACCTGCGGTACGTTGACAACGTACCAGAAGTACTTTAACGTCGTCGACACAAGATACCTTTGGTACGTTACGTTTGGGAGCCTGACATGAGCGAGAAGTGGACGACGGTGAACATTCCGGACCAGCGCGGGCGGGTGGCCGTGGTGACCGGGGCAAACACCGGACTGGGGTACGAGACCGCCAAGGCGCTCGCCGAGCGCGGGGCGTCCGTGGTGCTCGCCGTGCGCAACGTCGAGAAGGGCGAGCAGGCCGCGGCCCGCATGACCGGCGACGTGACCGTGCAGGCGCTGGACCTGACCTCGCTCGACTCCGTCCGGACCGCGGCGGCGGCGCTGCGGTCCCGGCTCGACCGGATCGACCTGCTGATCAACAACGCCGGCGTGATGTACACCCCGAAGCAGACCACCCGGGACGGCTTCGAGATGCAGTTCGGCACCAACCACCTCGGCCACTTCGCGCTCACCGGGCTGCTGCTGGACCTGATGCTGCCGGTGCCCGGCTCGCGCGTGGTGACGGTCAGCAGCACCGGCCACCGCATCCGGGCCGCGATCCACTTCGACGACCTGCAGTGGGAGCGGTCGTACAGCCGGGCCGCCGCCTATGGTCAGTCCAAGCTGGCCAACCTCATGTTCACCTACGAGCTGCAGCGCCGGCTCGCCACGCACGGCACGACCGTCGCGGTGGCCGCGCACCCCGGCATGTCCAGCACGGAGCTTGCCCGCAACCTCCCCACGGCCCTCCGGCTTCCGCTCACCTGGCTCGCGCCGCTGATCACCCAGACGCCGGCGATGGGCGCGCTGCCGACCCTGCGCGCCGCCACCGACCCCGCCGCGCTCGGCGCCCAGTACTACGGCCCCGGCGGACGCAACGAGGTCAAGGGCCACCCCCGGCTGGTCACCTCCAGCCCGGAATCGTACGAGGTGGCCGTCCAGCAGCGGCTGTGGGCCGTCTCCGAAGACCTCACCGGGGTGAAGTTCCCCATCGCCGAGTTCAAGCAGAACCCGCTTCCCTCCGCATCGGCCATCACGATGTAGCCCGCGCTGGTCGCAGGCGCCAGCTCGGCGCAGCGCAAGCGGGTGGCGCCAAGACCGACCAGGCGCACGCACTCCGGGTGGACAGTACGTGGTGGTCTTGCCCTCGGGACCCTGCTGAAAGGACATCTGCATCAGGTGCGGAATGCACGGGGGATCTGCCTCTCAGAGCCGCGACGATTCGTGCGGCGTATCGGCAACGGGCTTTCCACGGCACCCGATCGAGTGGAAGGGGCCCGAGCGCCTCCGACGGCCGGCAAACGTCCGCAGCGTGGTTGTCGGCGTAGGCGGCTACGCTCCCCGGCCATGACCACAGCAACCGACCGGAGGGCGATGCCCGACGCCTCCGTCGTCGTGGCCCGAGACGCGGACGGCATGGTCGCCGTCCTGACCGCCGAATTCCCCAAGCACGGCGGTGAGTACGTGTTCCTGCCCGGAGGGCGCCGGGAGCCCGGCGAGACACCGGAAGAGTGCGCGCGGCGCGAGCTGCGCGAGGAAGCCGGCGTCACCGCCCAGACCTGGCGCCCCCTCGGCTCGTACGCCATCACCCTGAACTCCACCGCCCGCATCTACCTTTGCCTGGCCGAAGGTCTCACCTTGGGGCCGCGACAACTCACAGCCGGCGAAGCAGACTTCAAACTCATGTGGTTGCCGATGTCGGACGCGATCCAGGTCGCTACAGAGGGACGCTTCCTGCTTCAGGGCGGCCCACTGGCGCTGCTGTTGGCCCAGCAGGTGACCGCGGCCTGACCCGCCCAAGAACAAGATCATGTCGGGTAGAGGCCGGCCCGGGCCGCGATCTCGTCGTTGCCGAGTCGAAGTACCCCGGTGTGTGGCGGCACGGCGACTGGAACACGGTCATGGGTCATGGGTCGGTGATCGTGCACGGTCGTTCCGACTCCACGCTGAACCGCAATGGCGTCCGGCTGGGCAGCGCCGACATCCACCACGTCGTCGAGCGGCTGCCGGGGATCGCACGACGAGATCCTCGAAGTCCCCGTCAAGCGGCTGCTGCAAGGCGCGCCCGTGGCGCAGGTCGTCAGCCCGGCCGCCGTCGACCACCCCGCACTCATCGAATACTTCGCCCGCCTGGGAGCGGAACGGGCCGAGAACGGGCGTCACAGCGGGCTGACCTGACCGAACGGACGCAACCCGGGTCCTGTTTCGGACCCGGGTTGGTCATTTCCGGACGGATCAAGATCCCACTCTTTACAGAGAACGCCGGGATCGATCCACAATGTCTGTGAATCGGGGGGTCCGATTCACTGCTTGGTGCTGCTGAGAATTCCGCTCACGTTCAGGACCTCGTGGCACCCCTGAGCCTGACGACCGGTCGCGGGCGTACCAGGCTTGGCACACGTCACGCTGATCGTCACGGTGTCGTTCTCGGCGATCTTGATAGGGGTCACCCAGTGGTAGTCCTGGTTACGGAAGGTCTCCAGCGCGATCGTGGTGATCTTGCGGTCGCCGAAGTTGAAGGTCAAAACCCCTTCGTCGCCCTGGAAGTTGGCGACGACGGCGTCCGTGACCCCGAAGACACTGTCCTTGGGCACCTTGTAGGACTTGGACGCGGTCTCCCCGGCGGCCAACTGCACGTCGATGGTCTCCGAGTGCTGGCCGCTGGTGCCGGTGACGCCGCCCTCGCCCGTGGCGCCCCCGCCCCCACCGCCCGATCCGGCCGGTGCACCCGGCTCCTGGCCGCCCGGCTGGGGATTCGAACCGCCGCCGGTCTCGGCACCCGGATTCTGCTCGCCCCCGGGCGTGGGACGCGGCTGGACCGCCTCCTCGGCGGCTTCCTTGGCGGCGCTCTTCACCGCCGGACGCACCAGTGCGAACCAGGCGATCAGCAGCGCGAGCAGCGCCGCCAGCAGAATCAGCAGCCATCGGGGGAAGATCGGGATCTGGACGAACTCCGCGTCCAGCGGCGGCCGGGCGGCGGGCTCGTCCCACCGGGGCTGCTCCTCGTCCCGGTCACCGGTCTCGGCGGTGTCCACCGTGAACGGCCACACCACCGGGGCGCCGAACCACACCGGCTTGGCCGTACGGACCCGCAGGCCGACCTCGGCCGACTCGCCGGGCTCCAGCTTGGGCTGCGCCGGGGTGAAGGCGAACCCCAGCTCCTCGCCCGCCTGGCCGGGCGTGAAGCCCACCTGCACCGGGGTGTTGCCCTGGTTGCGCACCGCCAGCTTATAGCGGCCGCGCAGCCAGCCGCGGCGTCGGCGCGGGGCCAGCTCGGTCTGCAGTTCGTGGAACGCCTCGATGTGCACGGTGGTCTCGAGGACCCGTACCGACTCGGGATGTTCGGTCGGCAGGACCCGCACGCCGAGGGGCTTCTCGCCGGCCCGGATGTCCGGGGAGCGCGGCGGGGCCAGACGAAGCGTCACCGTTTCGGAAGTGCCGGGATAGAGCGAGACCCGAGCCGGTTCCACGGTGGTCCAGGGGGCACAGCCCCCGACGACCTCCAGGTTGTACGCCTCGACGATGTCGCTGTCGTTGCGGACGGTCACAGTGGTCGTGGCGATCTCGCCCGGCGTCACCGTCACGGCCGGAATGTCGAGGCCGGGCGCACCCGGGCCGGAAGAGGCTGCAGAAGGCGTCACGCCACCACAGTAGAAGTGTGCCCCGGAGTCCCACGAGGAACGCGAGGGCAACACACGGGCAGTCACGCTGCCCGGCAAGCCAATATCAACTCCCTGGTAACGGTAGCTCGTTGATGTGGCGTGCCGTTTCCCGTGCGCCGCCCTCCGGTGGGCGCCTCGTCCTGTATCACCCTTGCCCACCAACCCCGGAACAGGTAACCAGCGATGTTATGTGCAGAGGAGACCAGCCCTGCCATGTCCGACACCACGTCACGTGATCCCGCCCCGGCAAAGGCCGCCCACCGGACGTCCAGAGCCGGACGTCCGGGCCGGGTGACCGTCGCCGTCTACGCCGCCGATCCGGTGCTGCGCGTCGGCATCGTCCACCAGTTGCGCCAGCGCCCCGAGGTCGACCTCGTCGACGACGCCGACGCGGAACGGGCCGAGGTGTCGCTGGTGGTCGTCGACAACGTTGGCGACGACGTGGTCGCCCTGCTGCACCGGCTGCGGCACAACAAGGCCACCCGCACCGGTCTGGTGATAGGCACGCTCGGACCCGGCGCGCTGCAACGCGTCATCGAGTGCGGAGTGGCGGCGGTGCTGCGGCGCGCCGAGGCCGAACAGGACCAGCTCCTGCGCCTGGTCCTGGCGATAGCCAACGGAGAGGGAGTGCTGCCCGGCGACCTGCTCGGCAAGCTGCTCTCCCACGTGGGCAACCTCCAGCGCTCGGCACTCGACCCCGGGAGCCTGTCCCTGTCCACGCTGACCACGCGCGAGGCGGACATGCTGCGCCTGGTGTCGGACGGCCTGGACACGGCGGAGATCGCGCGCAAGACCGCGTACTCCGAACGGACCGTCAAGAACGTCCTGCACGAGATCATCACCCGACTGCAACTGCGCAACCGGGCCCACGCGGTGGGCTACGCCCTGCGCAACGGGCTGATCTGACGGGCCGGTCGACTGGTTGGTCCGGCCAACGAATCCGACGTACTGGTCGACGGGTGCGTGCGAACCGTGTCCGGCGACCTCCGGGAACCCGGCACTGCCCGAAAGCGCACCCCATGTTTCCCCCGGGTACGTCCCCACCGCCCTGCCGCCCCGCACGGGGGCGGTGCAGGGTGGCGGGGGCACATCCAGATGCCGCACCAGACTGCGAAGGGGACCCTGATGGAAACCGCTGGCTCCGGCGGGCGGTACCGCCTCGGGAGACTCGGGATGTCGCTGCTGCTGCTGATCCCGCTGCTCGGGGTGACGGCGGCCGCAGGACCGGGCAGCGCCGAACCGCGGGCGCGGGCGGCGGCCGACGCCGCGGACACCCGGGTCGCCTACGCCGGTACCCGGCACCGCAGTCTCGGCAGGGTCACCTCCCCCACCGACGACCCCAGGGAGAACTTCAGCGCACCGCTGTTCGGGGCGGGCCCGGCGCACTACGACACCCAGCCGTCCGCCGTCGGCGACCAGATGGTCTTCGCGAGCCGCCGCGACGAGAAGAACCCGCAGATCTATCTGCGGGCCGCCGACGGTTCCGTACGCAAGCTCACCACCGGCATGGACGCGGCGCACCCCCAACTGACTCCGGACGGCCGGTCCGTGCTGTTCGACTCCGCCGAGGCGAGCGGCGTCGGCGGCGGGACGCAGCGCGACCTGTGGCGGGTGCGCGCCGACGGCACCGGTCTGACGCAGCTCACCGACACCCCGGCGAACGAGGAGGACCCGGCGGTCTCCCCGAACGGGCAGCGGATCGCGTACTCCAGTGACAGCGACGCGGCGGCCGGAGCACAGATCTACGTACGGCGCCTGGCGGGCGGCACCGCAACCCGGATCACCAATCCCGTGAACGGCACCGCCACCGAGCCGGCGTGGAACCCGGTGAACGACGACGTCAACCGGGACTGGATCGCGTACACCGCCACGGCCACCGTCGACGGGCAGCCCCGGCCCACGCTGCGGATCACGAACGGGACCAGCGACGAGCCGCTGTTCGCGGGCACGTTTGCCGACTGGCGTGCCCACGCGGCAGCGTGGAAGCCCGACGGGAACGAGGTGGTGTTCCTGAGCCCCGAGATCACCTGCGACTGCGAGGGCAACTACGACCACGTGTTCACGTTCCCCGCGCATGCCGGCGAGGACCCCAACGTGGAACCTCCACTGGTGCTCAACGAGGACCGGGAGGTCCGCTCGCCCACCTGGCTCGGCTCGAACAACGGCGGCGGCGTGATCGTGGAGCGCACCACGGCGGACGACCCCGGAACCCGTACCGATCCGCTCTCCGGCGCGCACGTGGTGACGCTGCAGGACGTCCGGGCGGACGGGTCCGACCCCCGCGACCTGGGGCTGACGATCCTCAACGAGGACCCGGAGGCCGACACCAACACCGATCCCGCCAAGGACCCGCTGTTCCGGCCCAGAGCCGAGTACGACCCGTGGACCGAGCGGCAGAACTACACGCCCGACGGCCGCCGGATCGTCGTCACCCGCTTCGAGACCATCAACGGTCGGCGCGTCGAGCGGATCTGGATGGTGGACGCCGACGGCTCCAACGCGGCCCCCATGCGGCTCGCCGGACGCGCCGCGGGGGACTGGGACACCGACCCGACGTTCTCCCCGGACGGCAAGTTCCTCGCCTTCACCCGGACTTCGCCGGGCGGTGTCGGTGAGGGCGCGGGACCCAGCCGCATCCTCATCGCCGACGTGGCCACCGGTGCGATCACCGGTGAGGTCACTCCGCCGGCCGGTGAGCTCCAGGGGCAGGACGCCCAGCCCACCTGGTCCTCCGACGGCACCACGCTCGCCTTCACCCGCAACATGGAGATCAACGGGGGCGGCGGCAACAAACACATCTGGACCGTGCCGGTCAACAACCTGGGCCGGCAGACCGACCTGAGCGCCAAGAACTGCCCGGGGGACTGCGAAGTCATCGACGACAGCCCGGCGTTCTCCCCGGACGGGCTCACCGTCGCCTACAACCGCAAGAACGGCGGCGGCGCGGTCGACGAACAGAACGGCCTGCTCCTGACGTCCCTGTCGGGCGACAACTGCCAGGTGCTGCTGCCCGCCTCCCTCCTCGACCTCCCCGGCGCCTGTGGCCGGGAGCTGCCGGACACCTCGGCCAATGGCCCGCACCAGCCGCGGGATGCCGCCTGGACGGCCGACGGCAAGAGCCTGGTGTTCAGTTCGCGCGCCGAGGCCGCGGTCAACAGCCCCGAGAAGCTGAGCGCCGTGGACGTCGAGTCCGGTGACATCACCCCGCTCACCTCCGATCTCCCGGGCCGGCAGAAGGAACCCGCCGTCCAGCAGTCCGTGGACCTCGCCCTAGAGGCGCCCGGTACCACGCCGGAGGTCACCGTCGGCGACTCCAGTACGGTCACCGTCGACGTGATCAACAACGGCCCCGCCGCCTCTCCCGGCACCACGCTGACCATCGCCCCGCCGCCCGGCGTGCAGATCACCGGGATCACCCATCCCGGGGGCACCTGCGACGCCGCCTCTCTCCAGTGCGACGTCGGCGTGGTGGAGCCCGGCACGACCGTGCCGGTCGACGTCACCCTCACCGGCGTCACGCCCGGCGACGCACCGATCGACTGGTCGGTCACCGGTACGGTCCTGGATCCGGAGCCCACCGACAACACGGGCCGGACCGTCGTGCCGGTGGTCGAGGAGGAGCAGCCGCCCCCGCCGAGCCCGAGCCCCACTCCGACACCGACGCCGCCCCCGGCGCCGCCCACCAGCGGGCCGCCCACCACCACGCCGCCCGGCGTGCCGCCGGAGCCGGAGGAGCCGAAGGCCGGACCCGGCGTGCGCGTCAACGCGCAGCCGAACCCCGGCTATGTGGGCGGGCGGGTCGTGGTGACGTACACCGTGCGCAACGGCCGTAACGCGTTGGCGACCGGGCTGCGGCTGAAGATCGGCCTGCCCAGGGGCATCGCGAACAGCGGGCCGCCGGCCGGCTGTGACACCTCGTGGGTGTGTGCGCTGCCGGATCTGAGGCCGGGCGGGAGCACGGTCGTACGGGTGGTCCTCAGCCCCAAGAAGGCGACGACGGGCCAGGCGGTCGGCATCCTCACCACCACCGGGACGGACGCCGACAGGAGTGACAACACCGCCCGGGAGCGGGTGCGGATCCTGCAGCCGCGCATCATCGCGGTGCCGGAGATCGGCAAGCCCGGCTTCGTCACCTCGGTGCGCGGCAAGGACTTCCCGCCGGGCGTGCCGGTGCGGTTCAAGTGGAACCCGGGGATCACCGCGGCGGCGGCGCCGACCATTCCGAAGCGGGACGGCACCTTCATCGGCCAGCTGCTCATCCTCGCCAAGGACCAGACCGGACCGCGCACCATCACCGCCAGGGGTCCCGGGTTCTCGCCGGTGAAGACGGACTTCCTGGTGGTCAGCGGCAGCGTGCAGCCGCCCGACGAGGTGAGCCGCCGGTGATCCACGAGGTCGACGAGGGGCTGCGGCGGCTGCTCGGCGAGTCCGGCCTGGAGGCATCGGGCGTCGAGGTCGTCTTCGACGCCCCCACCCGGGACTGGGCGGCGCGGCGCAGCGCCCCGACGGTCTGCGTCTTCCTGTACGACATCCGTGAGGACGCCGCCCGGCGCGGCACCGGCGCCGGGGAGGTGTACGACGAGGACGGGTTCCTGGTGGCGCGGCGCTCCCCGCCGCGCTGGTTCTGGCTGTCGTACATGGTCACGGCGTGGACGAGCCGCCCGCAGGACGAGCACCGGCTGCTCTCGCAGGTGCTCGCCACGCTGGTGGCCACGGACACGGTGCCGGCGCGGCTGCTCACCGGCACGCTCGCCGAACTCGGCCTCACCGTCGGGCTGGACGCCGGCGGGTCCGCGCTCGACGCGCCGGCCGCGTCCGATGTGTGGTCGGCGCTCGGCGGTGAGCTGAAGGCCTCGCTCGGCCTGCGCGTGCGCGCACCGCTCGCCGGTATCAGCCGGGTCACCGCCCCGCCGGTCACCGAGGGCCTCGTCGTCCGCTCCGCCGCCGCCCGCGAGGGCGAGGAAGCGGCACCGGGCCGCCGACTGCGCTACAAGGAGGTCAGCGACCCGGGCTCCGACGGCTTCACCGGCCCGCGTGAACGGGGCGAGGCCCCGGCCCGACGCCGCCGGGGGGACCGCCAGCCGTGACAGACGCTGCAGAACCCACTGTGGTCGGATCCGCCCTCCAGTCCGGCGCCGAACGGCGCCGCTGTGGGGACCGCGCTCCTGTTCAGTCCATCGCCGGCCGGCCGTGCCGGGGAGACCGCGCAACCGTTCAGCCCGACGCCGACGGGCGCCGCCGGGGGGACCGCCGGCCGTGACACACATCGCCGAACCTGTCGTCGCCGCACCCGGCGCCGTAACACGCCCTGCCGCTGAACTCCTCTCCGCCGACATCGACCCCCTGTGGACGCGACTTCGTGCGGTCGAGGAGCGGGTTCGGCATGCGGTGGGGGTGCGGCGGGCGGGGGATCCGGATCCTGACGATCCGTACCGGGGGCAGTACCTCACGCCCGAGGCGGCGGCGCGGATTCTGGACGAGCCGGGTGGTCTCGACGTACCCGGGGAGGAGCCCTGGCAGCCGCCGGCCGGTTCCGTACTCGACGGGCTGGCGCGGCGGTTCGGCCTGTCCCCCCTCGATCTGGACCTGCTCCTGGTCGCGATGGCGCCGGATCTGGACGCGCGGTTCGAGCGGCTCTACGGCTATCTCAACGACGACCTGACACGCCGCCGGCCCACGGTCGGGCTCGCCCTGGAGCTGTGCGGGCTCACCGGCGCGGCACCCGCCCGGTTCCGGCTCGCCCCCGGAGCGCCGCTGATCGAGGGCGGACTGGTGGAGGTCACCGAGCCGGAACGGCCGCCGCTGTCCCGGGTTTTGGTGGTCCCCGACCGGGTCACCGGGCACCTGCTGGGCAGCGTGCAGCCGGACGCCCGGCTCGCCGGGGTGCTCGGCGAGGCACGGGAGGACCCGACCGCCGAGGAGACGGACGTCCACCTGACCGCCGCCGCGGCCATGACCGGCGTCGGTCTCGTCCATCTGCGCAGCCGCGGCGGCGACGCCGAGGGACTCGCCGCCGCCGCCCTGCACGCGGCCGGGCTGCGCCCGCTCGCCCTGGACGCGGTGGCACTCGCCCGGCGCCCGGCCGAGGTGCCGGAGCTGGCCCGGGCGACCGCCCGCGAAGCCCGCCTGACCGGCGCCGGCGTCGTCCTCGGCCCGCTGGAGTCGCTGCCCGCCGAACCCGCCGAACGGGCCCGTACGCTCTGGACGTTGTGCGCGGCGTTACGCGGGATCCCCCTGTTCACGCACGGCACCGGCGGCTGGGCCCCGGAATGGGCGGCCGACACCCCCGTCGTCCTGACCGTGCCGGCCCCTTCCCCTGAACGGCAGGCCGTGCGCTGGCGGCACGCCCTGGAACGGGCCGCGGGTGACGGCTCGGTGGTGCCCGGCGGCGTCGACGGGTTCGCCCGGACCGCCGGTGACGGTTCCACGACCGGCCGCCTGGCGCGGACCGCCGGTGACGGTTCAGCGACGGGCGAGGCTGAGGCGCTTGCCCGAGCCGTCGGGGGTGGTGCCACGGCCAGTGAGGTCGGTGCGTTCGCCCGTGCCGCTGGGGATGGCGTCATGTCCGGCGATGTCGGCGTGTTCGCTCAAGTTGCCGGAGACGGGGCCACGGCCAGTGAGGTCGGCGCGTTCGCCCGAGCTGCTGGGGATGGCGTCGCGACCGGTGACGCCGAGGAGTTGGCGTTGGCTGTTGCCGCGCACCGGCTGGACGCCGGGCAGTTGCGCCGTGCCGCCGATGTGGCGGTGCGTACGGCCGCCCTGGCGGGCCGTCCGGTCCGTCCCGAGGATGTGCGGGCCGCCGTACGCGCTCAGAACGGGGCGGGGCTGGACCGGCTGGCCCGGCGGGTGGAGCCGGGTGTCGGGTGGGACGATCTGGTGCTTCCGCCCAC
Source organism: Streptomyces sp. DG2A-72 (assembly GCF_030499575.1). Classification (NCBI taxonomy): domain Bacteria; kingdom Bacillati; phylum Actinomycetota; class Actinomycetes; order Kitasatosporales; family Streptomycetaceae; genus Streptomyces; species Streptomyces sp. DG2A-72. The sequence continues at coordinate 5,323,430 of NZ_JASTLC010000001.1, forward strand.
CACCCACCGGCGGTTGCGGGAGCTCGCGCTGCGCGCCCGCCATCGCGAGCAGGTGCTCGGGCAGTGGGGGATGCGGCCCGGCGGGGGCCGGGGACGCGGTGTGATCGCGCTGTTCGCCGGGGAGTCGGGCACCGGCAAGACCATGTCCGCGGAAGTCGTGGCCGCGGATCTGGGCATGGATCTGTATGTGGTGGATCTGTCCACAGTTGTGGACAAGTACATCGGTGAGACCGAGAAGAACCTGGAGCGGATCTTCACCGAGGCCTCCGCGGTCAACGCGGTGCTGCTCTTCGACGAGGCCGACGCGATCTTCGGCAAGCGCTCGGAGGTGAAGGACGCGCACGACCGGCACGCCAACATCGAGTCGGCGTACCTGCTGCAGCGCATGGAGTCGTTCGACGGCATCGCGGTGCTGACCACCAACCTGCGGGCCAACCTGGACGAGGCGTTCACCCGCCGCCTGGACGTCGTCGCGGACTTCCCCGTGCCCGACGCCGGTCACCGCCTCGCCCTGTGGGACCGGTGCCTGGGCGACCGGCTGCCCCGCGCCGACGACCTGGACCTCGCCTTCTGCGCGGACCGCTTCGAACTCGCCGGCGGCTCCATCCGGGCCTGCGCGGTCACCGCGGCCTACCTCGCCGCGGAGTCCGGCGGCCCGCTCACCATGCGGCAGGTGGTGACGGCGGTCGCGCAGGAGTACCGCAAGCTCGGACGGCTGGTCCTGGAGGGCGAGTTCGGCCCGTACCTTGCCGTGGCCACCGGCGCGTGAGGGGCGGTCCGCACGACCCGCCCCCGGTCAGACGAGCTTGCAGGGCACGTAGGCGTAGCCCAGCCGGGCAGCCGCGGCCAGGCGGTGATTTCCGTCCTTGATGCTGATGCCACTCCCGCTGACCTTGATCTTGATCGGATCGAGCGCGGCGCTGTTCCGTACGCCGCTGGCGGCGTTGTTGAACTTAACCTCGTCGAGCCCGCCCGCAACGGTGTCCGCACGGCCGCTGGCCTCTTGCAGCAACGCGACGCTCACTTCGACCAGTTGATCCGAACTCACTCCGTACGCCTCGAAGTCCTGCAGGCTGTCGATCCACGCCTCGTGGAAGGCCTGGCCGTTCGCCTTGACGTTATAGATCGTGTCCCGCTGCGGTGTGAAGTGGCCGGTCAGGTCCGCCTGGGCCTTGTCCGCCCCGATTTCTCCGAGGCTGTAGTACATACTGAGGTCGTCGTCGGCCTTTATGTATCCGAAGTCGCCGCCCTCATCGAAGATCACGCGCTGTTCGGTACCAGAGAGCTGGAAGATCGTCTCGTTGGTCTTGGCGCTCTTCTCCCTGTCCAGGATGAGCCGCAACCCCGGGTAGTCGGGGTCGACGTGGGTGTGGTCGCCCTCCTCTTCGGCGGGTTTCGGCTGCGGGCGCCGCTGCACGGAGGGCTCGGCGGCCCGGTGGCGGGGCGGTTGGGCCGGGTGGTCCTCCGCGGGGGCCTGGGAGAGGGGCTGGGACAGCACCCTGGACGCGTTCGCCTCCGCCTCGCGCTCGAAGCGGTCGGAAGGGTCGCTGACCCGCAGCCCGTTGCCGTCGTCGGTGCCCGCGACGGGGCCGGTGCGCTGCTGGACGACGTGGGTCAGCTCGTGGGCGAGTGTGTGCCGGTCGCCTCCGCCCTCGCCGATGACGATGTGGCTGCCCGAGGTGTAGGCGCGGGCGCCGATCCCGGCCGCGGAGCTCCGGGCGGTTGCACCGGTGTGCAGGCGGACGTCGGAGAAGTCGGCACCGAGCCTGGCCTCCATCTCCTGGCGCACCGGACCGGCCAGCGGCTTCCCGGCCGATCCCAGCACCTGGTGCACGTCGGTGCCGGGCGCCTCGGGGGCTTCCTCGGTGCGGGCGCGGCGGGCGATCATGCCGGCCGCGATGGCGTTGCCCGCCGTCCGCTGTACGGCGCGCAACGCATCGGCGGTGAGCGGCGCGGGTACGGCGGCACCGGCGCCCGGCGTCTGACGGCGCACTGCCTGGGTGTGGCGCTCGGCCTCGTAGGCCTCGGTGCGCCCGGAACGCGACCTGGACCTCTGCACTTTGGTTCCTCCTCGCCGGCGCACCCCTGCTGAAGCTCCCCATTGGAACGTGCGGGTCGACGGGGCGTCCAGGTCCGCACGGGCAGTGTGAGTGCAAAGGCGGGTGATGTCCGGCCGGTCCGTGCGGGAGGTACGGAAAGGCAGCGGGCCTGCCCCCGACCGGGTCCCCCGGTCCCTGTCACCCGCCCCACCCGCCCCCGCAGACTCGGCCTGGACACAGGTGACAAGCAAGGACGCTAAGGAGCGAACATGCCGACGTACCTCACCCCGGGCGTATACGTGGAGGAGGTGCAGTCCGGTGCTCGACCGATCGAAGGGGTCGGCACCGCCGTCGCCGCGTTCGTCGGGTTCGCCGAGCGCGGACCCTTCCACGCGCCGACGCTGGTCACCAGCTGGGACCAGTACACCCAGGAGTTCGGTGGCTTCACCGAGGGCACCTACCTGGCCCACGCGGTCTACGGGTACTTCTCCAACGGCGGCGGCGCCGCGTACGTGGTGCGCATCGGCGGTTCCGCCGAGGACGCCTCCGCCCCGTCGGCGAACGGCGCCCGGGGCAAGCGGGACGCCAGGGTCGCGGAGCCGGTGGAGCTGGGCGGCTTCCTGGTCGCGGCCAAGGCCGGCGTGACCGGGGTGTCGGTGGAGGTCGCCGACGCGGGCGGTGAGAACCCGCCGGAGGACCGCTTCAAGCTGCTGGTCCGCAGGGGCGACGAGGTCGTGGAGACGTACGAGGCCTCCACCCGCAAGAACGTCAAGGGCTACCTGGTCAACCAGGCCCGCGCCTCCAAGCTGATCGAGGTCACCGAGCAGCGCGGCGCCACCCAGACCAAGCCCGCCACGCAGACCCTGGCCGTCCCCGACGCCCCGGGCGTCCCCGCCACGAACGGCGCCGGCGAGGTGGCCCGCCTCAACCCCGCCGAGTACGTCGGCGACTCCGCGGCCCGCACCGGCTTCGGCGGCCTGGAGACCATCGACGAGATCACCATGGTCGCGGTGCCGGACCTGATGAGCGCCTACCAGCGCGGCGACATCGACGCCGAGGGCGTGCGCACCGTACAGCTCGCCGTGATCTCGCACTGCGAGCAGATGGGCGACCGGGTCGCCGTCCTCGACGCCCCGCCCGGACTCTCCGCCCAGCAGGTGCGCACCTGGCGCAACGACGAGGCGGGCTACGACTCCCGCTACGCCACCCTCTACTACCCGTGGGTGCGGGTCTTCGACCCGGCCCTCGGCCGCAACACCACCGTCCCGCCGAGCGGTCACGTCGCCGGTGTGTGGGCGCGCAGCGACGGCGAGCGCGGTGTGCACAAGGCGCCCGCCAACGAGGTCATCCGCGGCGCGGTCGACCTGGAGATCCGGCTCAGCAAGGGCGAGCAGGACCTGCTGAACCCGATCGGCGTGAACTGTGTCCGGGCCTTCCCCGGCCGCGGCATCCGGATCTGGGGTGCCCGCACCCTCTCCTCCGACCCGGCCTGGCGCTACCTCAACGTGCGCCGCCTGTTCAACTACCTGGAGGAGTCCATCCTCCTGGGCACCCAGTGGGTGGTCTTCGAGCCCAACGACGACCGGCTGTGGGCGAGCATCCGCCGCAACGTCACGGCGTTCCTCCAGGAGGAATGGCGCCGGGGCGCGCTGTTCGGCCGTACCGCCGAAGAGGCGTTCTACGTGAAGTGCGACCGCGACAACAACCCGCAGGAGTCCATCGACCAGGGCCGGGTCGTCTGCGAGATCGGTGTCTCGCCGGTCAAGCCGGCCGAGTTCGTGGTCTTCCGGCTGGCCCAGTTCTCCGACAGCACCAGCCTCATCGACGAGTGACCCGCCGGGTCCTCAAGGAAAGGTGACAGACAGTCATGGCAACGGGCGATGCTCTTTCCACCCACGTCTTCGGCGTGCAGCTCGGCGGCTACCTGGTCGAGTCGATCCAGGAGATCAGCGGACTGACCGTCGAGGAGGAGGTCGTCGAGGTCAAGCAGGTCAGCGACCAGGGCAAGCAGATCATCCGCAAGCAGCCCGGCGCGCGCCAGGCCGGTGAGATCACGATCACCCGGGGACTCGACCAGAGCAGCGAGTTCACCAAGTGGATCAAGGAGACGCTGAACAACGGCGCCGTCAACACCGCGCGGCAGAACCTGACCATCGAGATCAAGGACTCCGAGGGCAACACGGTCCGCCGTATCCAGCTGATGCAGGGCTGGGCCTCCAAGTGGGAGGGCCCCTCGCTGAAGGCGGGCGAGTCGTCGCCGGCCACCGAGTCCGTCACGATCACGTTCGAGGAGATCGTCGTCGAATGAGGCGCCGAACGGTGACGGCGGGCAACCTGGACGAGATCCTCCAGGCGACGGCGCCCGCCCAGGCGTCGGAGCAGGCGGCGGCCACCCCGGCCGCCGCCCCGCCGCGCCGCGAGGACCACGGGCTGCGCACCGAGTTCGAGTTCGAACTGCCGCGCGGGTACGTCGACGACGAGGGCACGGTGCACCGGCACGGCTCGATGCGCCTGGCCACCGCCCGCGACGAACTGCGGCCCCAGATCGACCTGCGGGTCAAGGAGAACCCGGCGTACCTGAGCGTGGTGCTGCTGAGCCAGGTGATCACCCGGCTCGGCAACATCACCGATGTGCACGCCGGGATCGTGGAGCGGATGTACGCCACCGACGTGGCGTTCCTCCAGGACTTCTACCGCCGCGTCAACAGCGAGGGCCACACCCGCGCGGCGGTCACCTGCCCGCACTGCGAGGGCGGCTTCGAGGTCGACCTCTCGGGTGGGCGCCTGGGGGAATCGTGACGTACGCCCTTCCCCGGCTCCGGGAGGAGATCGCGTACATCGCCTATCACTTCCACTGGCAACGCGAGGAGATCCTCGACCTGACCCACGGCGAACGCCAGCAGTGGGTGGCCGAGATCGCCCGTATCAACACCCGCATGAACGAAGGCGGTTGAGCACATGGCATGGCGGGACAGGCTGCGCCGCCGGGCCGCCGGAGCGGACACCGCGGGTCGCCCGCGGCGTACGGAGGGCTCCGGCGATTCGTCGGGGTCTGTACCGGGTCCGTCGGGTGACGGCGGGGGGACGTCCGGTGCCTCCGGCTCTTCCCTGCCCGGCGACTGGGACGGCGGCTGGCGCCGTACCGCGCCGCCGACCCTCACCGTGGCCCGTGCCCCGCTCGGCGTGAGCGACGGCCTCGCCTTCCGCGCGGGCCTGGCCTCCTGGCAGAACCCGTCCTTCGACAACGGCCTCGGCCACGCCCTGCTGCCGACGGCTCCGAACGGCCTGGTCCGCGGGGTCACCAGCCCGGCCGCTCCCCGGCCGACCCGTACTGGTGGGGGGCCGCTACTGCTTCGGGCGGTGCGGCCGGAGGGGGCGGATGGGGCGCTCGGGGGTTCGCCGGATGCGGGGGACCTGGGCGGCGGGGGGCAGGCTTCGGGTTCGGGTTCGTCCGGTTCTGGCTCTTCCGGTACGACGTCCCGCTCGGCGCCCGCCGGGGCCGGGCCCGTGGTTCAGCGTTCCGGCGACAACAGCGGTGCAGGGCAGGGACGTTCGGCCGACGCTCCGCGCACCCGTGGCATCACGTCCGCGGATTCTCCCGCCGTACTCTCCTCGTCGGCTCCCGCTGTCCAACGGGCTGCGGAGCCGGGCACGGCCCCTGCCGTGACGCCTACCGACACCGGCCGTTCGGCCGTCTCGCGCGAGATTCCGCTGGTACGACGGGTTGCGGTGGTCCCGGGTGCGACGGCCGACGCGGCTGGGGGCCGTTCCGGTGTGCCCGGGTCGGACTCCGGGAGCGCATCCCGGTCGTCCCGGTCGCCGGGAGGTTCGGGAGGGCGTACGACTTCCGGACCGGCCGTCCAGCTCCGGCCGGTGGGGCCCCGTCTGACCGTCGCCCGGCGCCAGTCCGGACCCGCGCGCCGCGTCCCCGCCCTGCGACCGGCCGCCCCCGACACCCGCCCAGCCCCTGACGCGTCCGACGCTCCCTCCGCACCGGCGGCCGGGACGACGGCGCCCGTACAGCGTGCCGCCACACGCACGGGCAGCCGCGCTCCTCTTGGCGCTCCGATGAGTGAACTGCCGTCCACGGCAACACCGTTGGCGGAGGGCACACCGGCACCGCGCCCCGCGTCAGGCACCGGATCCGCGTCCGGTCCCGCGCTTCCCGTCGTGCAGCGGCAGACGGAAGGCGGCGGCACGTCGGACGGCGGTGTGCAGGGCGCGGCTCAGGAGGGCCCCGCGCCGCGCCGGACGTCCGACGCGGGTCGGTCCGGGGCACGCGCGCGTGGTGGCCTGGGGGCGCCGCTTCCCGCGCTGCCGCCGAGCGCCGACGCACCCGGTTCCACCTCGTCCGGCGCCCGCGCTTCCCGTCCGGACATCCAGCGCGCTCCGGCCCGCCACGACGACCGCAGCTCCGCAAACGCACCGGGCCGCGACCGTACGCCCGCCGAGACCGCACCGCTCGCGCCCGGCCCGGACATCCAGCGCGCTCCGGCCCGCCACGACGACCGCAGCTCCGCAAACGCGCCGGGCCGTGACCGTACGCCCGCCGAGACCGCTCTCCCCGCGCGCGGGGAGAGCGGAACGGACGCGCCACTGCTGGGGTCGGTCGACGTCCAGCGCCGCGTCACGAACCCCTCCGCCACCGGGGACTCCACGTCACCCGGCCACCCCACGGACCACGGCACCGGACCCGCCACGCCCCTGGTGACGCCGTCCGCGTCCACCGCGTCGGAAGGCCCCATGAGCGCGGCAGCCCCGACAACTCCCGCACCCCCGGCCGGGAACGCCCCACGCCCCGGCGTGCAACAGCCCTCGACTCCGGGCGCCCCGGGCCCGGTCGTGGTGGCCCGCGCCCCGGCCGAAGGCACTCCGGACGCCCGGACCCCGGCCGCCGACCGGCCCACTGCCCCGGCGGCACCCCGCGCCGGGACCCCCGGCGCGGCCAACCCGCGTCCTCTCCCCGTGACCGGTTCCACGGCACCCTCCGTGCAGGCGGCGCCCCGCACCCACGGCACCACACGGGCCCCGGCCGCGGACCGGCCCACTGCCCCGGCGGCACCCCGCACCCACGGCACCGCAGGCACCGCCCGGACCCCCGGCACAGCCGACCCGCGCCCCCTCACCTTGACCGGCTCCGGAGCGCCCTCCGCCCCGGCGGCACCCCGCACCCTCCAACTGCTGCCCGCGCGCCCGCTCACCCTGAGCACCCGGGCCCCGGAAGGCGCCGCACAGCCCACCGCCACCCGCTCCGGCAACCGTCCCGTGGTGCCGATGCGCTGGCCGGGCGACCCGGCTGCCCCCCAGGGCCAGGGCGGCACCGGGACACCCGCACACCCGACGCCGGGCCCGTCCTCGGCGACCCCGGCGACGCCTCATGTGCAACGGTCCGCGACCCCGGGCCCCGGACCGGCGGCCCCGCAGGTCCAGCCTGCCTCGACCCCGCACCCCGGGTCGCAGAACTCGGGCGCACGAACGACCGGTTCCTCCGCCGCAGTCCAGCGCGTCCCCGTCGTACAGCTTGCGCCGCACCACAGTGAGACGCACGGGGTGCCCAGCCCGGCCGCCGCCACCCCCGCGCGGTCCCTGCCGGTGACCGCCCCGCAGACGCCGCCGCTCGCGGACCGCCCGGCGGTTCCGCCGGCGTCGGCGTCGGCGGGGAACGTACCCGTGATCCAGCTCCGGACCGCCGCGCCGGGCGGCAGGACCGGCGGCGCGGCAACCCCCGCACTCCCGGGGAGTATGGACAAGGCGCTCCCGACGCGCCATCGGCAGCCGGTCTCCGCAGCCGGTGATCTCGCCGAACCGGCCAAGCCCCGGCCGGGGAACGGCCGTTCGCGGCCGGTTTCCACGGGCTCCGAGAAGCCCGCCGCCGACCCGACCGCCTCCGCCAAGCGCACGGCCCACCGTGCGCAGACACCGCAGGACCCCGGCATGGACCTGGACGAGCTGGCGCGCCGCCTGATCGACCCGGTGGCCCGGTTGCTGCGTACCGAGCTGCGGCGTGGACGGGAACGTACAGGCCGCCCCTACGACGGACGCCGCTGAGAGCCCGGCACGGAACGGATGACGGACGAATGACGGACAACATCTTCGCGACGAGCGTGTTCTTCAAGCTCGTGATCGGCGGCAACGACCTGGGCGCCTTCCACACCTGCTCCGGCATGGGTGCCGAGGTCGAGATCGAGTCCTACGCCGAGGGCGGCAACAACGGCTTCACCCACAACCTGCCCGGGCGGGTGACCTGGTCGAACATCACACTCACCCGGCCGGTCACCAAGGACACGGCGAAGATCGCCCGCTGGCTCGACGAGACGCTGAAGCGGGTGGAGCCCAAGGACGGCGAGATCGTGGCGCTGAAACCGGACCTCACCCGGATCATCAGCTGGCAGGTGTTCGGGATCGTGCCGGTGCGCTGGCAGGGCCCGTCCTTCGACCCCAGCAACTCGGAGGCGGCGGTGGAGACGCTGGAGATCGCCCATGAGGGGCTGAGCCCTTCCTGACCCATTCTCATGAACCGCCCGCCGCCGATGTGATCGTCCCGGAAAGGAAGACCTGGCATGTCCAAAGCGTCCCGCACCAGTCGGGCCAGGGCTCAGCTCACCCTGAAGGAGCCCCCTGCCTCGGTCGGCGCGAAGCCCGGCGGGACGCTCGCGCGGATCAACCTCCAGTTCAACCCCTCCACCCTGGAGCTGAGCAAGACCACCGAGTGGCGGCGCACGCCGTCCCGGATGGCCGCGGAGTCGGCGCTGCCCGAGTTCGTCGGCAGCGGCCCGCGCACGCTGAGCCTCGAGGTGTTCCTGGACGCCACCGCCAAGCACGACAACTCCGTGGAGCAGGCGGTGGAGAAGCTGATGAAGGCCTGTGTGCCGACACCGGCCAGCCTGGGCCGCAAGAAGCCGGCCAGCCCGTGGGTGCGGTTCGAGTGGGGCAGGGCGCGGACCACCTCGTTCGACGGGGTGCTCTCCAGCCTGTCCGTGTCGTACACGCTGTTCGACGTGGACGGCAAGCCGCTGCGGGCCACCTGCCAGCTGTCGATCGAGGAGGCGAGCGTCGGCCCGGCGGGCCAGAACCCCACGTCCGGCGCGCGCACCGCCCGCAGCACGCACACCGTCGTGGCGGGCGACAGCCTGGCGCTGCTGGCCTGGCAGGAATACGGCGACGCGACGGCCTGGCGGGTCATCGCGGAGGCGAACGACATCGACGACCCGATGACGCTCATGCCCGGAACCGAACTCGTGGTGCCGGCACTGAGCGACGCGGGCGCTGAGGAGGAACAGTGACAGGCGGGGCACGGGACGGCCGGTCCTTCGCGGCGGACCCCATCGTGGAGGCGCCGAGCGAGCTTCCGCCGGTCTGGGCCGCCCAGCTGGTGAGCTGTGTGGTCGACGAGAACGTGGGCCTGCCGGACGCGGCGGTGCTCACCTTCCGCGACCCCGACCACGAGTTCCTGAAGAAGACCGGCATCACCATCGGCACCCCGCTCAAGGTCTCGGTGATGACCGTGACCGGGCAGGCCCGGGAGCGGCTGTTCAACGGTGAGGTGACCGCGCTGGAGGTGGACCGGGACCGCACGGGCTCGTTCACGGTGGTGCGCGCCTATTCGAAGGCACACCGACTGCAGCGGGGCCGGAAGGTGGTGGCGTACCGGAACATGACCGCGTCGGCGATCGTCCGCAAGGTGGCCGCCGGGGCCGGGCTGGCCTGCGGCACCGTGCAGGCCGCGCCGGTCACCTACCAGCAGCTCTCCCAGGCGAACGTGTCCGACTGGGACTTCCTGCAGTTTCTGGCCGCCGAGAGCGGCGCGCAGGTCCGTGTCGACGACAAGGGGCTGCTGCAGTTCACCAAGCCGACGAAGGCGGCCGGCGCGCCCGCGCCGTCGACCTCGGCCGCCAAGAACCCGATGGTGCTGGAGTACGGCCGCAACCTGCTGGCGCTACGGGCCTCCCTGTCGGCCGCCGACGGTGCGCAGCAGGTGGAGGTGCGCGGCTGGGACGTCACCACGAAGCGGCCGCTGGTCGCCAGGATGCCGTCGGTGAACAGCGACACGCTGGTGCCGGGTCTGAGTCCGGCGCTCGCCGCCCGGTTCGGCAAGGCGTCGAAGCTGACCGTCACCGACACCCCGTACCGCACTCAGGCCGAGACGAAGGCGGTCGCGGACGCGGTGGCCGACCAGGTCAGCGCGGGCTTCGGCGAGCTGGAGGTGGTGGCCGAGGGCAACCCCCTGCTGCGGGCCGGCAAGCCCGTGGCGCTCGGCAACGTCGGGCAGGCGTTCTCCGGCAAGTACACGGCGACCGCGGTGCAGCACATCCTCGAACCGGACGGCGGATACCGCACGACGGTGTGGGTCAGCGCCAGCCCCGACCGCTCCCTGACCGGCCTGGTGACCGGCGCCAACGCACCGTCCCGCGGCCCGCGCATTCCGGGCCTGGCGATCGGCGTGGTGACGGACGTCCGCGAGCCGGGCGGCGCCCAGAGCGGCGGGGTGAAGCTGAAGTTCCCCTGGCTGGACGACACGTACACCACCGACTGGGTGCGCACCGTGCAGTGGGGCGGCAAGGGCGGCGGAGGCGTCGTCAGCCCCGAGGTCAACGACGAGGTCCTGGTCGGCTTCGAACAGGGCCTGCTGGACAGCCCGTACGTCATCGGCGGGCTCTACAACGGCGTCGACAGGCCCTCGCCCCACAAGGACCCGCTGATCGACAAGACGACGGGCAAGGTCAACCGCCGCTCCATCGTGTTGCGTTCGGGGCACCGGCTGGAGCTGCTGGACACGAGGGCACCGGGCCAGTCCGGGCTCAGGCTCGCATCCGCCGACGAGCGTCTCGAAATAAAGGTCGACCAACGGCGGGGCCAGATCGAGCTGACGGTGTACGCCGGCAAGGGCGGCGTCCGCCCCCTCACCTCCGTCCTGCTGGACAAGAAGGGCATCACCCTGGACGCGCGGCAGGGCGACGTGAGCGTGTCCGGCCGGAACGTGGACATCCAGGGCAGGGTCGGGGTGACGGTCGGCGGCCGCAAGGTGGACATCAGCGGCACGAGCGTGAACGTCACCGGCCGCACGGGGGTCACCGTCGACGGCGGCCTGCTCGGCATCCTCAAGGCCAAGATGATCAAGATCAACTGACCCCCGACCTTCACCTTCCCAAGGAGGACCGCATGCCCATGGCTGCACGTACCGGTGACCAGACCAGCCACGGCGGCACGGTCGGCACCCCGCCGCCCGCCGCCGCCAGGTCGGTGGCGACCGTGTGGATCGGCGGCAAGCCCGCCGCCGTCGTGGGCAGCCTCGTCGTCTGCCCGATCCCGCCACACGCGCTCCTCGGACCGGCCAACGTGATCAAGCCCGACCCGAGCTCGCTCGCCAAGGGCCAGGTTCTCATCGGCGGCCTGCCGGCCGCCCGCCAGCGCGACCAGTCCACGTGCGGCGCGATGATCGTGATAGGCGCCCCGAACGTCCTGATCGGGGGCGTGTGATGAGCGGCGCTCCGACCCTGCCCGGCAGCTTGAACGTCGTGATCGGGGGGCGTGTGATGAGCGAGCGGTTCATTCGGAGTGGCTGTCTGTTCCGGCTGCGGGGCGGGTATCCCGCGTGCGGCGGCGTGGTTCTGCCGGGTGCCCCGAACTTCCTGATCGGGGGCGTGTGATGAGCGTGTGGTTCATTCGGCGTGGCTCTCTGCTCCGGCTTCGGGGCGTGCACCTCACGTGCGGCGCCGTGGTTCTGCCCGGCGTCCCGAACGTCGTGACCGGGGGCGTGTGATGAGCGAGCGGTTCATTCGGAGTGGCTGTCTGTTCCGGCTGAGGGGCGTGCACCTCACGTTCGGCGCCGTGGTTCTGCCTGGCAGCTTGAACGTCGTGACCGGGGGCGTGTGATGAGCGAGCGGTTCATTCGGCGTGGCTCTCTGCTCCGGCTTCGGGGCAGGCACCTCACGTGCGGCGCCGTGGTTCTGCCCGGCGCCCCGAACGTCCCGACCGGAGGTGCGTGATGAGCGAGCGGTTCATCGGCCGTGGGTGGGGGTTTCCGCTGCGGGTCGGGCCGACCGGGGGGATCGCCATGGTCGAGCGGGAGCGGGAGATCGAGGAGGCGATCCGGCTGGTGCTCGGCACCGCGCCGGGCGAGCGCCCCATGCGCCCCGAGTTCGGCTGCGGCATCCACGACTACGTCTTCGCCCCCGGCGACGGCGCCACCGCCGGACGTATCGCGCAGCAGGTGCGCGAGGCCCTGGAGCGGTGGGAGCCGCGCATCGCGGTGGAGGACGTGATCGTCGCCTTCGACGCCATCGAGGACGGCACCCTCTACATCGACGTGCACTACACCCTGCGCTCCACCAACGACCGGCGCAACCTGGTCTTTCCCTTCTACACGATCCCCTCCGAGGAGGGGGCCGAGGAATTGGTCGCGGACTGATGGCCCTGCCCTCCCCCAACCTGGACGACCGACGGTTCCAGCAACTCGTCGACGAGGCGAAGCGGTATGTGCAGCAGCGCACGCCGGAGTGGACCGACCACAACGTCTCCGACCCGGGCGTCACCCTGATCGAGACGTTCGCCTACATGGTGGACCAGCTGCTGTACCGGCTGAACCGCGTCCCGGACAAGAACTACACCGCGTTCCTGGACCTGCTGGGCATCAGCCTGTTCCCGCCCGCCGCCGCCTCGGCCGATGTCGACTTCTGGCTGTCGGCGCCGCAGCCCGACACCGTCGCGCTGCCCGCCGGCACCGAGGTGACCACCGCGGGCGGCGAGAGCGACGAGCCCGTGGTGTTCGCGACCACGGACGAACTGCGCATCGTGCCCAGCGAGTTGACCCGCCTGGTGACCGCGCCCAGGACCGGTGAGCAGACCGACATGACCGGCACGCTCACCGAAGGCCACGACATCCCCTGCTTCCAGGCCGCACCGGAGCCGGGCGACGCGCTGCTGTTCGGCCTGCCGACGGCGGTGCCGCGGTGCATCGTCGCGGTGCGCCTGGACAGCCGCGTCGAGGGCGTCGGCGTGGACCCGCGCCAGCCCCCGCTGGTGTGGGAGGCCTGGGACGGCGGCGGCTGGCAGCTGTGCGAGACCAGCACGGACACCACCGGCGGTCTGAACCGCCCCGGCGAGGTCACCGTGCACGTACCGGCCGGGCACACCGCGTCGGTGATCGGCGGGACCCGGGCCGGCTGGCTGCGCTGCCGGGTCACCGAGGCGGAGCCGGGGCAGCCGTTCTACTCGGAGTCCCCGACGGTGCGCGAGGCGGAGGTGTTCACCGTCGGCGGCACCATGTCCGTCGAGCACGCCGAGACCGTGACCGGCGTACCGCTCGGCACCTCGGAGGGCGTCGCGGGACAGACGTTCCGGCTCGGCCGCCCGCCGGTCCTCCTCGACGGCGAGCCCCCGGTGGTGGAGGTGTCCTCGGCCGAGGGCTGGCAACGCTGGGACGTGGTCGACCACTTCGGCCGCTCCGGCCCCGCCGACCGGCACGTCCGCGTGGACGCCACCAACGGGGAGTTCGCCTTCCCGCCGGTGCTGCGCGAACCGGACGGCACGCTGCGGCAGTGCGGCGCCGTACCGCCCAAGGGTGCCCAGATACGCGTGGCCCGCTACCGCACCGGCGGCGGCCTCGCGGGCAACGTCGCCCGCGGCGCGATCTCCGTGCTGCTCAGCTCCGTTCCGTACATCGCCCAGGTCACCAACCGGGAGGCGGCACGCGGCGGTGTCGCGGGCGAGACGGTGGAGAACGCCAAGCTGCGGGCGCCGGAAGTGCTGCGCATGCAGGAGCGCGCCGTGACCGCCGAGGACTACGAGATCATCAGCCGCCAGGCCGCGCCCTCGGTACGCCGGGTCCGCTGTCTGGCCGCGGCCGAGGAACCGGGCGCTGTACGGGTCCTCGTCGTCCCGGACGCCGTGGCCGACGAGGGCGACGACCGCCTCCGCTTCGAGCAGCTGATCCCCTCCGACCAGGTGCTGGAGGCCATCACCTCGAGCCTCGACGAACGCCGCCTCATCGGCACCCGCCTCGTCGTCGAGCCGCCCGTCTACCAGGGCGTCACCGTGGTCGCCCGGCTCGCGACGGCCGCCACCGACACCGACCGCGTCCGCGACGCCGCCCTCGACGCCCTGTTCCGCCACCTCAACCCGCTGAGCGGCGGCCCGGACGGCACCGGCTGGCCCTTCGGCCGACCCGTCCAGTACGGCGAGATCTTCGGCATCCTCCAACGCGCCACCGGCAACGCCCTCGTCGAGGAGATCCGCCTGTTCCCCGCCGATCCCATCACCGGCCGCCGCGGCGCCCCGGCAGACCGCATCGACGTGGCCGCGGGCGCGCTCGTCTTCTCCTACCAGCACCAGGTGGTCGTGACGGCGATGGACGGGGAGGGACGGGGATGAGCGGGGATGCCGTGGCCGATACCGCCGTAGAGCCGGAGGTGCGGGGATGAGCCGCGCCGCCGTACCCGGCCTGCCGAGCCGCTTCCCCATCGGTGAGCAACTGCCCGCGCTGTACGCCAACGACGACTTCGCGCAGCGCTTCACCGCCGGCCTCGACACCGTCCTCGCCCCGGTGTTCGCGACCCTCGACAACCTGACCGCGTACCTCGACCCCCGGGTCGCCCCCGTCGACTTCCTGGCCTGGCTGGCGTCGTGGGTGGGCGCCGCCGACGACCCCCAGTGGCCCGTGGAGCTGCGCCGCGAGGCGGTCGTCCGTGCGGTGGAGCTGCACCGGTGGCGCGGCACGAGACGCGGCCTGTCCGAGGCCCTGCGTCTCGCGCTCGGCGCGCACTGCGACGTGACCGGCGACGGTGGTTCGTGGTGGTCGAACACCGCGGGCACCGAGCTGCCGCCCCCGCCCGCCGCCGAGATCCTGGTCCGGGTCTGGCCGGGCCGCGAGGCGCGGGTGGACCCGGTCAGGGTCCGCGAGATCGTCCGGGTCATGTGCCCGGTGCACACGGCATTCCGGGTGGAGGTCCTCCCCGGCCCGCCCGCCGACGAAGGGAGGTGACGCCATGCGTGCATGTCCCGCGTGCGGGGCGTCCAACGGCTCGACGGACGACTTCTGCGGCAACTGCGGCGCGTACTTGGGCTGGTCGGAACCGGCTGCTCCGACCCCGAGCGCACCCTCACCGACGCCACCGGAGCAGTCGCCGCCGACCGCACCGCCGGAGCCCGCCGCACCCCCGGAGCCTCCGGCACCCGCGCCCGCCTCACCCCCGCCGGGCGAGCCCGAGTCCGCCGCACCTCCCCGCCCCTCGTCGTTCCGCGCCCGGCTGACCGGCATCGGCCGCGGCGAGCCGGGGAGGCCGAGCACGACGCAGCCCGCGGACACCGGCTCCGGCGCCGACACGGCCCCCACTACCGACCCCGGCCAGGACGAGCCCAGGAACTCCCCAGCTCGGTCCGGGCCGGACGAGGTCCGCACCGGGCCCGCCGCCCCGGCGCACGGCTCGCCCACGAACGGGACGACCGCTGACCCCAGCGGTGAGCCGCCGGCCGAACCGACCGGCGGCTCCACCAGTGAAACGACCGGCGCCGACGAGCCCCGCCGCACCGACGACGCTCCCCCCGCCACCCCACCCGTTCCTCCAACGGCACCCGCTCCACCCGCCCAGAGCATCCCCCGCCCCCGCACCCCCGCCGCCTCCGAGTCACCGGACCCGGACGCCATCGTGCCCGTCCGCCCCGCGAAGCCCGTGGCCGCGCGTCCCGTCGTACGGCCCGTGGCCGCGCCGGACGAAGGGGCGGGAGTGCCCTGTCCGGCGTGTGGCACGCCGAATCTGCCGGAGCGCCGGTTCTGCCGACGCTGTGCCGCCGAGTTGAAGCCCACGGCGAAGGCCGCGCCGCTGCCGTGGTGGCGGACCGTGTGGCCGTTCCGGCGCCGGGTGCGGGCGAGTTCGGGCGGGATGACGCGGTTCCTGGTGATCCTGCTCGTGGTGCTGGCGCTGTGCGCGGGCGGCTTCCTGCTGATGCCGGCCGGACGCGCCCTGATCGAGGACACCCGGGACAAGCTGGGCAAGGCCAAGCCCGTGACGCCGGCCAGCACCGAGGCGAGCGCATCGGTGCCGGGGCACCCGGCGAAGAACACCACGGACGGGCTGAGCAACCGCTACTGGGGCGCGCCCGCGACGGGTGCCTCGGTGACGTACACCTTCCGCAAGCCGTTCCGGCTGGTCGACGTGATCATCACCAACGGCGCGTCCAAGGAGCCGCAGAAGTACGCCCTCCAGGCGCGCGCGCTCCAGGTGGACCTGGAGGTGACGGCGGAGGACGGCACCACGCACAAGAAGGAACTCACCCTCAGCGACAAGCCGGGCGACCAGACGATCGCCACCGGGTACAGCGATGTGCGGAAGGTGCGGCTGGTGCTGCGTTCCGCCGTCGGACTCGCCCAGGGCCGTCATCTGGCCCTGGCGGAGGTGGAGTTCTTCCAGCGGAGCTGACGCGCGGGGGGCGGGCGGGCAGGCGGGCGGGCAGGCACGCAGGCGGGCGCGGGGCCCGCCCGCCGGTGCGGCTACGGCCGTGTCTGCTTGGGCCCCTTCAAGGTGTCGGCGGCGTGCTTGGGTCCCCGGGACGAGAACTGGCCGACGAGTTCACGGAAACAGACCAGGGCGGTGATCGGCGGAATCCCGACGATGACCATCGCGAGCAGAGAATGCGGGGACTGGCCGATGCACAGGGCGACCGCCGTGCCGGAGGAGATCAGCATCACCACCCAGGACCGCCGGGCGGTGCGGTGCTGAACGGATGCCCGCAAGATCGATAAACCGGCCACCAGCCACGGCCCGTACACGGTGAGCGGCCACCATTGCGCCAAATTCTCGGACACCACCAGCAGGGCAATGGTGCGCAGTTGGTCATATGAATAGGAGATCGACCAGTACAGCATCGTCACCGCACACATGGTGATTATGGCCACCAAGATCGCAACGGTGATCACCCGCGGATTTCCGGTGAAGAGCTGAACCCCCGGACGGGGCCGGCGTCGATTCACCGGACGGCGTGGGCGCCGGTGGCTGTCCAGCGGGGGAGGGACGGGATCCACGCTGGGCGTCGTACTGAGCATCTGCGCCAGCTCTTGGTCCAGATCCCAGCCGTCCGACGGGATCCCGGGGTCGGAGAGCTGCCACAGGTGCTCGGCCTCGAGCGGCTGAGTGTCCTCAGGCTTCTGGGTCGTCACCGCATAGAGCAGGTTCTCGTCCTGAATCCTGTCCATTGATCACTCCTTCCTCCGGCTCAGGACGTTTCATCCAGAGTGTGAGCCTCGGGCTGGAGCGGGGACTGTGGTGGCGGTGTCAAGCCCGTCCAGCGTAGCCCGCAGATATTCACTTTTGATGCTGCTGATCGCTTCAAGGAAGTCCTCGAACAGGTCCGAGCAGTGCGGGTGAGCCTCTTCTGCATGCCTTTCCTCCCAAGTCACGTCCACCTAACGAGCGTCCCAGGGTGCAAGGCATCGGGCATTCGGGGGAATATTGGCCAGCGGCGATTATTTATGTATCGGACTAAGATTCAGAGTTACTGAAATTCTGAAGATGTAGTGATCCCCGGCAGCCGGTCCAGGATGTCGACGATCTGCCGGAACTGCTCGGCGGTCGCGGTGTGTCCGGCGTGCACGGTGTGCACGTCGAAGGGGTTGCGCGGGGTCAGCCGGTCGGCCTCGGCGATCATCCGGTCCTGCAGGGCGAGTGGGATCATCCGGTCCTCGGTGTGACGGATGAACGTGCGGGGGATACGGCCCCAAGTGTCGGCCTGGACCTGGGAGTTCTCGTTGCCGACGGTCAGCGACTCGTCGGGCTGCAGGTAGGCGAGCATCGCGTGGAACTCGGCGTCGCTCGCGTCGGCCAGCATCAGCTCCTTGAGCCCGGCCAGTGCCTCGGGGTCTGCGGTGCGGTAGTTGATCCGTACCGCGCCGATGGCCGCGGGGTCGGCGACCACCAGGGCGGCGAGGTTGCCGGCCAGGCTCGTCGACCCCTCCGGGGTGGCCAGATAGTCCTCCGGGCAGGCCAGATCCACGCAGCAGAATGCGGTGTCGTAGACGATCCGGTCGATCAGCTGGGGCACCGCGTTGCCGACCCGGTTCAGCGTCGCGCCGCCCATGCTGCCGCCGTACAGCACGACCGGGCCGAACTCGGCGACCGTACGGACCACTTGGACGGCCGCCTCGGTGTACGCGTCCAGGCCCACCCCCGCCATCGGCGACGGCCTGGTGGCCAGCGACCGAAGATCCTGCGGGCACTGGTAGTCGAGGGCGAACTGGGCGTCCGTGGCGCCGTGCCCCGGCAGGCTCACCCCGACGGTGCGGTGCCCGCGCAACGACAGCGCGTCGATGCCGCCCGGGGTGCCGCTGGCCCCGGTGACGACAACGAACGTCGTCGTGCCGCGCCTGCCGCTCCGCGCGTGCGCTGTCGTCCCGCCCGCCGCGCCCGCCGCCAGGGCGAGCCCACCGGCCGCCGCGCCCGCGCGCAAGGCGCCGCGCCTGGAAAACCTCGTCCGTGTCATGACATCGAGTAGACACGACGACGGTCTGCCGGAAGCGGTGCTTACGGCAGACCGTTCCGGGCTCTTCACCTCTTCCCGCGAGGATGCCCCGGCGCACCAGTCTGCGCACACGGACAGGCTCGGCCACCGCGCCTCCAGCGGCCCAGGGGGCGCAGGGCGTCATGGTTCGCAGACCTTCCGCGAAGTGTTCCAGGGCAGGGCTGCGGTGTCCCGTGCTGGATCAGTTGTCTGCCCGGTCGCACGCCGTCCCGGCGTGTGCCACACGGACACCGAGGTCCACGAGCAGTTGGCCGAAGCCCGGGCCGCGAGTACCGGAATGGCGGCGATCTTCTCCGCGTCCAAGTGCCCGGAGTCGCCGTACGTGAGGAACTCGAGGGGTCCGACCACGCGATACTTCCCGCGCGTCACGTGCCCGCCGCCACCTGACGGAGGCGGGCACGGCCGTGGCCGCGGCGGAAGGCCGGCCGGGTCAGCAGCCAGGCCCAACAGGCTGCCAGCAGTGGACGGATGTGTTCGGCCGCGCAGTGGGTCGCTCCGGGCACGATCCACACCGTGGTGCCGGGGCGGTCGGCCAGCCGCGTGGTGTCGGCGCGCGGTATGAACTGGTCGTGCGCGCCGTTCGCGGCCAGCAGGGGTACGCCGCTGTCCGCGCCCGGACCCAGCAGTCCCTGGCGGCGCAGCGAGAACGCGTCCAGCATGCCGTCGATCTCGGCTGCTTCCGGGAGGCTCTCCAGGCCCAGGGCGTTGCCCAGGATGCCCGGCATGCCGCACGGGAGACCGAGCACGTCGATCGGCTCCTCGGGTCCGGCGGCGCCGGTCGGCCCGCCGATGTCCACCGCCGCGTCGACCACACCGCGGACGGCGAGTTTGACCGCCCAGTGGCCGCCGAAGCTCAGACCCAGGTAGGCCACGGGTTCACCCGGGCGCCACCGCCGTATCTCGGCGACGAGCCCGGACAGCAGGCGGTCGGCGTCCGGTGCCAGCGGCCCGGGTGCCTCACCGGTGCCGGGCATGTCGACGCAGACCACGAGCAGGCCCGTCGCCAGCGCCGTCGCCACGGCCATGCGGTGCAACTCCACCTTCCACGTGTCGACTCCGCCGGAGAGCATCAGCACCCCGGGGCGGCGCGACCGGCGGCGTGCCATGAGATGGACGGGGAGGCGTACCGTCCCGCCGTCCAGCGGCACCTCCATGGTCCCGCGCGCGAAGCGAACCGGCAGCCGGGGACCGGCGGTCGCCCTCGCGTAGGCGGCGTGCTGACGCTCGTACGCCTCGTGCCGTTCGGGTGTGGCCAGCGCCGGGAAGCGGGCCGCGCCCCACAGATGCGCCGCGCGCAGCCACTGCCCTGCCGCCTCCGCCTCCCGGGCCAACTGCCCCCAGACCGGCACCCAGCCGCCCGGGCCCGTACCCCACATGTCGGTGATCCCGTCCCGCGCCCGGGCGACGGTCCGGGCGGGAATGCCCCAGGCGGTGAACTGGCGGGCACGCTCCTCGAAGAGCGCGGCGGGAGCGACGTCGAAGGTGAACATCCTCCTAGAATGTGAGCAATCCTCAGCACCGACAACTCGCATTGGACGGGCCGTGCCCCCACCCGCCACACCCCGCAAGAGGCCACGTCAGGAGCGGTCCCGGGAGACCTACGACGCCATCGTGGAGGCCGCTGCTCAGCTTTTCCAGCGGGACGGCTACGCGAAGGCGACCACGAACCGGATCGCCGAGCGTGCGGGGGTGTCCATCGGGTCCCTCTACCAGTACTTCCCGAACAAGGACGCGTTGCTGTACGCCATCGGAGAGCGGCACGTGGAGCATCTGCTCGCCGAACTCGCGGATGTCATCGAGGAGTTGCGCCGCGACCGGCCGCCGCTTCCTGACTGTGTGCACGTCCTCGTGCACGCCCTGGCCGCCCTCCACCTGGACCGGCCCCGGATGCACCGGCTGCTGTACGACCAGGCCCCGCGTCCGGCGGAGGCCACCGCCCAACTGCGCGAAGTCCAACGGGTCATCGCCGCCGAGGTCGAGTTCCACCTGCGCCGTCTCGGCGTCGGCGGCCCCGCCCCCGACCTGACCGCGATCCTCCTGGTGCAGGGCGTGGAGGCGCAACTGCACGGGGCGCTGCTCGACCCACCGCCGGGGCACACGGTGGAGGAGGTGATCCGGGCGGTGGAGGTGCTGTGTGTGAAGGCGCTCACAGCGCAATCCCCGGGGCACGTCGGCAGCTGACGTCGGTACCCGGCCCGGTGATCGCGGCGGCAGAGATGTTGACAAAGTCGGTTAGTGTGCATGGCTAAGTGGCGAGAGGGCTGAGCAGGCGGAGGAGAAGGCTGTGTCGGACGAGGGGCGGCTCGTCGCCGGGCGGTACCGGCTCGTCGAGCGCATCGGCCGCGGCGGCATGGGCACGGTGTGGCGGGCCGAGGACGAGGTGCTCGCCCGGCAGGTCGCGCTCAAGCAGCTCCACACGCAGCCGCAGCTGTCCGACGCCGAGGTCGCCACGCTGTACGAGCGCACCCGCCGCGAGGCGCGCAGCGCCGCCCGGGTCGTCCACCCCAACGTGGTCGTCGTGCACGACGTCGTCGAGGACGACGGCCGGCCCTGCATCGTCATGGAGTACGTCCCCGCGCCCACCCTCGGCGACATCCTCAAGGGCGGCCGGACCCTGCCGCCCGAGGAGGTGGCGCGGATCGGCCTCGGCATGATCGCCGCCGTACGGGCCGCGCACGCCGCCGGTGTCCTGCACCGCGACATCAAGCCCGGCAACGTCCTGCTGGGCGCCGGGGGCCGGGTCGTCCTGACCGACTTCGGCATCGCGCAGACCGCCGGGACGTCGACGCTCACGCAGACCGGGGAGATGGTCGGCTCCATCGACTTCATGGCCCCGGAGCGGATCCGCGGCCAGAAGCCCGGCCCGTCCTCCGACCTGTGGTCGCTGGGCGCGACGCTGTACCAGGCGGTCGAGGGACGTCCGCCGTACCGCCGCGACACCCCCATGGAGACCGCGTACGCCATCGCCGTCGAGCCGTTCGAGCCGATGCGGCAGGCCGGTCCGCTGGAACCGCTCATCGAGATCCTGCTGTCCCGGAACCCCGAGGACCGGCCCACGGCGGAACAGACGGAACGAGCCCTGCGGGCCACCTGGTCCGGCGGGCCGACGGCCACGGTGCCGAGCGCCGTCGCCCAGGAGGGGCCGGTCGGCGACCCGGACACGGCACGGACGTCCCCGACGTCCCCGACCACGCCGACCCCGCCACCGCCACCGCCACCGGAAGCAGGCGTTCGGGGCCGCAAGCGGGCCTCGCGCGTCCTCGTGCCGGTGGCGACCGTCCTGGCCGCGGCGGCCGTGGGCGGCACCCTCTACGTCACGTCGAACGACGACCGCACGCCGGACGCCCGGCGGACCGGCGCCGCCTCCAGCGCACCGGCGGCCACGCCCTCGCCCGTCCCCGACGGCTACCGCCTGGTCCATGCCAAGCAACTCGGCGTCTCCTTCCCCGTGCCGGACGGCTGGAAGCAGAAGCAGGCCACGGGCGACGGAGTCACGTATGTCGACCCGACCGGCCTGGCCAGCATCGCCATCGGCATGGTCGACCCCGCCGGCTCGCACCCCGTGGAGCACTTCAAGGACATCGAGGCGAACACCAAGGTCAACTACCCGACGACGTACCGCAGGCTCCGCATGCAGAAGACGACGTTCCGGGACCAGCCGGCCGCGGTGTGGGAGTTCACCTTCCACGGCCGCGCCCGCGCCTTCCGCGCCATCGACCTCGGCTACGGCCCCGCGGGCGGCCGGGAGTACGACATCTACGTATCGGCCCCGGACGCCCGATGGGACACCTACCGCCCCGTCTTCAACGCCGTGCGGGACGGGTTCACCGGCTAGTGCTGTGACCGGGTAGACACCTCGGGCTTCTGAGCCGTCGAGCGAGGCCGCCCCGGGACCGCGAGACACGGCGGGTGATCAGCTGCCCGGCCTGGGAGACGCCGACCCCGAGGTCTGCGGACCCTTGGCGACTGACCGTTCGGGGCGGCGCCATAAGTCTCGAACTATCCCGTCACGTTCCCCGCCTGGGAAGCGTGCCCGCCACTACCCGCAGGCTCACTCATGCGCGCCAGAACACGCTCACGTGCCGTCGAACGACACCTGTTCACAACCCCCCGTACAGCAGCCGCACCGCCACGTCACCGGGCTCGATCGCCACGACGGCGGTGTGCAGCCGGGTGCCCTTACGGCCCTTGAGGTTCTTCACCAGCGCGGTGGTGGCGTCCTGGAGCGCCAGGTCGAAGGTGGTGTGCACGGTGTAGCCGCCGCGCGCCAGCTGGTCCTCGGTGATGCCGAGCCGGTCGGCGGCCTCCTCCGCGGCCACGTTTCCCCGGCTGACCGGCCAGCTCACCGCGTGCACCGGGGATCGCCGGAACGGCGAAGTCGGAGATGGCCCGGGAGCTGACCGGCAGGGTCGAGGGGGCGTCGTACTGGGAGATCCTCCTGTCGAAGTTCACCGCGCCGACAAGGATGTTCGGCCCCATCGACGTCGCCGCGCTGGCCCGGGGTGAGTACCGGCAGGTCTACGACGGCCGCGCCACGACCGCGCACATCGCGTTCATCGACGAGATCTTCAAGTGCTCCACGGCGGCGCTGAACGAGACGCTGGGCTACCTCAACGAGCGGATCCACCACCCCGAGAGCGGCGGCGAGCCGATCCGCTGCCCCCTGATCGGAGCCATCACGGCCAGCAACGAACCGCCCAGCGCGGAGGATCTTCCGCTTCCCGGCCGGCCCGGCCGACCCGCCGACATCACCCGGACCCTCGACTTCGCGGAGACCTTCCTGGGCGGCGGCACCAGCTACCAGCGCCCCCTGACAGCCGCCTCGGAACTCCTGCGGGACGAGTTCAACGACGCCACCCGCACACGCGGCGACATCGTGATCCTCACCGACGACGACTGCGGCGTCACCGAGCAGTGGATGCGCGACTGGAACGACGCCAAGCACCTCCTGGACTTCCGCCTCTTCGGCATAGCCGTCGGCACCCCACGCGTCGCCGCATCCGACTCCGCCCTGCACGCCCGCTGCGACAACCTCCGCTCCATCGACGACCTCACCGACGTCCACGCCGCCGCGGATCTCTTCCGCGTGATCCGACCCGACTGCGACACGGCATCCAGGTCAAGATCCTTGCTGTGATGAGTCCTTACGAGAGCCTGACGCGGCCGCGAAACCGCTCTCCCCCGTTCGCCCCACGGGCAACTCTGGTCCCGTCCGCCGCCGGCCCGCGGTGGCGGCCCGAGCTCCGAGGAGCGGCACATGAGCAGGCACACCAGGCGCAGGTCCCCGCTGCAGGTCCGGCTGTGGACGGCCGGGGCCGGCATCGTCGCCGCCGCGGCGGCGGTCGCGACGGTGACCGTCGCCTCGGCGGGCGAGCCCGGCGGTCGGGCCGCGCAGCCGGTGAAGGCCGGGGCGGACCACGCCGTGTTCGTCCAGGGCAACGAACTCGACGGCAACACCATCCACGCCTTCAAGCGCGGCAAGGACGGCACGCTGAGCGCCGCCGGCCGCTACGCCACCGGCGGCAAGGGCGGCGACCAGGTCGACGCCCCCACCGACTCCCTCGCCTCACAGGGCTCCCTGGTCTACGACGAGAAGTCGGGACTGCTGCTGGCGGTCAACGCGGGCAGCGGCACCGTGACCTCCTTCCAGGTCCAGGGGCAGAAGCTGACGCGCCGCCAGGTGGTCGACTCCGGCGGCGACTTCCCGGCGTCCATCGCTGTGCACGGGAACCTCGCCTACGTCATGAACGCGGGCGGCGCCGGCAGTGTCCAGGGCTTCCGGATCACTGCCAGGGGACTGAAGCCACTGCGCGACGCGCACCGCTCCCTGGGCCTGGACAACGACAAGGTCCCGCTGTTCTCCAGCTCGCCCGGCCAGGTCGCCTTCACCCCGGACGGGCGGGCCCTGGCCGTGACCACGAAGTCCGCGGGCACCATCGAGGTCTTCCCGATACGCCGCGACGGTCGCCCCGCACCCCGGCCGGTCGTCAACGACTCCGCCGGGGGCGTGCCGTTCGCGATCACCTTCGGCAACGGCGGCCGGATGCTGGTGGCCGAGGCCGAGAAGTCGACGGTCAGCACGTACAAGGTGCGCGCCGACGGCCACCTCAAGGTGGTCCAGCGACCGCTGGCCAACGGCCAGGACACGCTGTGCTGGCTGGAACGCGCCGGCGACTTCTTCTACGGCGGCAACACCGGCAACTCCACCGTCACCGGCTACCGCACCGACGCCCGCGGCCGGCTCGCGCTCACCAACGACGTCGGCATTGCCACGCCCCCGTCGGCCAAGTCCCAGGGCGTCATCGACCTGGCGGTGACACAGGACGAGAAGTTCCTCTACGTGCAGAACGCCGTCTCCGGCACGGTCGACGGCTTCCGCATCGGCAGGAACGGCTCCCTCACCAAGGTCACCACCGCCACCGGACTGCCCGCCTTCGCCGAGTCCGGCATGGAGGGCATCGCCGCGGTGTAAGGGAAAGCGGCCACCGCGGCGCGGACGCCCCGGACACCTCGTCCGGGGCGTTCACCCCCGCGGGCTCCCCAACAACTCTCTAGGCAGCTGACCTGGGGGGAAGATGAGTGTCGCGCCCGCGTTGCCTGCGGGCCACGTGATCAACCGGAACTGTCGGGTGCTTGGTGCCCGGCACGGCGGCGGTACTCGGCGTTGATGCGCTGCGCTTCCTCAAGCTGGTCCTCAAGGATGACGATGCGGCAAGCGGCCTCGATCGGGGTGCCCTTGTCGACGAGTTCGCGGGCGCGCGCGGCGATCCGGAGTTGGTAGCGGGAGTA
The DNA here is from genome assembly GCF_030499575.1 of Streptomyces sp. DG2A-72. NCBI lineage: Bacteria > Bacillati > Actinomycetota > Actinomycetes > Kitasatosporales > Streptomycetaceae > Streptomyces > Streptomyces sp. DG2A-72. Next base: position 5,348,767 of record NZ_JASTLC010000001.1, read on the forward strand.
CCGGCGGTGTCCGCCCTCCGAGCGCAGCGGAGTGATCAGACGAGCCTCACCGATGGCTCGTAGGAATGCCGGGGTGGTGCCGAGCATCTCGGCGGCCCGCCCCATCGTGTAGGCGGGGTAGTCGTCGTCGTCCAGACGACCACTGAGAGGGGTATCTGCTGTCATGTCACCTCGTAGTGCAACGCGTCGAGGGGCCCCGATGCCGTACGGCACCAGGGCCCCGAAGGAAATTCAACACCATCTGTCGGCCCTCATGCTCTGCCGACCTTCTGTTTCCGCTACCAGCCCTGCAGAAGGGAGTGCGGGGATCGCGGCTGCGTGACCGGGGACCACCTTCCAATCCGGAGTCTTGCGGTACCCGGCCCAGTGCTGCTCGGGCCGGGCGATCCTGATGGCGTCTGCTCCTCCGTCCTTCCTCTGAACACTCTGAACAACCACTTGCAACCCGCCAGTTCGTGTCTGCCGGGCCTCACTTGACCTTGTCTACGGGAAAAAGGCTAACCGCGTCAGAGTTCAATGTCTACTCTGACAAGAGTAGATTTCAGCTGTCTGGGGGACCAGATCGCCAGGAGAACGGACGGCAAGACAGCGGTGAGGGCCCTGCCGACGCGCGTCGGCAGGGCCCTCACCGGGATCCTGATGGCGGTTTCCCGCCCGTTGTCATACGTCTCTCATACGTCCATGGATGCTGCGGAGCCGAGCAGTGCCGACGCGGTCTGGAGCGCAGTGGGGACACGCACGGGCGCGGCCTCGAGGCGGGCGTGGCAGGTGAAGCCGAGGCCGGTCATGGCCCGGACGACTTCGCCGCCGGTGAAGTCGCGGCGGTCCTGCCGGGTGATGACCTCGCCCACCTGCTTGACGGGGTAGCGACGGCGGCCGATGGTCACGGACTCGCCCGTGATGAGCTCGGGCGTGACGCCCGACATGGAGGCCAGCACTCCGCTCTTGGTCAGGTCGAACGGGTACCGGGCGATGACACAGCGCATGATGCCCCACAGGGAGAAGGAGTACGGAGTGATCGCGGCAGGTCGATCAGCGGGAGAGGGCGAGGACGTCCTGTAGACGGATCCGGTCCGTGTACGTGGAACTGTCGCGGTGAGCGACGAGTTCGGCCCGGGTGACCGAGCCCGTGCACTGGTCGTCCCCGTCGCACAGGACGAGGAACTCGACACGAGCACTGGCCATGACGGACAGGGCGACCTCGACGGTCATGTCGTCCCGGACCCGGGGTCCGGACGCGTCCATGTCTTCGACCACGGCGGCCACGGCGGCCATGGGGGAGGAATCCACCCGCAGTTGCTGTGCCTGGACCGGTGTCAAATGCTGCCTCCGTCGGAGATGGGTGAACGTTCCAGGTCGAGGCACTACGCCGCCGGACGGAAGGCGGACGGCTGCTGCGTCCTGCGCCGCCCCGCCTCACCGGCGGTGCGCCCCCGGGCGGGACGGCCGCGGCGGCCTCGGGACGAGGGAGCGGCGGAAGAGGCGCCGCGGCCGGGACGTGCCGCAGGCGGTGCGGTGATGACGACCGGGACACCGGAAGGGGCCTGGGCGCCGGTGATGCGGCTCAGTTCCGCTTCACCCGAACGTACCGAGGTGATCTGCGGGGTGATGGCGGCCGAAGCCATCAGCCGGCTCATGCCACGGCGCTGGCCGGGTGTCACGAGGCTGACGACGCTGCCGGACTCGCCGGCGCGGGCGGTACGGCCGCCGCGGTGCAGGTAGTCCTTGTGGTCGCTCGGCGGATCCACGTTGACGACCAGGTCGAGGTTGTCGACGTGGATGCCACGGGCCGCGACGTTGGTCGCCACCAGGACCGTCACATGTCCGGTCTTGAACTGGGCGAGGGTCCGGGTGCGCTGGGGCTGGGACTTGCCACCGTGCAGAGCCGCGGCGCGGACGCCGCTGTTCAGCAGGTGCTTCGTCAGCCGGTCCACGGCGTGCTTGGTGTCCAGGAACATGAGCACCCGGCCGTCTCGCGCCGCGATCTCGGTGGTCGTCTGGTACTTGTCCGCTTCGTGCACGTGGAGCACGTGGTGCTCCATCGTGGTGACCGCACCCGCCGACGGGTCGACGGAGTGGACCACCGGGTCGGCCAGGTAGCGGCGGACCAGCCGGTCGACGTTGCGGTCCAGGGTGGCGGAGAACAGCATCCGCTGCCCTTCGGGGCGCACCTGGTCGAGCAGGGCGGTGACCTGGGGCATGAAGCCCATGTCGGCCATCTGGTCGGCCTCGTCGAGGACGGTGATGGCGACGGCGTCCAGTCGGCAGTCGCCCCGGTCGATGAGGTCCTTGAGCCGCCCCGGCGTCGCGACGACGACCTCCGCGCCGGCGCGGAGCGCACCGGCCTGCCTGCCGATGGACATCCCGCCGACCACGGTCGCCAGCCGCAGCTGCACGGAGCGGGCGTACGGGGTGAGCGCGTCGGTCACCTGCTGGGCCAGCTCGCGGGTGGGGACGAGGACCAGGGCGAGCGGCTGCCGCGGCTGCGCGCGCCGGCCCGCGGTACGGGCCAGCACCGCGAGGCCGAAGGCGAGGGTCTTGCCCGACCCGGTACGGCCGCGGCCGAGCACGTCACGTCCGGCGAGGGAGTTCGGCAGGGTCGCCCCCTGGATCGGGAACGGTATGGTCACGCCCTCGTGGCCGAGCGCGGCCAGCAGCGGCGCCGGCATGGCAAGGTCGGCGAACGACTCGACGGCGGGCAGCGCGGGTGTGATCGTCACGGGCAGTGCGAACTCGCCCTGGGGTGCGGCCTGTCGGCGGTCGTAACCGGTGGAACGCCGCGAAGCTCCCGAGCGGGTGGCGGCGGTACCCCGGGAGCGGTCGTAGGTACGGGTCGTGCGGGTGGTGCGTGCGCGGTTCAAGCGGAACCTTCCTCGATGTGAGCACGTAGGCACGTAGCAAGGAATTTCCGCAGCAAAATGAACGGCGCAGAGAATCGCGAGAACGAGCCGGAGATGATGGGCGCCGAGTCGGATCGACGGGGAATGCATCACGTTCGGTGATGCGGTGGGGCCTTCCCGTCGCGCGCCTTGAAAAGCAGCGAGCTGGGGCCCGCACCCCAAGGTGCGGGCCCCAGCTGCGAAGTATGCGTTGCTGCGGGTGTCAGGCGGGAACGATGTTCTCGGCCGTCGGGCCCTTCTGGCCCTGCGCGATGTCGAACGACACCTTCTGGCCTTCCTGCAGCTCGCGGAAGCCCTGGGCGGCGATGTTCGAGTAGTGGGCGAAGACGTCGGCGCCGCCGCCGTCCTGCTCGATGAAGCCGAAGCCCTTTTCCGCGTTGAACCACTTCACGGTGCCAGTAGCCATGTCATTTCTCCTTCGGAGACGATGTTCGGAATCCGCACTGTGCGAATTCCGCGTCGCCGTGCTGATTACCCCGTCGGAAAATGAACCTTCTGGCAACCACACCTGCAACTGAGATCGACATTAGCATGGTGCGAGCGGCCCTGCGAGGTCGATAAATTCCGCCGTGGTCGGCGGTCGAGGAATAATCGCCGTGCACCGCACCTATTTCTTACTTCACGGCTACAGATATTGCTCCGCGCGGATGCAGTCTTTCTGCCGGGTGCGGCCGACCACAGCTCCGTGACCTCGGTCGATGAGCCTTGCGCCGCTGCCGTCGCCCTCAACGGAGGGGACAACGGCGAACGCGCCGAGACCCCGCAATCGCAATAAAGGTCACATCGGCCGGACGCCGGCGGTCCAGGTGATGTGCGGGGGCTCCACGCGTGCGCACAGAGGACCGCCCTGGGCGTCGGTCAGGCCGAGGCGTCCGACCAGCAGCCCGTCGCGTGCGGCGGCGGTGAGTACGTCGGCGGGGATGACATCGAGCATGAGCTTGGCGCGGCGGAACATCGTAAAGGTGCCCGACTCGTCGACCGTGCCCCACGACAGGTAGATGAACCGTCGGCCCAGACGGTCCTGCACGTAGGGGCCCTTGACCTCGGTGCCGGTCGGCGAGGCGCTCGTGGTGCACTCCAGAGTCCATGTCGCGGACGGTGCGTCGCCAGGCTGCGGCTCCAGCAGCTCGGCCGGACGATCACGGCGTTGCACGGCGACGTGGATGTTGCCGTACGCGGGGACTCTGCCGTCGACGGAGGCGGGGCGGGTGAGGCCGGGCAGGTCGACGGCGTCGATGCGGACGTGCATGGCGGCCATCATCCCGCCATCGTCCCCGCAGAGGTCAGCCGACCTCGAACTGGGGTGGGCCGGGCAGCGGTGACCGCGCCGCGTCGCGCCGGCCGGCGTCAGCCTGAGGCGTTGCAGAACCCGGGCACCGCTACCGACGTCAGCGGATGGGGCGCCGCCTGGCACGCCGGAACACTCGCACCGAGATGAAGGCCACATCGGCCACGAAGAGCACGATGCCGATGGCCAGCAGATAGCCCAGGCCGTCCGCTGCCGCGCCGATGATTCCCAGTACGACAGCCACGAGGACGAGCAGCAGGAACAGCACCATCACCCGAACGCCTCCTCTTGCCGCGTGTGGGTGGTCAACGGCGCGCGAGTCGGCGTTCGCCGGTGGCACCCGGTTGGTACGTCATGTCGTAGTGCCGGAAGATCGCTTCCTCCTGTTCGGCGGGCAGTACGTCGTCCGTCCCGATCGCAGGAGCCTTGCGTACCTGCCCCTTGGCGTACGGAACCTGGACGTAGCCCGGCCCGAGGACTGCCTCGTCGACGGGGACGAACACCAGCCGCTGGTGGCTGAGCAGACCGGTCCGGACCGTGGCCATGGCGGGTCGGTCTGTGGCGGTGTCCACATAGATCGCTTCGAGCATGCCGATCTTGCGCCGCTTCAGGTCGACCACGTCATGGTTGCGCCACTCGCGGATGTCGGCTGAACGGATCATGCTGCTCCCTGTCTGCGCGCGCCGCCCTTCCGGGTCATTGCACGTGAGAGCACTGGCCCAGTTGTCATCGTAGGACTGAAGCACTTTTCCGACACTGGGGATCTTCGGCCGTGACAGTGATCTGGCACGAATCGGGCATGCGGCAGCTGAGCCCCCTGCACAGCAACAAGGACCAGGTCTCTGACCTGGTCCTTCTCCGTGGGGCGGGTGACCGTGGTTGTCCGCTCTTATGAGCACGCTGCGGGTGCCGGCTTCGAAGAACGGCGAACTTCCGCAGTGCACAGCCCCGTCGGGTGAGGTGCGACCCTGTTGCCGGATCGGCTGTCGCGTCCTCAGTCCTTCGGCCACAGCGGGGCCGCAGGCCGTTGTGCCTGCGGCCCCGCTCGGGCGCCTGGGTCAGGACGGGTCGCCGTACTGGAGGCCGCGTCCGTTGGTGCCGACGTAGACGCGCCCGTAGGTGTCGGGGTCGCCGGTGATGACGCCGCCGCCGCTGATGCTGCCCCACTGGTGGGCGTCGTCGTTGACGCGGAGCCAGGTGGCGCCCTTGTCGGTGGAGCGGAAGACTCCGGTGACGTCCTTGACGGTGCCGATCAGGTACAGGGCCTGGTAGGAGGTGCCCGGCGCGGCCTTGCCGAAGCCGAGGGCGGAGGCGGACTTCACCGCCCCGAGCGTGGTGAAGGTGCGGCCGCCGTCGGTGGAGTGCAGCAGCCCCTTGCCACCGTCGGCGATCCACAGGTCCCCGGCGATACCGGGCACGGCGGTGAGCCGGCCGACGGGCAGGTTGGTGGTGCGGGCGGTGAAGGTCGCGCCGCCGTCGGTGCTGGCGTAGAGCGTGCCGCCGGACAGTGAGTAGAAGGTCCTGGCCGAGGAGCGGTCGGCGACGACCACGGCGCCGTTGCCCAGACCGCTGACCTTCGACCAGCTCGCCCCCTTGTCGGTCGAGCGGTACGGGGCCTGACCGGCCTCGGTCCAGACGATGGTGGAGCCGTCCGGGAAGGCTGCTCATGCCAGGCATGCCAGGCGTGCCGGCGCAGGGGTGAGGCGTTGGGAGACGCGACGCGTCGAGGGCAGCGCCCCCGCACCCTTGATGCAGCTGCCCCGCGCCCTCAGCCCACCCTTTCCCCAGCGAGCTGCTCTTCGATCAGATCCGCGGCCCGACGGGTACCGCCCTCGGCGCGCACCTCGGACCACAGCCATGCCGAGCGCGTGGCGACCTGCGGGTCGCCGATGAGTTCCATCAGGACGGTACGCAGCGTCTCCGCCGTGATGTCCGCCGTGTCGATCCGGCGGGCGACGCCCAGCTCGACGAGCCGGTCGGCGTGGAGGCACTGGTCGGGCCCGTTCGGTACCGCGATCATCGGCACACCGGCGTACAGGCCCTCACTGCTGTTGCGCACACTGGTGTGCGTCACCCAGACGTCCGCCTGCTCGAGAATCGTCAACGGCGGCCCCCACGGCCGCACTTCGAAGTTGCGAGGAACCCGCTCGGCCGTAGCGCTGCCACTGCCCGTCTGCAGCACCACATGCCACCCCGGGAGATCCGCGAACGCCGCCACACACTGGTGGTAGACCTCCTGCGGCCCGGGGTACGCCGAGCCGGCCAGCGACACCAGCAGCACCTTGTGCGCACCGGCAGGCCGCATCCAGCCGTTCTGCTTCTGGCCGGTGCCGAAGCACGCGCCGACGAACGTCACCGCCTCGGCGTCGACCCGGTCCGCATGTGGCTGCATGGTGCGGGGGATCATGGCCAGCACTCGCCGCGGGCGGCCGGTGAACTCCTCCACGTTCGTGGTCATCGCACCGCACCGGTCCAGCCAGGCAGCGAACCGCGCTCGGTACGCGAGTCCTCCGGGCAGATGGGCGAATGCCGCGCCGATCTCATCCTGGGCACCCTCCCAGGCCACATGCGTCGCAGACAGTTGGACGTGGCCGCGGCCCTGCGCCTCGGCCAGCGCTCGGCCCGCGTGGGCGCCGACATCGTAGAGGTACAGGTCAGCGGGATCGTCGTCGTACGCGGCGTGCAGCTGTGGCAGTACGGCCATCGCCTCGTCAAGAAAAAGGGAGGCGGAGGCGATGGGATCCTGCGGCCAGTCGCGGTCGGCGACCGGAAGAGTGGACGTGATGCCGACCAGCTCGGCGCCGGTGGGGGTGATCAGCTCGGCGACGGGGGCGGCGGTGGCGTACGTCACGCGGTGACCGCGGGCCACCAGCTCACGGATGATCTCCAGGCTCGGCAGCACATGGTCGATCAGAGGCGTGCCAACCATGGCGATATGTGCAGGACGGGGCATAAGGGGACTTCCTTGGATAGAGGTCTACGGCAGAGAGAACGCCAAGGAGCCCGACGGGGAAACGCAGCCCTCGGACCGAACCGCCCACACATCCGCCGGCCGCTGGAAAAGGATGCCGACTGGAAGGCCGGCCGGAAGCTGCGCCGGACCGACGTCTACTACGTGGACTTCCGCTGACAGTCGCGCGGGTGAATGCCGGCTGAGGTGACTCGCGGGCGGCCGCATCGGGTGGCGCGGTGCCCGGATTCCGCACCGCGCCACACATCGCGCCAAGGAGCCGTACGGCGGCCCCCGGCAGACCGGCCACAGGACCGTCGTCGAGTACGGCCGGCTCGCCGAGAAGCAGACCGGGATCCGGCGCGGTGAGTGGCGCGCTCCGGAGGCGGGATCAGCCAACTTCCGCGGTTACGCGGGGAAGTGGGTCGAGGAACGTGACGTCGAAGTCCTGAGCGTGGAGACCCGTACCACACGACAGTGTCTAAGACCGGTGCCGGTGCCGGCGTTCTGCACTTCGAGTGCCTTGCCACTCCTGCGGTTCACCAGCACGTACCACGCACTGGTGTCGATCCCCTCGGGAGCCTAGGTCACGCCGGCCACCAAGGTCGTCACGCTTCGGGCGGGAAGCGTGACGGTGAAGGAGCCGTTAGACCCCCCGGTCGTGCCCTGGGGCGCGACGTTCCTGCTCGCGTCGGTCAGCCAGGACGAGACACTGGACACCGTGCTGTTCGCCAGGGTGAACTGCTGGCTCACCGCAGAAGTCCCCTTGTTGACGGCCACGACGACGACCGTGGACCTCCCGCCCCGGTACGCCGAGACGTAGACGCTCGACGCCGGGTTCGCCGTCGCCTCGATCCGCACATATCCGGGGCGGACGAACCTGGCGAAGTGCGCCATGCAGGCGCCGCGCTTGCTGATCCGGCCGTCCTCCCGCATGGGGCCGTAGCTGCGCCGGATGTACCACCAGATGTACGCCTGGAACTCGGCGTTCACCATGGCGCGGTGGATGTGCTCTCCCACGTCGAGTGCCTGTGGCCAGAGGTCCGCCGAATCGCTGCTGTTGGGGTAGTAGACCTCGGTCATCCAGAGTTCTTTGCCCGCGCCCTTCTGCTTGAAGAGGGGGTAGGGGAAGTCCGCGAACTGCGTGCCGTAGAGATGGGCCCCGATGATGTCCACGTTGGCGAGCGCCACGGAGTCGTTGAGGATCGGGTCCGAGATGTTCTTCCGGTACTGGAAGGACTCGGGCGCGATGACCCTGGTGCTGATCGAGCCGGCGTTCTCCCGCAGGAACCGGACCATTTCGGCGGGAGTCCACCACGTCCAGTCATGAGCGTAGTCGGGCTCGTTCTGCACCGATATGCCGTACAGGTTCACCCCGTTGTTCCGCATGAACGTGTTGAAGTCGTTGAGGTGCTGGGCATAGGCGCCGTACATGTTGTATCTGAGGCGTTTCGCATCGGTCTGCGTGCCGCGGACGAAGGTCTCGACCATGTGGGCGGGGGGATTCCACGGCGACGCGATGACGGTCGCCCCGAGCTCGGTCGCGCGCCTTGCCGTCGCCAGGTCACGGCTCCAGTTCGCCTGGTTCTCGGGGACGGGGATCCTCAGCACGGAGAAACCCAGTCGGCCCTCGCTGGTGCCGAACGCCGTGTCCCGTTGGGCCGGTGTCAGGTCGCCGATCCAGGCAGTGTGGGTCATGCCGCCGAAGCCCCGGATCGTCTGCCGCTGTGCCGACGGGTCGATGACCGCTGTAGAGGCGGCCGTCGCGGCCGCAGCTCCCGAAGCCCCCACGGCCGATGCCGTGGCTGTGAGGACCGGCATGGCCCCCATCGTTGCCAGGACGGTTCTCCGACTCGGTGATCTCCGCTCTCCGCTCACGGGCTCGTTCCGGCCTTGCGTCATGTTTCCTCCTCTTGGCTGTCGGTCATGATCCGCGCCGCGCTCCTCCTTTGGGAGCGCTCCCATGCGTAGGAAATGGCTACGCGCTGGTTTTGTTCGGGGAGGTGTTGCCGATCGTTGCCTCGGCCTGCCCTTGACGGCTTGCGAAGCCATCAAGGTCGTTCGACATTGCGAACGGCCTGTGAAATCACGGGCACTTGGCCATCCGTAGTTAACGGTTGCCACTCGCCACCGTCAAGCCTCAGCGCGCGACGAAGCGCGGGCGGGGCGGGCGATCGGCTTCCGCGCCATACAGACCGCGCCATACAGACCCTTCCGAAGACAGCTCCCACCCGAGGTGTCCGCATCAGCGGTGGGGAGGGCACGGGCACCCTGACCGTGACTCTTCCCGCGTTCCTCCGCCGGGAGCCGCCGGGAGCTCCGTTGGTACCTGGGGCCGTACCCCGAGCCGGGTCCTTACGGGCTGCTCTTCGTCGGGGAGAAGGGCGCCCCGCGCTTCCGGCAAGATCAGCGGCAACCCACGGCGCCGCCCAAGGCGATACAGCCGACGACTTCAACGGGTCTTCTGCACCTCGGCGTTGTTCAGCATCCCGCACTGCACGGAATCGCGCCGGTATTGCGATCGCAAGCGCGCCGAGGGGAGGGCCACACCCAGCTGTCGGGGTGCACGATTGTCGACAGCCGCTACACCCTGCGCGTCTCGACGCCAGGCTGACCGGCAGTACCAAGGCGACGCGAGCAAGGTTGATGTGAATCGCCTGCTGCACACGGCACCTCGTCGCGCGTTTGACGCTCACCCCCTCGACGTCGCGAACCGGCCGGCCGCAAGTTCCTATCAAGCCGTAGGGAAATCCCCACAGTTCACGGCAGTTGACCTGTGAGCGTGAACTGTCAACTATCGTCTCCGGACACTCCGCTCCAACGGCCGCTCCAACGGCCTCCCCACCCCCATTTCGACGGAGACCACCCCATGTCCGCTGTGACGAACGCATCCGGGTCCGGTTCGCCGTGGCTGCCGCGGAGTACCAACTCACCACCCCCCGGGCTCCGTTGCCCTGTTTCGCGCTCTTGCTCGGCAGCGCGGAGGCGAGCGAGTACGCAGAGGTCGCCACTCGACTTCACATTCACCACCGGATGAGAGGGACATACACAGCATGCGATCGATCAACCGACTGACAACATCAGTCGTCGGAGCGGCCGTGCTCCTGGGCTGCGTCTCGGGACCGGCCGTGTCACAGGCGAAGCAGGACGGCACACGGGTGCTGGTGTTCTCCAAGACGGCCGGCTTCCACCACGGCTCGATCTCCGCCGGCATCGCGGCGGTGAAACAGCTCGGTGAGACGGGCGGCTTCACGGTCGACGCGACGGAGGACGCCGGAGCCTTCACGGCCGACAACCTCGGGCGCTACGACGCGGTCGTGTTCCTGTCGACGACCGGTGACGTCCTGAACGCCGTCCAGGAGACGGCCTTCGAGGGCTACATCCGCAGTGGCGGGGGCTACGTCGGCATCCACGCGGCCGCCGACACCGAGTACGACTGGGCGTTCTACGGCGGGCTCGTCGGTGCCTACTTCGAGTCGCATCCGTGGTGGCCGATGCGTGCCACGGTGCACGTCGAGGACCGCGCCCACCCGGCGACCGCCAACCTGCCCACCACCTGGAACCGCACCGACGAGTGGTACAACTTCCGCTCGAATCCCCGGGAACGGGTCCGCGTCCTGGCCTCCCTCGACGAGTCCTCGTACTGGGGCGGCACCATGAACGGCGACCATCCGATCGCCTGGTGCCAGAACTACCAGGGCGGCCGCTCCTTCTACACCGGCGTCGGCCACAGCAAGGAGTCCTTCGCCGAACCCGCCGTCCGTCAGCACCTGTTGGGCGCAATCCAGTGGGCCACCGGCGCCGTCGAGGCGGACTGCCGGCCGGAGAACGGCTAGCGGCCGCTCTTCGAGCTGGGCGACGACGGAACACCGACGTCGGCCGGCGGCCTCGGGATGCTCTGGCACGCCGGGCCGGAGTTCACGTCGTACTCGCTCCAGCTCGACGCGACCGACACCCCGGACCGCACCACCGGGGCCGTGTACGGCTTCCAGTCCGCCGACATCAAGAAGCGCGACCGTGCGCTGAACCCGCCGGGGGAGTGGAACACGTACGAGATCCGCGTGCAGGGCGAGCGCCTGCGCGTCTGGCTCAACGGCGTGAAGATCTTCCCCGCGCTGTGTCCCGGACGTGTGCTCGCCGCAGGAATGTCCCGCGTGTCCGGCCGTCCGCGACCGGTGCTCGCGGCGTGCTGAGGCGGGTGGACCGGGTGACCCCGGTCCACCCGCCTTGGAGAGTGCTTCCTGCCGAAAGGATCGGGTGTCGTCAGGAGAGCTTGATCAGGGTGTAGTCGTCGCAGTAACCGGCCGAGGAACCGGCGTCCTTGTAGCAGTAGGCCGAGGCCGAGGTGCCGGTGCTCCCGGTGGTGAAGAAGACGGGCTGCTGGGAGTAGGCGGTGGAGGAGGTGCGCAGGTAGGTCTCGGGGCCGCCGAAGCCCTTCACACCGACGGCGACCTGCTCACCGCCGTTCGCGACCTTGGCCCAGCCGGTCAGCAGATAGGTGCCGCTGGAGCTGAGGCCGCCGACGGACTGCTCGACACCGCTGACGGCCGCCCCCGTCTGGAGGGCGTACGTGCCGGTGCGGGCGTTGGACGCCACCACGTCGGACTGGGCACCGCTGCCGCTGAGCGTCCACGGGCTCAGGGAGCCGCTCTCGAAGCCCGCGTTGGTCAGGGTGTTGGCCGGCGTGGAGATCTTCTCGACCGCGAGGTCGTCGCAGTTGCCGGTGCCGGTGCCGCCGGTGTTCTTCCAGCAGTAGACCAGGGCCGAGGTGTTGGTGCTCCCGGTCGTGAAGAGCGCGGCTGTCTGGGAGTACGACGTCGTGGCCACGTTGGTGAACTTCTCGGTGCCGCCGTAGTTCTTGACGCCGATGGCGAGGGTCTCCCCGGCGTTGGCCACCTTGCCCCAACCGGTCAGCAGGTAGGTGGTGTTCGGGCTGAGGCCGGTGATGTTCTGGTTGGCGCCGCTGCCGCTCGCCTGGGTGGTGACCGCGAAACCTCCGGTGTGGGCGCCCGAGGAGGTGACGGAGGGGGCGGTGCCGCTGCTGGTCCAGGGGCTCATCGAGCCGGTCTCGAAGCCGGCGTTGGAGACGAGGTTGCCGCCGGTGCCGTTGTCGGCGCCGATGTTGGGTGCCGCGGTGGCGGAGACCGGGTTGCCGAAGGCGTCCTTGCCGCCGTTGTTGGCGATGACCATTCCCGCCCGGATCACGGGGGAGGAGGGGTGGATCTGGTAGGCGTCGGTGCCGGTGTACGGGGAGGAGGTGGCCTTGTTGCCGGGGTTGCGGAACTGGGGGTCGGTCACGACCTTCGCCGCGTCGGCCGGCTCGGAGGAGGGGTGGTTGCCGTAGAAGAGGTTGTTGTTGTAGGTGGAGTTGACGCTGGCGAAGTAGCCGCCGGTGCCGTAGTTGAACACCGCGTTGTTACGGAAGGACAGGTTGCCGGTGATGCTGGTGCCCCTGCGCGAGTACAGGACCGGGGTGTTCAGGCCGCTCTGGTTGATGTAGATGCTGTTGTTGTAGATCCGCGGGACGGCGACCGGACTTCCGCTCCTGTTGGGGACGTTGCCGACGAAGTGGAAGACGCCGGAGCCGTGGCCCGGGGTGCCGGCGGCGGGGCAGCCGGCGTTGGTGCCGTCGTTCTCGCTGATGTTGTAGCGGATGACCGTGCCGTCGCTGGCGATGGTCGACGTCGGCTCGTTGGGGACCTGGAAGGGCGGCATGACCAGCATGAAGCCGCCGAGGTTCTGGTGGCTGTAGTTGTACTGGAACGTGGTGTTGTGGTTGCCCCAGTCGACGTCGAAGCCGGTGCCGTCGGCGCCGTTGACGTGGCAGTAGACCTCGTTGTTCTGGACGACGGTGTCGTTGCTGCCGGCCATCCAGATGCCGGCCGAGGCGCCGTTGCAGTACTGGCCGGTGGGCGGGCAGGTGGCCTTCGCGCCGCCGTAGCCGGCCTTGTCGCCCTCGATGAGGGCGCCGTCGTTCTTGACCACGAGGATGTCGTCGGCGCCGTCGAAGGTCATCGTGTTGTTCCGGATGACCGTGCCCGTGGTCAGGCCGGTGCCCTCGCCGTCCCGGTCCGGGGTGACGGCGACGGCGATGCGGTCGACGTGGTCGAAGGTGTTGTTCTCGACCACGACGTCGTCCCAGGTGGAGACCGGTGTGGTGTGCTTGGTCTGGATGCCGACGCCCGCGTTGGTGGAGTACCAGCCGCCCGCCCAGCCGCTGATGTGGTGGATGTTCATGTCGTGCACCCGGATGTGGTGCAGGACGCCGCCGGAGCTGTTCTCGGCGAGGACACCGGAGCGGTAGGCGGGCGAGGACGCCGCGTTGGTGAGTTCCAGGCCGCCTATCTCCCAGTACTGCTGGTTGAGCAGGTGGATCACGGGGCCGGTGGCGCCCTTGGCGTCGATCACCGGCTTGGCCCCGGTGCCGTACGCGCCCATGGTGATGGGGCTGCCGGAGGCGCCCGAGCCGCCGGGGCTGAGCTGGCCGGTGCAGGTGGTGCCGGCGGCGAAGAGGATGTTGTCGCCGGCGCCGAACGTGGTGTTGTTGACGGCGGTGACGGAGTTCCAGGGGCTGGACTGGGTGCCGTTGCCGTTGGTCACGGCCGAGCAGTTCACGTAGTGCGTGGTTCCCGCCGCCATCGCGGTGGGAACCGGGAGGAGGAGGGCGCCCGCCAGCGTGGCGAGCAGGGTGAGGACGTGGGACGCCCTGATCCCCGGGCGGTCCGTTCTGCGACGCTTCATCGCGACGCTCCTTGCTGGGTGAATGTGTCCTCCGCGCCGCGGGATGCGACGTGGGTCTTCCTGCACCGGGCGGGTCGGCCTGAGCGGATACGCCCGGAGACTGTGGTGGGCACGCTTCAGCGTGCGGGGAGTGATGAGGGCAGGGGCGTTTCGAGGACGGAGGCGTGGCGCATGCCCGGCGGCAGGGTCAGGGAGACGGGCTCCCAGTCCGTCCCGTCCTTGCTGCGGGCCGCCCCGTACTTCCCTTCGAGGAAATGGTCGAAGATCATGAGCCACTCGTCGCCGCGGCGGAAGAGCGACGGTCCTTCCACCACGGGGGGACTGACCGGTCCGAGGCGGGAGGTGTAGGGGCCACCGGGGATCTCGAAGGTCGTCAGATGGATGTTCTTGTGCGCGGTGGCGAGGTCGTTGGTGCCGCGCTCGTCCTTGAACGCCATGAGGAATCCGCCGCCGTCCAGCTGCCGCACGGTGGCGTCGATGACCGAGTGGCCGGGGTCGAAGAAGACCTCGGGAGCCGAGAACGTGTGGAAGTCCTCGGTGGTGCAGTGCCAGATGCGGTGGTCCTGGCCGACGTGTTCGAAGTCGCGGCCTTCGGCCGTGCTGCCCGACTCCACGACCGAGGACCAGATGAGGTGGTACAGCCCGGTACCGCGGTCCGGGAAGAACTCCGGCGCCCAGGCGTTGTGGGCTCCGTCCACGTCGGCCATGACCGGGATGAGTTCCTGGTCCGACCAGGTGAGCAGGTCGGACGAGGTGGCGTGGACGATGCAGGGGCTCGTCCAGCCGTCGGTCGCCAGCAGATGGAACAGGCCGTCGGGGCCCACCCCGATGAACGGATCCCGCAGTCTGCCGGTGCCGACCGTGCCCCGCAGGACGGGCCGACCGCCGTTCACCGCCCGGAACTCCTCACCGTCGTGGCTGTAGGCGAGATGGAGCGCCTCGTCGGTGTCGGTGAAGTATGAGACCACGTACATCGTGGGAGGTCCTTCCGGGACGTCGGGGCATGGAGGCATGGGGGTGCCCTGGACGGTGAGGTGACGGTGTTCAGGCCGCGGCGGCCGGGACCGGATCTACGACTTGACCGCGCCGGCCGACATCCCGGCGACCACATGGCGCTGCAGGAAGACGAAGATCAGCAGCAGCGGGAGCACGCCGAGCAGGGCGGCCGGGAACAGGACGGTCGGCTGCACGTTGTGCGGGTCGATGAAGGAGTAGGCGTTCACCATGACGGTGCGCTTGTCCGGGTCCTGGAGGAAGACCAGCGGGACCAGCAGGTCGTTCCAGACCTGGAGGGCGACGAACGTCAGGAGCGTGCTGGTGATCGGGCGCAGCAGCGGCAGGATGATGGTGAAGAAGGTGCGGAAGGCTCCGCAGCCGTCCAGGGCGGCGGCCTCCTCCAGGTCCACCGGTATCGAGCGGACGAAGCTGGTGTAGAAGAACACGGCGACCGGGAGGTTGACGGCCGTGTAGATGAGGACCACGCCCGCGTAGCTGTCGAGCAGGTTCAGGTCCCGCATCAGCAGGTACAGGGGCGCCACCACCACGAAGATCGGTACCGAGGTGCCCAGGATGAACAGCCGGTACACCCACGTCGACCAGTTCTGGGTGATGCGGGCCAGCGGGTAGCTGGCCAGGGAGCCGATGACGGTGATGCTGAGGCAGGACAGCCCCGTGATGAACAGTGTGTTCAGCGCGCTGCGCCCGTAGTGGATCTGCCCGAAGGCCTGGACGAAGTTGTCCAGGGTCAGCGACCGCGGTATGCCCAGCGGGGACCTGGCCACGTCCGCCGCGGTGCGCAGCGAGGTGACGACGGTGAAGAGGAACGGCAGGACGAACGTCAGCGTGCCGAGGCACAGCAGCACGGTGCCGAGGGTGCCGGAGGTCCGGCGCCAGAGAGTGGAGATCATGGTTGCCGCCCGTCAGATTCTTCGCTCGCGCAGCCGGAGCAGGGAGGAGGTGGCGCTGGACAGGACGACCACGGTCACCAGGAGCAGTACGGAGACGGCGATGCCGAAGGCGAACTTCCCGCCGCCGAAGACGTTCCGGAAGACGAGCGTGGTCAGGGTTTCGGTGGCACCGGCCGGGCCGCCGTTGGTCAGCACCAGGGGGAACTCGAAGACCTTGAGCGAGCCGATGAGGCTGAGCGTCACGTTCACGGTCAGCGCGGGAGCGAGCATCGGCCACTCCACGCTGCGAAACCGCTGCCAGCCGCTCGCGCCGTCCACCGCGGCGGCGTCGAGGAGTTCGGTGGGCACGCTCATGTAGCCGGCGAGGAAGATGGCGCAGGAGTAGCCCGCGAACATCCAGATGTTGACGGCGGCGACCGCGTACAGG
Organism: Streptomyces sp. DG2A-72; assembly: GCF_030499575.1. Classification (NCBI taxonomy): domain Bacteria; kingdom Bacillati; phylum Actinomycetota; class Actinomycetes; order Kitasatosporales; family Streptomycetaceae; genus Streptomyces; species Streptomyces sp. DG2A-72. The sequence goes on from NZ_JASTLC010000001.1 coordinate 5,364,980, forward strand.
GCGGTGGAGGTGTCCCCGAGCCACACGTGCCGCAGTGAGTCGAGGCCGAGCAGGCCCAGCAGCGCGTTGATGCCGCCTTCCGGGGCGAAGAGGTACGACCAGATGAAGGCCGCCATCACCGGGGAGACGAGCGTGGGGGTCAGCAGCACCACGCTGAGCCCCTTGCGCACCCTGGGCCGGCGGAAGAGCAGGCTCGCGAAGAGCAGGCCGAGGGCGTTCTGCGCGATCACCACGACCGCCGCGTACAGCACGGTGTGCCACAGGGCCGCGGTGACCTTCGGGTCGTCGGCCATGGCACGGTACTGGTCCGTGCCGACGAAGTGGGCGATGGGGCCGCCGAGGCTGTCGGTCATGCTCAGATAGACGCCGCGGGCCAGCGGGTACAGCATGAACAGGCCGTACACGACGATCGCCGGAAGCAGGAAGGCGGCCATGGTGGCACGCCGTCGGTGGAACACAGGGATCCTCCTCATGCCCGGACGGGCCGTGGCGGGGGCGGCGGCGGTGAGCCTGCGACGCCCCCCGGCCACGGCTGACCAGGGATGGCCGGGTTACTTGGCGGACGCCGCGCTCTGAATGTCCTTCAGGGTCTGCGCGGTGGATGCCTGGCCCAGCAGGTAGGCCTGGAGCTTGGAGCCGATGTCGGTCTCGGCGGCCCCGGCGTACCAGGAGTTGGACGGGAGGATCCGGTAACGGCCCTCCTTGAAGGCCGTGGTGAAGGCCGTCGTCTCGGGGCTCTCCGGCGTGGTGCCGCCGGTGAAGGGCGACTCCGCGTGCTCGGCCTCGAGGTACTTGGCGAGGTTCTCGCTCTGCGACCAGAACTTGACGTACTCGCGCGCCGCGTCACCCTGCTGCGACTGGGAGTTGACGCCCCACATCGTGCCGGAGAAGAGCATCCCGTTGGGCTTGGTGCCCTTGTCGCCGCCCGGCCAGGGCGCGAAGGAGACCGGGAATCCGGCCTTCTTGACGTTGGAGACCTGCCACGCACCCTGGTACCAGAAGGCGCTCTTGCCGGCGCTGAAGTTCTGCGGTCCCTGCGCCCACTCGTCGACGCCGAGCTCGTTCTTCCAGTTGACGTACCCCTTGTCCTCCAGGGTCTTCAACTGCGCGAGCGGCGCCTTCCAGTCGGGGTTGAACGAGGCCTTGCCGTCCAGGAAGTCGGCGTCCCACTGCTTGTTCTTCTGGTAGACGGTGGTCGAGCCGCTCGCCTGGAAGACGGAGCTGCCGGTCCAGCCGCTCTTGTCGGGCAGCGCGATGGGGTTGATGCCGGCCTTCTTGACCTTGGCGAGGTCCGCGAGGAACGTCGGCCAGTCGGCGGGGAGTTCGGTGATCCCCGCCTTCTTCAGCAGGTCCATGTTGGCGTACAGGCCGATGCCGATCAGCTCCATCGGCATGGCGAGCGTCTTGCCCTCGGACTGTGCGAAGGGCTTGGCGTCGGGCGCTATCTTGCTCGCCCACGACTCCTTGGACAGGTCGGCCAGGTAGCCGGAGGCGCCCCACTTCTTCATCTTGTCCGTGTCGACCATGATCACGTCGCCGGCCTTGCCGCCGAGCAGCTCGGGCTGGAGCTTCTGGACGTAGGTGTCGTTCGCGGTGATGTACTCGAAGTCGACCTTGATGTCGGGGTGGGCCTTCTCGAACGCCTTGTTGATCTCCGCGACGTTCGCCGGCTCCGCGCCGCCGCCCTTCCACGCCTGCACGTGAAGGGTCACCTTGCCGTCCGCGGAGCTGCCGGACGACCCGCCGCCGCACGCGGCCAGCGACATCGCCATGGCGGCGACCGTGGTGGCGACCGCGAGCCGTCTCCCAGAACGCTTCATTGCACACCTCACCCATCGTCGGTTCGGACCGACTTGTCATCTCTGAAGGAATGTGAACGGGCCTGTCAGGAAAGTGACCGGTCGACCCGAGTTGCGGCGAACGTTACGTGCCGATGGCGGGGACTGTAACGCAAAACTTAATGGACAGCTATACGTAACTTTCTGTGGCGCCGCAGCCCGACTCGAGTGGTGGTGATCTCTGGGAGTGTTGGCAGAATGTCCCGATAAAATCCCTGTCAGTGCGATTGAGAGCCCGCAGCGGGGAAGGTTTCGTTGACGCGTCAGACGCCTTATCGTTACAGTTTCCTGAGTGTTGTCGGGCGGGGTGAACCGAAGGAGTTCGGGTGACAGGGCGGGTGACCATCGCGCAGGTGGCCGAGGCGGCCGGAGTCTCCGCGATGACCGTGTCCAATGTCGTGAACGGCAAGCCGGGTGCCTCGGAGGAGACCCGGCGCCGTGTCATGGAGGTGGCCGCGCGCCTCGGTTACCGGCCGAACGTCTCCGCCCGCAACCTCAAGGCCGGCCGCAGCGGGCTCATCGGCGTCATAGCGCTGGACCTGACCAGTCAGTACGGACTCGAGATCCTGCGCGGTGTCGCCGACGAACTGGCCGACGCCGAGCAGGAGATGCTCGTCAACGCCACGTACCACGACGCGGTGCGGGAGAAGGACCGGGTCGAGTTCCTGGCCCGTGGCCTCGTCGACGGCGTGCTCATGATCGCGCCCGTTCTGGAGGACGAGACAGTCGAGCTGCTGCGTCGGCAGAAACTGCCCTGCGTCATCATCGATCCCCGGCGCCTGGACGTACCGCTGCCCCGGCTGAGCGTCGACAACTACCACGGGATGCGCCAGGGCACGCAGCACCTCATCGACCTGGGGCACACCCGGATCGCCTACCTCCGCGGGGAGGAGGACCTGGAGAGCACATCCCTCCGTTTCCAGGGCTTCGAGGACGCGATGCGGATCGCCGGACTCGACGTCGACATGCGGCTGGTCGCCTCCTGCGACTTCTCCTATGCCTGCGGCTTCCGCACCACGGCTCGTCTGATCGACGACCACCGTCCTACGGCGATCGTCGCCGGAGCCGATCTGATGGCGCTCGGCGCCATCGACGCCGCCCGGGCCCGCGGCCTCGACGTGCCCACCGAGTTCTCCGTCGTCGGCTTCGACGACCTTCCGCAGGCGGCGCAGAGCTTCCCCGGCCTGACCACCGTGCGTCAGCCGCTGCACGACATGGGCCAGAAGGCCGCCCGCGCGCTGCTGTCCGTCATCGAGGGACAGCGGTTGCTCATGGAGCACATGGAGGTGGGTACGGAGCTCGTGGTGCGCAACTCGACCGCCCCGCCGCCCCTCGACGGCGCGGCGTGACCAGCGCGATGTGGTGCCACCTCTTCCGGCACGCCACGGGTCGCAGGACCAACGCGCCGCGGCGGGCCGAGCCGTACGCGGTGCCAGGTCCAGGAGAAGACCGGACTGTTTCACCGGCGCACCTACGACGGCCGGCAGGAGGAAGTCGCCGCCGGGCTCGACGAGCGGGTGACGAGAATCGAACTCGCGCTCTCAGCTTGGGAAGCGATGGCGCCTGGGCACCCACGTGGCTGCTGACCTGCGCAGATTCGTTCTGTCACCGCCAGGCGTGAGTGCCTGGTGGCTTGGGTGAAGCCTGCTTGCCGGTTGGGCCGGCCGTGCGGCGAGGTGCCTGCCGGTGCAGGTCCTGTTCCGCGCGGCCTCCTGCCCAACCGGACGCATGACGCGTGCCCAGTCGGACGGTGGCCGTCCAGCAGGCGCGAGCTCGGCGAGGGCACGAATGTGATGCACTTGGACATCATCCTTGGCGTCGCGGATCTCGCAGGTGTCCGCCAGGACCGGGTGATCAGCTCCTTGTCGATCGCCTCGTAGCGTGGAGACGATCTGTGCCGCCAGTCCCTCGGCGAGGGTGGCTCGGTAGTCCCGTTCGTAGTCGATCGGGCTCTTGAACCCGCACACGCTGTGTAGCCGCCCAGTGTTGGGGAAGCCGGTGATCCAGGTGGCGATCTTGCACCGTACTGGTCACGGCCGGGCGGTGCGTCGGACAATGATCCGGACAGCAAGCGGGGACCGTCCCGCGCAGCCACCGGGGAGGATCCCTTGCAGCAGTCCGCGAGCGACGACGGCCTCTTCGACCACTGTCCCTGGCTGTTCGGCAAACAGGCTTCCGAAGGGCAGCGCGCGGCACAGCAGGAGCGGCAGAAGCGGCTGCTCGGCGCCGGGCAGGTGGAGTTCGGCGAGGGGTGCTTCGTCGCGGCGACCGCGGCCGTGTATCCGAAGCGGCTGCACCTGGGCGACCGGTCGTACATCGCGGCCCACGCCTACGTCACGGACGACGTGCGCACGGGCGCCGACTGCACGGTCAACCCGTTCGCCGTGGTGCGCGGCACCGTCACGCTGGGCGACGGCGTACGCATCGGCGCGCACAGCTCGCTGCTCGGCTTCAACCACGGCGCCGCGCCCGATCTGCCGGTCCATCGGCAGCCCGTCACCAGCCGCGGCATCACCGTGGGCGACGACGTGTGGATCGGCTCCCACGTGGTCGTCGTGGACGGCGTCACCATCGGAGACCACTGCGTCGTCGGCGCCGGCGCGGTGGTCACCAAGGACCTGCCCGCGTGGACGGTGGCGGCCGGCAACCCCGCGCGCCGCATCCGCGACCGCCGGGACGCGCGCGGCAAGGCCCCGCGTTCCGCCGCGCCGCTCGCCGGCCGACTGTCGGAGTTCGCCGAGACCGCCCGCGCACAGGCCGCCGACCTGCTGGCCCGCTGCTGGCTTCCGGACGCCGACCGCTACGCCGACCAGCCCGGCTCCGAGCCGACCGTGCGGGCGCACTGCAACGCGGTGGAGATCGCCGACCTGCTCCTCGGCACCGCTCCCCCGCAGTTGCCGGCCGCCGAACACGCGGCGCGGCTGCGTGCACTGCAGGATCCCGCCACCGGCCTGGTGCCCGAGTACGGCGAGGCACTCGCGCCGCCCGGCCCGCCCGGCCCGGCCGGGCTGCCGGACGACGGCGCCTGCGCCTATCACGTGCTGTGCGTGGGTTACGCGCTGGATCTGCTCGGCAGCTCCTTCGCCCACCCGCTGCACCCGGTGCGGGACACCACAGCGGACCAGCTGGTCCGGCGCCTGGCCGCACTGCCCTGGCGGGACCGCGCCTGGCGCGCCGGGTCGTGGGTGGACGCCTGGGCCACCGCGGCGCACTGGAACCGGCGCCTGGGCGGGGAACCCGCCGAACCGGGGGCGCTGGAGGCGCTGTTCGGCTGGCTGCACACCCATGTCGACCCGTGGACCGGCATGTGGGGCTCTCCCACCCGCGAGGGCGGGCGCCTGCAGATGGTCAACGGCTACTACCGGCTCACCCGCGGCTCCTTCGCCCAGTTCGACCTGCCGGTGCCGTACGCCGAGCGGGTCATAGACACCGTTCTCGACCATGCGCGCGACGCACGCCACTTCTCTCCCGGCCGGGAGAACGCCTGCAACGTCCTGGACGTCGCCCACCCCCTGTGGCTGTGCGCCCGGCAGACCTCCCACCGCGCCGAGGAGGCCCGTGCCTGGGCGGCGGACCAGCTCGCCGCCGCCCTCCGGCGCTGGCATCCGGGACAGGGTTTCGCCTTCGGTCCCAGGCCCGACGGAACCGGCCCGGGCCGCGCACCCGGGCTGCAGGGCACCGAGATGTGGCTCGCCATCATCTGGCTGCTCGCTGACCTGCTCGGCCTCGCCGACCTCCTGGGCTACCGCCCACGCGGCATCCACCGCCCGGAACCGGCCGCGGCCGGCGAGAGCGGACAAACCCGGTGACGCACGCCCTGCCGCCCCGTGCCGGTCCCGTATCACCGGCTTGGGCGCCCGGTTCTTCACGCGGCGGCTCCTCAGCAGGCCGAGCTGCCAGGGCAGCAGGTCGCAGGGGCCGGTGACGGCGAGGTTCACGCCCTGGCACACATAGCGCATGCCGCAAGGGCTGATGGTGAGCCGCTGGTCGATGCCGCTGCGGAGCATTTCGCCGTGGCTGATGGCCCGGGTCCAGGCGGTGCCGTCGAAGGTGACGTTGTGACCTCGATGGAGCCTGCGGCGGTGGTCACGGTGCGGGACCGGTGGTGACCGTTGCGGACCACTCCGTATGGCCACCCCTCTTTGTCGGGCAACGGCGAACTGATGGCTTCAGCTCGTGTCTGCCGTCGCCCCGTGCGCCAAGGGGCGTTCCACGCCGCGCAGTTGAGGGGTGGGTGGCGACCAAATGCGCCGAGGGGGACCCCGTGCCCTCCGCGTGCCCTGTCTCGAGTCGTGTCCGGGGCGCGACGGGCGGCAAAAGGTCTGGAGAACAAGGAAGCCCCAGGCCGCTGACCTGGGGCTTCAAGAAGAGCGGGGTGACGAGAATCGAACTCGCGCTCTCAGCTTGGGAAGCGACGGCGCTCGACTGGTTCCTATGTCCATGACTTGCGCAGATGGCATTTGCGTCGGATCGCGCCGCTGTTGACCGTGGTTGTCCGCTCTTACGGGCACGCTGTGGGCACGGGGCGCCAAGACCGGTGGGCAGAGTGCGCACGCGAACGGGCACCTGTTCGGCTGGGCTCGGTCGGACGTCCCGTTGGGGATGCCTTCGTGCGAGGGTCAGTTCCTGCGTCGTTGACCGGTACCCATTCGAAGAGCGGGCGCACGTCCTCGATGCCCTGTGCGCGGTCGGCGGCGGAGTGTGCGTTGTAGAGGAACTCCTGCAAACCCTCAACAGGGGATGGACCCGGGCAGGATGCGCTCCAGGTGGCGGCGGTCCTCGGGTGAGAGCGGTCCGGCTCGTCGGTCGGCGGGGTCGGGGCCGCGGCGGATCAGCCCCTCCTTCGCCATGCGGTCGGCGAGCCGGGTGAAGCCGCCCGAGCTGAAGGGCACGGCCTCCGCCAGGTCTGTCATGCGTTGCCGGTGCCCGTAGAAGAAGTTGCTGTTGCAGTATCTGCTTGAGCAGATATATTGTCTGCGTCGGCAGGTACTTTTCCCTGTACGTCCCCACAGATGTGGAGCCCGATCATGCGCAAGCGCACCCTCCCCGCGTTCGGTGTCGCCGCCGCCACGGCCGGCGCCCTCACCCTCGGCCTGTCCCTGGCGCCCGCTTCGGCGGACGCCGCCCCCGCCTCGTACGGGCACCGCACGATCACCATCAAGGCCGTCGAGAAGGGCACCGCGATCAACATGGTCGACGTCGCCCCGGCCGACTCCGCCCTCGGAGACCAGCTGATCGGAACCGGCGACCTCATCGGCCGCGACGGCCGCAAGCTCGGCACCAGCAGCTTCGTCGGCGTCTCCACCGACGCCAAGCCGCGCACCGCCGAGCTGCTGACCTTCGTCTACGAGCTGCCCGGCGGCAAGATCACCACAGCCGGCACGGCGAAGCTCTCCGCCTCCGGACCCGTCTTCGACGAGCGGTTCGCCATCACGGGTGGCACCGGCACGTACAAGAACGCCTCCGGAGAGGTGCGCGTCCTGCAAGAGACGGTGGAGCAGGCGAAGGTCACCTTCGAGATCCAGCACTGACGACAGCGCTGACCACGCCCAGGCATCCGCAACGAGTACGAGCGGAGCAACCTGTCAAGTTCCTCCTCATCGGCGCCACCGGCATGATCGGCTCCCGCATCACGGCGGAAGCGCTCAGCCGCGGCCACGAGGTCACCGCCGCCACCTGCTCGGGCCGTACGGCCCTGCCCCCGGATCCGGCTGACGGTGGCCGCCCAGGACGCCACCGTGCCCGCCCGGCGGGTGAGACGGCAGCCGGTTACGACACTGCCCTCGTCCGCGATGCCATGACGCAGTCGGGCCGGCGACTCACAGGCGAACTCACCCAAGCCGGGAAGACGGTGAGGTCTGCCGTCGGCAACGGCACAGTCTTCCTCACCACCTCCGCCGCCGATGTCAGCGGCCCACGCGACGAAACCGTCGCTGGGACGGCGACCGGCACGGCGGAGAAGCGCGCCCGCACGTCGCCGGAATCACTCCCCGGCGCCTTCCTGGTCCGGCCGACGGAGGCGGCCGGAGGGGGGCCGACCGTCGTCGTGCGATGAACGTCGCCACCGCGATCACCCACGCCCTCCGGACGTACCGGCACCCGGAGGCGCTGGTGGCCGTACCGCACACCAGCACCACCGCGAAAACCTGAGAAGCGACACGCGGCACCTCCTCCCGTGCGCCCTCACATCCACCATCAACAGGGAGCAAGAGACATGTCCATGAACAGGCGTCACTTCCTCGCGGCAGGCTCGCTCACCACCGCCGCAATCGGCCTGGGCCTCACCTCGGCCAACGCGTCGGCCACCCCGCTCGCCGACGGACACGGAGCCGGACATCACAAGGAGAAGCACCCCAGGGGCAAGCTCGACTTCAAGGTCCTCGACCTGGACTTCCCGGTCGGCAGCAAGAACAAGACGGCCACTCTGGTCACGGGTGAGCGTGAGGCGCTGCTGGTCGACACCGGGTTCACCCGGGCCGACGGGTACCGGCTGGTGGGCGAGGTGCTGGACTCGGGCAAGAAGCTGACCACCGTGTTCATCAGCGCCGGTGATCCGGACTACTACTTCGGCGCCGAGGCCCTGGCCGACGCCTTCCCCGACGCCAGGTTCGTCGCCACCCGGCCGGTCATCCAGCACATCCGGCGCACCTTTGAGAGCAAGCTCAAGACGTGGGCCGACCTCGGGGCCAACCTGCCCACCCGCCTGGTGGAGATCAGGCCTCTGACCCGTGGTCTCACCCTGGAAGGGCACCGCTTCGAACTCAAGGGCGGATCGGCCCTGCTGCCGGACCGTCACTACCTGTGGCAGCCGGAGCAGCGCGCGATCCTCGGCGGGGTGCTGCTGTTCCAGAAGCAGCATGTGTGGGTCGCGGACACTCCGACCCCGGAGATCCGTGCTGCCTGGGTCAAGCTGCTGGACGAGATGGCCGCCCTCGACCCGAAGCTGGTCGTGCCCGGTCACCGCCTGCCCGGCACTCCCGCGGACTCCTCCGCCATCACCGCCACCCGCGAGTACTTGCTCACCTTCGAGGAGGAACTGGCCAAGGCCGCCGACGGCGCCGCGCTGACCGCGGCGCTCGTCAAGCGCTACCCGGACTACGGCATGGTCATCGCCGCCGAGATCGGTGCGAAGGTCGCCATGGGCGAGATGACCTGGGAGTAACGACTGCGAGGTACCGGAACACCGGCTTCGCGGTGCCCCTCGGCCGACTTCGTCAGGAGGCGTCGGCCGGGGACGGCACGCCGAAGAGCCTCGGGTTCGACCAAGACCAGAGTGTGGCTTCGGCAGAGGACGACGTCGGGTCACGCCGAACGCCAACGGTTGCGTCCGTCGGAGCCGGGCCCGCGCACCATGGGTGTACCAGCGCTGGTCACGCCCCGGTGCCTCCGGGTTGAGAACGAGCTGTCGCACGGCGCCAGGGTGCGGGCGCTGCAGGCCCGTGCCCGGCAGGTGGGCTCAGCCACGCAGATAGGCCAGTACCGCCAGGACGCGACGGTGGTCGTCGGGAGCCGTCGGCGGGAGTTCGAGCTTCAGGAGGATGCTCGCGATGTGCTTGGCGACGGCGGCCTCGGTGACGACGAGGCGGCGGGCGATCGCCGCGTTGGAGCGGCCCTCGGCCATGAGGGCGAGGACCTCGCGTTCGCGGGGTGTGAGCCGGTCCAGGGGATCGCGGCGGCGGGCGAGCAACTGGCGTACGACTTCGGGGTCGACGACCGTGGATCCGGCGGCGACGCGGGTGACGGCGTCGGCGAACTCCTCGACGTCGCCGATGCGTTCCTTGAGCAGGTAGCCCGTTCCGACGCTGCCGCGGCGGTCGTCCAGCAGTTCCTCGGCGAAGGTCTGCTCGACGTACTGGCTGAGGACGAGGACCGCGAGTCCGGGCTGCTCGGACTGGAGCCGGCGGGCGGCCCGCAGCCCCTCGTCCGTCTGGCCGGGTGGCATACGGACGTCGGTGATGACCAGGTCCGGCCGGTGTTCCCGGGCCGCGGTGAGCAGGGAAGGGCCGTCGCCCACCGCGGCGAGGACCTGGTGGCCGAAGCGCTGGAGGAGGTGGACGAGACCTTCGCGCAGGAGGACGGCGTCCTCCGCGATCACTATGCGGAGGGACGGCCGCACGGGATCTCCGCTCTGAGCAGGGTGGGCCCGCCGGGCGGGCTGGACAGGAGCATTCTGCCGTCGGCGGCGGCGATCCTGTCGGCGAGGCCGGTGAGGCCCGTACCGCGAGCGGGGTCGGCGTTGCCGGAACCGTTGTCCTGGATGTCGAGGCGGAGCAGTCCGTCATGGCAGCGGGCGGTGATGCGGCAGTGGTCGGCACCGCTGTGTTTGGCGATGTTGGTGAGCGCCTCGGCGGTCACGAAGTACGCCGTCTGCTCGACGGCGGCCGGAAGCCGGCCGGAGAGATCGATGTCCACGTGCGCGGGGACCGGGCAACGCCCGGCGATGTCCCGCACGGCGGCGGGCACCCCGCGTTCGGTCAGGATCTGGGGATGGATGCCACGGATCAGTTCCCGCAGCTCGGTGAGCGCTTCCTTGGCCAGGGCGTGGGCCTCTGCGACCTCCCCGGCCGCGGCGCTGCCGGGCGGCAGGTCGAGGGCGGCGAGGCCCAGCTTCATGGTGAGGGCGACGAGGCGCTGCTGGGCACCGTCGTGGAGGTCACGTTCGATGCGGCGGCGTTCGGTCTCGAAGGCGTCGACGAGGCGGGCTCGGGAGCGCACGACCTCGCGCAGTTCGTGGTCCTTCGGGAAGAGGACAGCATGGGTCACAGCGGCGCGGACGCCGGCCCACGCACCGATGGGGTACGCGGACACGGGCAGGAGCAGGGCTCCCGCGACGGGGCCGGCCACGGTCTGCCAGGGGGAGGCGGTGGGCTGGAGGGGCGCGAGGAGGAGGAAGCCCGGGATGCCGAGCGAGACCAGGACGACGGCCAGGTCCATCCAGCCCACCGCCAGGACGGACACGGCGCCGTAGCCGGCGACCAGCAGGCCGTTCCGCGGTTCGGGCCGGTCATCGCGGTCGCTGCGGTCGCTCCGGTCGACGAGCGCGAGGCGGCGTCGCTCGAGGGGACCCGCGAGGGCGGCGGCGAAGACCACGACGGCCACCGCACAGAGCACCGTGGCCCACGTGCCGATGGATGCGGTGAACAGCCCACCGACACCGATGTATGCGGCCGTCGCGAACACCCCGCCGGACAGCAGGAATCCCAGCGCGCGCAACGGCCACACGGTGCGGAGGAATCCCAACGGGCTTCGGGCGAGGGCCTCCAGGACGGTTCGAGGGGTGGTCACGCGGTCGAACGTAGCGGCGCCGGTCCCCGAAGGCAGTAGTGCCAGATGGAGTATCACTTCTCGCCCGGGCAGGAATGCGCCGGGTGGTTCTCCTGCCGTTGTCTTGCAACATGACCACGACACACACCACTTCGGCGGCCGTGCGGCCCGTCGAGCTGTGCTCGGTGACGAAGCGCCACGGCGCCGGGGAACAGGCCGTCACGGCTCTCGACGACGTGTCGACGCACTTCGCGGCGGGCACGATGACGGCCGTCATGGGCCCCTCCGGTTCCGGCAAGTCCACCTTGCTGCACTGCGCGGCGGGCCTCGACCGGCCGACCGCCGGGGAGGTGCTGATCGGCGGTACGGACCTGGGCGGGCTGGACGAGAACGCGCTGACCGTCCTGCGCAGGGAGCGGGTGGGCTTCGTCTTCCAGGAGTTCAACCTCGTATCGGCACTGACCGCCGCGCAGAACGTCGAACTGCCGTTGAGACTGGCCGGGCGGCGCCCCGCGGCAGACGAGGTGCGGGCGGTGCTCGCCGCTGTCGGGCTCGCGGACCGCCTCGGACACCGGCCGAGCGAACTGTCGGGAGGCCAGCAGCAGCGAGTCGCGATCGCGCGGGCGATGATCGCGCGGCCCGCCGTCCTCTTCGCCGACGAGCCGACCGGCGCGCTGGACACCCGGGCGTCGCGGATGGTGCTTCGGCTGTTGAGGGACCTGGTGGGCAGCCAGGGCCAGACGGTCGTGATGGTGACGCACGACCCTGCCGCCGCGGCGTATGCGGATCGTGTGCTGCTGCTGGCGGACGGACGGCTCGTGGACGAACTGCCGGGTGCCGCCAGTGCCGCGGCGATCGCGGCGCGGACGGCCGCACTGGAGGTGGAGTCGTGATCAGCCTGGCGACGGCAAGGGAACGCTGGACCTCCTTCCTGGGGTGCTTCGTGGCCGTGGCGCTGGGCGTCGCGGTGGTGGCGATGAGCGCGCTGGTGCTGCTCTCGGATGGCACAAGGGTGCCTGAACGGCTCGCGGGGGCACCGGTGTTGGTGCAGAGCCCGGCGGGGACGCAGACCGGCGGGGTGTTCGTGGAGAACCCCCCGTGGGCACCGGAGCGCGCCGAGGAACTGCGACGGAAGCTGGCCGAGCTGCCGGGAGTCGCCGATGCGGTGACGGACCGGTCCTTCTACGCGCAGGCGGCGGACACCGAACAGCGCAGGGGAGAGCGACAGGGCCACCCCTGGTCGACCGCGGCGCTTGCCGAGTACGGCCTGAGCGAGGGCAGGCCGCCCGCCACCGCGGGCGAGATCGTCGTGGACCGGTCCCTCGGGTTCATGACGGGTGAACCCCTCACGGTGCTGACGGCGCGCGGGCCGCAACGGTTCTCGGTGTCCGGGACGATGAACGGCCCCGGTTACTACGTCACCGACCGGCGGGCCTCCGAACTGGCCGGCGGAGTACGGACCATCGGACTGCTCCTGGAGCCGGGCACCGACACCACTCGCGTCGCGACCGCCGCGCGGCGCGCCGTCGGCGGCGACGGCACGGTCCTGACCGGTGCCTCCCGCGACGCGCTGGCGCCGAAGCAGGACGAGATGACCCGCTGGATCGGCGGCCAGGTGCTCACCGCCATGGCGCTGCTGTCCGCCTTCGTCACGGTCTTCGTCGTCTCCTCGACGTTCGCGTTCGCCGTCGCGCAGCGGCGCCGCGAGTTCGGCCTGCTGCGGACGATCGGCGCCACACCGCGGCAGCTGAAGCGTCTGGTGTACGGCGAGGCCCTGGCGGTGGGCGCTGTCGGTGCGGCGGCGGGGGCACTGCTCGGCGTGGTGCTCGCGCCCACGATGACCGGGGTGCTGATCGACGCGGGCTTCCAGCCGGCGGGCTTCGAAGTGCGCCTGCGCTGGTGGGTACCGGTCGCGTCCTTCGCCTCGGGCGTGGTGGTGGCCCTCGTCGGCGTGGGGGCCGCGTCGCGCCGGGCGTCCCGGGTGAAGCCGCTGGAGGCGATGCGGGAGGCGGCGGTGGACAGCCGGCCGATGACGCGGCGCCGCTGGGTCGCCGGGCTGGCGGCGACGGGCGTGGGCGCGGTCTGCTCGGTGGGCACGGCCTTCGCGGGGGCCGACGGCATCGTGCTGCTGGCGCTCGGCACGGCGATGAGCCTGACGGTCGGCCTGACCCTCCTCGCACCGGTGCTGGTCGGCCCCGTCATCGGGGTACTGACCCGGCCGCTCGCCCGGCACCCCGGTGCGACGGCTGTGCTCGTACGCGAGAACATGATCACCGCGGTGCGCCGAACCTCCGCCACCGTCGCCCCGGTGCTGGCGACCGTCGCTTTCGCCGTACTGATCACCAGCACCGTGCAGACGACCCGGAATGCCGACACCGCCCGGCAGGCCGCGGCCGTACGGGCTGAGGCGGCGGTGGTGCCCAGAGGAACGCCGGGCCTGTCGGACGCGGCGGTGGCCCAGGTCGAGGGCACGTCGCTGCTGTCGACGACCGTGTACGGCGATGACGGCGGAGCGGCCCTGTCCGCGGCCGGGGTGTCGTCCGGTTTCGAGCGGGTGTATGCCGTGCCCGCGCCCCGTGGCGAGACGATCGTCGTCACGGCGGCAGTAGCGGCCGCGCACGGCTGGCGCAAGGGCCATGTCGCCCCACTCACCCTCGAGGACGGCCGTACGCGGAGGTTGCGTGTGACGGCCGTGGTGGACGACTCGATGCCGTACCAGGTCCTCCTCCCGCGCGACCTGGTACGCGATCACGACCCGTCCGCACTGGCGGACGTCGCCTACCGCACGACCCCCGCCCCCACACCCCTCCCATCCGGGCTCAGCGCCGACGAGGTCTCCGTGGAGGCGTACGCGGCCTCGGACGACGCCGAGGAGGACCGGCTTGTGTGGATCTTCACCCTGATGCTCGTCGCCGTATCGGCGGGCTACACGGCGATCGCCGTCGCCTCCACCTTGCTGACGACCACCGCGGGCCGGGTGCGCGACTTCCGCGTACTGCGCCTGTCCGGTGCGACGCCCCGGCAGGTGCTGCTGGCCCTAGCAGCCGAAACGTGGTGTGTCGTCACCCTGGGCGCAGCCCTGGGCCTGGCGGCGGCAGCCCCGGCCCTGTTCGGCACGGTCCACGGCCTTCGCCAGGAGCTGGGCCTGACAGTGGAGTTGTCGCTGGCCTGGCCCTGGCTCACGGGCGTGGTGACAGGCCTACTGCTGCTCGGCACGGCGGCCACCGTCCTCCCGGCCCGCGTCGCTCTGCGGCGTATGAGGCGGGCGTGAGCAGCCGTCCGCAGGGCTCGCAGGAAGCTGCGGCCCTGCTTGATGAAGACATCATCGAACTCGCGCTCTCAGCTTGGGAAGCGACGGCGCTTGTATGTGCCTTACGGCTCCGACCTGCCCGGATGGCTGCCCGCCGGGGTGGTTGCATCGGTCGGTGGGGATGTCCGGCTCGAGGCACCTTCGTGCGAGCACACGCCCCCCGGCACAGCTCCTCGGAACAGCAAAGGCGGCCCGGCTCATTTCCCGGCGTCTGGGCCGTACCACTGGAGCGCTTGTCCGGTGACCGCGGCGATGCACTTGAAGTCCCGGTCACGGTGCAGAAGAGTCAGCCCCTGCAGCTCGGCCGTGGCGGCCACCACGAGGTCGACGGCTCCGGCGCTGCGGTGCTGTCCGCGCTGGGTGAGGATCTCCTGGACCTGCCATGCGCGGTCGTAGACACGGTCATCGACCGGCACCCACCCGAAGAGCAGGTGCATGTCGTCGATGCCCTGTGCCCGGTCCGCAGTGGAACGTGCGCTGTGGAAGAACTCCAGCTCGGTGATGGGACAGGTGGCGATGAGCCCGGCGGCCGCCGCCTGGTCCCAGCCGAACTGCTCGGCGTCGCCGCGCAGGAGGCGGGCGAGCGCGCTGGTGTCGATCAGGTATTGCGCGGCGTTCACCGGCGGTAGCTCCCCTTGTCCTCGAAGAGATCAAGGTCGAAGGCACCCTCTTCCGCCGACGCCCGCAGGCGGGTGAGCGCCAGAGCCCGCCGCCGGTTCTCCAGCACCTCGCGCAGCGCGGTGTTCACCGTCTCCTTGGCCACGTCCGCGACAAGTTGATCGTCGAGGTCGATCACGGTTCGGCTCATCGACTGCACCTCCATGAAGGGGAGTCGTCATCACCCTGTCGAACGACGTCGCGCCGGAGCGCCAAGCGTCGGCCTCCGTACTCCGCCCGGATGCTCACAGTCCGTGAGTACCGGCCTCCACATCCGCCCGCATGCTCACGATCGGTCAGCTGCCGCCGCCTGTCGCCCGGTGGTGCTGGCTCGTGGAATCAGCCGGTGCGGCGCCCGGATCTCCCTGCCTGGCAGGGGAGTTGGGCTGATGATCCGCTTCAGCAACTGTTCCACCGCCGTCTCCGCGATCACCTTCTTGTCCGGGGAGACCGTGGTGACGGGTGGATTGGAGTAGCGGCCGTCCTCGATGTCGTCGTAGCCGACGACGGCGATGTCCTCGGGGACGCGCAGTCCGCGGGAGGCCAGGGTGTGCAGGGCGCCCAGGGCCACCAGGTCGCTGTAGCAGAAGACCGCGTTGGGCGGTTCCTCCAGGTCGTCGAGCAGGTGGGCCATCGCGGTCGCGCCGTCGGAGCGGTTGAAGCGCGGGGTGGAGACGACGAGTTCCTCGCTGACGGGCAGGCCGGCCCGCTCGTGGGCCAACCGGTAGCCCTGGGTGCGCAGTTGGGCCGCCTCGCCGGTGCGGTACGGCTGGTCGCCGATCGCGGCGACGCGGCGCCGGCCGAGGCCGAGCAGATGCTCGGTGGCCTCCAGGGAGGCGGCGACGTCGTCGATGCCGACATGGTCGAAGCCGCCGTCGCTGACCCGCTCGCCGAGCACGACGAGCGGCAGGTTCGGGTCGCGTTCGGTCAGGTCGGACTGGGCGAGGCCGAGAGGGCTGAAGATGACGCCGTCGAAGAGCAGGTGCTGGGCGCCGCGGCTGAGGAACAGCTTCTCGTGCTCGGCGTCGCCGTCGGTCTGGTCGATCAGCACGTTGTAGCCCTGGACGCGGGCCGCGCGGATGATGCCCTGCAGCAGTTCGGCGAAGTAGGGGGTGTCCAGGTAGGGCACCACCACCGCGATCTGGCCCGAGCGGCCGGCGGCGAGGTTGCGGGCCAGTACGTTGGGCCGGTAGCCGAGCTTGTCCACGGCCTGCTGAACCCGGACCCGGGTGGCCTCGGCAACGGGGGCGTAGCCGTTGACCACGTTGGACACGGTCCGGCTGGAGACGCCGGCGAGCTCCGCGACGTCGCGGAGCGTGACACCCTTGGCCATATGTCACCTTCATGCTGTATGTCGGTTTCAGCGTTGAAATTTTCCCCCAAGAGGTCTCCTGCGCCTCTTGCAGCGCGGCAACTTCTCGGTTAACACTTTTGCAGCGCTGCAAAGCGTAGCAGAAGTGCTTGATCCGGCGGATCGAGTACCCAGGGACCGTGACGTCACCGCGCCACGGACCGAATCCCCGAGAGCGATCACGGGGATGAACAGTAGGAGCCGCAGTGGGACCAGCAACTTCTCACGGGCCGGGAGCCGCACCCGTCCTGATGGGGCATCACTCTTTACTCACCGCGGTCTGAGCCGTTTCCCGGCGCGCCCGCCGCGCTGATCACCGAGCCGTCTCTCCCCCTCATCGACGTCAGGCACGCCCACCCTCCCGCGTCAACCGACGTCCGCCCGCCGGCATCCGTAGGCGGGCAGCACACCCGAGCGCCTCGCGTCCGAAGCGCCCGCCCTTCACCCGAGCCGGCATGCCGCATGCCCTCACCCCGTTCACCGCCTTCACGCCGGTCCTCCGTGTGCCCGGCGCACCTCCCCTCACCTCCCGTACTCCGTACTCCGTCCTGCCCTCGGGCACCACACCCAGGAGATCGCTCATGTCGTCCAGCAGAAAGCCCCAGCTCCGTTCCGTCCGCCGGACCACGGTCGCGGCGACCTCCGCCGCCCTCGCCGGCGTGCTCCTCGCGGCCTGCGGCGGCGGCGGCACAAGGGCATGGGCCTGCTGCTGGTCAGCCCGTTCCTCCTGCTCTTCCTGGCCTTCCTGGTGGCCCCGCTGTGCTACGCCTTCTGGCTGAGCCTGCGCACCTCCACCCTGGTCGGCGGCGACCACTTCAGCTGGTTCGCCAACTACCAGCAGACCTTCAGCGACCCGCAGTTCCTGTCCGGCGTGCGCAGAGTCGTCGTCTTCGGTGTGGTCCAGATCCCAGTGATGCTCGGCTTCGCCCTGCTCGGAGCGCTGATCATCGACGAGGTGACCAGCAGGCTCGCCAAGGTCTTCCGGATGACCCTGTTCATGCCGTACGCCGTGCCCGCGGTGATCGGCGCGCTGATGTGGGGCTTCCTCTACAGCCCGACCTTCGGCCCGGTGAACTCGATCAGCGACTCGCTCGGCCTCGGCAAGGTCGACCTGCTGTCGCACGGTCTGATGCTGACCTCGCTCGGCAACATCGTGACCTGGCAGTGGACCGGCTACAACATGATTGTCCTGTACGCCGCCCTCCAGGGCCTGCCCCGCGAGGTCTACGAGGCGGCGAAGCTCGACGGCGCCGGCCAGCTCCAGACGGCCCTGCGCATCAAGGTCCCGATGATCTCCTCGGCGCTGGTGCTCACTCTGATGTTCACCCTCATCGGCACCCTGCAGTTCTTCACCGAGCCGCGGGTCCTGGAGAAGACCGCCTCCTCGGTGATCACCCCGGACTACACACCGAACCTGTACGCCTACAACCTGGCGTTCCAGTACTCGGAGTTCAACTACTCCGCCGCCATCTCCTTCTCCCTCGGAGCGGTGGTCTTCATCGGCTCCTACATCTTCCTGTTCGCCACGCGCAAGAGGAGCGGACTGAAGTGACCACCGTCGCCGCAACCGCCGTCACCGCCGTCCCGGCCACCGGCCGTCGCCCGTCCGCCGCGCGCGGACGCGTCACCGTCAACGTGGTGATGGTGGCGATGATCCTGTACTTCCTGCTGCCGTTCTGGTGGCTGGTCGTCGCCGCCACCAAGGGCAACGACGCGCTGTTCTCCACCGCCGCCCTCTGGTTCCACTCGCCGGGCTCCTTCTTCACCAACCTCCAGCAGCTGTTCACCTACAACGGCGGCGAGTACCTGCGCTGGATGGGCAACACCGCGATCTACGCCGGTGTCAGCGGCGTCGGCGCCACCGCCGTGGCGACCCTCGCGGGCTACGCCTTCGCCAAGTACCGCTTCCCCGGCCGGAACCTGCTCTTCTCCAGCCTCCTCGGCGCCATAATGGTGCCCGCCACCGCGCTGGCCATCCCCACCTATCTGCTGCTGAGCAAGGTGGCGCTGACCAACACCATGTGGGCGGTCATCCTGCCCCAGCTGCTCAACCCCTTCGGCGTCTACCTCGTACGGGTCTACGTCCAGGAGTCCCTGCCGGACGAGCTGCTGGAGGCGGCCCGCATGGACGGGGCCGGTGAGCTGCGCGTGCTGTGGTCGGTGGCGCTGCCGACGCTGAAGCCGGCGCTCGTCACCGTGCTGCTGTTCTCCATGGTCGGCACCTGGAACAACTTCTTCCTGCCACTGGTCATGCTCAACGACGACAGGCTGTTCCCGCTCACCGTCGGCCTGCAGTCCTGGTACGAGGGAGCGATGATCCAGTCGGGCGCCAACGCGCTGTTCACCCTGGTCATCGCGGGCTCCCTGGTGGCGATCCTGCCACTGATCGTCACCTTCCTGCTCCTCCAGCGGTACTGGCGCGGCGGGTTGACCGTCGGAAGCCTCAAGTGACCTGACGGGCCTGCCCGTTCTTCCTCTTCTTCTTGCGCACATCCCGGAGCGACCTTCATGCTGCACGCCTCCCTGACCGTCGACCCCGCCTTCCGCGTCGCCGACGTGAGTCCCCGTACCTTCGGTTCCTTCGTCGAGCACATGGGCCGCTGTGTCTACACCGGCATCTACGAGCCCGGCCATCCGCTCGCCGACGAGGACGGCCTGCGCCGTGACGTCCTGGACCTGGTGCGTGAGCTGGGCGTGACCGCTGTGCGCTATCCCGGCGGCAACTTCGTCTCCGGCTTCCGCTGGGAGGACAGTGTCGGCCCGGTCACCGAACGCCCCACCCGCCTCGACCTCGCCTGGCACAGCACCGAGACCAACGCCTTCGGCCTGCACGAGTTCCACCGCTGGGCCCAGAAGGCCGGCGTCGAGCCGATGATGGCCCTCAACCTCGGCACGCGGGGCGTCGCCGAGGCCCTGGACCTGCTGGAGTACAGCAACCACCCGGGTGGCACCGCCTGGTCCGACCAGCGGATCAAGAACGGCGCCCCGGACCCGTTCGGCATCCGCATGTGGTGCCTGGGCAACGAGATGGACGGCCCCTGGCAGACCGGCCACAAGACCGCCCAGGAGTACGGCCGTATCGCCGCCGAGACCGCCCGCGCGATGCGCATGATCGACCCGAAGCTGGAACTGGTCGCCTGCGGCAGCTCCAGCTCCGCGATGCCGACCTTCGGCGCCTGGGAGGCCACCGTCCTGGAGGAGGCGTACGACCAGGTCGACTACATCTCCTGCCACGCCTACTACGAGGTGCTCGACGGCGACCTCGGCAGCTTCCTGGCCTCCGGCGTCGACATGGACCACTTCGTCGACTCGGTGGTGGCCACCGCCGACCACATCCGGGCCAAGCTGCGCCGCAAGAAGCGGATCAACCTCTCCTTCGACGAGTGGAACGTCTGGTACAACACCCGTTTCGAGGCGCAGGAGAAGCCCACCGAGTGGGCCGTCGCCCCGCGCGTGATCGAGGACGAGTACAACGTCGCCGACGCCGTCGTGGTCGGCGGGCTGCTGATCAGCCTGCTGCGGCACAGCGACCGGGTCACCGCCGCCTGCCTCGCCCAGCTCGTGAACGTCATCGCCCCGATCCGCAGCGAGGCGGGGGGCCCGAGCTGGCGGCAGACCACCTTCCACCCCTTCGCCCAGGCGGCCCGCCATGCGCGCGGCACGGTCCTGCGCGTGGAGCCGCTGGCGCCGACGTATGAGACGGAACGTTTCGGCGAGGTCTCCGTCGTCGATGCCGTGGCCACGCACCTCGCGGAGGCGGACGGCGCCGACGAGCTCACCGTCTTCGCCGTCAACCGGCACCAGAGCGAGAACGTCGAACTCGCCCTCGACCTGCGGGCGTTCCCCGGCTACACGCCGGTCGAGCACTCGGTGCTGAGCGACCCCGACATCCGCGCCGCCAACACCCAGGACGACCCCGACCGGGTCCGCCCGTACCCCGCAGACACCGGTCCCGTCGCCGACGGCCGTCTCACCGCGAGCCTGCCGCCGGTCTCCTGGAACGTCATCCGGCTGCGCCGCGCCGGCTGACCCACCCCCTCGGACACCCGCCGTTCCTTGTTCTCCCGGAGAGCGGCGGGCCCCGCACCACCCCCTCTTCCCGGACATCCCTTGGGAGCCGCCCATGTCCACCACCAGGGAAGGCGCCAGACACGGCGCCCTGCCCCGCACTCAGGCGATCACCCTGCTGCTGGCCCTGCTCGCAGCCGCCGTCGCCCTCGTCCTGCCCGCCGCCGGCCCGGCGCACGCGATCTCACGCGCCTCGCAGACCATGTACACCCCGCCGTCGAACGCCCCGTCCCCCGGCTCGCTCTACCCGCGCGCCGTGCGCCTGCAGCACAGCGGATCCTCCGACGGCACCCTGCTCGCCACGTTCGAGCAGTACAGCTCGGGCACCCCGGTCTTCCCGATCTACCGCAGCACCGACAACGGCAGCAGCTGGACGCAGATCTCCAGCATCACCGACACGCACAACGGCTTCGGCATGCGCTACCAGCCGTTCCTGTACGAACTCCCCACCGCCGTCGGCAACTTCCCGGCGGGCACGATCCTCGCCGCCGGCAACTCCATCCCCAGCGACCTGTCCTCGACCGAGCTGGACCTGTACGCCAGCACCGACCACGGCGCCAGCTGGTCCTACGTCAGCACCATCGCCACCGGCGGCAAGGCCGACCCCACGAACGGCCAGACGCCGGTCTGGGAGCCGTTCCTGATGGTCTCCGGCTCCAAGCTGATCGTGTACTACTCCGACCAGCGTGACCCCAACAACGGCCAGAAGATCGTGCACCAGGTCAGCACGGACGGCCTGACCTGGGGTTCCGTGGTGAACGACGTCGCCACCTCGACCTACAGCGACCGTCCGGGCATGCCGGTGGTCGCGAAGCTCCCCAACGGCAACTACGTGATGACGTACGAGTTCTGGGGCGCCCCCGAGGGCGGCTTCGCCGTCTACTACAAGATCTCCTCCGACCCGGAGGCCTTCGGCTCGGCGACCGGCATCGCCCTCAAGGCGACCGACGGAACGGTGCCCACCAGCTCGCCGTACATCACCTGGCTGCCGACCGGCGGCGCCAACGGCACCCTGGTGGTCAGCGCCAACAGCACCGACGACCTGTTCCTGAACACCCAGAACGGCGCGGCCGGTCAGTGGACGCGCATCGCCTCCACCGTCCCCGGCGGCTACAGCCGCGGTCTGCTCCCGCTCGCCGACGGCCACAGCCTGCTGGTCCTCAGCGGCGGCCACCTGACCAGCACCGGCCGCAACCCGGTCAGCTACGGCACCATCGACCTGGGCGGCGGCATCTCGGACGGCGCCACGTACACCATGTCCAACGCCAACAGCCACCTGATGCTGACGATCGTCGGCGGTTCCACGACCAGCGGCGTGGGCGCCACCCAGCAGAACGTCGACAACGCCACCGACCAGCAGTGGAAGTTCGTCCAGCAGACCTCCGGCTACTTCAAGATCTTCAACGTGGCCAGTGGCAAGGTCCTGGGCGTGCAGAACCAGTCCACCGCCAACGGCGCCAAGGTCCTGCAGTGGGACGACGACGGCACCCTCGACCACGAGTGGGCGATCGCCCCGAACCCGGCGGGCGGTTTCACCGCCACCAACCGGATCAGCAGCAAGTACCTGGAGATCCCCAGCGCCTCCACCACCGTCGGCACCGCCGCCGGGCAGTGGTCCGACACCGGCTGCGCCTGCCAGCGGTGGGTTCTCACCCAGACCGCCCTGCCCACCCTGTCCACCGGCCAGTACCGGCTGGTCAACAAGAACAGCGGCAAGTTCCTGGAGATCCCCGGCGCCTCCACCACGGTGGGCAAGCAGGCGGGCCAGTGGGTGAACACCGCCAACAACTGCCAGCTGTGGACGTTCCAGTCGCAGAGCGGCGGGGCGTGGACCGTGAAGAACGTCAACAGCGGTCTGTTCCTCGACAACAACGGCTCGACCTCGGCCGGCGCCGCCGTCGTCCAGAACTCGTCGTCGGGGGCGAACTCCCAGAAGTGGACGCTCACCGACGCGGGAGGCGGCTACTTCAAGCTCGTCAACTCCGCCAGCGGCCTGGTGGCGGACGTCGCCTCCGCCTCCACCGCCAACGGCGCGCTGATCGTCCAGTCGGCGGACAACGGCGCCGATGACGAACTGTGGCAGGTCGTGCGGGTCAACTGACCCGCCAGGGGGCCCGGTCGCGGCCGGGCCCCCGCGCGCCTGTCCGACATCCCGAACGATGACTGTCATACCGAACGAAAGAGGTGGGTCGCCCCGTGTCTGAAGAACCCTGTGTCGTGGGCGTCGACTTCGGAACCCTGTCCGGCCGTGCCGTGGTGGTACGGGTCAGCGACGGCGCGGAACTGGCGTCGGCGGAGCACGTCTACGCCCACGCCGTCCTCGACCGGAGCCTGCCCGACGGCACCCGGCTGCCCCCCGACTGGGCCCTGCAGGTGCCCTCGGACTACATCGACGTGCTGCGAGGCGCCGTACCCGAGGCGCTGACGCGGGCGGGAGTGCGGCCGGAGCAAGTCATCGGCATCGGCACCGACTTCACCGCCTGCACGGTCCTGCCGGTCCTCGCCGACGGCACACCGCTGTGCGAACTCCCCGGCCTGGAGATCCGCCCGCACGCCTACGTCAAGCTGTGGCGCCACCATGCCGCCCAGGGCCAGGCCGACCGGATCAACACGCTGGCCGCCGAGATGAAGGAGCCGTGGCTTGAGCGGTACGGCGGGAAGATCTCCTCGGAGTGGGAGTTCGCCAAGGCGCTCCAGGTCCTGGAGGAGGACCCCGAGATCTACCGGCGCACCGAGCGGTGGCTGGAGGCGGCCGACTGGATCGTGTGGCGGCTCTGCGGCACGTACGTCCGCAACGCCTGCACAGCCGGTTACAAGGGCCAGTACAGGACGGCACTTACCCCTCCCGGGACTATCTCGCCGCCCTGAACACGGACTTCGCCGACTTCGTGACCGACAAGCTGGACCATCCCATCGGTCAACTCGGCGATTCGGCCGGGGTGTTGACGGCCGAGGCCGCCGCCTGGACCGGGCTGCCGGAAGGCATCACGGTCTGTGTCGGCAACGTCGACGCCCATGTCACCGCCCCGGCGGCGTTCGCCGTGGAACCCGGCCAGATGGTCGCCATCATGGGCACCTCCACCTGCCATGTGATGAGCTCCGACCAGCAGGGTGCCGTGCCCGGCATGTGCGGGGTCGTGGACGGCGGCATCCTCCCCGGGCTGTGGGGCTACGAGGCAGGGCAGAGCGGTGTCGGCGACATCTTCGGCTGGTTCGTCCGCACGGGCCTGCCCGCCGAGTACGCGGAGCGTGCCGCCGCGGCCGGCCAGACCCCGCACGAGTACCTGACCGCCCTCGCGGCCGGACAGAAGGTCGGCGAACACGGCCTCCTCGCCCTCGACTGGCACAGCGGCAACCGCTCCGTCCTGGTCGACCACGACCTCAGCGGCCTGCTCATCGGCCAGACGCTCTCCACCCGCCCCGAGGACGTCTACCGCGCCCTGCTCGAGTCCACCGCTTTCGGCACCCGCACCATCATCGACGCCTTCGAGTCCGCCGCCGTACCGGTGACGGAACTGATCATCGCGGGCGGCCTGACGAAGAACGCCCTCCTCATGCAGATCTACGCCGACGTCACCCGCCGCCCGCTGAGCATCATCGGCTCGACCCAGGGCCCGGCCCTCGGCGCCGCGATGCACGCCGCCGTCGCCGCCGGGGCGTACCCCGACATCCGTGCCGCGGCCCACGCCATGGGCAGGGTCCACCGCCGGGTCTACCTGCCGGACCCGCAGCGCGCGGCGGCCTACGAGCGCCTCTACTCCGAATACCGCGTGCTGCACGACTACTTCGGCCGCGGCACCAACGACGTCATGCACCGCCTGCGCCGCATCCGCGCGGAAGCCTCTGCCTGAGCCACTGTGAAAGGAACCCCCTCATGACCACTTCCGAAAGGCCCTACGACAGCCAGGAGATCTGGTTCCTCACCGGAAGCCAGGGCCTGTACGGCGACGACGTGCTGCGCCAGGTCGCCGACCAGTCCAGAAGCATTTCCGAGACCCTCGGCCGCCCCGGGAAAGTCCCGGTCAGGATCGTGTGGAAGCCGGTTCTCACCGACGCCGAGTCGATCCGCCGGATGTGCCAGGAGGCGAGCGCCTCCGACGCCTGCGTCGGCGTGATCGTGTGGATGCACACCTTCTCCCCGGCGAAGATGTGGATCGCCGGACTGAGCGCGCTGGACCGGCCGTTGCTGCATCTGCACACCCAGTACAACCTGTCGCTGCCCTGGCCGAGCATCGACATGAACTTCATGAACCTCAATCAAGCCGCCCACGGCGACCGGGAGTTCGGGCACATCGAGTCCCGCGTCGGCGTCGACCGCAAGATCGTCGCCGGTCACGCGACCGACCCGAGGGTGATCCGGCGCGTCGCCGCCTGGGCCCGTGCCGCCGTCGGCCGCCAGGCCTCGCGGACCCTGCGGCTGGCCCGCTTCGGCGACAACATGCGCGATGTCGCCGTGACCGAGGGCGACAAGGTGGAGGCCCAGCTGCGGTTCGGCTTCTCCGTCAACACCTACGCCGTCAACGACCTGGTCGCCGTCGTGGACCAGGTCGAGGACAAGGCGGCCACCGAACTCGCCGCCGAGTACGTCGAGTCGTACGAGGTCGTCCCGGCCCTGCGCCCCGGCGGCATCCGCCACGACTCGCTGCTGTATGCGGCCCGCCTCGAACTCGGCCTGCGCGCCTTCCTGACGGAGGGCGGCTTCACCGCCTTCACCACCAACTTCGAGGACCTCGGCGGCCTGCGCCAGCTGCCCGGCCTCGCCGTCCAGCGCCTGATGGCCGACGGCTACGGCTTCGGCGGCGAAGGAGACTGGAAGACCTCCGCCCTGCTGCGCACCATGAAGGTCATGGGCCTCGAACAGCCTGGCGGCACCACCTTCATGGAGGACTACACCTACCACCTCGGCCCCGGCACCCCGCGCGTCCTGGGCGCCCACATGCTGGAGGTCTGCCCCTCCGTGGCCGCCGACCGCCCCCGCTGCGAGATCCACCCCCTGTCCATCGGCGGCCGCGAGGACCCGGTCCGCCTGGTCTTCAACGCCTCCGAGGGGCCCGCCGTGGTCGTCGGCCTCTCCGACCTCGGCGACCGCTTCCGCCTCACGGCCAACGCCGTCGACGTCGTCGCCCCGAGCGAATCGCTGCATCGCCTGCCGGTCGCCCGCGCCGTATGGAAGCCACGTCCGTCCCTGGCGGAATCGGCGGAGAGCTGGCTGCTCGCCGGCGCCCCGCACCACACCGTGCTCAGCTCGGCGGTCGGCGTCGAGACCCTGACCGACTACGCCGCCATGACCGGCGTCGAACTGCTCACGATCGACGAGAACACCACCACCGAGCAGTTCGGCAAGGAAATCCGCTGGAACGCCGCCTACCACCGCCTCGCCCAGGCCCTGTGACGAAGGAGACCACGATGACCACAGTTGTCCGGGAGGGCCTGCGCCGAGAGGTACTGGAGGCGAACCTCGCCATCCCCCAGGTCGGCCTGGCGACCCTGACCTGGGGAAACGTCAGCGGGGTCGACCGCGAGGCGGGCGTGTTCGTCATCAAGCCTTCCGGGGTCCCCTACGCGGCCCTGACCATCGACGACCTGGTGACGGTCCGCCTGTCCGACGGCGCGGTGGTCGGGGGCGACCTGCGCCCCTCCACCGACACCGAGACCCACCGCTGCCTGTACCTGGCGTTCCCGTCCGTCGGCGGCGTGACCCACACCCACTCCACCCACGCGGTCGCCTTCGCCCAGGCCCGCCGCGACATCCCCGTCCTCGGCACCACCCACGCCGACACCTTCAACGGCCCCGTCCCCTGCACCCCCGACCTCACCGCCGAGCAGTGCGCGAAGGACTACGAGTACAACACCGGCCACGTCATCGTGGACCTCCTCGACGGCGACGACCAGCGGGCCGTCGAGGTCCCCGCCGCCCTCGTCGCGGGCCACGGCCCCTTCACCTGGGGCGCCACCGCCCGCAAGTCCCTGGAACACGCGATCATCTGCGAGGCGGTCGCCGACATCGCCCTCCACACCATGTCCCTCTCACCGACGACACCGCCACCCCGTCACCTCCTGGAGCGCCACTACACCCGCAAACACGGCCCCGACGCCTACTACGGCAATCCGACGACCCCGACGACCCCGGCTACCCGGTGACGGCGATGCACAGAAGCCGCGTATACGCCGTACTGATCGACACACCCGAAGACCCGAAGCCGAGGCCGCCCGGGCAGCGGACTTCTGGTCGGCAGCTCTCGGTGTGACTGCCCAACCGTTTCCACCTCGACATCGAGACCGACAACGTCGAATCGGAAACCGCTCGCCTGATCGCCCTGGGCGCCGAGCAGATTTCACAGTGGCAGGAGTGCTGCGTGCTACGAGTGCCTGGCGGTCATCTGCTGTGCGTACTACCTGTGGAGAGCGACCCCGACACGTTCCGGGCACAGGCCCACGTCTGGCCATGACGAAAACTCGAGCGGTCTCGGGCGGCCGGCCCAGCCGCTGAGGTGGCCTTGCCCGAGCTGCGGGAGGGCTGCCTGATGGCCAACGGCAAGGGCGGGCGCCGCCGTTTCGGCGCGAGAGAAGGCCGCGTTGATCTACCAGCACTCCTACGACGACCGACAGCAGGAAGTTGCAGCCGGCCTCGATGCGTCCGTACGCAAGGCACGCCAGCAAGCTGCTGCATGCTTGGACGGCTGCGGGGCTGCCGACCTGCACGGATTTGTCGTGGGGTTGCCGTGGCACAGGCTCGGTTGCACCGCTGTTGGCCGTGGTTGTCCGCTCTGAAGGGCACGGCTGGGGCACCGTCGTCGGCGCCGCCCGCGAAGATCGGGGCGGTGCTGAGAGCCTGCTTCTTTATCCCTTTTGCGTTCTCTGGGGAACGTAGAGGACTCCGCAACCCTCCTTCTGTGTGAAGGAAACCGTACAGGCAGGGAAATCAGGGATCGAGTGGCATGGGTTTGACGAGCGAGACGACCGTGTATGTGATGGCGGCCCTCGCCGTCATCTGTGTGGCACTGCTGGTCGTGCTGTGGCCACGGTTCGCCCAGCAGGGGCTACGGCAGGTGCTCGGAAGACTGGCGGCCATCGTGATGACCCAGGTGGTGATCATCGCGGCGTTCGCGTGCTGGCTGAACTCGTCGTACCAGTTCTTCGGATCGTGGGGCGAACTCTTCGGTCACGTCGAGACGGCTCCCATCGGAGTGACACAGGCGGGGGCCAACGGTGCCGGCACGGTGGACGGCGTCGCCGTGAAGGGGGCGCTGGTACGGCCCGCCCCCGACGAACAGTTGAGCCGGGTCAGCGGACTGCCCACCGGCCCCGCCGCGGTGAACGGACGAGTGGAGTCCGTGAAGGTCATCGGCCGCCGCACGGGGGTGGTCGACCCGGCATTCGTCTACTTGCCGCCGCAGTACTTCCAGAAGGCGTACCAGCGGCAGCGCTTCCCGGTGATCGTCGCGCTCAGCGGTTACCCGGGCAGCATCTTCAACCTCGCGCAGTATCTGCGGGTGTCACAGACCGCCGGAGAGCTGCAGAAGAGCGGCCAGATGCAGCCGACCATCATGGTCATGATCCGGCCGACGATCGCTCCACCGCGCGACACCGAGTGTGTGGACGTACCGGGGGGCCCGCAGACCGAGACGTTCCTGGCCAAGGATCTCCCCGACGCCCTGAAGTCCGCCTACCGGGTGGGCCATGACGCCAGTGCCTGGGGTGTCATGGGCTATTCCTCCGGCGGCAGTTGCGCCCTGCAGCTGACGATGCGCGATCCGCAGGTGTACACGACGGCCGCCGCCCTGTCGCCCGACTACAAGGTCAAGGACGATCCGACGACCGGCAATCTCTTCGGCAGCGGGCCGGGCCGCGTCAACCGGATAAACGGCCACGACCTGATGTGGAGGCTCAAGCACCTGCCCGCCCCCCAGGTCTCCGTCCTGGTCGCCGACAGCAAGCACGGTGAGCGGGGCTACCCGCAGACGCTGGCCTTCATCAAGGCCGTCAAGGCACCGATGCGTGTCGCCTCGATCCTGCCCGGGCACGGCAGCCACAACTTCCCGACCTGGGTACGGGAGATGCCCCCCGCACTGAAGTGGATGAACCAGCAGCTGACGTTTCCCCAGGACGTCGTGCCCCGCCACCACAAGAAGAAGACGGTGATCGCTGCCCGGCCCGGAACCGACCAGGACCCCCTGCGCGCCGACGGCACGGAGCCCACGCCCACCGCTACGACGCACAGGTGAAGGCTGCCGCCGCCTACCACGTCGGTGCCCGGATGCAGGCGCTGTTCTCGGCCCTGCTCCTACAGACCCTGCGGCGTGAACTCCTCGGCGACTGCGCTGCGTTCGAGAGCATCGGGGCCGCTCAGGCGGCGCTGGATGAGTGGGTGGAGGAGTACAACTGCGTGCGGCCGCATCAGGCGCTGGGCATGCGGTCTCCGGCCGACCGGTGCACGCCGGTTGCCGAGCAGGGGCGAGACGTACTGGGCCTGAGGGTGCCCGAGGTGCTCGCACTGGTGCCGCAGCACAGGACCGCCCCTGCGGAGCCGGATCCGGCCGAAGCTGTGGTTGGTGTGGCTGCTGAGCCTGAGGCGGTCTCGGTGGCAGGGCCGGTGGAGCACGGTGGGCCGGTGGAGTTCGAGCGGGCGGTGCCTGCGAGTGGGAATCTGCAGGTCGCGGGCAAGCAGTTCTGGCTGGGCCCGGCCCGGTCGGGCCTGACGGTGACCTTCTGGGCCGACACGCAGGTGATCCATTCGCTGATCGCCGGGGCGCGCATCAAGTCGGTGCGTCGCACCTGTCGGTGGCGTACCTGGCCCCGCTGGCCGGGGACGCAGCCGCGTTCGAGGTGGACCGGAGGGTGAACAACCCCGGGCTGCTGGGCCTGGGTGGGCGCCAGGTGCTGGCGGCGGAGATCCTCGGCGGCGCCGGGTGAGCGTCCGCATCGACGAGGCCACGCTGTCGTTCCTCGACCCGTCCTCGCGGGAGCTGCTGCGGGTGCGGCCCGACCCGCTCACCAGCGATGAGGTGCAGCGGCAGCAGCTTGGCCCGGATCTTGTGTCGGGTGGATGGGGCCAGCCCCTGCGGAGTGGTGGGCACTATGGCATTTCTAATGCCATAGTGGGGTTCATGGACGAGGACACCGACTTCCCGCCCGGCGACGGCCCCAGCAGCGGCATTTCCGTCACATTGAGCGCCGGCACCCTGCACGCGATCCGTAAGCGGGTCGGCAAGCGAGGTGTGTCGGCGTATCTGGAGAAGGCCGCCCAGCGGCAGATCGAGAGGGACAACCTCGACGAGCTGATCGCGGGCTTCGAAGAGGTCCACGGGCCTGCCGACCCGGAGGCCGTGGCAGCGAAGCGGGCCAGGCTGACCGGGGACGCCCCCGGAGCGGGAGCCGCTGCGTGAGCGGTGCACTGGTCCTGGACAGCGAGGGACTGGCGAAGGCCGTGCAGCGGGATCGGGAGGTGCACGAGTGGCTGACGGCGGCCCGTGACGCGGACCTCCCGGTGGTCACCTCGGCCGCGGTGCTGGTGGAGGTGATCCATCCGAGGATCAACGATGCCGCGTTGCGGTGGACGCTTTCGCGTCTGCGCGTGGAGCCGGTGACCCAGGCTCTCGCCCAGTCCGCCGCCGTTCTGCTGCGTGGAGCCGGGTTGCATGGCCACAAGTACGCCATCGACGCAATGCTGTGCGCGACCGCGATGCAGCATTCGGGCCGGGTGACGATCCTGACCTCCGACGTCGAGGACATCCGCCTGCTCGCCGCCGAGCATCCGCGGGTAATGGCCGAGAAGGTCTGATCTCGTTGTGCCAGTGCGGTACTTCGGGAGTGCATGCGTTCCCGCCGCGCGGTCTTCCTGGTCGTCGTGGTGCGGACCTGGCGCGCTTCCTGTACGTGGCGGGCATTCGCCGTCTGCAACAACAAGGACCTGGATACCTCATCAGCGCCTGGTCCGAGGCCCACCGCGCCTTCCATCGCATACTGCTGGAGGGTGGCGGCACCCCTGTGCTGCTGGATGCTTTCGACCGGATGTGGACCGGCAGTGAGCTGGGCCGCCGCTGGTCGGCTCATCGCACGCCTGACCGTTGTTGCCAATGGGCATCGTCAGCTGGAGGAGGCAGCCCTGGCGCGCGACACCGACACCGCTGTCGACGTGTGGCTCAGGGGTGGCCCCGTGAGAGCTGGTTCGCACCGCTGTTGACCGCTGTTGTCCGACGTCAAGGGCACGCTGTGGGCACGGCGCCGTGACGGACGAGCCGACGGCGACCGGGGAGGCGCCTTCCAGGCTCGGCGACTGGCCGGTCATGTCGGCATGTGTGTTGGCAAGCCGGGTGACCCCCGCTGGCTCGCCGTGGTGCGGGGGACGAAGCCCCCCGGCCTCCAACCAGCAAAGATTTAGCGGGACTTGACCAGCAGCTGACCCAACGGCCGAGATCCGGTTCAATGATCAATCGGGTGACCTCGAACAGAACGGGCGCGTCTGGCGCCGTCCTGGCAACCATCTGTGTCCTCCTCCTGGGCGTCGGTCCGGCGCCCACCGCCGCGGCGGCCGCACGTGCCTCCACCGCCTCCCAGCGCGTCATCGTGGTGATGCGCGACCAGCATCCGAATCTGCTCTCTCGCGCCAGATCCGCGCAGCGGGCAAGCGCCCTCGACGCCGACCAACTCCCGCTGATCCGCGCGTTGAAGGACGGCGGCGCCCGGAGTCTGTCCCGCCTGAAGACCGTCAACGCCGTCACCGCGATGGTGTCGCCCGCCGAGCGGGCCCGCCTGGCCGCGAACCCGGATGTGGCGGCCGTCTTACCCGACCGCCGAATCCCGGCCCTCCGCGCCGGCACCGCGCGGTCCGCGGCCCGGTCGGCCGTCCGGTCCGCGTCGGCGGGTGCGGCGGGGCTGTGCCCGAAGAACCCGGACCACCCCCTGGTGGAGCCCGAGGCGCTGCACCTGACCAAAGCCGACGCCGCTCAGCCACTCGCGACGGGCAAGGGCGTGAAGGTCGCCTTCTGGACCGACGGCATCGACCCGGACAACGCCGAGTTCGTCCGCCCCGATGGCAGCCGTGTCGTCACCGCCGTCCGGGACTACACCGGTGACAGTACCGAGGAACCGACCGGCGGCGGCGAGGGGTTCGGCGACGCCGGAGCCATCGCGGCGCAGGGCGCCCGGACGTACGACATGTCCAAGGAGCTGCCGTACGCCGGCCTGCCCAAGGGGTGCACGTTCCGGATCAAGGGGTTCGCGCCGGACGCCGACCTGGTCGCGCTGAAGGTCTGGGGCAGGGACGGGGGATGGCTCTCCCAGATGGCGCGCTCCATCGACGACGCGGTCTGGAAGGAGAAGGCCGACGTGATCAACGTGGGGACCGCCTTCGCCTCCCTCCCCGACACCCCCGACGATCCGATCCGGATGGCCGTCCACGCGGCGGTCGCGGCAGGCGTGACGGTGGTGGCCGGCAGCGGTGACTCGGGGACCTCCGGCACGGTCGCCGGCCCGGGCGGCGATCCCGACGTCGTCACCGTCGGTGCCACGACCGCCTTCCGGCTGGTGGGGCAGGCGTACGGCTACCAGCGGTACACCAGTGACAACATCACCGCCCTGTCGTCCGGCGGCACCACGCAGGGCAACCGGCTGGTCGACCTCGTGGCTCCGGGGCAGGCCGGCATGGCGCCCTGCACGGTCGACCCGCGCTGGACGGACTGCACACGGGACACCCTGGCCTGGGGCGGCACCAGCCAGTCGGCTCCCTTCGTGGCGGGCGCCGCGGCCGACGTCATCCAGGCCTACAAGCGCACCCACCAGGGGACACGGCCCGCACCCGACCTGGTCAAGCGCTTCCTCACCGGCACCGCGACCGACCTGAACGCCCCCGCCGACGAGCAGGGCGCCGGACTGCTGAACACCGAGGCCGCGGTCAAGGCGGCCCTGGGCAGCGGCGGCCTCGTGCCCTCCGCGGCCCAGCTGAACGTCACCGGAGCGGCGGGCAGTTCGCACACCGACACCGTGCGACTGACCAACACCGGAACCCGGCCGCAACGGGTCACCATGACCTCGCGCGCCGTCGGCGCCGAGACCTTCCGCACCGAC
Organism: Streptomyces sp. DG2A-72; assembly: GCF_030499575.1. Lineage (NCBI taxonomy): Bacteria > Bacillati > Actinomycetota > Actinomycetes > Kitasatosporales > Streptomycetaceae > Streptomyces > Streptomyces sp. DG2A-72. Next base: position 5,397,534 of record NZ_JASTLC010000001.1, read on the forward strand.
CGCACCGTCACCGTCGGCGACCCGCAGGACACCTCGGCCCTCGAAGGAGCCCTCGCCGCACCGCCGGTGACGTTCGACGTGCCGTCGGGCACGCCGCTGCTGAACGCGGAGATGGCGTGGCCGGGCACGGCCGGCTCGGGCAGCTCGCGCTGTTCCTGGCCGACCCGCACGGCAGGCTGACGCAGATGTCGTACGACTACGACCACACCGACTACCAGCACGTCGACGTGCACGACCCGGAACCGGGCACCTGGACGGCGAAGGTGGTGTGGAACAACGGGCGGGGCCTGCTGCAGGATCCGCCGGAGAAGCCGGGCACGTATCGCGGGCCGGTCGAACTCCGCTTCGCCGGCCGCTCTTACGCCTCGGCCGGGGTGCCCGGGCAGACGCGGACCATCCCCGCGGGCGGCACCGCCGACTTCCCCGTTCAGCTGACCCTGCCCGAGCAGGCGGGCGACGCTCCCGCGTCCCTCCGGTTCGACGCGGCGGACGGCACGCGTCTGTCGGTGCCGGTGGCGCGGCGGACGCTGCTCGGCGACTCCTTCACCGCCACCGTCACCGGCGGAGTGGGCCGCGGCGCCGGACAGATCCTCGGCTATGACCTCGACGTCCCGGCCGGCCACCGCAGCCTGACCGTCGACCTCACCGCTCAGGACCCCGACACCACGCTCGACTACTACCTCGTCGACCCCGAAGGGCAGATCACCGCCCGCGACACCAACCTCACCGGGACGGACGGCAGGACGCCCACGGCCGCGGCGAGCCTGACGGCCGACCGACCCGCCGCCGGTCGCTGGCGGTTGCTCGTCGTCGTACCCGGCGCGGTCAGCGGCAAGAACCGGCGCACACGCTCGCGCGGGGCCGTACGGTGACCGCCACCGTGCGCGTCACCAACACCGGTCCCGCCGGACGGTACGTGTTCCTCGACCCGCGCCTGGACGAGGAGACCGACCTCGCGCTGACACCGACGGACGGCTCGGCGACCATGGCGCTGCCCTACCCGAACCCCGCGTACTGGCGCGTGCCCCGGCACACCAGCCTGCTGACGGCAACCGGCACCGCCGACCAGCCCGTCGACCTGGAGATGGCCCACGCCCCCACCGTCGCACCCGACATCGTGGGCTTCGCCGGCCCCGGCGGCACAGTGACGGCCTCCCTCTCGGCCGGCCAGGTCACGCCGGGGGACTGGTATACCCAGCTCACCCCCGCGGGCCCGTTCGGCAAGGACACGCCGCCCAAGGGCACCGGTCACGTGACCCTGACGGCACGTACCCGGGCGTTCGACGCGGCCGTCACCTCCGCCACCGGCGACTTCTGGAAGCCGGGGTCCACGGTCAAGCCTGTGTTCGTCGCCTCGGGTGCCACCGTGACGCTCACGGTCACGGTGAGGCCGGCGGCCGCGCCCGGGACGACGGTGCGCGGAGTGCTGTACGTCGAGACGTACAGCCCCGGCCTCTCCGAGCGAACGGGCTCCGAACTGACCGGCATTCCGTACGCCTACACCGTCGGCTGACGCCGCCCCTCCGACCACCGGCCGCCTTGCGAAGGCCGGCCGGTCGATCGACGGGCCGCCGGCCATGGCGGCCCCAACCCCCCACCTCCCAAGGGAGACTTGCGTGCACAACAGAAGAACAGGCGGGAGCGTGAGGCGAGCCGCGCTCACCGGTTCGCTCCTGCTGAGCGTCCTCGCCCTGGGTGCCGCCCCCACGGCGGCGGCACCCGCCGGTGCGACCTCCCCCACCGCGGGCTCCGCGTCCGGCGGCGCACAGCGCGTCATCGTGCTGCTGCGCGACCAGCACCCGCACCTGTCGCCCAGGACGGAAACAGCGCAGCGCGACCGGGCGGTGTCCGGTGACCAGAAGCCGATCCTGTCGCTGCTCAGGAAGAACGGCGCCGGCCACGTCACCCGGATGAGTCTGCTCAACGCCGTCGCCGCCACGCTGAAACCATCGGCGATAGCCCGGATCCGCGCCGACCGGCAGGTCGCCGCCGTCGTGCCCGACCTGCCGCTGCCGCAGCCCCCCGACCGGGGCCCCGCGGGCACCACGGCCACCGGCGCGACGGGCTCCCCGTCCGGCACCACCGCCACCGCCTGCCCCAAGGACCCGAAGCACCCGGTCATCGAACCGGAGGCGCTGTCGCTGACGAAGACCGACACCGCCCACAAGCTGGCCACCGGCAAGGGCGTGAAGGTCGCCTTCATGGCCGACGGCATCGACGTGAACAACCCGGAGTTCGTCCGCCCCGACGGCAGCCATGTGATCACCGACTACCAGGACTTCACCGGCGCGGGAACGGACGACCACACCGACGGCCTGGAGGCGTTCGGCGACGCCAGTTCCGTGGCGGCGCAGGGCAGCCGAACGTACGACCTGGCCCAGCAACTGCCCTACGGCAAGGCGCCCAAGGGCTGCACGGTACGCATGCGTGGCTTCGCGCCGGACGCGGAGCTGATGAGCCTGAAGGTCTTCGGCGAGGACACCCCCGACTACACCTCCGGCTTCGTCCAGGCCGTCCAGTACGCGGTCGAGCACCACGCCGACGTGATCAGCCAGTCGTTCGGCATCAACTCCTACCCGGACCCGGCCACCGACCCGCTCCGACTGGCCGACCAGGCCGCCGTCGCCGCCGGGACCACGGTCGTGGCCTCCACCGGAGACTCCGGTGTCTCCGGCACCATAGGCTCCCCGGCCAGCGACCCGCAGGTGATCGGCGTCGGCGCCACCACCGCACTACGGGTGACGGCCGAGGGGCACGGCTACCGCGGCTGGACCAGCGACAACATCGCCGCCCTGTCCTCCGGGGGCACCACGCCCGGCAACAAGCTGGTCGACCTGGTGGCGCCGGGCATGGAGGGCATGGCCGCCTGCACCCCCGGCCCGCACTGGACCGGCTGCACACTGCCGACCCAGGTGTTCGGCGGCACCAGCCAGTCGGCTCCCTTCGTGGCGGGCGCGGCAGCCGACGTCATCCAGGCGTACGAGAGCACCCACGGCGGGGCGCGTCCCGCTCCCGGTCTGGTCAAGCGGGTCCTCACCGGCACGGCCACCGACCTGGGCACCCCCGCCGACGAGCAGGGCGCCGGACTGCTGAACACCGACGCCGCCGTCCGGGCTGCCCGGACCGTCGGCACGATCGGCGGGAGGGCGGACAGCACGTCCCTGATCCCCTCGGCCGGCCAGCTGGACATCACCGGGCAACCGGGCGCCACCCGGCACACCACGGTGACCCTGACCAACACCGCGAACCGGCCCCAGAAGGTCACCATGACCTCCCGCACCACCGGCTCGACGACCTTCCGTGCCGACCGCACCGTCACCGTCGGCAAGCCGCTGGGCAACACTGCCCATGGCCGGCTCGCCATCAAGCCGTTCACGGTCCAGGTGCCGAAGAACACCCCCTTCCTGGACCTGACCATGGCCTGGCCCGGCAAGGACAAGTCGGGCCATCTCATCCCGGTCCTGTTCGACCCGAAGGGCCGGCTGACGCAGGTCGGGTACGACTACGGGGGCGGCGGTCACAGCAACCACCAGTACGTCGACGTGCGGAACCCGGCTCCGGGTGACTGGACCGTCAAGGTGGTCTGGGGCGTCGGCTACGAGGGCATGCAGTACCCGGTCATGAAGCCCGGCAGCTACCGCGGCCCTCTGCACATCCAGGTCACCGGCCACCGCTGGACCTCGGCGGGCGTACCCGGACAGACCAGGACCGTCCCGTCGGGCGGTACGGCCGTCTTCCCCGTCACCGTGCCGGTCCCGCGCACGGCGGGTGACGCGCCCCTCTCCCTGCAGTTCGCCTCGGACGCCGGGGCGCGCCTGTCGCTGCCGGTGGCCCGGCGGACGCTGATCCCGGTCGACCCCGCGCGCGGTCACAGCACCTCGTTCACCGCCCGCCTCACCGGCGGCGTCGGCCGCGACGTCGGCCAGACCAACGGCTACTACCTCGACGTCCCGAAGGGGCGGCGCAACCTGACCGTCGACCTCACCGCGCAGGAAGCCGGCACCGAAGTCGTCTCCTACCTGATCAGCCCCCAGCAGCAGATCCTCGCCCGCGACAGCAACCGGACCGGCGTCAAGGGGACGACTCCGGCGAAGTACGCGAGCCTGACCGTCGACCGGCCCGCCGCCGGGCGCTGGACGCTGATCGTCGCCGTACCCGACGCCGTCAGCGGAAAGGAGATCGGCGAGCAGGTCACCGGCAGGGTCCGGCTCGACGCCGTGACCGCCACCGCGTCGGGCCTCCCGAACAGCCCGGCGCGCGTCATCAAGCGGGGCAGCAAGCTCAAGGTCACCGTGCGGGTGCCCAACCCCGGGCCGGCGAAGCGGTACTACTTCCTCGACCCGCGCCTGGCCGCCTCGGCCGACGTCTCCCTCCCGGAGATCGACGGCAAGGCCACGGTCCCGGTGAACGGAACCCAAGCGCCGCAGTGGTGGGTTCCGACGCACACCACGGCCTTGAGGGCCACGGTCACCGCGGACGTCCCCGTGGACGCGTCGCTCGTGCCCTGGTCCGGCGCGCCCGAGGTCCTGGGCGCACCGGGTCTTGGCGGAGCGTCGGTGGCCACGGCCGCCGCCGACCAACTCGCCGCGGGGCTGTGGTCCGTGCACGTCTCGCAACCCGGCCCGTACACCGGCAGCGCCGCACCCAAGGGCACGGCCAAGGTGACCGTGACCGCCACGACCCAGCCGGTCGACCCCGGGGCACAGGCGTCGACCGGCCGGTTCTGGGACTTCAGCGCGGAGGACCTGTCGCTCCCCGTGGCCGCCGGCAAGACGGGCACCATGACGCTCACGCTCGCCCCGACTGCCGCCGTCGGCACGGTCGTTCACGGCATCGTCTACGTGGACACCGACAGCGCGCTGGGCGTCGCGAACGGCTCCGAGCTCATCGGAATCCCGTACACCTACACCGTCGGCTGACCCGACCGTGGGGCCGACCGCAAGACGGTCGGCCCCACGGGCACAGAAAGCGGTCGGCTCCGCCAGGTGCGAGCATGCGAGAGGCCCCTGATCCAACGCGTCGACGCGTCGGATCAGGGGCCGTTTCGCCTGTTCGGTTACGGGGTGACCGTCAGGATCGTGGTACCGAGTGTCTCGCTGCCGTTGCGGTAGTCGACCAGGCCGAAGTAGGTGCGTCCGGCCGGGAGTCCACTCCAGGAGACGGTGACCTTGGTGCTGCTGCCCATGGTCACCGGCTGCTCCACCGGGTCGGCGGTGGCCTGCACGTCCGGCTTGGAGTCCGCGCCGATCAGCCAGGTGTGCAGGATGTACTTCTGGCTGCTGACGCCCTGCGGCAGCCCGTACTGGCTGACGTACACCGTGTACGTGCCCGGCTTGGTGAGATCGAGGTGCTCGTCGCTGCCCCCGCCGGGGTCGGAGAGGAGGTTGCCGTCCTTGTCGAACACGTACAGGTCCTCGTCACTGCCCTGGAGGAAGTCGGCGGACCGGATCGCAATGCGGGCCAGACGGATCCCCTTGGGGACGGTGACCTCGGTCCTGGCCGTGGCGGACGTCGACTTCGCCGGGTCGAAGTCCTGGTCGGTGCCGGTCAGGGTGCCGGTGTTCGTCGTACCGGCGTACAGGCCGTTCACGTCCGTGGTGAGCGTGCCGGTGACACCCGGCGTGGCGGTGAACGGCACCGAGCCGGTGGCGCCCCGGCCGGTGGCCTCGCCGGGCACCCGGATGCCCACGGCGCGCAGGGCGACGGTGCTGCGGACCTTGTGGTGGTGGTCGCTCCAGGTGACCGCGCCGAACGCCCACGTGCCGTAGGCCGCGTGGGTGCGGGTGAAAGTCACCTTGTACGTGGCCTTCCTGCCCGGCGGCACGACCAGCTTCTTCGGCGAGACCCGGGTCTTGTAGCCGGGCGGGGTCTGCACGGTGGCGGTGTAGAAACCGGTCGTGGCACTGACATTGGTGACGGTGCGGGTCACGGTCTGCTTCCCGGCGAGGCTGCCGACCGCGATCGACGCGGAGTTGAGGTCGCTCGGGTCGATCTTCTTCGCGGTGGCGCAGGCGTCGCCGCCGTCGTCCGCCGTCACCTTCTCGCCGACAGAGCAGATGTACGCCGTCCAGTCGGCGGAGGTGGAGTCGTAGACCAGACCCGGGTCGTCGGCCGTGTTCGGGACGATCTGTCCCGCGCCGTAGTCGAGCGGGGTGGCCGGGCCGGTGACATTGTCCCGGCCGATCGGCCTGCCCGCCTGGGCCCTGGTGGTCGCCGTCGTCATCAGCGCCGACTTGATCTCCATCGGGGACCAGGCCGGGTGCAGCTCCCGCAGCAGCAGGGCCAGGCCGGCCACGTGCGGTGCGGCCATCGACGTGCCGGACATGAGGCCCTGGCTGCCCGTGAGATCCCCGTCGGTGCCGCCCGCGGCGACTCCGGCGACGATGTCCAGCCCGGGCCCCGCGATGTCCGGCTTGAGCAGGTTGCCGCCGCTGTCGAGGTCCGGGCCACTGGAGGAGAAGCCGGTGATCGCCGGGGCCTGACGGTGCACGGCCCGCGCCGCGCTGAGCTTCGCGGTGGCGGCGCCGCCCGCCTGGCCGGCGTACGCCTTGACGGCCTTGCCGACGGCGGGTCCGACCTCGGAGGTGGGCACGTGGTGGGCCTCGGCGATCGCGTCGTCGGACGAGCCGGTGTAGTACAGCACCATGCCGACGCCGCCCAGCTCCTGCACCACGGCGCTCTTCTCGTCGCGGGCGATGCCGCCGAACGTGCACAGCACGATGGCGCCCTTGACCTTGGCCGGGTCCAGCGTGTCCGGCTCGCACAGCGCTGCCTGGTCCGGGGCCACGCCCTTCCTGGCGGCCTTCGCCGCGTCGACGAGCCGGCTGGAGGGCACGGCGGAGGCGCTGACGCCTATCCCGTGGTACGACGTGCCGTTGCCCAGGGTGACCGTCGTGCGGTAGGCGAGGTCGTGGCTGGAGGCCGCCACCGTGGTCACCCACGGGACCCCGTCGTCGACGTTGCCGGGCCCTTCGTTGCCCGCCGAGGCGGAGATGAACACGCCCGCTTTGGCCGCGTTGAACATCGCCATGAACGAGGGGCTGTCGGCGGGTTCGCCGTTGCCGTTGCCGACGGAGAAGTTGATGGCGTCGACTCCGTCGGCCACGGCCTTGTCGAAGGCGGCGATGGTGTCCTCGGCGGGGCACCCGGCGGCCCAGCACGCCTTGTACACCGCGATGCGGGCGGCCGGGGCGATCCCGGATATGCGGCCGGAGATGCCGCTGCTGGGCACACGGGCCGGCACGTCGTAGTCGCCGGCCGCGGTGGTCGCGGTGTGGGTGCCGTGGCCCTCGGCGTCCATCGGGGAGGCCCAGTCCTCCTTGGTGGGACTGCCGATGCCCTTCTCGAAGTACTGGGCGCCGATCACCTTGTTGTTGCAGGTGACCCGGTGCGCGGGGTCCTGGCCGGGGTCACAGCCGCCCTTCCACTTCCGGGCGATGACCGCGGTGTCGGGCCGGGGCTCCGGAAGGGCCTTCACGGACGGGTTGTGGATGTCGATCCCGGTGTCGATGACACCGATGATCAGGCCTTCGCCCGCGTTGCGCTGACCACCCGGGATCCTGGAGTACAGGCCGCCCCGGTTCTTCAGCCCGAGGAACCTGGCGGTGTCGGCCGGGGGAGGGAGCCGGTGGCGGCCGAGGTCACCGTGGCCGCCGTGGCGGCTGTACCGGCCTCGCTCTTCGTGGCGTTTGCGCCGGCTGTCGTGGCAGCGGTACCGCTCGTGGCAGCGGTACCGCTCGTGGTGGTCAGGTGCAGCATCTCGTTGCGGGTCAGTGAGACGACACCCGGGGTGCGCGCCAGTCGGGCGGCCTGAGTGGCCGTCAACTTCGCTGCGAAGCCGTTCAGTACGTACTGGTAGGTGTACGCCGGCCGGACGCCCCGCACGGCGTCCAGCACCTTGTCACGCTCCTGCTTGAGCTGACCGACGTAGTCGCGTACGGCGTCGCTCCTCGTGTCCAGCCGCCTGCCCGCCGCGGGCGCGGTGGTGGCGTTCGTGGCCACTGGCTTGTCACGAAGCTGGACGATGTAGGTACCCGCCGTGTACGTCTGCCGACCGGCGCCGGCTGACGACTTGGGTACAGGGGTGGTCGGTGCCGCCAGCGCGAGCGGGCCCGAGGCCAGAATCAGGCCGCCGACGAGGGCCGGGGCCACGAGGAAAGCGGCTCTGTTGCTGCGACGGCGGCCGGAATGTCGTTGAGACAAGGCAGTGCCTTTTCATGAGGGGTGGTCAAGTCCCGCTATGTCAGCGCCATGTTCTTGCGACTGTGGCCATGAGAGGAGAATGGATTAGTCAAAGTTGAGTATCTCCACAGCCGCTTCACAGGGTGCCGGGTTGTCAGCTGACGCCCAGGACGGTGCCGGGCCTGACCGGCGACCAGGTGGTCAGCGAGTTCGCCGGCGGACGGGGTGGCCATGTTCGGCGCGAAGAGCTCGGTGATCCGCTACCACATCACACAGGTGTACAACGATCTGCATGGGCGAGGGCGGCAACGGCAAGGTGACCGACGGCACGCCGAACAGCCCGGACGCCGCTCGACGAGGGCACGGCACCGCGACCGCCGACGTCAGCGGCGGCAACAACGGCACCCTGGCAGGCCGGGGTCTCCTGGACCACCGGGCGGCGAACGCCGGCTGATCCAGGCCACCACACCGGAAGGCCGGACCTGGCGTTGCCGTGACGACCCCCTGGGGCGCCGAACGGCGAAACAGCGGCTGCCGGAAGACGGCTCGGTCGTCGAGGAAGTGCGCTTCCCAGGCCAGTGCCACGGTACCGAGACCGGCCTCAGCTACGACTGCCAGCGCTATTACGCACCCGAAGCAGGCCGGTACATCAGTCCGGATCCCCTGGGGTTGCAATGCACACAGGGCAGTCCAGCCGAGATCACGGTCCGGTGGCTCGAGGGCATGCCCAAACAGCAATTCGGGATGAAGGCAAATGCGCTTCAGGAACTGAGCGATGCAGGAGTTCTGTTCAAAGCCCCCAGCCCGGTGGCTCGTGACTGGTGTCCCACCGGCCGACTCGGATCATCCACGGAGATCGATGTGCGGCTTCTGATCGTCCGCACGACCGCAGATTGCCGGTGGTTGGCCTCACATCCGGAGCTGCTGCCACCATGGCCGCCCTCCGGATGCGCGCGTCTCCCCTACGGCCATCCGCGTCTTCCCCGCGAGCCTCCGCGCGCCCCTCACACCACAGCGCCTGAATCCCGCGCCCGCCCGCGTCGCTCCAGCGGACTGCGCGCCCCGCTGCCCTCGCTGCGTTTGGGGCGCACTGGCGGCTCCGGGCGGCCGGCCTCGAGCTGCACGGCGATCGGCACGGCGGTGAACACCGTCGACGCCATACCGATCACCACGCCCGCGATCAGCGCCACGGAGAAGTCCGCGAGTGAGTCACCGCCGAGCACGGTCAGGGCTGCCAGGATGAACAGAGCGCCCATACCGGTGTTCACAGTGCGCGGCAGCGTCTGGATGACGGCCTTGTTCGCGGTGGTTTCCAGGTCCGCCGCCGGATCGCGACGGCGCGCCTCGCGCACCCGGTCGAAGACGACGACGGTGTCATTGACGGAGTACCCGATGACGGTGAGCAGGGCCGCCAGGAAGACGCTGTCGACGGGCTTGCCGAGCCAGGCGAACAGGCCCACCACGAGCAGCACGTCGTGCACCATGGCCGATACCGCCGCGGCGGCGAACGTCCACCGGAACCGCACGCTGAGGTAGATCAGCTGGGCCGCGACAGCGATGCCGAGCGCGATGAGCGCGTGCCGGCGCAGCTCGTCGCCGAGGCTCGGGCCGATCAGCTCGTCCCGCTCGACGGTGACCTCGCCGCCCTCCTTCGCCAGCGCCGTTTTGATCGTGTGCTGCTGGTCATTGCTCAGCTCACCGGTGCGTACCGAGATGTCCTCCTCCCCCGACTCCTGCACCAACGCGCGCGGGAACCCGGCCTCCGTGACCGCCGCCCGCGCCGCGTCCACGTCCACGGGCCTGCTGGTGCTGTACTCCACCAGGCGCCCGCCGGTGAACTCCACCCCGAAGTCCAAGCCGCGCAGGCCGATTCCGGCGACGGCAACCACGATCAGCAGCGCGCTGACGCCGAGCCAGCGGCGCCGGTGGTGCACCAGGCGGGGTTTGCGGTGCGCGAGCCAGGCACGCACCCGGCCGGTGGAGGTGATCCCCGTCAGGCCGGGCCGGTTACGCACGAAGCGGCGCCGGATCGCGAAGTCGGCGAGGACCCGGGTGATCACCAGGGCCGAGATCATCGAGACGAGGACACCGATGGAGAGGGTGACGCCGAAGCCCTTGACGGGTCCGGTCGCGAAGAAGAAGAGCAGTCCGGCCGCGAGCAGCGTGGTCACATTCGAGTCGACGACCGCGCTCCAGGTCTTGCCGAAGCCGGTGCGCAGCGGCTTGTCCAGGTGCGCCGAGGCCGACTTCAGGGCGCGGACTCCCAGATACTCCTCGCGGGCACGCTCGAAGACCAGCACGTTCGCGTCCACCGCCATGCCGATCGCCAGGACGAAACCGGCCAGTCCGGGCAGTGTCAGGGTCGCGCCCAGGGCGACCAGTGCGGCGTAGGAGATCAGCCCGTACAGCGCGAGCGCGATGGTGGCCAGGGCGCCGAGCAGCCGGTAGACGACGAGGATGAACAGCCCTGTCAGGGCGAGCCCGATGATCGCGGCCTGGGTGCTTGCGGCGATGGCGTCGGCACCGAGCGTGGGGCCGACGGTGCGCTGCTCCACGACCTCCACGGGCACCGGCAGCGCACCGCCCTTGACGAGCGCGGCCAGCTCGCGGGCCTCTTCCCGGCCGAAGCCGCCGGTGATCTGCGTGGAGCCGCCGGAGATGCCGACCTCGCACGCCACATCCGCGTTGACGCCGGGCGCCGAGAGGACCTTGCCGTCCAGGACGATGGCGACGCGCCGCTCGGGGGCGCCCTGCGGGGCACAGGCCGCCGCCCCGGTGATCCGTGTCCAGTCCTTGCCCGCCTGCCCGCGGAAGGTGAGATTGACCATCCAGCCCGACAGCTTCTGCTGGTCGAGCACCGCCTCGGCGTCCTTGACGCCCTCGCCGGTGAGGGCGGTGGGGCCGAGCTTGAGGAACGCCCCCTTCTGGTCGGGGTCGGCCAGGGTGCGCGAGCCGTCCTTGGCCGGCTTCCCCTTGTTCTCGTCCTGCTTGTCCGTCGTGCCCTGCACCGGGTGGACGGTCAACTGAGCGGTGCGGCCGATGACTTCGGCGGCCTCGCGCGGGTCCTGCAGGCCGGGCAGCTCGACGAAGATCCGCTGCTGTCCTGACCGGTACAGGCTCGGCTCGGACACGCCGAGCGCGTCGACCCGCTGGCGGAGCACCTCCAGGGCCCGCTGGGTCGATTCGGCATTGGCGTTGACGACGGGTGAGTCCTTGGTCTCCAGGACGATCTGGGTGCCGCCGCGCAGGTCGAGGCCGAGGCGGGCGGACTGGGTGAGAGCGAAGAAGAGCGAGGCGGCGATCACACCTAGGGCGACGATCGCCCGCCACACGGGCGCGCGAGACATGAGTTCTCCACGATGGGCAGGCAGACGGAGTCGACGTCTGCGCCGGACGCGGAGGCGAACGGTCAGGCGTCGATACGGACTTCGGTGCTCCATCGGGGCGGCGGGCCGCGCGGGCGATACACGTGGCCGCTCCGGCTCGCTCCCGGGGCCGCGGCCGCCACGGCCCCGGCGGGGCCGCCGACAGCGCGGTGCGGGGCTGCGTTCCCGGCGCCAGGGCCCAGGAAGCCGTGGAACGGGTACGGCACGGCGTCGGCGTGAGCGCGGGCGAGCACGGGGTGCGCCACGGTGACGGGTCGCTGCGCGTCGGCGGGCGCGGACGCCCGCGCGGTCGCCGACGCGGCCGTGCCCGTCGAGGACGGGCGGGACGCCGGGGTCGACTTGGCCGACACCGGCAGGAGGACGGTCAGGACCGCGAGCAGCGCGGAGAGCACGACGACTGCCGGACGCGAGGGGTGTGCGCGGTGCTGCACGCCTCTTGCCCCCCGGTCAAGTCGTCGTACGACATCAGCAGTCGGGCACTGCGAGCCGGAGGCTCGCCTTGTCCGGCCGTCAGTGACACGAACGCCGTCGGGCGCCCGGAGGTTCCCGACTCTCCGCAGGAAGGTTGCTGCCCTCAAGGACACGATGGTCCGTGCCGGGCAGCCGTCCGAGAAGGCCGCGCTGATCTATCCGCACTCCGACGAGGAGCGGCGGGAGGTGGCTGCCGGGCTCGACGACCTGGTGCGTGCCGAGTGCGCCCCTCTACAGCTCATGGCTCACTTGCCGGCTTCGGGGCCGTACCACTGGAGCGCCTGGCCGGTGACGGCGGCGATGCACTCGAAGTCCCGGTCCCGGTGCAGGAGGGTCAGCCCCTGCAACTCGGCCGTGGCGGCCACCACGAGGTCGACGGCACCGGCGCTGCGGTGCTGTCCGCGCTGGGTGAGGATCTCCTGTACCTGCCAGGCGCGGTCGTAGGCGCGGTCGTCGACGGGGACCCATCCGAAGAGCATGCGCATGTCCTCGATGCCTTGTGCACGGTCGGCGGCGGAACGTGCGCTGTAGAAGAACTCCAGCTCGGTGATGGCGCAGGTGGCGATGAGCCCAGCTGCTGCTGCTCGGTCCCAGCCGTACTGCTCTGCGTCGCCGCGCAGCAGGCGGGCGAGTGCGCTGGTGTCGATCAGGAATTGCGCGGCGTTCACCGGCGGTAGTTCCCCTTGTCCTCGAAGAGGTCCAGGTCGAAGGCGCCTTCAGCCGCCGCAGCGCGCAGTCGGGTGAGGGCCAGGGCGCGCCGCCGGTTTTCCAGGACCTCGCGCAGCGCGGTGTTCACCGTTTCCTTCTTGGTGCTGGTGCCGAGGGCCTTGGCCACGTCTGCTACCAGTTGGTCGTCGAGATCGATCACGGTTCGGCTCATCGGCATCTCCATTGATATCACTGATGCCATTGATTATATCTCAAGCGATGTATGAGGGACAGATGTCGTCTCCGTGACCGTGATTGTCCGGACCGTGATTGTCCGCCCTTACGGACACACCTTGGCTCGGAACTGCTGCGCTGGATGGTCGGATGCCAGGCAGGCTGCTTCCCGTCGGCCGGAAGGACGTCTGTTCGTGCGGCCCCGGTGGTTGAGCAGGTCCCGGTCCTCGGCGTTCCAGACGGGCAGCAGCTGTCGTAGCCGGGCCCAGCTGTACTCGGCCGGCGTGGATCCTGCCGAGGCGAAAGCCGGACCACGCCGCCTTCTGGCGGAAGCCGGTGGACATCAACTGGCATCAGGGCGGCGCGGCAGCGTAGTCGACTGCAAAGGCTTCGGGGTGGCGCTGTGCGTCGAACCCCAACCGCGTTCTTCGGGGAACGGCAGGCTGAGAGCTTCCACACTCGAATCCCGTCATGCGCGGCGTGAAACCACAGGTCGGCGGAGCGCTGCAGTGTGATCAGTAGCAAGCGTGTGGCCTGCGTCGAGCTCTCGAGCCCTCCGCGTGCCCAATCTTCGGATGCGTAGCGGCGCGAAAAGTGCAGGAGCGGCAGCGGCAAAGCGCAAACCCCAGGCCGCTGACCTCGGGTTTCATCATGGAGCGGCTGACGAGAATCGAAGTCGCGCTCTCAGCTTGGGAAGCGACGGCGCTTGCGGGAGCTCTGTGGCTCTGACCTGCGTGGATGCCCTCTCGTGGAGATGATTGTGTGGGTCGGATCGCACCCCTGTTGACCGTGGTTGTCCGCTCTTACGGGCACGCTAAGGGGTCCTTGCACTATGAGCGCCCTCGATGGGGGTGCCCCCGCTCGAGCGGAGCCGAGAGTGGGGGAGGAGCCACGTGGGCGTTTCGGCAACGCGGCGAGGTGCGGTGCCAGGCCGCGCGACCCAGGCGGGCCTAGTGCAAGGACCCCTTAGGGCACGCCGTCGAGATCTGGCGGACTGGTGGGGTGGCCGATCGCTTCGAAGTGGATGGGCGTGCCTGGGATCGGGAGCCCCTTGTGGGCGCCGTTGTGAGTGCGAACGTGCGCTGCGTCAGTCGGCGGTCAGTGCGATCGCGTTGGGGACGGCGTCGAACGCCTCGCTGACGCGGGCGGCGAGCGTGGCGCGTCCGCCTTTGCCTCGGCTGCCGGCACCCTTGCCGCGTCCTGCGGTCCAGTTCTTGGCGCCGACGCGGTAGGCGCCGAAGGCGATTTCGCCGAGCAGGCGCAGGCGCACGTCCTCGCGGCCGTCGCGGCCGTCGCGGCCCAGTTTCGCCTCGAGTTGCTCGACGATCTGTTCCTGGTGGTAGGCGGCCATGACAAGGCTGTGTTTGCGCAGGCCGTTGTGGCCGGCGACAAGGCGGCGGGTGGCCAGGAAGCGGCGGGGCCAGTCGTCGTCCATGCCGGTGATGGCGGTGGTGAGCGCGGCGCGCAGGGCGGTGAGGACATCGCCGTGCAGGTCGGTCGCTGTAAAGGTGTCGACGTAGGCGATCCACAGCTCGGCCTCGGCGGCGAGGGCGACGGACTCCTTGGAGGAGTAGTAGCGGAAGAAGGTCCGCTTGGAGATCTCCACCTCGTCGACGATCTCGTCGAGAGTCACCTCGTCGAAGCCCCGCTCGGTGAAGCGCGCGAGTGCCACGTCGGCCAGGGCGCGGAAGGTGCGCTGCTTCTTGCGCTCGCGCAGTGGCAGGGCGCGATCGTCCAGGCCGCGGGTTTTGGCCGCGGCAGCGGAGGAGTCCGAGGTCGGGGTCGCCATGCACGTCACCTTAAGCCGTCCCAGGAAAAGCCTCTGATGAGTTACTGCCTCTCATGGCATACTGCCACTGAGTGACAGTTTCTTGGACGCTCGGCTCGGAGTACGCCATGCCCACGCCTGCTTCCTCGTCCGCCCCGACGCCCGCCTTCCGACCAGCCGCACAAGGAGGGTTCGCGTGAGCGTCCTGTTACGCCTGTTGGCCGCCGGCCTGCGCCCCTATGCCGGGTCAGTGGCCGCGATCGGCGCTCTGCAACTGGTGCAGATCACTGCGACGTTGTATCTGCCGACGCTGAACGCCAACGCCATCAACCACGGCGTGTTGACCGGTGACACGGGGCATGTGCTGTGGGTCGGTGGGGTGATGCTCGGCGTGACGCTGGTGCAGATGACGTGCGCTGCCGGAGCCGTGTATGTGAGCGCGCGGACGGCGATGGCGCTTGGGAGGGATCTTCGGGCCCAGGTCTTCGCCCGGGTGCAGACCTTCTCCGTGCGGGAGGTCGGGCGTTTCGGTGCGGCCTCGTTGATCACGCGGACGACAGCATCTGTGACAGCCCCTCTCCCGGTGAGTGGGCAGTTCCGCTTTTCCGAACGCAAGAAGTTGGATTTTCAATATCCTTTCCGTGCTGCCTACTGCACAACTGCAGTACGTCGAGCGATGGAAGGACAAACCCCATGTTCCGAGCCCATCGCACAGCTGCCGTAGCGTGTCTCGCGACCCTACTGGCTGTGCTCACCCCCACCTCTGCCTCTGGCGCCGATCCCGCGCGGACCGCGTCAGACCGGTCCCCGGTGATACGGACCACCGCCGGCCTGATCCGGGGTCAGGCGACCGCCGAAGGGAGGCAGTTCCTCGGCGTTCCGTATGCCGCCGATCCGGTGGGCGGGCTGCGCTGGCGTCCGCCACGGCCCCACCCGGCCTGGAAGGGCATACGCGAGGCCATGGCGTTCGGCCCCCGCTGCCTGCAGGGCACGAATCCGCAACAGGGCACCTACACCGAGAACTGCCTGAACCTGAACGTCTACACTCCGGCGAAGCCGCGGCGGCTGCCCGTGATGGTGTGGATCCATGGCGGCGGGATGATCCAGGGCGGCGGCGAAGACTACGTCGCTGACCGTTTCGCCGCGGACGGCAACGTGATCGTGGTGACCATCAACTACCGTCTCGGCGCCTCCGGTTTCCTCACTCTGCCCGGTGTGCAGGGCAATTACGGCCTGCTCGACCAGCAGGCGGCTCTGCGCTGGGTACGCGCCAACATCGCTCGCTTCGGCGGCGACCCGCACGCGGTCACCATCGCCGGTGAGTCCTCAGGCGGCCGTGCCGTGTGCACCCAGCTGGCCTCGCCCACCGCACGCGGGCTGTTCCGGGCCGCGATCAGTCAGTCCGCCTCCTACCGCGACTGCGCGGCCATCCCCGCCAAGAGTGCCGAGACCACCGGTCGCGCCTACGCCGACGCTCTGGGCTGCACGGACACCGACTCGGACGCCGTGCTGGACTGCCTGCGCACCAAAACCCCGCAGGAACTTCTCGCCGCGCAGTCCGGCCGTAGCTGGGGACCCATCGTCGGCGACCGCGTGCTGCCACGCCAGCCTGCCGAGACCTTCGCGGCCGGCCGGCAGGCCAAGGTGCCGGCCCTCTTCGGCACCACCCGCACCGAGGGACGGTACTTCGACTACTTCGACTTCGACGGCAAGGGACAGCCGCTGACGGCGGAGCAGTACCCCCGGACCATGCGCGACTGGTTCGGCGAGGACATCGCAGACGAGGTGCTGTCGCGCTATCCGGTGACCGGCTACCCGACCCCCACGCTCGCGCACGCCGCCGCCCGCGGCGACCGGGACTACTCCTGCCCGACCGCCCGGGTCAGCCGGCAACTCGCCCAGGGCGCCCCGGTGTATCAGTACGAGTTCGCGGACGTGACCGGTCCGCCCGCCGAGAACCTTCGTAACCAGAACACCGACTACGACTTCGGGGCCACGCACACCAACGACCTCCAGTACCTCTTCCGGCACAACGGACGCGAGGCGCCGTTCAACACCGAGGAGCGGCAGCTGTCCCGGCAGATGATCCAGTACTGGTCGTCGTTCGTCGCACACGGAGTCCCCCGTGCCCCCGGCCTCCCCGACATGGCCGACCAGCGCGTCCGTCCGGGCGAGGTGATGGTCCTGCAGACCGCGTCGGCCGGCGGCCCGCGCCCGGCCGGTGACTTCACCGCCGCCCACCACTGCATGCTGTGGGACAGGGTCGCCGCCACCGGCTGAACCGGCGGCCACCGCCCCGGCTGCGCCGCGCCCGTCCGGCGCCCCGGCGAGCAGGGGCACCCCACCGTAAACGTTGGCGACTCCTGGGGGCGAACGTGACGTCGGCGTTCATGACCTGCTGTGGTTGTGAAGGCCGACGTTGTGTTCGCGGAGGGTGTCGGTGTCCCTGCGCGCTGACGACCCTCTTGAGGAACAACCCCGCTTGGAGATGGGATCTCAAGTGGTCTTCGTCGACCTCTTCGAGGAGCCGAACCGCCTGGTCCGTATCTCACTCGGCCTTCATGTCCTCACAGTGTGCTGCCGACCGGACTGTGATTCTTCCCGCGTTCCTCCGTCGGGAGCTCCGCTGGCACCTGGAGAGCTATGCCGAGCCGGGCCCCGACGGGCTGCTGTTCGTCGGGGAGAAAGGCGCTCCCTTCCGACGGAGCCCCTTCGGGCGGGAGCGGCGGAAGGCACGTGAGATCGTCGGCATGCCGGAGGGCTTCCGGTTCCACTCTGACGACGAGCGCCAAGAGGAGGTCGCCGCCGGGTGGACGCAACGGTTCGGAAGGCTCGTGCCGCCGCCCGTGCGGAGAAGGAGCCTGACAAGCCTTCTGGCACGAATCTGGCACGCGAGCGCCGATCACGACGGACAGCAAAAAGGCCCGGGTCTCTGACCTGGGCCTTAGTCGTGGAGCGGGTGACGAGAATCGAACTGGCGCTCTCAGCTTGGGAAGCGACGGCGCCTTGGCTGGCTCTAGGTCTCTGACGTGCGCAGATCTCGTCTCCTCAGGTCGGCCGTGGGGGCCGGATCGCACCGCTGTTGACCGTGGTTGTCCGCTCTTATGGGCACGCTGTGGGCACGGCTTCCAAGTGCGGCGGGCAGAGCGCCTGAGCGAACGGGCTTGTCCTTGGCTCGGCTGGTTCGCATGTCCAACTCGGGAAAGCGCTTCGCCAGTGCACCGCCCTCCGGCGAAGCGCTCGCCTTCTGGCTCACTTGCCGGCTTCCGGGCCGTACCACTGGAGCGCCAGGCCGGTGACGGTCCCGTATCTCCGCGACATCATCACCACCGGCAAGGACGCGCTGAAGGTGGACAGTTGGGACCTGCGCGTCGCCGCCAAGTACCTGCTCCACGTCCTGGACGGCGACTACGAACCGACCCCATGGGCCCAGACCCAGATCGTCCTTGCGGTGGACCAGGTCGCCGGCCCGGACGGCGAGACAGCCGCCTCGTGGAAGAACACCGCCTGGCCGGCCGTCAGTAGGCTGCCGAAGACCGAGTCCTTCGGCAGGTCCCGACAGGCCCGCCGGGTACGTTCGACGCCGTACGCGTCGACGCGCAGCAGCACGGCGGTCAGGCAGCACCGCGACCGTGACGGCGAGTGCGCCCACGCGCTGCCCGCGTCGTACGACGTGCTCCGCACGCCCGCGTGCCAGGAACCACCGTGGGCGATGCCGGCCACCCACCACAGGAGCCGCAGGATCTCGCACCAGGCCGTCGCGGTCGAGGCGGCCTGGTGCCGAGGAGCATGCCCCTGCCGAGCACCGCGATCGCGGCCGGCCACCAGCGGTCCAGCAGCAGATGACCGATGCGGAGCGGCGAGGCGTTGGCGTGTGCCGCCACCACCGGGTCGTACGAAGGTGAGGTCCTGGGCGGCTCGGGAGGCTTCGGCGGCGCGCCGGGCGGCCGTCGACGGTGTGCCGGTACGGCTCGGCGACGACCACGGCTCGGATGTACGGGTTCGCGGGAGGCCGGAAGGCCCGGGCGGCGCCGGTCGCACAGTTCATGTGCAGGGCGGCGAGGCGGACCGTGGCGCGTCCGCTCCTCGGCGCTGGAGATCGGAGCGGGAGAGTGGGAAAGAGGCGTTGCCGAAGAGGACCATCCGGCTCTAGAGTCCGGGCTCGTGGCGTCGAACAGGATTCTCGTCGCTCGCCTGTACGTGGACCTCGGTCACCAGGCGAGCTGCCTGTGTTGCGCGGGGGCGCAGAGCTGAGCTCCTGACGGCTGCTCCGTCGCGCCCTGCCTCCGCAGTGATGTCCTGCGAGAGGTGCCCGTGAGCGCGGTTCCGGGCCGTTGCTCGTGTCGTTCTCCGTCGAAGGACCGTGCCATGCCGCACCAGGCACCCAATCCCTGCTGTGCCCCGGGACGCGAACCCGTTGCCGTGTCTGTGACCCCCGCCCCGCAGAAGCCCCGCGGCGACACCCGCATCGCCAGGCAGCTCCTGCCGCTCCCCGGCGGCTCGTTCCGCATGGGCGCGGACGACGACATCGGCTACCCGGCGGACGGCGAAGGCCCCGTCCGCGACGTCGAGTTGAGCCCCTTCCAGATCGCGGCGACCACAGTGACCAACGCCCAGTTCGCGACCCTCGTCAAGGCGACGGCCACGTCACGGACGCCGAACGCTTTGGCTTCTCCTACGTCTTCGAGGGCTTCCTCGCTTCCGAACTGCGCGCCATCTCTCCCCGTGTCCCCGGCGCCCCGTGGTGGCGCGCGTCCAGGGCGCCACCTGGAAGCATCCCGAGGGGCCGGGGTCCGTCATCGACGTACTCCAGAACCACCCGGTCGTCCACGTCTCCTTCAACGACGCCCAGGCCTCTTCTGTGCCTGGTCCGGCACTCGCCTGCCCACCGAGGCGGAGTGGGAGTACGCGGCACGCCTGCAACATCTGGCGCGGTACCTTCCCCACCGTCAACACGGCGGAGGACGGCCACCGTTCGACCGCCCCGCTGAAGTCCTTCAAACCCAACGGCTACGGCCTCTACAACACCGTCGGCAACGTCTGGGAATGGTGCGCCGACTGGTTCAGCCCCGACTTTCACGCCACCGGTTCCCGCACCGACCCCACGGGCCCGCCCGACGGCGCCGCCCGCGTCATGCGCGGAGGCTTCCACCTGTGCCACGCCTCCTACTGCAACCGCTACCGCGTGGCCGCCCGCTCCTCCAACATCCCCGACAGCTCCGCCGGGAACATCGGTTTCCGCGTGGCTGCATCCCCCTCCTGACGAAAGGCATCCCTCACCGTCATGCCTGCCGACATCTCCCGGCGCCGCCTCCTGGCCTCCTCCGCGGCCACGGCCGCCGCCACCTCCCTCGACCTTCTCGCCGCCCCGACCGCCACGGCAGCATCGGCCGAACGGCCCAACATCCTCTGGCTGGTGAGCGAGGACAACAACCCCTACCTCGGCGCGTACGGCGACGACCAGGCCGTCACCCCGGTGCTCGACCGCCTCGCCACCGACGGCATCCGCTACGAGAACTCCTTCTCCACCTACCCGGTCTGCGCCCCCAGCCGCTTCTCGCTCGTCACCGGCGTCTCCTCACAGTCGTGCGGCCCTGCCCAGCACATGCGCGCGAGCGGCAGACGCCCGGCTTGGCTGACGGGATTCCCCCAGTACCTGCGCGAGGCCGGCTACTACACGTCGAACAACAACAAGACGGACTACAACGCCGAGTTCGACCTGAGCGCGTTATGGGACGCCAACGGCCCGTTCGCCTCGTGGGTCGGGCGGGCGTCCGGCCAGCCCTTCTTCTCCGTCTTCAACATGGGCCTCACCCACGAGTCCACGCTCTGGCTGACACCGCCGACCGGCGTCCACGACCCGGACGACGTCCCGGTGCCCGCGTACCTCCCCGACACGGAGCACGTCCGCGCCGACCGCGCCCACTACTACGACAACATCACGTCCGTCGACACCCAGGTGGGCCTGATGCTGTCCATGCTGTCAACGGCGGGCCTCGCCGATGACACGGTCGTCTTCTACTACTCCGACAACGGCGGCGTCCTGCCCCGCTCCAAGCGCTACGCCTACGACAGCGGTCTGCGGACTGCCCTGATCGTCAAGTATCCCGAGAAATGGCAGCACTTGGCCCCGGCAGAGCCCGGCTCGGTCATCACCGCACCCGTCACCTCCCTCGACTACGCGCCGACCGTCCTCTCCCTCGCGGGCGTCGACGTCCCTGCCTACATGGAGGGCACGTCCCTCGCCGAGGGCGAGCGGCCGTCGTACGCCTTCGGGGGCCGCGACCGTATGGACGAGCGCTACGACCTCGTGCGCACCGTCCGCGACGAGCGCTACCGCTACATCCGCAACTACGCCCCGCACCGCATCTACAACCAGCACGGCGCGTTCGAGTTCCAGCAACGCGGCTATACGGACTGGGAGAAGGCACATCTGGCGGGCACGCTGACGGAGGTTCAGGAGCGCTGGTGGGGGGAGAAGCCCGCCGAGGAGCTGTACGACCTGCACACCGACCCCGACGAGGTGCACAACCTCATCGACGACCCTGACCACCAGACCGTCCGGACCCGGCTGGCCGAGGCGCTCGACGAGCACATCCTCGCCGTCCTGGACAACGGCTTCATTCCCGAGAGCTCGGCGGCCGAGGGATACGAGGAGTCCCGCGTGCCGGGCGCCTTCCCGATCCGCCGGGTCAAGGAGCTCGCCGACCTCGCCATCCGGCGCGACCAGGCCAACATCGCACGATTCCTGGCCGAACTGGGCGACGAGAACGAGCTGATCCGTTACTGGGCCGTACAGGGCCTGCTGATGCTCGACACGCCTGCGGCGGATGTCCTGAGGAGCAGTCCGGTGCCGGACGCACTGGAGAGGGTGCTGGCCGACGTCGCCGAGACGCCGCAGGTGAAGATCCCGGCCGCGGAACTCCTCGCCCGCCTCGACCGGCCGGGCAATGCGGTCCCGTATCTCCGCGACATCATCACCACCGGCAAGGATCCCCGCGTCCAGCTCCAGGCGGTCACGGCCCTGACGTACCTTCCGCAGAAGTACGCGGCCGACGCCCTTCCCGCCCTCAAGGATGCGCTGAAGGTGGACAGTTGGGATCTGCGCGTCGCCGCCAAGTACCTGATCTACGTCCTCGACGGCGACTACGAACCGACCCCCTGGGTCCAGACCCAGATCGTCCTCGCGGGCGGGATCCCCACCGAACAGGGGTAGCCCGTCACGGGTATCCCTTGGTGCCCCGCCCGCGACGTCCCGGCGGAGCGCGGCGCTGGGGAGCCGCCCGCTGGAGCAAGCCACTGACGCAGCGGCCCGGCACCTGGGCTTGCCCCTGAGCGGAGCGCGCGTCGCCGTCCAGGGTTTCGGCGCCGTCGGCAGCGCGGCCGCCTGCTGTTCTTCAACGACATGTTTGCTGATTCTTCGTGTTTCGCTCGGGTGAACTGGCCTGCCCGGTAGGGCTGTCGGCCATGGACGTGCTCAAGGTCCGCAGCGCAGCCTAGGTGTGGACGGCGCCCGGCGATCCGGCCGAATGAGTGAGGCGGACAACGCGCGATCCCCGCGATCCGGCTCGCTGCACACGTGAATCCGCGCAAGGCATGGAGGGGAACAGGCAGGGAGCCCGCTTCGGGCCGTTGAGGCTCTGTGTGAGTGCGGGTGGGTGGCTGTGCGGTCGGCTCGGGCTGAGGCCGCCGCCAGGCCGGTGGTGCGGGCCGGTCTTCGTCGGGGCGGGGAATGGCCGTGCGGGGGATGGTCGCGAGGGTCGTCGCGGTCGCGGTGGCGATCGCTGTGGCCGTGGCGAGGGTCGGGGGCTGCGGGGCGGCGATCGTGGTCGTCTGCGCGGTCTTCGTCGTGTCCTGGCCGCGGCCCGTCGCGAAGACGAAGGCGGAGGATCAGGAAGCGGCCTGAGCCGGCGAGCCGGAGGCGGAGAGGTAGACGAGCTGTTCGGTGAGCGTGCCAGGGGAGGAGTGGGCCGCGTGGAGGGCAAACACCGCCACGGAGGTCGGAACCCCGTCGGAGAGACGGCCCTCGAAGGAGCTCTCACTAGAGTGCGATCCATGGAACCCCGTTGGCTCTCCCCCGAGGAGCAGCGCGCCTGGCGCGCCTACCGCGACCTCAGCCTGGTACTGGAGGACGCTCTCGACCAGCAACTGCGGCACAAGGCCGACCTCAGCCACCTGCACTACTCGGTGATGGTGTTCCTCTCGGAGGCCCCCGAGCGACGGCTGCGCATGACAGACCTCGCCGAACAGCTGAAGATCGCCCGGACACGGCTCTCCTACACCGTCAGCCGCATGGAGGAGCGCGGCTGGGTGCGCCGCGAGGACGCGCCGGGGGACGGACGGGCCCAGCTCGCCGTGCTGACGGACGAGGGGCTGACCGCCCTAGAGCAGGCCGCCCCCAGCCACGTCGCCACCGTCCGGGCTGCCGTCTTCGACCGGCTGACGCCCGAGCAGGTGCGCGCCTTCGGTGAAGCGTGCGAGATCATCCTCACCGGCCTCACGGACCCGGACCGTCCGCCCTTCCCCGTCGACCTCCCCTGGCGCCGCTGACCTCCCTCCAGAGGCAGCGGCGAGCCTGCGAAGTCCCGCACCCCCCTTCCTTGCCACTCTGCGTGATGATCCGAGCATCCACCGCAATATATTGCAGATTTGCAGTATCGGTTCTAGGCTGAACGTGCAGGTGCTTGAACTATCAAGCTTCCCCTTCTTGCCCCACCACGAAGGAGCCGAGTGTGAAGTCCCCCCGCAAGGCATGGGCCGTCGCAACCGCCCTGGGCGTCCTGGCCGCGAGCGGTGCCACCATCGCCGCCGCCACCCCTTCCCCGAAGTCCGCCCCCAAGCACACGAGCGAAGAAGACCAGCTGCAGAAGCTGTACAAGGAGGCCGTAGCCGAGGGCGGCCGCCTGGTCGTCTACGCCGGCGGTGACAAGCCGGGCCAGGCGGACTACCTCAAGGACGCGTTCGTCAAGAAGTTCCCCAAGATGAAGGTCGACATCGTCGTCGACTTCAGCAAGAACCACGACGCCCGCGTCGACAACCAGATCGCCGAGCACCATGTGGTTGCCGACGTCGTCCACCTCCAGACCGTCGACGACTTCCCGCGCTGGAAGAAGGAAGGAGTGCTGCAGAAGTACAAGCCGGTCGGCTGGGACAAGATCTTCGACCAGATCAAGGACAAGGACGGCTACTACACCGGCCTGTTCTTCTTCGCCTTCTCCAACGTCACGGCCACCAAGCTCGGCGACGACGCGCCCGTCGAGGCCAAGGACTTCCTCAAGCCCGAGTTCAAGAACAAGCTCGTCTTCACCTACCCGAACGACGACGATGCCGTCCTCTACTACTTCAAACAGCTCACCGACAAGTACGGCTTCGACTATCTGAAGAAGCTGCTCGCCCAGAACCCGAAGTTCGTCCGCGGCACCCAGGACTCCGCCGACCTGGTCGGCTCCGGTGACTACGTGGCGAGCTTCGGCACAACCGGAGGCGTCCCGGGCGTCGCCGAGACCACCCTGCCGAAGAAGTCGCCGTGGGTCGCCTGGCCGCAGACCGGTGCCATCCTCAAGAACGCCCCACACAAGGCCGCCGCCGAGCTCTACCTGAGCTGGCTGCTGTCCAAGGATGCCCAGCAAAACTCCATCGGCACCTGGAGTGCCCGCACCGACGTCGCCGCGCCGGCGGGCCGCACGGGCATCTTCGACTACGAGAACATGAACCCGCTCGGTCTCGGCGAGTTCATGAGCAACCGCACCGCACTCGACCGCTACAAGGCCCGCATCAACCTCTATGTCGGCGACGTCAAGGGCGTGAACCCCTCCGACCCGCAGGGCGTGCTCGGCCTGTACCCCGTCAACCAGGACGGCACCCAGGGCTGACGGCCCATTTCCGCCCCCTCTGCTCCCCACATAGGGGTGGAATCCATGACCATCCCCACGGCCGCCTGGGCATGCCGTTCAGCCGCGGTGAGCTTGGTGTTCCTTGATCGACTCGGTGCGTTTGACCGTCTTGCCGACGTCGTGACGCTTGGCCCGGTGCTTGTTCTTCGAGCCGGGAGGCCGTCCCGGGCCTGGTCGTGTGGGTTTCAGTGCGGCGTTCCCAGGGCCGGCAGACGTCCTCAGCGAGGGGCCGGGCGAGCCGGAGCTGGGTGTGGGCGGCGATGATGAGCCAGGCCCACAGCGGCGGTGTCGGCGTGGCGGATCTTCGGGGCGGTCCAGCCAAGCGTCTGCTTCATCAGCCGGACGTGTGAGGTCGGCCCGGGGCGCCCTGCCGCCCGCGCGCCGCCCCTGACGATGACGACCTTGCCCTCCAGCTTGTTTCCACCGCGCGGTCTACGGGCGCAGCCGGGGGCGTTTCCGGGCGCGAGGGACGGCCACCGGTTCGGCACCGGGTACCACGGTGTTGGAGACGGTGCCGATGCCCTCGACGGTGAGGGTGACGGTGTCGCCGGGCTTGAGCGGTGGCGGGTCCTGGCGGCCCCGTACGCCCCAGAGTTCGGCGAGGCAGCCGCCGTTGCCGCAGGTGCCGGAGCCGAGTACGTCGCCGGGGCGGACCCAGGTGCCGCGGGAGGCGTAGGCGGTCATCTCCTCGAAGGTCCAGCTCATGTTGGACAGCAGGTCCTCGCCGACGACCTCGCCGTTGATCTCGGCGGTCAGCGCCAGGCGCAGGAAGCCGTCGCTGTCTCGGTAGGGCTCCAGCTCGTCCGCGGTGACGAGGTGGGGGCCGAGGGTGGTGGCGGTGTCCTTGCCCTTGCAGGGGCCGAGGCCGACCTGCATCTCGCGGGACTGGAGGTCGCGGGCGGACCAGTCGTTGTAGAGGGTGTAGCCGATGATGTGGTCGCGGGCCTGCTCGGGGGTGAGGTCGCGGCCCTCGCGGCCGATGACCGCGGCGACTTCGAGCTCGAAGTCCAGCACCTGGCTGCCGGGCGGCACGGGAACGTCGTCGTGAGCGCCGATGACCGCGTAGGGGTTGGTGAAGTAGAAGGTGGGCGCGTCGTACCAGGCGTCCGGGGCGCCCGAGACTCCGTCGATGCTTCGCCGTACACCCTCGACGTGCTCCTCGAACGTGACGAAGTCGCGTACGGACGGCGGTTGGAGCGGCGGCAGCAATCGCACCTGGGAGACGTGCGGCCCGCGCGGCACGTCCAGGCTTGCGTTGCCCGCCTCGCGCAGCGCCTCGGGACCGGTCTGGATCAGGTCGAGAAGCGTCCCCGCGCCGGGGCAGGGGTAGAGGGTGCCGTCGTCCTCGACGGTGGCGAGACGGCTGCGGCCGTGCTGTTCGTACGTGGCGAAACGCATGGCATTCCTAGGGAGCTGGGTGGGTTGACACAGGCCGGGGGCCCGGCGGCATGGCAGGCGGGGGAGTGCGCCGAGCCCCCGGGGTCAAGGGGTCAGACCGGCGGAGCGACGAACACGCCGCGGTCGACGTCGTTGAGCATCTCCTTGGCGACCATCTCGTTCATCGGGTTGGACGTGCCCCACTGGTCGGCGTTCTCGGGCTTCGTCAGGTCGTAGATGTGCGGGTGCCAGGTGTCCTCGTCCAGCTTTTCGAGCTCGGTGGTGTACTCGACGGTGTTGCCGTGCGGGTCGAGGAAGTACGTGAAGGTGTTGTCGCCCGCCATGTGCCGCCCGGGGCCCCAGATCTTGCGGGCGCCGGAGCGCATCACGCGGCCGGAGCCGCGCATGTACTCGTCGATGCCGCGCATCTCGAAGGAGAGATGCTGCAGGGAGGCGTGCGGACCGCTGGCGATGGCCATGGAGTGGTGCTGGCTGCTGATCCGCATGAAGTGCATGACCTCGCCCATGTGCGGCAAGGTCATCGTGTCGGACAGCCGGAAGTCGAGGTGCTGCTCGTACCAGGCGCGGGTGGCGTTGATGTCGGGGGAGTTCAGGACGACGTGCGAGAGACGGACCGGGATGGACTCCTTCTCCTCGATACGACGGTGCCGGCGCGCCTCGACGTCGGCCGAGACCTCGATGGTGCGGCCGTCGATGTCGAAGAAGCGGAAGCCGTAGCCGCCGCCGGGGGTGTCGACCTTGCCCGGCTGGGAGATCAACTGCACTCCCCCCGCGAGGAGTTGCTCGGCGAGCGTGTCCACGTCGGCGGGGCTCGCGGCACCGTAGGAGATGAGGTCGAGACGCTTCTCCTCGGCCTTGCGGAGCCGGACGATGTACTGCTCGGGGGAGCCCTCGGCGGCCAGGAAGGAGATGCCGGAGTCTTCGGCGACCTTGGTCAGGCCCCAGACGCCGGCGTAGAAGTCGAGCTGCTTGTCGTAGTCCGGCACGGCGAGGTCGACGTGCCGCAGGTGGGTGAGCAGACGGTTGGTCATGTCGGGCTCCTCAGGTGAGACGCAGCAGCGCTGCAGCGTTACCGCCGCGTACGGCGTGGAAGTGGGGGGCGGGCAGGTCCGTGACGTTGCGCAGCGCGCCGAGCGGGTCGTCCGTGCCCATGTCGAAGGGGAAGTCGGAGCCGAGCAGTACCCGGTCGGGGCCGGCCACCCGGATCAGCTCGCGCAGAACGTCCGGGTCGTGGACAAGGGAGTCGAAGTACAGCTGCTTGAGGTAGCTGCTGGGCGGGTGCGCGCAGCCGCGGGTGTCGGTGCGGGCGCGCCAGGCGTGGTCGGAGCGGCCGATGTGGGTGGGCAGATAGCCGCCGCCGTGGGCGGCGACGATGCGCAACCCCGGGTGCCTGTCCAGGACTCCGGAGAAGATCAGATGGGACAGCGCGACGGCGTTCTCGGTCGGTTGGCCGACGGTGTTGGACAGGTACCACCGGTTGAGGCGCTCGTCGAGCGTGCAGCCGAAGGGGTGCAGGAAGAGGATCGCGCCGGTTTCCTCGGCCCGTGTCCACAACGGTTCGTACGCGGGGTCCGACAGTTCGCGTCCCGGCGCGTGGCTGGAGATCTCGACACCGCGCAGGCCCAGGCCGAGGGCATGTTCGAGGGCTTCGACGGCGAGGCCCGGGTGCTGGAGCGGGACGAGGCCGAGGCCGTGCAGCCGCTGCGGGGCCTGGGCGACGTGCGCGGCGGTGCCCTCGTTGGCCAGCTCCCACACCGTACGGGCCAGGTCCTCGTCGGCCCAGTAGTGGTAGTGCGAGGGAGAGGGCGAGACCAACTGGATGTCGACCCCGGAGGCGTCCATCGCGGCGAGCCGGGCCTTGACGTCGGTCAGCCTCGGGAAGCGGTCCCGGAACATCGGGCCGCTGACCGCGATGGCCTCGGGGCCGTTGCGGCGGGCGTCGAGATCGCGGGCCGCGGCCAGCCCGGGGTGTCCGTCGACGGCGTCCTCGACCTGAGGGAGCAGGACGTGCGCGTGGACGTCGATCGTGGGTGCGCCGTTCTGGGAACTCACGGGGTTCACGGAGTTCACGGGGTCTCCTTCAGGACGGACATCGTGCGGCCCATCAGACCGGGTGCGTCGGCGTCACGGACGCCGTCCAACTGCCACTGACCGAGTTGCACGGATGCTTCGACCACCATGCGGACACGGTCGATCCGGCGTTCGTAGAAGCCGGTCAGCAGGGCGTCGAGGGAACTCCAGTCCTGCTCCTCGCTCAGCATCTCGGCCAGTACCAAGGCGTCCTCCAGCGACATGGCCGCGCCCTGGGCGAGCGTGGGGGGACAGACGTGGGCCGCGTCACCGATCAGGACGACCCGGCCGCGGTGCCAGGAGCCCTCGACGAGCAGGCGGTCGAACCAGGTGTAGTTGACCTCGGCGGGGTCGGTGATGCTCGCGGCGATCTCCGGCCACGCGCCCCCGTAGGGCGCGGCCAGCCGCCGCATCTCGTCCGCGTACGAGGCCGGGTCGATGCAGGCGCGGTCGCGGTTGGCCTCGACGAGGTAGGCGTAGATGGTGTTCTCGCTGGTCGGGCAGTAGCCGGCGATGTAGCACGGTCCGCCGTAGGACAGCTGCATGCGCTCCACGCCCTCGGGGCGGGGCACGGGGACGCGCCAGATGGCCATGCCGGTCGGTTCGGGTTTGTCGCTGATGCCGATCATCGCGCGCGTGCGGGAGCCGACGCCGTCGGCGGCGATGACCAGGTCGTAGCGGCCCTCGGTGCCGTCGCTGAACCGGGCGGTGACGCCGGACGCGTCCTGGACCAGTTCCTCGGCGGAGGTGCCAAGGCGTACCGTCGCGCCGCTCTCGAGAACGGCCTCACACAGAATCTCCTGGAGCCGGGGCCGCTGCATGCCGAAGATCGGGGGCAGGTCGTCCCCACCGGTGCGAATGTCCTGCTGGACATGGAACACGGTCCCGTCGGGCGCGGCCAGGCCGACGGCGTCGACGGCGTAGCCGCTCTCCCGGACCTTGTCCCATACGCCCACTTCGCGCAGCACACGCAGCGCGTTGCCCTGGAGGGTGATCCCGGAACCGAGCACGTTCCAGTCGCGCTTGGCCTCGATCAGTTCCACGGCGATGCCCGCCCGCCGCAGCAGCACGGTCACGGCGTTGCCGGACGCGCCGCCGCCTATGACGAGGACGGTGCGGGGACGGGGGTCGTTCATGGGTTCTCCCTGAGATGGTGCCGCGCGACTTCGAACGGCAGAGGGGGTGTTGCGGGCCGGGCGGGCGAGGATGGCGTAGCCGTCCGGGCGCGGCCCGCCCGGCAGCCCAGGGCGCTACTTGACGGCGATGGGATTCACCGGTGAGCCGACGGAACCGGTGATGGGCAGTGGCGCGGCGGTGAGCCAGAACTCGTACCGGCCGTCGGCGGCGCAATGTGCGGCGAGGGCGTCGAGGTCCCACATCTCACCGATGAGCAGACCGATGTGGGGGATGGCGACCTGGTGCAGCGGCTGGAAGGCGTGGTCGAACTCGTTGGGCCGCACCTCGAAGCCCCAGGTGTCGGTGGCGATCCCGGCGATCTCGCTCCGGTGCAGCCAGCCGGCCGTGCTGAAGCTCAGCCCCGGCGCCGGCCCGCCCGCGTAGTCGCCCCAGCCTTCGTGACGGGCGCGGGCCAGCCGCCCGGTGCGCACGAGGACCAGGTCGCCACGACCGACGCTCACGCCGTGCGAGGCGGCGGTTGTGGTCAGGTGCTCCTCGGTGATGGCGAAGCCGTCGGGCAGTTCGCCGTCCTGGCCGACGACCAGGCCCACGTCGAGGAGGACGCCCCGCCCGGCGACGTGCGGAGCCATGTGCTCGATGCCGGTGACCAGATCGCCTTCGCAGGTGACGACCTTCTCCGCCGGGCGGCCGTTCCACGCCTTGCCGTGATCGAAGATGTGCCCGAGCCCGTCCCATTGGGTGGAGCACTGCAGGGGCATGGCGATCACGTCGTCGGCGCCACCGAAACCGTGCGGAAAGCCCTGGCCTCCCAGAGCGGCGTCGGTGCCGGTGGCGAGCATCGTGTGCACCGGGTTCGTACGCCGCCGCCAGCCTTTCTGCGGGCCGTCCATGTCGAAGGCCTGTGACAAGGAGAAGCTGACGCCGTCGCGGATCAGGGCCGCGCCCTCGCGGCGCTTGGCCTCGTCGAGGAAGTTGAGCGTGCCGAGCACGTCGTCCTCGCCCCAGCGGCCCCAGTTCGAGTACGCCTTGGCGGCCTCGGCGATCGCCGCCTCGGGATCCGTACGGTCGATACGATCGGCGCTCATCGGGCCTCCTCCGCGACACAGCGGGTGCGCTGGGCGCCGAGCCCGGTGACCGAGCCGTCCATCACGTTGCCGTCGCGCAGCAGCCGGCCCCAGTGGATGCCGTTGCCGGCCGGGCTGCCGGTCAGAACCAGGTCGCCGGGGAGCAGTCGGGCGGTCTGGGAGATGTACGAGACCAGCCGTGCGACGCCGAAGATCATGTCGTTGGTGGACTCGTCCTGCATGGTCTCGCCGTTGAGTTTCAGGGTGACCTGCAGGTCGGACGGGTCGGCGATGGAGCCGGCCGGGACGATCCACGGGCCGAGCGGGGTGAAGCCGGGGGCGTTCTTGCTGCGCAGCCAGTCGGTGCCGATCGGGGGCATGTCCCGGCGGAAGACGGTCGCGCGGTCGGTCAGGTCATTGGCGATGGTGTAGCCCGCGACGTACTCCAGCGCCTCCTCCACGGTGACCCGGTAGGCGGGGCGGGAGATCACCGCGGCCACCTCCAGCTCCCAGTCGGGCTTCTGGGCCCAGGCGGGCAGTACCACGTCGTCGTAGGGGCCGCTGATCGTGGTCGGCAGGCCGATGAAGACGTACGGGAGGTCCTCGGCGGCCCGCTTGTCCATGACCGCCGCGACCTCGGCGCGGGCCTCCTCGACGGTGCCCGGGGCGTCCGGGGCGCGGTGTGCGACCGCCAGGTCGATCACGTGCTGCCGGTAGTTGGCGCCGGACTGGAAGATCTGCCGGGGCTCGACAGGCGCCTGCACCCGCAGGTCATCGAGCGACAGCCATGCGCCGGCCGGATCCGCCGCGAGGGCGTGCAGGCGGGGCAACGTCTCGTCCCAGCGCTCCAGGAGCGTAAGGGTCGTCAGCGCGGGTTCACCCAGTGCCGTGCGCAGGTCGAGCACCCGGCCGTCCGGCGCCACGAGGCCGGGGAACGCGGCTCCGCCCGAGGCGGAGAGAGTGCCGATGGCGAAAGGGCCCGAGAAGGGTGCGAATGGTGCCGACGCGGCTGCGGATTTCACGGAGATGTCCTCCCGATTGCGGTCCCACTAATCTGGCCCGTAGATTGCAATCAGGGAAATCGATTTCCTGTATATAAGAATCCAGCCGGTGAATACCGATGGTGCCGGCTCCGGAATTGGGACGCTTCGTGAACCTGGCCAGCCTGGACCTCAATCTCGTCGTTGCCCTGCGCGCCCTCCTGCAGGAGCGCAACGTCACCAGGGCCGGCCAGCGCATCGGGCTCAGTCAACCCGCGATGAGCGCGGCCCTGGCCCGGCTGCGCCGCCACTTCGACGACGACCTGCTCGCCCGGGTGGGCGGAGGGTACGAACTGACCGCCCTCGGGCAGGCCCTCCTCGACCGAACCACCACCGCATGCGACCTGCTGGAGCGCGTCTTCGCCAGTCAGGCCGAATTCAACCCCTCCCGCGAGGAACACGAGTTCACGCTGATCGCCTCGGACTACGCGGTTGCCGTCTTCGGCACCGAACTCGCCCGGACCATCCAAGCCGAGGCGCCAGGTATCCGGCTCAGGTTCAAACAGGTACCGAACGAATTCATCGACAGCACCGGGTCGCTGCTCAGCACCGTGGACGGGCTACTGCTGCCCCACGGCATCATTCGCGGCTTCCCCACGGTCGAGCTCTACCAGGACAGCTGGGTCTTCCTGGTCGCGGACGACAACCCGGAGGTCGGCGAGCAGCTCACCCTCGACGACCTGGCCCGGCTGCCGTGGGTGACGTACCAGCGAGCCTACGACGCCCCCGCCGCCCGCCAGATCGCCATGCTCGGTATCGAGCCGCGCGTGGCGGTCTCCGTGGACAGTTTCCAGCTGATGCCACTCCTGGTCGCAGGCACCCGCCGGGTAGCTCTCCTTCAGAGGCGTCTCGCCGACGAGCTGGACGGACTCGCACCCGTCCGCATCATGGAACCGCCCTATGACGCCGTGCCGCTCCAGCAGGCCTTGTGGTGGCATCCGGTCCACATGCACGACGCGGCGCACATGTGGCTGCGGGAGACGACGGCCCGGGTCGCCGAGATGATGGAGGCCGGTCGGCCCGCGATCTCCCGTCCGCCGAAATGAGGGTTGGGCTGTGCCCTGCACGCCACCCTCAAATTGGACTGGACAACAAACAAATCCCAGGCCACTGACCTGGGGTTTCATGATGAAGCGGGTGACGAGAATCGAACTCGCGCTCTCAGCTTGGGAAGCGCCGGCGCTTACGTGATCGCATGGCTGCTGACCTGCGTGGCTTCGTCGCGTCGATGCCGTTGCGCGGGCCTGATCGCACCGCTGTTGACCGTGGTTGTCCGCTCTTACGGGCACGGATTGGGCACGGCCTCGGCTTGTGTCGTTCGGCGGCACCATCGGGCCCGCGAGGAGCTGTCCCAGATGACACGTCGGCGGAAGCCGTACGGACGACCTTGCGTGTGCACTCAGCAACCACTCGCCACGGCGCCATCACCACGAGGGCTGAGCTGCACGCTCCTTGTTGATGGGGGGATGCCGTCGGCGGTAGTCAGTTCCTCGTCGATCAGTCTGCCGAACTTGCCGTACCGCTTCGGCGCATCCTCCTCATCCTCCTCATCCCCCTGCCGCCACTCCAGTTCGCCTTCGTCCGTGATGCGTGACGTGTAGCCGCCGATCCCTTCCCCTTCTTCCAGGCCGATCGCGACGGAGGCCAGGAGCGCGGGCAAAGACGCCATCCAGGCCACCGGCTCGAAGCGGCTGACGTCGTCGTGCCAGGCGACACCGATCCGCCCCTGCTTGGTGCAGTCGCGTTGATCGATGACCATCGAATCGCCGCATCCGTTCCATGCGATCGGTATCCACTGCGGGTGCCACCACGGTCCGTACTCCCGCTCCGGGTCCCACTCGTCGTCGGTCTCGGGATGGATCCGTATCCGCTGCTGCCAAGTCTCGGCCAGGCCGCGCACCCCATGCAGCATCCATATGCTCGGGAGCAGCGTGGCGTGGTCGGTTCCGTCGTGGCGCAGCAAGGACTCCACCAATGCCCTGGGGAAGCGCATGCCCAGCGCCTTTTCCGCTTCGGCGATGGCTGTCGGCTCCGCCGGCCCCGGCAACGAGGCGAAGGTCCGCGGGGCGTGAGCCTTCAGCCACGCTTCGATCCTGAGCCACGCTGGAGTCACGGACACGGCCATGGCGGACAGTATGTGCCGCACCTGCGACAGAGGGTAGACCCGCGACATCCGGCATGTCCGGTTCGGCGAAGAGGTGCTGGTGCGGAGTCCCCGTGTTCGAGGCAGCCTCAGGTTTGGCCCAGCCGGCACCGCCACCGTGCCGCGCTGGCGCTGGCGCTGGCGAAGCGTTCTTACAGCAGGCCGTTGTCCTTGGCATAGAGCGCCGCCTGGGTGCGGTCGCGCAGGCCGAGGCGGGTGAGGATGCGGGAGATGTGGTTCTTCACGGTGCCCTCGCTGAGGTAGAGCCGGGCGGCGATCTCCTTGTTCGAGGCACCGACGGCGATCTGCCGCAGCACCTCCGTCTCGCGTGGGGTCAGCGGGCCGGGGGAGGGCGGTCCGACGACGATTCGGGCGGCGACGGAGGCGTCGAGCTGGGCGACGCCCGCGTGTGCCAGGTGTACGGCGCGGGCCAGGTCGGCGGCGGGGAGGTTTTTCAGCAGATAGCCGGCCGCTCCGGCGCGCAGGGCGCGGGTGACGTACTCGTCGTCGTCGAAGGTCGTCAGCATCAGGATCTTTACGCCGGGGAGCCGGCGGTACAGCGCCTCGGTGGCGGCGACGCCGTCCATCTCCGGCATCCGCACGTCCATCAGGATCACGTCGGGCCGGGCGTCCGGGGCCTTCGCGACAGCCTCGGCCCCATCGCCCGCAGTGCCCGCCACCTCAATACCGTCCTGCAGGCCGAGCAGTGCGGCGATGCCCTCGCGTACCAGGTCCTGGTCGTCGACCACGAACACCCTCACCACGGGACGGCCACCTCCAACGTGGTGCCCGAGGCGGAGGTGGCGATCTCGACCGTCCCACCGGCGGCCCGCACCCGCTCGCGCAGTCCGCGCAGCCCGAAGCCCTCGGGGGCGCCGTCGAAGCCGCGGCCATCGTCATCGACCCGCAGCCGGGCGCCCTGCTCGTCGTACGAGACGTGGACCCCTATCCGTGAGGCGCGGGCGTGGCGACAGGCGTTGGCGAGGGCCTCCTGGGCGGCCCGGTAGAGCACCAGCGGCGGCCGCCGGTTCGTCCCGGTGACCGTCAGGGTGACGCGGCGGTCGTCCCCGTCCAGCCGGGCCACCAGCTCCTCCAGCGCTCCGCCGAACTCCGCATCGTCGCCGTCGCCGAGGGCTCGTACCGACGAGCGGACCTCGTGCAACGCCTGGCCGGCGGACCAGCGCGCGTTGGCCACCGCCTTGGCCGACCGCTCCGGGTCGAGGGCGCCGAACGCCTCGGCCGTCTCCAGCTGGACGCCGATCGCCGTCAAATGGTGGCCCAAGCTGTCGTGGATCTCCCGGGCCAGCCGGTTGCGCTCCCGCGCCGCGGACAGCTCCGCCACCCGCTCCCGCGCCTGCCGCTCCCGGACCGCGACGGCCGCCATGGTCGTCGCCAGGACGACGCCGAGGGCGAACATCAGCAGGTCCGAGATGTACGCGATGCGCGTCCACCACGAGTCGACGGCCACGGTGAAGGCCACGGCGACGGCGCACACACAGCCGGCGCCGAGCCAGATGGCCGTCCGGCGGCCGAAGGCGAAGTAGCCCAGGAACGGCACCAGCACGAACAGCACCCGCGACAGCCCCGAGGTGTCCAGCGCGGCCACCGCGCCGAATGCCGCCGCCCGGGCCGCCAGCACGGCGACCGCGGCGCGCGTCCCGGCCGTGCCCGTGCGGGGGCGCAGCTCCCACAGGACCAGGGCGGTGAGTACGGCGGCGAAGGCCGCGCTGCGCCAGCCGAGGCCGGGGCCGATGGCGGCGTAGTACAGGCCGCCCGCGAGGACCGCGCCGTACAGGACGGGCGGCACCCAGGGGACAGGGTGCGACATGCCGCCTCCTTCGGGGATGCCGAGGGCAGCTTATGCGGCGGGGGGCCTGGGCGGCAGTGCCGGAAGGCACGTGACCTCCGGCTGCGGAGGCGGGGGCCGGATCGCACTTCTGAGGGGCGGGGCGGGGTTCTTACGGTCGCGGTGTGCATCCGGCCGACGAGGCCGACGCAGCCGCAAAGGAGCTCCCCGTGATCCGAGCCAGACTGATCGCCCCCGCCCTGCTCTTCGCCCTGACCATCCCCGCCGCACCCGCCGCCGCGCAGACCGGGGGCTGCCCCGGGGTCCGGGTGCCCGGTGCCGAACGCGCGGTGACCTCGTGCCTGGACGACCTGACGACCGCGGGGACGACCCGCAGCGGGCACACCGACCCGGCGGACTGGGCGGGGCTGGTCGCCCCCGGCACCGTGACCCCGTCCGGGGTGCCCGGTGTGCAGGTGGACGGCTACTTCCCCGACACGTCCACCACCAACACCAACCACGGCTGGCAGCACGACGCCCAGTTCGTGCTGCGGTTGCCGCGCGACTGGAACGGCGGCCTCGTCGTCGCCGGACCGCCCGGCACCCGCGAGCAGTACGCCAACGACCCGATCATCGCCGACCAGGTGCTCGCCAAGGGCTACGCCTACGCCGCCACGGACAAGGGCAGCACGGGAGCGGCCCCGGCCACGCCCGGCCAGCGCCCCGGCGCCTCGATCGCGGAATGGCACCGGCGCGTCACCCAGCTCACCCGCGCCGCCAGAGCTACCCTCACCGGCCACTACGGGCACGCCCCCACCCGCACCTACGCCGCCGGACTGTCCGTCGGCGGATACCTCGTGCGGTGGCAGCTGGAGCACCACCCGGAGCTGTACACCGGCGGGGTGGACTGGAACGCGCTGATCTTCACCCCGGACACCAGCCTGCTCACCACCCTGCCGCCCGCCCTGCGCGCCTATCCGGCCTACGCCGACGGCGACCCGGCCGCCCACACGGCCCTGCTGACCACCGGTTATCCGGCCGGCTCCGAGCCCGCCTGGGCCTTCAGCTTCCGCAGCCTGTGGACGCCCCTGCTGCACCAGGTCCGCACCGAACTCGACCCGGCCTACACCGGTGAGGACTCCGCGTACGACCTGTCCGCCCGCCCCCGCAGCGTGCACCGCGCCATCGCCCGGATCTCCCTGACCGGCCGGCTGACCCGGCCGCTGATCAGCGTCCAGGGCAGCCTCGACGCCCTCACCCCGCCGTCCCGCTACGCCGCGGCGTACACCCGACTCGTCGCAGATGCGGACCGTACCCGGCTGCACCGGACCATCGCGGTGCCCGGCGGGCCCCATACGGACGGGCTGACCCCGCTCGCCCCGGACTTCCGGCCGGTGCTCCCCGCCTTCGCGGCGGCGTTCACGAAGCTCGAGGGCTGGACCCAGTGTCGGCGTTGAACGCCTCCTGCACCCGCCTGGATCTACGCCCCGGGCCGACCCGCATGAGTACGCGGAGTGGTTCCGGCAGCTGATCAAGGAGGATCTCGGTTCTGCCTCCCAGGTTGCCCAGGCCGTTGCCGCACTGCGTGACGCTGGTCCCACTCTGGGCCGTCTTCTTGCAGACCGGCTGAAGGGATCGGACCTGCATCACCTCAAGGAGCTGAGGCCGGGATCGGGTGGCCGGTCCGAGATCCGGATCATCTTCGCCTTTGATCCGACTCGTTCGGCCCTGCTACTCCTCGGCGGCGACAAGGCGGGAAACTGGGATCGTTGGTACCGCGACAACATTCCTCTGGCTGAACAGCTCTACCGCGACTACGTCGGCGACACGGAGGACTGAGGAGTAGGCATGCGCAAGAAGGCCCCGCAGGACTGGGAGACCCTGGAGCAGGAGCTGTACTCGGCCGGTGTGGAACCCGCCGAGGTGGAAGCTGGTGCGCGCCGTCTGCCGGCGAAGCCCGTGGTCATCAACTCGCCGAGGCGCGCAAGCAGTACGGGCTGGCCCAGAGGGACGTGGCTGCCCGCATGAGGGTGAGCATCGCTCGCGTATCCCAGATCGAGCATGGTGAGGTCGCCACTCTCGATGTCATCGCACGTTACGTCGAGGCGCTCGGCGGCAGATTGGACCTCGTCGCCGACTTCGGTGACCACACGCTGCGGATGCCGGCCAGTGGTGATCAGGGCAGCGCGGCGGCGTAGCCTGCCCGAAGGCTTTGGAGTGGTCCCCTACGGTGCACCGCTCGGCAGCGTTCTTACGGGAAAAGCAGGCTGAGGGCTCTCCTTATATGATCTTGCGCTGCTCGGCGTGAAAACAGCAGGTCAGCGATACATACCGCTATGAGGAGCAGAGGCTTGCTCGCCTCAACTAAGCACTCGTGCCCACCGCGTGCCCAATCTTCGAGTGCGTGGCGGGGTGAAAGGCACCGGAGAGCCGGTGGCGCAACAGAAGCCCCAGGTCGCTGACCTGGGGCTTCTCTCTGGAGCGGGTGACGAGAATCGAACTCGCGCTCTCAGCTTGGGAAGCGACGGCGCTTGGGCGGGTTCTGTGGCTCTGATCTGCGCAGATACCGTCTCCTTGGGTGGTCGTGAGGGTCGGTTCGCACCGCTGTTGACCGTGGTTTCCCGCTCTTACGGGCACGCTATGGGCACGGCGTCGTATATCTGCGGGATATTGCGTGACTGCGATGGGTGAAGCGCCGGGCTCGGCTCGCTCTGTTGCCCGGACCAGAGACCGCGTCGCGAGTGCACACTTCCGCGGATCAGTGTTGAAGTCCGTGATCGGCAGGGAAGATCAACTCTCGTTGAGGGGAGGGGATCGTGCAGGCAGACCAGAGGCAGGGGCGCGGAGTCGCGCTGCTCACCGTCCGGGTGGAGGCGGCTCTCACGGGGCCAGGGGTTATCGGATGGGGCGGTGACGGGAGTGCTGGGACCGGCGCGCGGCGGTGAGGGCCAGCGCGGCCACGAGGACCACGATGCCGACAATCAGCAGGTAGCTCAGCCCATCCGCTACGACTCCGATGATTCCCAGCACGACGGCGACCAGAACGAGAAACAGCAAGAGAGCCATGATGCGAACATCTCCCTTGGGTAGCTGAGCACCGGACGGTCAGCGGCGCGCGAGTTGCCGCTCGCCGCCTGCGCCCGTCTGGTAGGTCATGTCGTAGTGCTGGAAGATCGCTTCCTCTGCCTCGGCGGGCAGGATGTCGTCCATGCCGACCGAGGGTGCCTTCTTCACCAGCGCCTTGGCGTAGGAGACCTTGACGTAGTCCGGCCCGAGGGTCGCCTCGTCGAGGGGCACGAAGGCCAGGTGGTGGCGGGTGGGGAGTCCGGTGCGGACCGTGGCCACGGCCGGTTCGTCGGTGGTGGTGTCCACGTAGATCGCTTCGAGCACGCCGATCTTGTGGCCCTTCGGGTCGACGACGCTGCGGTTGCGCCACTCGCGGATATCGGCTGAATGGATCATGGCTGCCTCCTGAGCCGTTGATCCGGGCCGGTGCGAGCCGCCCAGCTGCCCCTGCGGTAAGCCGCCGCCCGATGCGGGACCGATAGGCCCTTGTCCTTCCAGGTTATCGAGGAACCTCTGTGTCGCGCCCTCGCGCGGTGACGGTACCGAGCGTGGTAGTCGACAGGCATGCCGATGAAGCCTTCCGGTGCCGCGGACCGTCCATCTCGACTCGGGCGGCTGCGCCGCGCGATCACCCGTTCCCCAGCCGGGCGAGGATGGCGGCGCAGCAGGGATCTCGAGCTGTGGTCGCGTTCGCTGGGCTTCGCGGCGCTGGGGTTCCTCACGCTGGTGCCGCTGCTGATCATTGTCTCCTCTGCCGATCCCGAGCACGGGCGGGGGTTCGCCCAGTGGCTGGGGGAAGGGCTCGGCGTGTCGAGGGCCTCCAGGCGGCAGGTCGAGCAGTTGTTCATCCGGCCCGGCCAGGCACTGCGGACCACGACCGCGTTCGGTATCGCAGCGCTCGCCGTGTTCGGTCTGACCTTCGGGGCGGCGGTGCAGACCGGCTACGAGAAGGTCTGGGACCTGCCGCCGGCCCGCTGGTGGGCGAGGTGGCGGCATGTGGTGTGGCTCGGCGTCCTCACCGGCTACCTCTTCGTCTCCGCCACCACCACGCTGCGGCGTGAACCCCTGGCAGGTGTGGCCGTCGCGTCGCTGAGCGCCGTGCTGTTGCTCTGGTGGTCCCAGCGCTTGCTGCTCGGCGGGCGGATCGGCTGGCGCGCTCTGTTGCCCGGCGCCGTGGCCACCGTGATCGGGCTGCTCGGCCTGAGGGTCTTCTCCAGGCTCGTCTTCTCGCCCTTGATCGCATCCAATGCCGTCACCTACGGCCCCGTCGGAACCGTTCTGGTCATCCAGTCCTGGCTGGTCGGTGTGGGAGTCGTCGTCTTCGGCGGGGCACTGGTTGGCCGACTGCTGTACGAAGAACTCCCGCGCGCGGCACACGCACTGAAACGACGCAGGTGAGCTGCTGCGGGGCAGATGGT
Organism: Streptomyces sp. DG2A-72; assembly: GCF_030499575.1. Lineage (NCBI taxonomy): Bacteria > Bacillati > Actinomycetota > Actinomycetes > Kitasatosporales > Streptomycetaceae > Streptomyces > Streptomyces sp. DG2A-72. Next base: position 5,437,237 of record NZ_JASTLC010000001.1, read on the forward strand.
CATTTGGCCTGGGCCGTGATCGCCCTCACGCGAGTCAGCCATGTCCTGATCGGCTCACTTCACAGGAAGCGCGCTGCCTGTACGACCGGTCGAAGGGCGTCGGCGGTCGGAGGATCGTGATGGGGTGGTGCCGGACGGGACGCTTGCGCTGGGCTGGATGACGTTCGTGTCGGCGGAGGTCAGGACGTGGAACAACCAGGCGTCACAGCGGTCATGATCGACCGACTCCGGCAGGGACCTCTGCTGACCGGCGGGCGGCGACGGTGAGGCCGCTGGCGATACGCCGGCACACCAGCCCGTCGGCCGACGCGGCTCGTACACGTCGGACGGCGGTGCGGGTTCGCCGCTGGATGCCTCTCCTCTCGGCCGTGGTCGTTCTTCGTGGAACGGCTGACCAGGCTGGCCCATCTCCGACCGGGCCTTCCGCGCTCTGCTCGCCGACGAGGCCACCCATGAGGCCAGGACCCACTCGTCTCTGCTCAGTCAGCGGTGGCGTCGGAACTGCTCACGGCACCGTTGCTGGACGGCGCGGACGACTCGGATGGCGCGGACGACTCGGACGACGCGGACGACTCGGACGACGCCGAGGCGCTGGGACCGGAGCTGTTGCTGGGAGCAGAACTGGTGTCCGGCGCCGCACTCGCGTCCGGCGAGGCAGAGCTGCCCGTCTGCGACGCCGTGCCACTGGACGCACCCGGGGTGGGTGTCCGGTTGTCGGCGGGATCGGGGGTACCGGCCGCGCCACCGCCCACCGAAGTTCCCCTGCCCGGCTCATTCTTGACCACGGCCGCTACCGGCTTGCCCATGATCAGCTCCACCGCGGTCACCGTGAGCATCGCCAGGGCGAACACCAGGCCCGTCGCCAGGGCGTACTTCTTCCAGCCGATGGACCTTCGGAGGGAGCCACCCCGGTAGGTGGTGACCGACTCGCCCTCGGAGGGCGCGGAGGCCGGCGTCGTCCCGCCGTGCTCACCACCCGGGCCACCGGGCTCACCGGGCGGCCTCGTGTCAACAGCCGTAGCGTCCGCCGGTAAACCGAACGCCGCCCGGGCGTCCGCGCGGTGTTCCGCCCGCTCCTCGCCCGGCGTCCTCGGCACTCCTACGGACGGCACCCGGCTGCGAATCCCCTCGCCCGTCCGTCGGAAAGCATGAGAGAAGACCGCTGCGCCGGTGGTCGCGCTGGCACTGATCACGGCGGCCCCGATGATTGTCCCGGTCACCCCCAGCAGGGATGCCAGCACCGCGCCCACCACAGTCGCGAGTGCGCTCGCCACTACCTGCACAAGAGTCAGGTCGAGGACCTTGCGCTTGGGCGCCCGTTCCTCTTCTTCTCTGCGATTCTCCACCAATATCCCTTGATAGTTCTGGAGCCCGGCAGCCATCGGCGCCGTGACCATCGGTGTGATGGCGGACAGCAAGGACCCAGCCGGGCGACAACTCGCCGACCAGTGCGTGATGGCCGGATGTGTCCCGCTCACGGTGGGGCGGACGCGAGCTTGATGGAGATCCGGGAGCGTTTTGCGGTCCCGTGGAAGCACCCTCCCGCGCGGATGGAGCTGTTCGCACCGGACGAGAAACGGCCGATGCGCGTTGGTCCGGGCACGAGTTGTGCAGTAGCTGCTGAGCGTGCGTCGGCCCCGCCTGCGGAGGATTGGACGAAGCCCCCACAGGCTGGGCGGCAATCAGCCTCCCCACACGAGCGGCAGATCACCGGAACGCGAAGCGCACGGACGTTACCCGGCGAACGCCAGGCCCGGGGGCGGTCGGTTTCCCCAGCGGAAAGTGCGGCGCTAGGAGAAGGGACCGGGCAGGCAGACCGACTCGGCGCGCAGGCCTCGGGCTTCGACCATCGCCTCCCGTACCTCGGTGCCGCTCTGGCCGCGGGCGGCTGTGTGCATGCTGCGGTAGCCGGGGACCTGGACGGCGTGGTGTACGGAGAGGGCGGTGAACTGCTCTTCGAACTGTTCACCGGGGAAGCCGCGGCCCCCTGCCAAGCGGGCGAGGAGCGCGTCTGCCTCGGTGACGGCCTTCTGCAGTCGTTGTTCCGTGAGGGAGCCGTGCTGCTTGACGCGCTCACTGAGTTCCCGTTCTGCCGCCTTGGTGTCGCCGTCCCGGATTCGTCCACGTCCGACGACGAGGACGGCGACCGCCGCGATCACGATCACGGCGCTGATCACGATGGTGAGCATGGCTTCCTTCTCTGGCTCTCGGTTCGTGGGTTGCTCTGCTTCATTGCCGTGCCCGGCACTTCCTGTGGGCTGATTCCGCGTTGGCCTGCCGGGTGGTGTCCACGGGAGGTGGGCATCACCCGGGGCGCTTGTGGTCAGCGCCTGAAGGCGTCCTTGGCCTTGTCGCCGGCCTGCTTCAGGTTTCCGGAGACCCGGTCGGTCCTGCCTTCGCGCTGCAGGCGCCTGTTGCGGATGGTGCGGCCGATGCGTTCGGTGATCCGGCCCTTGAGTTCCTGTGTCTTGTGCTTGATCGTCTGCCCGACGCTCATGGTTGTCCTCTGCTCATTCGCTGGATGGGCTCCCGCGCGCTTGCCGTACAGGCCGCATTTCGGCGGGCGGGGGCGGCCTGGTGTGGACTACCTGTGACTGCGGCTGTACCGGCGGCCGGCACCACGGCGTCCGCCACCGCCGCGCCCGCGCACGGCGAAGCCGACAATCCAGACGACCAGCAGGACTGCGGCGACCCACCAAAGGGTCTGCATGGTCAAGCCGAACCCGAACACCACCAGGATCAGCAGAAGGAGAAGAATCCATACCCTCGCCGGGCCTCCAGATCGCGGGAATCTCCTGGTTCCGCGGGGTCCGGGCGAAGCGGGAAGGTGGAATGCGTCGCCCGAGTGATCCGGAGCGGCAAATCCCTACGCCGTGCTGTCAGTCAACGCCTGGCGACTGTCTGTGTCAACGCAGCGTCGCCGCGGGTGACCGATGAACTGGCCTGGCATCCAGAGGTTCCGGGACGGCTGCAGCCACACCGGACGCGCCGAAATCGTGGAGAGGTACGCGCCATGCATCGCACAACCATGCTCCCGGGGGATTGGTGGGATCTGACGGCCGAGACCTCGGTAGAGGACCCGGCGGGTCAGGATGTCGTACCGACGCACCGCGGCGATCCGCCGCGCCTCCTGCTCCGGAGACAGATCCACCCGCTCCTCCACGCCTCGGTCGCGCCATGTCCGGCCGGTGCGGGCTATTCGGGCCGTTGGGTCCGGTCGTTGTGGGCGAGGCCGTCGGGATGTTCCTCCGTGCGCTCGCCAAGAGGAAGAACCAGTACGCGCAATGCCGCCTGACCGGGCAGGCGGTGGATCTGCCCCGCCTCCTGCCAGCCCCGGTCCTTGAAGGCGGCACAGGTAGTACGGGCGGACTGATCCACCAAGGTGACGCCGAGCGAGGACTGGTGGTCGGCGAGCAGACGCTCCTGGAGTCGGCGGGCGAGCCCGTGGGCGTGCTGGTGCGGATGGACGACGGTTTCGAGGATCGCGAAGACATGCCCGGACGCGGTCAGTTGCTCCAGGTTCTGCGGCATTGGTCCGTCGAACCCCTCCCACCAGGAGCCGTCGCGCGGCACGGGGATCCCTGAGACACAGCCGGTCAAGCCCTTTGCCTCGGCGACCAGCATGTCGAATCCCGGCAGTTGTACGTCGTGTTCCAGCCGGCGCAGGAACTCCTGCCGACCGCGGAACTCCTCGCCGGGCGGGGTGACGGATGACTCCACGTACAGATCCGCCAGGTCCTCCCGCAGGCCCTCGGCCTGCCAGCGGTTCAGTCGGCGCAGCCGCACCGTGTCCATGGCGGACGGCGCCGAGCCTTCGGGTTCGTGCGGGTGCCGCGGGGTGCGCATGGGGCGCCTCGGTTCAGAAGTCCGGGAAATGTACGGGAGTGCCATCGTGACCGACGGGTGGTGCGGCGCCGGGGTCCGGGACGTCTGTACAGCAGCATAGCCCCGGATCAGCACCGCCCCGGGGCCCGTTGGGGGCACGGGGCCACTGGTGCGCAGGCAACTGGACGGTGAATGTGCCGGCCGGGTGTCGCCGCTCGCGTCGCCTGCCCCCTACGTCCTCCGTGGGCAGCTGCGACTGTGTGGCGGAAGCCTGTTTGGAAGCGGCTGCCCGGGAAGCCTCTGGTGTGCTTCAGACCGGAGGCACGCCCGTGCGAGCAGCCGTCGCTGCTCCCCTGTGTGCTGCGGTCTGCCGGCTCCCACGGTGAGTTGACGCCACCGATCAGGGAGACACGTTGCCCATGCCGGGCGAACGCACGAAGGCCCACGAAGTGCGCGCCACTACGACGACGCACCGGACACCGACGCAGCCTTCCGCCGTATCGCCGCTCTGCCGGACGGCCCGGAGAGGTCCGCGCTGCGCCAGAAGGTGGTGCGCCTGGATGCCGATGGCCGTACGGCTGGCCCGGCGCTTCCGTCATCGCGGTGAGGCCTTCGAAGACCTCAAGCAGGTCGCCCAACTGAGCCTGGTCAAGGCGGTGTCCCGCTTCGACCCGAGTCTCGGCACCGCCTTCCCGAGTTTTGCCATACCGACGATCCTCGGCGAGGTGAAGCGTCACTTCCGTGACGAACTCTGGGTCGTGCACGTGCCGCGGCGCGTACAGGAGCTGCGTGGCCAGGTCCGCTCCGCCGACCATGAGCTGAGCACTTCGCTGGGCGGATCGATACCCGCCGTCCGCGAGATCGCCGCACACACCGGACTGACCGAGGCGGACGTGTTGCTCTGGGCCAGGGGGCGCTGGAGAGCTTCACCGCCCTGTCCCTGGACGCCGTGCCCGGCGGCTCCGCGGACAGTTACCCGCTGGCCGACAGCCTCGGTGGCATGGAGCCCGGATTCGACCGGGTCGTCAACCGTGAGACGCTACGACCTCTGCTGCGGGCCCTGCCCGAACGCGAACGCCAGATCCTTCCCACCAGTCCCGCCGCCGCGGAGGACAACGCGCGAGGACACGGTGGAGGGGGACTTCCCATCGTCGCGCCACGGACGGCCGCCGCCGCAGGGATCGCGGTCGGTAGCGTGTCGACTGTGGCGCGGAGTGGGTCAGGACCCCAGACCGGGAAGGGGGTCGGAGTCGTCGATGAAGGCGCGGGCCACGTCGGCCAGGCGCCGGTTGTGGGAGCGGGCGTAGCCGCGCAGCGCGCTGAAAGCCTGTTCCATGTCGATGCCCTGGCGTTCGGCGAGCTTCCCCTTGGCCTGTTCGATCAGTACCCGGCTGTTCAGTGCCGTCTGCAGCTGCTCGTTGAGCACCGTGCTGCGGTGAGCGGTGCGTTGTTGCAGCAGGCTGATGGTGGCGACGTCGGCCAAGGCCTGGGCGATGTGCGTGGCGAGTGGGTCGAAGGGGCCGGGCGCGATGCCGAAGAGATTCAGGGCGCCCACGGTCTCGTCCCGCAGGCGCATGGGCAGCGCCTGGACCGCCCCGAAGCCGCTGCGGTGGGCCGCCATGACGAAGCGCGGCCAGCGGTCGACCTTCCGGGTGAGGTCGGGGACGATCACGAGGGTGCCGGTGCGGAAGCACTCCAGGCAGGGGCCCTCGTCGTTCTGGAGCTGGAAGAGCTCCAGCAGCCGTACCTGTTCGTCGGAGGCGGCCATCACGCGTAGCTCGCCGTCGCGGTCCGCGAGCAGCACACCGGCGGCACTCGCGCCGAGCAGCCCTACACAGCGGTCGGTGAGCAGGCGCAGGAAGTCGATCAGGTCGAAGTCGGCGACCAGGTTGTCCGCCAGCTCGACGAAGGTCTTGGCCAGGAGCTGCTGATTCATGGTGTCACCCTCGATGGAGACTATGCCCGCCGGGAAGGGGCGGGAAGCGCGGCACGTTCGTCCGATGGCACCGATACATCAGGTCTCCTCGTCGGTCCGTCCGGGTTCCGTGTCCGGTAAGAAGCGGAGCCGACGGGCCACCACGTCGGCGAGCCGGCGTCCCTGCGTGAAGGCGTAGGCGCGCAGCCGTACGAAGGCTTCGTCGATACCGACGCCGAGCTGGACGGTGAGGGTGCCTGAAGCCGGGGCACGCGCCGTGTTCGTGCTGTCCCTGCAGATGGGGGCTTCGTGCTCCTCGATCAGGCCGTCGGTGAAGCACAGCACTCGGTCGCCGGGTTGGAGCATCTGCTGGCTGATCTGGGGCAGCCCGTTGCGATGTTCAGACGCATCATCTGCGCGGTGATGAAGTGGTCGGGCCCGAACTGCTCGGCGATGGCCCGGTCCATGAATGCGTAGATCTCGGACAGGCCGATGTCGGCACGTCTGGCGTGCCGGTAGGCCACGACGGCGACGGTCGCCATCGTGGCGGCGTCCAGGCCATGGCCCATCGCATCGACCATGGCCACGTGCAGGATGTCCTCGTTGAGGGCGTAGTCGAAGCTGTCGCCTGCGACGCCGTAGGCAGGCTCCAGGATTCCGGCCACCGCGACCTGCGGGACGGACATCGCCAGCGGCGGCAGCAGGGACCACTGGATCTCCGCGGCCACGCTCATCGGTTCGCGGCGCCGGGCAAGGAAGAACTGGTCGGTGTAGCTGTGCCTGGTGACCAGGCTGGCGAGTCTGCGCAGCAGCCGCCGGTCGTTGTCATCGAGGGTGTCGAGGATGAGGGCCATCACGCCCACCTGGTCGCTGCCGTCCAGCAACGGTAGGTACATCCGGACGCCGTCGGACTGCGGCACCTCGGCAGGGGTCGCGCACCAGCACCTGCCGGCCGTAGTCATGCAGCAGGATCGAGACGTCGCGGCAACCGACCCTGGCCACCTCTTCCACGATCAGCTGCGGCGGCATCTCGTGTGCCCGGTCCTGCATGCTCTTGTCAGGCTGCCGCTCACCTCGTGCAGCGAGTCCAGTGCCCGCACCGACATGCGCGGTCCGTCTTGCGGTCACGGCGGATGCGCTCGACCCGCACGTGATCTGTACACACGGGCTCCTGACACGACCGCGATCAACCCGCGCAGAGTGACGCGACCTGCCACGCCGAACAGCCCATTACGCGAGACGCGGCATGTCACACACGGTCGGAACTGATGGCTCTCCGTCCCGTTGTGCACCACATCTCTCCCGGAGCCGTCACAGGAGCAGAAGATCGGAGCCGGTGTCCGCGAGGAGCCGTGTGGTCTGCGGGGACGGGTGGTGCAGCCGCAGGCACGCGTGGGTCTCGGCGGCGTGCCGCGACGCATCGAGGAAGACGCGCCGGCCGCTGCTGTCGCAGAGGCCGACGGTGGTCAGATCGACGTCAATGGTGGTGATGCCGTCACTCAGGCACCGCTCCAGGACAGCGCGCACCTGGGGCGCGGTAGCCGGGTCGATCTCGCCGGCCAGGGTGATCAGTGCTCGTCTGCCCCGGTCGTGCCGGTAGATGTTCAGCTGCGGAAGAGTCATGACGCCTCGGTTCATGGCCCCCGGCCGCTCCCCGCACAGTCGATGGCCCGGTGACGGAAAGCGGCTGGTCACCTGTGGTGAGTGGTACGGCTGCGGCGGCGGCGCGGCGGGAAGCGGCCGCGGCCTCCGTCGCGGTGGTCACGTCGTTCGCCGGCGGTCGGTGACTCGGATCGGTCCGGCTCCACCGGGGGCTGCGGCGTGACGCGTCCGCGGCGGCCGGGCAGGGCGGCGCTGTACCGGTGCACGGCGATCCTGTCGGCGTGTTGGAGGTTGAGCCGGTGGATCACGTATGCCGCCGCTGCGATGAGGACGATGAAGGCGGCGGCTGTAAGGAAGGTGTTCATGGCGGCCGCCTCACTTACCGACGATCAGGTGACTGGCCCGACCGGGCGCACCGGGCTGCTCCGGTACGACCGTGGACACCGCGGAGGCGCCGCCCTCGTACTCCCATGTCTCGTCCGGGTCCAGTGGCTCGTCGGTCGCGGCGACGCCGTGCCGGGCCTTGTCCGCGGCGATGAGCGCGCTCGCGGTGAGGGGCGGGCCGTCGTGGTCGGACGCGGCGGCCATGAGCCGGGCCGCCGACTCCGCCCCGGTCTCCGGCGGGATGATCAGCAGGTCCCAGCGGTCGGTGCCGTAGGAGAGCAGCAGCAGTTTGTGCGGGTCGATTTCCGGGGTGAACCAGCCGACCTTGACGATGTGGCCGTTCACAGGAACCTGGCGTGGGATGACCGGCCAGTACTTCGGGTTGACGGCGACGCGCGTGATGCGGCCCCACAAGGGGTCCAACACGTCGGTCAGCGCGGGCAGTTCGCTCAGCAGATCCCGGGAGCGGGGCCACCAGGCACCGTCCAGGAGTCCGCGCGAGGTGCCGTCGGTCTTCAATGCGAGACGCGCGGCCGGGGCTGCGACGGGCTCGGGGTGCAGGGTGGGGTGCAAGGTCGCCGACATGATGCGGACCCGTCTCCGGGCCGCCTCAGCGGCGGCCCGGGTTTCATCTTTCGCCGAGAACGACCCGGCGTGGAAGCCGGTGTGCGAATTGCCCTCGGTACCGTCCACACTACTCCGCGCTCCGTCGCAGCGCGGACCTGCGGCGGGCCTGGAGGTGGAGCAGTCGCTGGGTGATCTCCCGGTACTGCCTCAGCGCTCGCCGGAGTTCGTCGGACTGTGCGTCGGGGCCCCGGTCCTGCCGGCCGGCGCGAAAAGGACGCCGCCGTTCGTGAGGGCGTTCACGAGCCGGGCCCTGGCTTCGTCACAGGCGCTGGACAACCTTGTCCTGTCCGTCCGACGAGAGGAGCGGCTCCGGGCCTTGGCCGCGGCGCGCGGCGGGGCCGGGGGTTTGGCCGACGGGCTGCTGGGCGCGCGTCTGGTCGTACATCATCGGGGGCCGCTTCCGTTCCGCCGGAAGGCTTTCTTGATCTTCGCGACGGCCTGGTTCAGGCTCCCGGAGACCCGGTCGTTCCTGCCCCCGGCGTTGCAGTCGCCTGTTGCGGCTGACGCGGCCGAGTTCTTCCGTGATCCTGCCCTTCATCGTCTGCGCCTGGTGCCTGATGGTCTGTGAAACGGTCATGGCCGGCCTCACTGTTGTCCGGTGGATGGGGTTCCCGCAGGGTCTGAGCGAGACGGGTGGGCGGAATGCTTCGCCGTGGGTTCCGGAAGTGGCATGGCTCTGCACCGTCCTGCCGGTCAACGTCCGGCGGCGGTCCGTGTCAACGCGGTGGCCACGCGATCCGGGCCGCCTCGTTACAGCTGCGGCGGCGACGCGGACGGTCACATCGCCGCCGCCAGTCGGCCGGGCCGTCCGGTGCCCGCGTCGCACGACCAGGAGGTGCCGTCGGCCTGCTCCGCCGTCATGAGGGCGGTCGCGGTCAACTGCGGGCCGGTGCTCGCGCTCGCAGCGGCCATCAGCCGGGCGGCCGAGGGGGCACTGGTCTCCGGGGGAATCACCAGGAGGTCCCAGCGGCCCGCCGTGTAGGACAGCAGCAGGATCTTGTGCGGATCCAGCTCCGAGGTGAACCAACCGACCTTCACCACATGGCCGTTGACGAAGATCTTGTGTGGGATGATAGGCCAGTAGCGGGGGTTGACGGCGATCCGGGTGATCCGTCCCCACAGCGGGTCCAGTACGTCGGCCAGCGCGGGGAGTTCATCCGTCAGGTCCCGTGAGCGGGGCCACCAGGCACCGTCCAGCTCAACCCGTCCCGGGGAGGGGCTCACGGGTTTGAGGGCGAGGCGTGCGGTCGTCGCCCTGAAGGGCACGGCGCGCAGCGCCGGATGCTCGGTGATCGCGGACATCATGCGAACCCGTCCCCGGACCTCTGCGCGTGGGCAGTTGTCCGGTGTCGTTGCTCACCAGGAACGACACCGGGATCGGGGCCGGTGCGCGAAGTGCTCCCGATGACTTCACGCTACTCCCTGAAGAGCCCGAACGGACCGCTCCCGGAGATCGCCTCACTTCCGGCGGTCGTCCTTGCCCGAGGAGCGGCTGGACTCCAGCCAGGACCGCGCCGGTTCTGCCGCGCGCGTGGTGTCCACGGTGAGCCGGAGGAGCGTCCCTCCCTCGGTGTCCGCGGGGTAGCTGCGCTGTTCTGTGGCGGCGAAGCAGCGGCGGAGAACCTCCGCGACCCGGCGGGCGTCCTCGGGTGAGGCGGCGACGATGCGTACGTCGGCGTGTCCGTCCGAGGGTGTTTCCTTGGGCTGCATGACGACTTGCTGTTCCCCTTGAGGATGGATGGGCGGACCGGATATTTCACTCTACGCCGGCGTGACCCGAGGGCTCCGCGTGTGGCCAGCGAGCTTTCCGGCTGCTGTGGGCCGAAGAGTACATTGAAACGAGGAAGTCACTCCGTATCTCTCGCAGACAGGCGAGTGTCATGTCCGACTCCGGCTCCCCGCGGGTGACCAGGCTCTTGCCGGACGCCGTCCACAAGGTGGTGAAGCCCGGGACGGCTGTGGTACGGCTGGAGACCACGCACGACCGCCGGGGCGTTCTCGACGGGGCGTGGTGGCCGCGATCCCGTGACATCGCATCCGAGCTTCCCGCCCTGATCTCCGCACTGACCGAGTACCTCGGGCCGGTCACGCGAGTGGGCCTGGACGTCGGAGCCTGGGACGCGCTGCCGACTCGACTGCTCGTCGACGACCGCGTCGTCCATATCGACTCCTTCCCTGTCGGCGACGACACCGTTCTCGTCACCCGGGGCGATCAGGACCACTTCTCCCTCCTCGTGGTCCCACCGCACGCGACGCCAGAGGCGGCACGCGCCGCGATGGCCGAGGCCGTCCGCTCCGACAACGTCACGCAAGCCGAACAGATCCTCATCGACACCGGGACCGGCCGGGCGGCGCCGGGGGTGTGACGGCGGTCAGCCGCGGTCGTCGCTGGTCCGGTCCGGGGCCGGCGGCGGGATGGCGGCGGTGTCGAAGGCGCCCGAGATGATCCGTGTGGCCAGGTCCGACAGGCGCAGGTGACGGGCGCGGGCGTACGACCGGAACGCGGCGAAGGCGTCGTCGACGGAGGTGTTCCAGCGCTCCGCCAGGACCCCCTTGACCTGCTCGATCAGGACGCGACTGGTCAGCGCGGTCTCCAACTGGCTGTTCTCGACGTGCGACTGCTCCAGTGTGCGCTGCTGCAGGATCGCGATCGTGGCCACGTCGGCGAGTGCTTGGGCAAGCACTATGTCGTCGTCGCCGAGGCGGTGCGGTGTGGCCTGGAAGAGGTTGAGAGCGCCGACGACCCGGCTGCGCAGGCGCAGCGGGATGGCGTGCGTGCTCACATACCCCGTCTCGCGAGCGCGTGCGGCGAAGCGCGGCCAGCCGGCGGTGACTTCCGCCCGCGCCAGGCTGATGTTGGTCCGGGCGGTGCCGGTGCGGTAGCACTCCACGCACGGGCCCTGGTCGTGCTGGAGCGCGAACAGCTCCAGCAGGCGGGTGTGCTCGTCCGAGGCGGCGATGATCTGCAGTTCGCCCTGCGAGTCCGCGAGCAGGATTCCGGCCGCCGACACGTCGAGCAGTTCTACGCAGCGCGTGGACAGCCGCTGGAGCAGGTCGATGACGTCGAAGTCCTCGACGAGGGAGTCCGCGACCTCCACGAAGATCTCGGCCAGACGTCGTTCGCGGGCCATGCTGATCATCCCTTCCCATCGTCGGGCGAATACGGCCCGCTTACATCGTTGTTGAAGTCGTCGTCGAAGCGCAGTCTGCGGGCGACGACGTCCGCGGCAATCTCGCCGAGGGGGCGCTCGCTGCTGTACGCGTGGGCGCGCAGGCGCAGCAGGGCCTCCTCCATGGACACGTCCAGCTGGGCGCTGGTCATTCCCGTGGCCTGGTGCACGACCGCGCGGCGCAGCACCGAGGGAGGTTCCAGGGCCATGCCGAGCCTGGGAACGCCCCCGTCCCCGTCGCGTCGGTCGCCGTTCAGAAACGCGCCGGTCAGCGCGGCCGCCAGTGCGGTGGCGTCCTCGTACTGCTGCTCGCTCAGCCGCCGCCTGCCGTCGCACAGCAGGGTCAGTACGCCGATCCGGATGGCTCCGATGCCCAGCGGGAAGCAGCACACACCGTGCACGCCCAGCTCGCGCGCGGCCGGCAGTAGCGCGGGCCACCGCTCGGTGCGCACCCGGTCCAGGTCCGGCTCGACGACGGGTGAGCCGACACGGACCGCGTCCGGCCCCGGGCCCTCGCCCAGCGTGAACTGGAGCTCCTCGAACCGCGCGCTCAGCTCGGGATGGCACCACAGCGGCTCGGCCGACCGCTTGGCACCGACCAGCAGCGACAGCGTGACCCCCTCGGCGCCCAACGCCCGGGCACACGCCTGCGCCGGGTCGTCGGCGGCCTCGCCCCGGTGCAGCGACCGCAGGACCTCGGCCATGCCGTCGCTGATCACCGTTCTCCGCTCCCTGGTGGCCGGGGCACTTCGGGGTGAGACGCAGTACGACCTGCGCCGTACATTACGAGGCCGGGTCTGCCGCCGCGCGCTCTGCGGGTATGCCGTTCCAGGCGTCCTGGGCGCTCGCGTACCGCGGGAAACGCTCCCGCAGACCGCCGGCCAGGAACACCAGACTTGCGCCTGGCCCGTTGTGCACGACCCGCACCCATCCGAGCCGCTCATGACAGTCCTCCCACGCCGCGCACAGCGGGTCCAGGACGCTGCCGTCCATGAAGGTCACGCCGAGCAGGTCGACTATGAGGAACAGCCGCCCGCTGCCGTGCCGGGCGTCCTCCAGATCACGCGCGAAGGCCGGCGCGGTCGTCACGTCCAACTCGCCGCCGGCCGTGACCACACGCAACTCGTTGAACAGGTCGGGATGCGGGCTCATGCGCCCCATCTCCTCTGTCGGTGGAGTGGCTTTCGCCTTGCGCAGGGCCTCTGTTGCGCGGAACTGGACAGCACGGAGAGGGCCGGGGGCACGGGCGGGCCGTATGACGAGCGTACTGCCGCGAGGGGACCGGTCGGTCGCCCTTTCTCCAGGTATCCACGAGGGTGGTCGAAAGTGTCGTCCCTGGTCGGTTCCTGACGGGATCGAGGGCGAAGGTGCAAGAGAGTCGTGCGGGCCCAGGTCGGCGCCCGGGAGCCGGCTCAGGGGCCCGACCCGCGATGCGGATCAGGCCATTGCCGAGTAGCCGGGAGGGATCTCAGTAGCGGCGCGCGGGGCGTCCCGGATGGGGTGATGCTTTCGACGCGAGCGGTGATCCAGCCGTGCTCGGTGAGCCGGTCGAGGATGGGATAGACAGTGCAGGGCCGGGACCTGCGTCATGACAGATCTTCAACCCCCAGGCGCGTTCGGTTCCGTGGGGGTGCCGCCGGGCAGGGCGTAGAGGTTGGGGCGGCCAGGGGTGAGGGTGTGTTCCCGAGCGATCCACGCGCACCAGTCGGAAGCCCATGCGGCGGCGGCGCGGGGCGCCCATGGAGCCCGGTAGGTGCGCCACTTCTCGTCGGCGGCGTGCAAGGCGTGCTCGCCGAGTCGGTCGAGGTGGCCGTGGTGCTGCAGCCAGGCGCGGGTGTCGTCGTCGATCAGTCCCGTGGGCCCTGAATTCGCGGCCTGAGGCCCCGGAATGGGCACTGCGCCTCGACTTAGGGCACGCAGAGCGCACGCCACCCTCAAATTGGACTAGACAACAAACAAACCCCAGGCCATCGACCTGGGGTTTCATCATGGAGCGGGTGACGAGAATCGAACTCGCGCTCTCAGCTTGGGAAGCGACGGCGCTCCAGCGGCGACATGGACGGTGACCTGCGGGGATTCATCGCACCGGCATCGTCGCCCGGGCCCGGTCGCACCGCTGTTGACCGTGGTGGTCCGCTCTTATGGGCATGCTGTGGGCACGGCTTCGACGTGCGGCGGGCAGAGTGCCGGGGTGAACGGGCTCTGTGCTTGGCTCGGCCGGTTCGCATGTCCGACTCGGGGAGCGCTTCGCCAGTGCACAGCCCTCCGGTGAAGCGTTCGCCCGTCCGGTTGGGGTCAGCCCCTGCAGCTCGGCCGTGGCGGCCACCACGAGGTCGACCGCCCCCCGCCGATAGAGCACGCTGTGGGTACGGGGTGTCTCTCGTCTCGCTCCGCGCGCTCAATAGGCAAGTATTCAAGGTGCCTTTTCCCGGACGGTGGTGATTGCATGGTCAACCTCATTTTGTCATCCCGTGGCCCGTTCTTTCGTGATATCCGGAGTGGACCGTATTAGATTATTCATGGAGGGAAGAAGGTGAGAGACCATGCTGAAGTACACCGCTCCGACCGTCATCTGCCTAGGGCGGATCGAGGAACTGACCGGGCAGCTCCGCCGCGGCGTTCCTGACCTCCTCGGTCACGGCAACATTGTGTGACCAGCAACGCCCCGGCCCCTCACCTGCTGGTGCAACTGTCGGTCGGGGAGGGGCCGTCACATCTGACCAGCACCTAGCAGGGGACTTCGTGGGGTGCTCGGGGCGTGTCGTACTCGGCACCCCTGGAACCCCTGAGCGCATTCCGCCCGGGGAGTATTTTTCGCTTCAATGGTTGAGTGCTGGATCTCCCGGGATCCCGCCACAACCCGATAACGGAACTCGGGTTCTTTTCTCCGGACCCCTGATATTCCGTCCATCCCTGGAATTCGTCCAGCGAATTGCTGACGTGACGGCCGGTGCACAATACCGTGCCCTCGCCGCCATACTCAGGACGCTCCCGGCGGAACTCTCCGGGTGCGTTGTCACACCGGAGCGGGTCGTTGTCTTCCGCGGGCTCTCCAGCCCCGACCAGATCTTCCACCGCAGGACCGGAACGTGCGTCTCCTGGTCCTCCGACCCGAGAGACCTGCTCGGCGGACGCCTGCCGGACTTCGACCGGGAGAGCCTCTGGCGGAGCTGCCGAGGCGAGGACGTCTTCCTGTATCCGGGGCTCGGGCTGCTGCGACCCGGGCAGTTCACCGCCCTTGGCCCCCGCTCCACCCAGACCGAGACCTACGAGCGTGCCACGCCCCTGGAACTGCCGCGCCGCACCACCCTGCGCGAGTACGCCCGCCTCACCTACGACCTGCTGCTGGAGGAAACCCGCCCCTGCGCCGGCGGCCGGATCGGCATCCTGCTCTCCGGCGGCGTCGACTCGGCCACCGTCCTGGCGGCGCTCGCCGAGCACGGCGCCGACGTCACCGCGTACCACATGGGCACGGACGACCCGTCCGCCGACGAGTCCTCGTACGCGCGCCAGGTGTGCCGGCACCTGGCCGTCCCCCTGGTGACCGTCCCGCGCGCCACCGACGACGACTACTTCTCCACCACGTGCGACTTCCCGCACCCCTTCAACCACGTCTGGCCGCGCTCCCTGGAGCGCGTCGCCGACCGGATCGCGGCGGACGGCGTGCGGGTGGTGCTGTCGGGCCTGGAGGGGGACACGCTCTTCGGTCCCCTGCGGTACGGGCTGCACGACATCCTCGCGGGTGACATACCGCTGTACGAGAAGTGGCGGATGCTGCGTGGACTGCTCGGCACCCGCTGGGAGCTGAGCCGCATTCTGCGCAGTGCCCGGCCCTCGTACTCCCTGTACGCCGACCCCGAGGCGCTCGCCGAGGTCGAACTCGGCAGCGACTTCCTCGTCCCGGTGCCCGACGCGGCCCCCGAACCGTACGACCTGGACTTCGCACCCCAGGAACACACCCTGAACCTCGCCCTGTGGCGCCCGCGCGGCATCCACCTCGCCAAACCCCTCGGCGGCCGACCGCTGCGCCGCCTCGCGGCCAGGCTGCCCGACGTCTACCGCCTGATCCCCCACGCGGGGCGCACCATCGACAAGCCCGTCCTGCGGCTCGCCGCCGCGCACCGGCTGCCCCCCGACATCTGGCGCCACTACGGGCGGACCTGGCTCGGCTCGCCCGACGAGACCTGGTGCCTGCGCCACCCGGAGGCGCTCGCCCGGATCCTCGGCGCCCCCGACGCCCGGCTGACCGAGCTGGGCGTCGTCGACCCGCGGCGCCTCGACGAGGTGCTCACGGACCCGGGGGCGCTGCGCCGCAACGCCGAGAATTTGCTCTGTTCCGCCATGGTCGAGCTCTTCCTGCGCGACCTCGAAGCACGACTGGGCCGCCGCCCCCGTATGCCGACGGCGGCGGACGACCGGAGGTGACCGCCATGCCGCTGCTCCGGCTCACCGAACAGACCGCCTTCGATCCCGCCGACGGCACCGGCGTGCTGCTCGACGGCGCGGAGGGCGCCTACTACGAGCTGAACCCCGTAGCCACCCTCATGCTGCAAGCCGCGCTCCGGTACGACACCACAGAGGAGGCCGTACGACATCTCGGTGAGCGCATCGATGCCACCGACGCCATGCTCCGCGACGGCCTCGCCACGCTCACCGGCCGGCTCACCGAGAACCACCTCGCCGAGCCCGGCACCGATTCCACCGCGGCGCCATGAACGCCCCCACCGCCGACTGGGAGTTCCTGCTCCACGACCCCGGACCCCCGCCACCCCACCCGCCCCGGCGGGCACGGCTGCTCGCCGCCGCCCGCACCGTCCGCGCCGCGCGCCTGCTCCGGCGGCGCGGCTGGCCGGACGCCCAGCGGTATCTGCGCACCCTGCGGCCCGCGATCCAGGCCCGGTGGGAGCCGGCGGAGGCGGTCCGGCTCGCCCGCCGCGAGGTGCTGCCCTGTCTCACCTGGCTGCGGCTGGCCGACCCCGACGCGCTGTGCCTGCCCCGCTCCTACGCGCTCGTCACCTACCTCACCACGCTCGGACTGCCGGCCGAGGTCGTCGTGGCCCGGCAGCGCTCGTCGATCGGCGGACGCTTCGCCTTCCATGCCTGGGCGGAGTTGTACGACGAAGTGCTGGGCGACATCCAGGGACTCAAGGCCGGCTTCGCAGAGCTGCAGCGCGTCGGTTCCGAGGAGGTACCGAGAGTGGAGGCGGGGGGTCCGGGTGTCCGGGGGAGCACCCGATGAGGCGCACGGGCCCGCAGGAGGTCCGGCGCGTCCTGCGCGGCCAGGGCCGCAGCATCTCCCTGGCCGCGGCGCTGGCCGTGGCCGGGTCCGCGTTCGCCCTGGCCCAGCCCCTGGTGGTCAAACGGGTCATCGAGGCGGCGAGTGCGGGCACCGCGACGGGCGGTGCCATCGGCCTGCTGGTCGTGCTCTTCCTCGCGCAGGCCGTCGTACAGGCGGTGGCCCGATACGTGCTCACCCGCACCGGAGAAGGAGTCGTACTGGGCCTGCGCCTCGACCTCATCGCCCACCTGCTCCGGCTGCCCATGCGCACGTACGACCGCCGGCGCACCGGCGACCTCATCGCCAGGACTGCCGCCGACAGCACCGCGCTGCGGCTGCTGGTCTCCGAGGGTTTCACGGACGCGGTCACCGGCAGCGTCGGGCTCGTCGGCGTCGTGGTCCTGATGGTGTGGCTCGACTGGGTGCTGTTCCTGATCGTGCTGGCCGTGATCGCACTCGGCTCGGTGGCGGTGACGTCGGTGCTGCGCGGGATCGAGCGGGCCTCGCTCCACGCACAGCAGGCCACCGGGGCGATGACCGCCGAACTGGAACGAGCGCTGAGCGCCATCCGTACCGTGCGCGCCAGCCGCGCCGAGGAACGCGAGACCCTGCGGATAGGGGCCCGGGCCCGGTCGGCGTACGGCCAGAGCGTGCGGGTCGGCGCCCTGGACGCGGTGGTGGCCCCGGCGATCACCCTCACCATCAACGGGTCGTTCCTGCTGGTGCTGCTGATCGGCGGCATTCGGGTCGCCGGCCGGGACGGCTCGGTCGCCGACCTCGCCGCGTTCCTCCTCTACATGCTCTATCTGATGTCCCCGGTCGCCGCGGTCTTCCAAGCGCTGAGCACCATGCGGCAGGGCCTGGGCGCGCTGCGACGCATCAGCGAGGTGCTCGACCTGCCGGGTGAAACGGGACCCGAACCCGAGCGCCGGCCCGCGACGCCGGCACACGATGCCCCCGTGGTCCCCGCAGTTCCCGTACTGGAATTCCAGGACGTCCGGTTCCACTACGAGCCGGGCCGCCCGGTGCTCCGAGGAGTCTCCTTCACAGTTCCGCGACGCGGCCACGTCGCCCTGATCGGCAGCTCCGGCGCCGGCAAGTCCACCGTCTTCGCGCTGGCGGAGCGCTTCTACGACCCTGACGCGGGCCGCGTCCTGTTCGAGGGCCGGGACATCCGCACCCTGAGCCCGGCCGAACACCGCGCACGGATCGGCCTCGTGGAGCAGCACGCGCCGGTGCTGTACGGCACACTGCGCGAGAACCTGCTGTACGCTGCCCCCGGCGCGGACCTCGCAGAACTGGACCGGGTGATAGAGCTGGCCCAGCTCTCCGAAGTGGTCGCCCGGTCGCCGTACGGACTGCACACGCCAGCCGGGGAACACGGCATGGCCCTGTCCGGCGGCGAGCGCCAGCGCGTCGCCCTCGCCCGCGCACTGCTCACCCGGCCGGCCCTGCTGCTCCTCGACGAGCCGACGGCCCACCTCGACGCGCTCAACGAGGCCGCCCTGCGCCGCTCGATCCGACGCATCACCCACGAGTGCGCCCTGCTGGTCATCGCCCACCGGTACTCGACGATCCGCGCCGCCGACCTCGTCGTGGTCCTGGACGGCGGCCGGGTCGTCGCCACCGGCACCCACAGCGAACTGCTACGCAGCAGCGAGCACTACCGCTTCCTGGCACGCGCCCAGGAGACGGGGGACATCCTCCCCGGATAGGGGCCGTGCGGTGCGCCCGGCCGGGTCAGGCTCCCTGCACGAACCTGGTCAGCGCCGCCACGTCCACCTGCGGATGGCTGATCTGAGGGATGTGCCCGGCTTCCTCGATCGTCTGTTGCTCTGCCTGCGGCATGCCCTGCAGTCGGCCACATTCCTATAGCGAAGCCCTGGCTGTCACAAGGGACTTGGGCAACAAACAAACCCCAGGCCACTGACCTGCGGTCTCTCTCTGGAGCGGGTGACGAGAATCGAACTCGCGCTCTCAGCTTGGGAAGCGACGGCGCTCAGCGGGACGCATGGCCGCTGACCTGCGGGGATGTCGGTGCGGCGGGTGGATGGAGCGGACTGACTGCACCGCTGTTGACCGTGGCTGTCCGTCCTTACGGGCACGGATTGGGCACGAGCCTGCAACGGGGCGTTCGTCGGCGTTGTCATTTCCGTGGCAAGCGCCGTTGGGCGCATGTCCGTTGAAGGGCTCGGTGAAACGAGTTGCGGGTGCAGTCATGTCAGGGCTGGGGCGGTTGTGCTGTCCCGGCCCCGCCGAGGTTCATCGCGCGACGGGTCTCCGGTGATGAGGGTGACTGTCCTGGCCGCCCTCGTTTCCGGACCCCCGGGTGCTGCTGCGCCGACAATGCAAGGTCGACGTCTCGCGCTACCGGCGCCCAACAGGGTGACCGCGACGGTCACCACGCCTGCGAGGGCGGAGAGTCCCCCACCTGACCGACCTGGGCAAGGCAAACTCCTATCCGGAGTGGGCCAGCATCGTCTGGTAGTCGGCCTTGGTGACGAAGTTCTGCGCGGGGTAGTCCTGGAGCAGGTTCGCCAGGCCGGTGAGGATCTGGCTGGTCTGGTACGGCCAGCTCGGACCGTTCCAGTGGCAGCAGTTGGCGTCGTCGCGGTTCTGCTCGGCTGGTATCGCCTCGTAGTTGAAGTACGGGTTTGCCGTGATCCGGCTGATCTCGGCGAAGTTCGTGCCCTTGGCGAACTTCCGCAATATTTTCCCTGTGAGGCACGCCAGAGCGACGTTTCTTGCTCTTGAGGGCCGTTTCGGGGGTCAAGACGACAACACTTTCCATGGCCTGGCGCATAAACTTTGCCCCCATCAGGGTTGCAGCGGGAGAGAGCCGCTGATGAGTTCCCGACCTGCTCCCGCTGATCCCGGCGATCCCGGTGATCCGGGACCCTTTCCGTCACCGGACGGTGATTCCCGTCTGCTGCCTGCACAAGCGCTCCCTGACCGCCACCCCCAGGAAGACGTCATGAACCAACTCGCGAGCACGGGACCCGTAGCGGTCATCGGTGCGGGTGCGATTGGCCTCTCTTTGGCCTCCGCGCTGGCCCGCACCGGCCGACCGATCACGGTCTGCGGCGGACGCACGCCCATCGACCACATCGAGATCACCGAGGACGGCGTACCGCAAAGCCGGCCCGTCCGGCACGTCACCGACCCGGCCGCCATCGCGGAGCACACCACCGCGGTCGTCGCCGTGAAGGCCCACCACACGCCGACGGCCGCGGACTGGCTGCGTGCGCTCGCGCGCCCCGAGGTGACGGTGCTCGTCGCGCAGAACGGCGTCGAACACCGCGAGCGTGTCCTCCCGTACGTCGGCCCGGCTCGGATCGTTCCGAGCGTCGTGTACCTCAACGTCGAGCGCACGCAACCAGGTCACGCGATCCTCAGGCGGGTGGGCACGCACGACGTCGCCGTGCCCGACGACGCGGACGGTGTCGCCCTCGCAGCGGAGCTGAACGCCGGCGGGATACGCACCTCCACCGAGGCCGACTTCACGACTGTCGCATGGGCCAAGCTGCTCACCAACATCACCGCGAACCCGCTCACCGCCCTCACCGGCCGTCGCGCCGAGGTCATGCGCGATCCCGAGATCGAGCGCATCGGCCGGCGCATCATGGCCGAGGCCGTCGAAGTCGGCCGGGCCGACGGCGCGGTGCTCACGGACGAGCACATCGACCGCGCGATGCACTGGCTCCAGCACGTCCCCGAGGGCAGCACCACTTCGATGCGGGAAGACCGGCTCGCCGGCCGCCCGCTCGAACACGACGCCCTCACCGGTGCCGTGGCGCGCGCCGCCGAACGGCACGGCATCGACGTTCCGGCCAACCGGTTCGTCCTGGCCCTTCTGTCCGCCATCGAGCCGGAGGTCACGGCATGAGCAACACCATGAGCCACATACGGATCTCGCAACGCGCCCAGGCCGTCGCCCCGTTCTACGCCATGGAGTTCGGCAGGCAGGCCGCCGCCCTGGAGGCCCAAGGGCATCACGTCGTCAAACTCAGCATCGGCGAACCGGACTTCGGCGCGCCCCCGGCCGTACGGAACGCGATGCGCGAGGCCATGGACGGACGGCCCATGCCCTACACCGCGGCCCTCGGACTACCCGCGCTACGACAGGCGATCGCACGCTTCTACGACGATCAACACGGCGTGGAGATCGACCCGGCACGGGTCGTCGTGACGGCAGGGGCCTCGGCCGCGCTGGTGCTGGCCACCGCCGCGCTCGTCGATCCCGGCGACGAGGTGCTCATCGCAGACCCCTCCTACCCCTGCAACCGGCAGATCGCCGAGAGCTTCGGCGCCCAGGTCACACTCGTCCCCACCACCGCCGAAACCCGATTCCAGCTGGATGCTCGATCGGTTCGCTCACACTGGACGAACCGCACCCGCGGGATCATGATCGCCACCCCCTCGAACCCGACGGGCACCTCGGTCCCGGCCGACGAACTCGCGGCGATCTGCGACCTTGCACGCGAGCGCGACGCGTGGCGCATCGTCGACGAGATCTACCTCAACCTCGGCGACCACGACGCCCAAGACCGGCCTCCGCGCAGCGCGCTGTCGTACGACCCCGACGCCGTCGTCATCAACAGCTTCTCGAAGTACTTCGGCATGACCGGCTGGCGCCTGGGCTGGTGCATCGTGCCGGAGACGCTCGTACCGGCGATGGAACGCCTGGCGCAGAACTACTTCCTGTGCGCGCCCGCTCCCGCCCAGCACGCCGCCCTGTCCTGCTTCACCGCCGACTCCCTCGCCGTCTGCGAGGCCCGCCGCGCCGAGTTCGCCGAGCGGCGCGCGCTGGTCCTCGACGGCCTGGCACGCATCGGATTGCCGGTCCCCGTACCGCCCGACGGCGCCTTCTACATCTACTTCGACGTCAGCGGCACCGGACTCACCTCGTGGCAGTTCTGCGAACGGGCGCTCCAGGAGGCCCACGTCGCCCTTACCCCGGGTAGGGACTTCGGCATCCACACGGCGGACAGCCACGTACGGCTGTCGTACGCGGCGTCGGCCGACGAGCTCCGCGAGGGCATCGCCCGGCTCGGGAAGTTCATGGCCACGCTTCAGTAGGACGACCGGTCAGCCGTCCTATTCACCATTCACCACTCACCGCCGCGTCGAGGAGGGGAGTGAGTTCCCGGGCCACGGTCGTCAGCGGGCGTACGTCCCGCTCGGCCCGGGACATGAGGATCGCCCCCTCCAGGGCGCTGATCATGAGTGTGGCCAGCCCACCGGCCCGCTCCTCGGGCACCCCCATGTCCGCCAGGGCCCCGGCCACCGGTCCGGTCCAGGCGGCGAACGCGGCGGCCGCGGCCTCCCGCGTGGACGCGGTGGACTCCGCGCAGTCCACCGTGGCGGCGGCCACGGGACAGCCGCCCGCGAAGCCGGCGCTCTGGTACTCGTCGGTCCACTGGCGCACCATTTCGGCGAACAGCCCGCTGGGCGTCGGCTCGGGCAGCGCGGCCAGGAAGCGGGCGACACGGTTGCCCGCGTACCGGCCCGCCCAGCCCACAGCCTCGTTGACCAGCTGCTCCTTGCCGCCTGGAAAGTAGTGCTGGAGCGAACCGCGCGGCGCGTCGGCGTGGGCCGCCACCTCCCGCATACCGGTGGAGGCGACCCCGTCTCGCCGGATCAGCTGGGCCGCGCTGAAGACCATCCGCTCGCGCGGCCCCCGTTCGACCACCGCCATTTTCGACCTCCACCGACCATGTCCCGGCTGTTCCGGAACCCACCCTATGACCACCGTCATAGAGCCGGCTACTATGACCGCTGTCATAGTCAGTGGTGATGGCGGCGACGGCTCGCTCTCCGCGTGAACCGGAAAAGGCGGTGCATCGTGTACGTCGGTTTCGTCGGCCTCGGAGTCATGGGGCAGCCCATGGCCCTCAACCTCGCCCGTGCCGGGACGCCGCTGGTCGTGTGGAACCGCACCCCCGGCCGGTGCGAACCCCTGCGCGCCGCCGGGGCCGAGGTCGCGGCGAGCGCCGCCGAGGTCTTCGACCGGACCGAGACCGTGATCCTCATGCTGGCCGACGAGGCCGCGATCGACGTGGTCCTGAGGCGCGGCACCCGGGACTTCGCCGCACGCGTCACCGGGCACACCGTCGTTCACATGGGTACGACTTCAGCCGAGTACTCGGGCAACCTGCAGGACGACATCCGGGCTGCGGGCGGGCGCTATGTCGAGTCCCCAGTCTCCGGATCCCGCGTCCCGGCCGAGCAGGGCGAGCTGGTGGGCATGCTGGCTGGTGACGACGATGCCGTGGAAGCCGTACGGCCCTTGCTGGCCCCCATGTGCCGAGAGACGTTCGACTGCGGCGCGGTGCCGGGCGCGCTGCTGATGAAGTTCTCGGTGAACCTGTTCCTGATCACGATGGTGACCGGGCTGACCGAGGCGTTCCACTTCGCCGACCGGCACGGACTGGACCAGCGCCTGCTCCGGGACGTCCTGGACGCGGGCCCCATGGCCAGCGCCGTCTCCCGCGTCAAGGGGTCCAAGCTGCTGACCCGCGACTTCACCGTCCAGGCAGCCGCCGCGGACGTCCTCAAGAACAACCGCCTGATCGCGGAGGCCGCCCGCAAGGCCGACCTGGCCTCCCCGCTCCTCGACGTCTGCCACACCCTCTACGGCGAGACCGTCGAACAGGGCCACGGCGGCGAGGACATGGTGGCCGTTCTGCGCGCCCTGGAGGCCCGGGCCGACGGCACTCCCGTACCCGTCCGTCTGGAGGAACGAGCATGAGTTGGACGATCGAGCGGCGCGGCCGCGTCGCCGTCGTGACCATGACGACCAACCCGGTCAACGCGCAGAACCGTGCCTTCTTCGCCGACCTGCACGACGCCTTCGACCGGCTCGAACGCGACCACGCCGACTCCCCAGTCGTCCTGACCGGCACCGGCTC
Source organism: Streptomyces sp. DG2A-72 (assembly GCF_030499575.1). Taxonomy (NCBI): domain Bacteria; kingdom Bacillati; phylum Actinomycetota; class Actinomycetes; order Kitasatosporales; family Streptomycetaceae; genus Streptomyces; species Streptomyces sp. DG2A-72. Next base: position 5,460,949 of record NZ_JASTLC010000001.1, read on the forward strand.
CCGCTTCTCCGCCGGCCTCGACCTGGGCGAGCACTTCCCGCTCATCGCGGGCGACCCGGAGGCCGTCGCGTCCTGGTTCCAGGACTACCGGGCCACGAACATGCGGCTGTTCACCTACCCCCGCCCGACCGTCGCCGCGGTCAACGGACACGCCTTCGCCGGAGGACTGATACCGCCGCCGTGTGTGACTACCGCGTCGCCGTCGCCGCGGGGGCACGCTTCGGCCTGAACGAGGTGCCGATCGGCATCCCGATGCCCGCGGTGTACGTCCGGATGCTCGCCCACGCCTGGGGCGAACCGGTCGCATCCCGCGTATGCCTGCTCGGGGAGATCTTCACCCCGGCCCAGGCCCACACCCTGGGCATGGTGCACGAGCTGGGGCCGGCCGAGGAACTGCTGGACCGGGCCGTCGCCGTCGCCGAACAGACGCCCGAGGACTGCATCGAGCAGTACGCGTTCACCAAGCGGGCCTGCCAGGCCGCCACCCTGCGCGACATCGCCGAACTCGCCGACCCGCTGGACAAGGAGCTTCCCGCCGGCATGACGAGCGACCAGGCCCGGCACGCCCACCGGCGTTACTGGCAGCAGCTCAAGGGCCGCCCCGCGGAGTGGTGAGCCCGTCAACTGCCTGCGTCGACAAGGATGTTGTTCATGGATGATGGCGGCAAGCAGCTCCCGGCCTGGGTGATCTGGCAGAGCAGGCCCTTTCCCGACGCCAACCTGCTCCTGCTGCACGGGCGTCAACCGGCCCTGGTGGACAGCGGTTTCGTCGGCCATGCGCAGGAGACCGCCGCATGGGCCCGCGCGCACACGGGGCGCGTCGCACTCGTGGTGAACACCCACTGGCATTCCGACCACGTCGGGGGCAACGGGCTGCTGCAGTCCATGGGCGCCGGCATCGCGGCAAGCGCACCGGACGCCCAGGCCGTTGCCCGCCGCGACCCGGGCTGCTGCCTGGCGGAGTACCTCGACCAACCGGTCAGCCCCTACACCGTCGACGAACCACTCCATGACGAGCAGGTCCTCCGACTCGGCGACGCCGACTGGACGGTCGTACACACACCTGGGCACACCCCCGGCCATCTGTCGTTGTGGCAGCCCGAGGAGCGGCTGCTGGTGGTCGGCGACGCCCTGTCGGACTACGACGTCGGATGGGTCAACCTCGCCCTCGACGGCCCCGACGCCGCCACCACCGCACTCGCCTCCCTGCACCAACTGGCCGACCTCCGACCCCGCTTGCTGCTGCCCGCCCACGGGCCGCTTCCCGCCGACCCCAGCGCCGCGTTCGCCGCCGCGATCCGCCGCGCCCAGCGCCTCGTCGACGATCCGGCCGGTGCGGTCTGGTACGGCGCACGCCGGATCTTCGCCTTCGCCCTGATGATCCGTGACGGCATTCCTGCGGACACGGTCGAGCCCTACCTGCACGCCCGGGCCTGGCTGACGGACGCGGCGCGGCTCCTGGGCAGGACATCGGAGGCGCTCGCCGCCGAACTGGTCGACACGATGCTGCGCAGCGGCGCCATCGTTCTACGCGACGGGCGACTGTACGCGAGCTCCGCGCACACGCCAGTCGCGGCGGCAACCCTGCGAGTGCCGTTCCCCCGTGACTGGCCTGCGACAGCACCGACGGGAACGGAAGCAGCCGCGGAACCGACGTGAGGCCCGTCGGTTCCGCGAACCACTACTGGAAGGTGTGCTCCGACCCTGGGAACTCTCCTGCGGCCACGTCCGCCGCATAGTCCCGGGCAGCCGCGAGCAGGACGCCGTGCACGGCTTGGGCCACCGACACGCACACCGGAGCCGAAACGGCCTTCGCCGGGAGTGCCTGATCGTTTGTGTGCCGGCCGTCGACTTCGCCGCCGGGGACGCGACTACCTGGCTCCCACGGGCAGCGAGGCGCCGCGGCTGTGGGTGCCGGCCACTGGGTTCGACGCAGACAGCAGGTCAGGCGGACTCGATGGTGCTTCCCCGTACCACGAGGCGTGGCGGGAGAACGACCTCCCTTGGTTCGGTGCGGTCCTGGTCGAGGCGTTCGACGGCGGCGGCCACCGCATGCCGCGCCTGCTCCCGCGCGTTCTGGCTCACGGTGGTCAGGTTGAAACAGCTGAGCCGGGAGAGGGTGTCGTCGTCGTAGCCGGCCACGGACACCTCGCCCGGTACGGCGACGCCGGCCCGGGACAGGGCGGTCAGCACGCCGATGGCGCACTGGTCGTTGAAGGCGACCACGGCGGTGGGCAGGTCGCCGGAGTCGAGGAGGTGGCGGGCGGCTCGTTCGCCGGCCGCCTCGGTGTTGTCTCCGTGCAGGATGCGGATGTGCGCGTCCAGGCCGTGGCGGCGCATGGCGGTGCGGTACCCGCGGCGCCGGTCCGTGGCGATCACCCCCTTGCCGCCGTCCACGTAGGCGATCGACCGGTGACCGAGTCCGGCCAGGTGGTCGACTATCTGGCCGACTCCGTCGTCGTCCGCGGTGCGGACGACGTCCAGCCCGGCGTCGGGGATCCGGCGGCCGACGGCGATGACGGGAGCCTTGCCGTCGAGCGCGGCGAGCGTGTCCGCGGGGGCGGTCGGGCCGAGGAGGATCAGGGCCTCGCTGCGGAAGGCGAGCAGTGTCTCGACAGCGGTGTGCTCGTCGCGGGTGCGGGTCTGGGTGCTGAGGACGAGGTCGTAGCCGACCTCCTCGGCGGCCGTGTGCAGGTGCTCGACCAGTTCGGCGTGGAAGGGGCTGTGGATGTCGACCATGACGCCGAGCAGCCGGGTGCGCCTGCTGGCGAGCATGCTGGCGGTGCGGTCCACCTGGTAGCCGAGGTCGGCGGCCGCCTTCAGGACCCGCTGCCGGGTGCGCTCGCTGGGGCCGGGAACACCGCGCAGCACCAGGGACACGGACGCGGTGGACAGGCCCACGCGGGCAGCCACGTCCTCCAGCCGGGGACGCTTGTTGGCGCCGTTCCGGTGACCTGCGGCCCCGACCTCACTCACGTGTGCCTCCCTGCGGCAAATCTCCTCGCGCAACACCCTTGACACGCTCACGAAACGAGCCGATAGTACCAGGACTTAAAGCGCTTTAATTTGTCCTGTTGTTCCAACCAAGTTGGTTCGAGCGAGTCATCCCGTCATCACCCCGAGGGAGGCATCGCACCCACCGCCCGGCCCACCCACGGCCGTCGGCATCCCTCCCCCACTTCCTCCCCCCTCTGCCTGTCCTGCCTCCCCTCCGTCGCACAGTGAGGTGCACCGACGATGAACAGCACATTCCGCCCCCGCCCCCATTCCCGCTCCCGCAGACTCGCCCCCGCTGTGGCCGTGGCCGCCGCGGCCACGCTGGTCCTCGCCGGCTGTTCCAGCAGCTCCGGTGGAAAGAAGGCGGAGGACGCCGACAGCGGCGTGTCCGCGGGCAGGGCCACCACGCCCCGTATGACGATCGCGATGGTCGCCCACGCGCCCGCCGGCGACACCTTCTGGGACACCATCCGCAAGGGTGCCGAGGTCGCCGCGGCCAAGGACAACGTCAAGCTGATCTACTCCAGCGACGATGCCGCTGCCGATCAGGCGGCCCTGGTGCAGAACGCGATCGACCAGAAGGTCGACGGCATCGCCGTCACCCTCGCCAAGCCGGACGCCATGAAGGACGTCGTCGCCAAGGCCGTCAAGGCCGGCATCCCGGTCGTCGGCTTCAACGCGGGCATGCCCGACTGGCAGAAGCAGGGCCTGCTGTCCTTCTTCGGCCAGGACGAGGCCGTCTCCGGCGAGGCGCTGGGCACCAAGCTCAACTCCACCGGCGCCAAGCACGCCCTGTGCGTGGTCCAGGTCCAGGGCGCGGTCAACCTGGAGCAGCGCTGCGCCGGCGTGGAGAAAGGCTTCAAGGGAAAGACCGACAAGCTCTACGTCAACGGCGCCGACATGCCGTCGGTGAAGTCCACGATCACCGCCAAGCTCAAGCAGGACTCCTCCATCGGCCAGGTCGTGACGCTCGCCGCCCCGATCGCGCTGACCGCCGCGCAGTCGGTGGACGAGACGGGCAGCAAGGCGAAGATCGCCACCTTCGACCTGAACAAGGAGCTCATCGCGGCCATCAAGGACGGCTCCATCGAGTTCGCCGTCGACCAGCAGCCCTACCTCCAGGGCTACCTCGCCGTCGACTCCCTGTGGCTCTACAAGAACAACGGCAACTACAGCGGCGGCGGTGAGGCGCCGATCCTGACCGGTCCGGCCTTCGTGGACAAGTCCAACGTCGACGCCATCGGCACGTTCGCCGCGAAGGGCACCCGGTGATGAGCATGGCCCAACAGGCTGCGCCGGCGGTGACCACACCGCCGGCCTCCGGCCCCGGCAAGGAGACCGACGGGCGGACCCAGCAGCGGCCTCTGGCGCTTCGGCTGCTCGCCCGTCCCGAGATCGGTGTCTTCCTCGGCGCCGTCGCGGTGTTCGTGTTCTTCCTGGTCGCGGCGCCCCCGGTACGGGACGGCAGCTCGATGGCCAACGTCCTCTACCAGTCCTCGACCATCGGGATCATGGCCCTGCCGGTCGCGCTGCTGATGATCGGCGGCGAGTTCGACCTGTCGGCCGGTGTCGCGGTGATCACCTCGGCCCTGACCGCCAGCATGACGGCCTACCAACTGAGCATGAACGTGTGGGTCGGCGTGATCGTCGCCCTCGCGGTGTCGCTGGCGGTGGGGCTGTTCAACGGCTGGATGCTGGTCAAGACCGGTCTGCCGAGCTTCCTGATCACGCTGGGGAGCTTCCTGATCCTCCAGGGTGTGAACCTCGCGGTGACCAAGCTGGTCACCGGGAACGTCGCCACCGACGACATCAGCACCATGGACGGCTTCGACCAGGCCAAGGCCCTGTTCGCCTCCTCCTTCGACGTCGGCGGGGTCAACGTCAAGATCACGGTGGTGTGGTGGCTGGTCTTCGCGGCCATCGCCACCTGGGTGCTGCTCCGCACCAAGTACGGCAACTGGATCTTCGCGGTCGGCGGCAACCAGCAGTCCGCCCGCGCGGTGGGCGTACCGGTGACCTTCACCAAGATCTCCCTGTTCATGCTGGTCGGCTTCGGCGCCTGGTTCGTCGGCATGCACCAGCTGTTCGCCTTCAACACCGTCCAGTCGGGTGAGGGCGTGGGCCAGGAGCTGATCTACATCGCCGCAGCGGTGATCGGCGGCTGTCTGCTCACCGGCGGCTCCGGTTCGGCGATCGGCCCGGTCTTCGGCGCCTTCATGTTCGGCATGGTCCAGCAGGGCATCGTCTACGCCGGCTGGAACCCGGACTGGTTCAAGGCATTCCTCGGCGTGATGCTCCTCGGCGCCACCCTCATCAATCTGTGGGTCAGCCGCACGGCGGCCCGGAGGTGACCCCCATGACGACCACCCAAGGAACCGGCACCCACGGCGCCGTCCTCCAGGACACCGCACGGAACGACGGCAGCGCCGTCGTCGAACTGCGCAACGCCGGCAAGTCCTACGGCAACATCCGCGCCCTGCACGGTGTTAGCCTCGCCGTGCACCCGGGCCAGGTGACCTGCGTGCTCGGCGACAACGGCGCCGGCAAGTCGACCCTCATCAAGATCATCTCGGGGCTGCACCAGCACACCGAGGGCCAGTTCCTCGTCGACGGCGAGCCGGTACGCTTCTCCACCCCGCGCGAGGCCCTCGACAAGGGCATCGCCACCGTCTACCAGGACCTCGCCGTGGTCCCGCTGATGCCGGTCTGGCGGAACTTCTTCCTCGGCTCCGAGATGACCAAGGGCCCCTGGCCCGTCCGCCGCCTCGACATCGAGCGGATGAAGAAGACGGCCGACGAAGAGCTGCGCAACATGGGCATCATCCTCGATGACCTCGAGCAGCCCATCGGCACGCTCTCCGGCGGCCAGCGCCAGTGCGTGGCGATCGCCCGCGCCGTGTACTTCGGCGCCCGCGTCCTCATCCTGGACGAGCCCACCGCCGCCCTCGGCGTCAAGCAGTCCGGCGTGGTCCTGAAGTACATCGCCGCCGCCCGCGACCGCGGCCTCGGCGTCATCTTCATCACCCACAACCCCCACCACGCCTACATGGTCGGCGACCACTTCAGCGTGCTGCGCCTCGGCACCCTCGAACTCTCCGCCGAGCGCAGCCGGATCAGCCTCGAAGAGCTGACCAACCACATGGCGGGCGGCACCGAACTCGCCGCTCTCAAGCACGAGTTGAGCCAGGTGCGTGGTGTGGACGTCGAAGAGCTTCCGGAAGAGGAAGACCTCACCGCACCCGTGGCCACCGCGCCTGAAAGCTCCCGCTGACGACGGCGCACGTTCCACCCTCTCCTACTGACCCGAAGGCATTCCCCCATGAAGATCGCCCTCGACCCGTACATGATCCGCAACGTGCCATTGCTCGAACTCCCGGCTGTGGTGGCCGAGTTGGGCTATGAGTGGATCGAACTCTCGCCCCGGGAGGACTTCATCCCCTTCTTCCGGCACCCGCGCGTCGACGACGCCACGGTACGGAAGTTCCGCAAGGCCCTGGACTCGGCGGGCGTCGGCATCTCCTCGCTCCTGCCGCTGTTCCGCTGGTCCGGCCCGGACGAGGACGCCCGCCAGGCCGCCGTCCGCTACTGGAAGCGGTCCATCCAGATCTGCGCGGACCTCGGTGTGGACAGCATGATCTCCGAGTTCAACGGCCGCCCCGAGGAGTCGGACCGCAGCGAGGCGCAGTTCTGGAAGTCACTGGACGAGTTGCTGCCGGTGTTCGAGCGTGAAGGCATCAAGCTCGCGCTGGAGCCCCACCCGGACGACTTCATCGAGAACGGCTACGACGCGGTCAACCTGATCCGGGGCATCAATCACCCCAACGTCAGCTTCCTGTACTGCGCGCCGCACACGTTCCACATCGGCAACGACGCCCCCGGGATCATCGAGTACGCGGGCGACCTGCTCGCCCACGTCCACCTCGCGGACGCCTTCGACCACACCGCGTCGTCCGGCAACCGGTACATCCTCAACCCGCCCGGCACGCCGGCGCGGATCCACCAGCACCTGGACATCGGTCAGGGCGAGGTCGACTTCGACGAGCTCTTCCGCGAGCTGCGCGCGAACGGCTTCGACGGCACCCTCACTGCCTGCGTCTTCGCCTGGGAGGAGCGGGCCAAGGAGTCGTCCCTCTTCATGCGCGAGAAGATCGCCGAGTACCTGGCGCGCTGGTCCTGAGAGGTGCGTCGGCGACTGGCGGCATCTCGTCGTAACAACCTATTGACATGACATTTGAGCTGGGGGCATCGTTCTCTGTGGGACGCTTTTAAAGCGCTTTAAGTCCCCAGTCCCCACTCCACCACCCGGAGTCTCCGGAGCGAAGGGAAACCAGCGTTATGCCGTTCGAAGTGCTGACCATCGGCCGTGTGGGCGTGGATGTGTATCCGCTCCAGACGGGCGTGGGACTGGCGGATGTCACCTCGTTCGGCAAGTACCTCGGTGGCAGCCCCACCAACGTTGCCGTCGCCGCCGCCCGCTACGGGCATTCCGCAGCCGTGATCACCAAGACGGGCCGGGACCCGTTCGGCGGCTTCGTCCGCACCGCCCTGGAGGGCTACGGAGTCGACAGCCGATTCGTAGGTACGTCGGACATTGCGCCGACGCCGGTGACGTTCTGCGAGATCTTCCCGCCGGACGACTTCCCGCTGTACTTCTACCGCCTGCCGAAGGCTCCCGATCTGGACATCCAGGCGGACGAGCTGGATCTGGGCGCGGTACGGGACGCGGCGATCTTCTGGTTCACGGGTACGGGGCTGAGCGAGGAGCCGAGCCGTTCGGCCACCCTGGCCGCCCTCGCGCATCGCGCCAAGGCGGGCGTGACGGTCTTCGACCTGGACTGGCGGCCGATGTTCTGGGCCGACCCGGCCGAGGCACGGTCCTTCTACGCCGAGGCCCTGCGCCATACGACCGTCGCGGTCGGCAATCTCGATGAATGCGAGGTCGCCACCGGTGAGCGTGAGCCGTATGCCGCGGCGAAGGCGCTGCTCGCGGCCGGTGTGGAGCTGGCCGTGGTCAAGCGGGGCCCGAAGGGCGTCCTGGCGATGGACCGGGATGGCTCGACTGCGGAGATCCCGCCGGTGCCGGTCGATGTGGTCAACGGCCTCGGCGCCGGCGACGCCTTCGGCGGGGCGCTCTGCCACGGCCTGCTGTCCGGCTGGGACACCCACCGGACCGTGTCCTTCGCCAACGCCGCCGGCGCCATCGTCGCGGGCCGCCTGTCCTGCTCCGACGCGATGCCCACTCAGGCCGAGGTGAACGCCAAGCTCCGCGAGGCATCCCTCGCCCCCGCCGAAGCCTCCACCGAACGAAAGGCGTGACGACGTGCTGACCGACAATGTGAGCCGGATCGTGGACGCCCGGGTCAACGACCCCGGCGCCATAGCGGCCGCGGCCGCACGCCGTATCAAGGCCACCTCGCTCATTGGCGAGCACGGCAAGGCGATGATCATCGCCGCCGACCACCCCGCGCGCGGCGCCAACGGCGTCGGCTCCGACCCCACCGCCATGGCCGACCGCGCCCGGCTGCTGGACCGCCTGTGCATTGCACTGGACCGGCCGGGCGTGACGGGTGTGCTGGGCACCGCGGACATCCTGGAGGACCTGCTGCTGCTCGGCGTCCTGGACGGCAAGAGCGTCTTCGGCTCCATGAACCGGGCGGGCCTGGCCGGGTCGGTGTTCGAGATCGACGACCGCTTCACCGGCTACGACGCCGCCACGATCGCCGCGATGGGCTTCGACGGCGGCAAGATGCTCACCCGCATCGCCCTCGACGACGCGGCCACCCCGTCGGCGCTGGTGAACACCGCCCGTGCGGTGGACGAGCTGAACGACCGCCGGCTCATCGCGATGGTCGAGCCGTTCATCTCCGCTTGGCAGGACGGAAAGATCCGCAACGACCTGTCCACCGACGCGGTCATCAAGTCCATCACCATCGCATCGGGCCTGGGCCGGCGCACCGCCTACACGTGGCTGAAGCTCCCGGTCGTGGCGGACATGGAACGCGTCCTGGCCTCCTCCACGATGCCCGCCCTGCTGCTGGGCGGCGAGGTCAAGGACCCGGACGCGGCCTTCGTGTCCTGGGGCAAGGCGCTCAAGCAGCCCACCGCGCAGGGCCTGGTCGTCGGCCGCTCCCTGCTCTACCCCTCGAACGGCGATGTCGCCGGTGCCGTGGACCGGGCGGTGAGCCTGCTGTGACCGAGACCAGCAAGTACTACCTGCCCAAGGGCAGTGGGACCGACGGCCCCTACGACCTCCTGGTCACGCCGGAGTCGGCGGGCTGGGGATACTCCGGCCTCAGGATCCTGACCCTGAAGCCGGGTGAGGCGCACGCCCTGTCCACGCATGACTCCGAGTTTCTGGTCCTGCCGCTGACGGGCTCCTGCACCGTCACCACGGACGGCACGTCCTTCGAACTCGAGGGTCGGACAGGCGTGTTCGCCTCGGTCACCGACTTCGCCTACCTCCCCCGCGAGTCGGAGGCCCTGATCAGCAGCGCATCCGGTGGGAGGTTCGCGCTGCCCTCCGCCCGTACCGAGCAGGGAGGTCAACCGGCTCGGTACGGGCGCAAGGAGGGCGTCCCCGTAGAGCTGCGCGGCGCCGGGGCGTGCTCGCGGCAGGTGAACAACTACTGCCTGCCGGGGACGTTCGAGGCCGAGCAGCTGTTGGTGTGCGAGGTACTCACGCCGGGCGGCAACTGGTCGTCGTACCCGCCGCACAAGCACGACGAGGCCCGCCCCGGCGAGGAGTCGGAGCTGGAGGAGATCTACTACTTCGAGGTCTCCGGCGACGGGAACGGCTTCGGATACCAGCGTGTCTACGGCACTCCCGAGCGGCCGATCGACGTGCTCGCCGAGATCCGCTCCGGCGACACCGTCCTCATCCCGCACGGCTGGCACGGCCCGTCGATCGCCGCGCCCGGATACGACCTCTACTACCTCAACGTCATGGCCGGCCCGGGCCAGGACCGCGCCTGGCTGATCTGCGACGACCCCGCCCACGGCTGGGTCCGCGGCACCTGGGACTCCCAGGACGTGGACGACCGGCTCCCCTTCGAAGGACCCCACGAGCGATGAACACCGTCCGACTGACCACCGCCCAGGCCCTGGTCCGCTTCCTGGCCGGCCAGTACAGCGAGCGCGACGGCCAGGAGCAGCGCCTCATCCCCGGGGTGTGGGGCATCTTCGGGCACGGCAACGTGGCCGGTATCGGCCAGGCCCTGCTGCAGGCGGCGGTGACCCAAGAGGCCGATCTGCCCTACTACCTCGCCCGCAATGAGCAGGGCATGGTGCACGCGTCGGTGGCGTACGCGAAGATGCGCGACCGGCTGGCGACCTTCGCCTGCACGGCATCGACGGGTCCCGGATCGACGAACATGATCACGGGTGCTGCGCTGGCCACCACCAACCGGCTGCCGGTGCTACTGCTCCCCAGCGACATGTTCGCCACCCGCGCCGCCGACCCGGTCCTGCAGCAGCTGGAGGACACCCGCGGCGGGGACGTCACCGTCAACGACGCCTTCCGCGCCGTATCGAAGTACTTCGACCGCATCCAGCGCCCCGAGCAGCTCATCCCGGCCGCGCTCGCGGCGATGCGGGTGCTGACCGACCCGGTGGAGACCGGCGCCGTCACCCTCGCGCTGCCGCAGGACGTGCAGGCCGAGGCATACGACTGGCCGGTGGACTTCTTCCGGCGCCGGGTGTGGCATGTGGGCCGCCCGGTGCCGGAACCGGCCGCCGTCGAACGCGCCGCCGCGCTGCTGCGAGGCGCGAAGAAGCCACTGATCGTCGCCGGCGGCGGAGTCGTCTACTCCGGTGCCGAGACTGCCCTGCGCGCCTTCGCCGAGGCCACCGGCGTCCCGGTCGCCGACACCCACGCCGGCAAGGGGGCGGTCCCCTGGAACCACCCCTACGCCGTCGGCGGCATCGGCTCGACCGGCGCGTATGCAGCCAACGAGCTGGCGAAGGACGCCGATGTCGTGCTCGGCATCGGCACCCGCTACTCCGACTTCACCACCGCCAGCCACACAGTCTTCGGGAACCCGGACGTCGCCTTCGTCAACCTCAACGTCGCCCGCCTGGACGCGGTGAAGCACTCGGCGGAGCCGCTGGTGGCCGACGCCCGCCTCGGCATTCAGGCCCTCGCAGGCGCGCTGACGGACTGGGAGGTCGAGCCGGAGTACCGGGCTCGTACCCGCGAACTGATCGCACGTACCAGGCAGATCGAGGAGGAGTGCTTCGCACCGGACCGCAACACCGGCGACCTCCCCGCCCAGACCCAAATCCTCGGTGCACTCAACGACGCGCTCGACGACCGTGCCGTCGTCATCAACGCTGCCGGCTCCATGCCCGGCGACCTGCAGCAGCTGTGGCGGGCGCGGGATCCGAAGGCTTACCACGTCGAGTACGCCTACTCCTGCATGGGCTACGAAGTCGCCGCGGGCGTCGGCGCCAAGATGGCCGACCCGTCGCGTGAGGTCGTGGTCCTGGTCGGTGACGGCTCGTATCTGATGATGGCTCAGGAGATCGTCACCATGGTCTCCGAGGGCCTGAAGGTCATCATCGTCCTCGTCCAGAACCACGGCTTCGCCTCCATCGGCGCACTGTCGGAATCGCTCGGCTCGCAGCGCTTCGGCACCAAGTACCGCTTCCGCGACGGCGATTCGGGCCAGCTCGACGGCGACATCCTGCCGGTCGACCTCGCCGCCAATGCCGCCAGTCTGGGCGCTGACGTCCTGCACGCCACCAGCGTCGAGGAGTTCCGCTCGGCGATGGAGAAGGCGAAGGCCGCGACCCGCACCACGGTCGTGCACGTCGAGACCGACCTCTACGGGCCCAACCCGCCCGGCCACGGCTGGTGGGACGTCCCGGTCAGCCAGACCTCAGCCCTGGACTCCACCCGCGCGGCGTACGAGACGTACGCCGCGAACAAGCGCAACCAGCGGCACTACCTGTAAGCCCCGTCCCCACAAAGGAAACCCGCACCGTGAAGACCATCCAGCACTGGATCAACGGCAGCCCCGCCCCGGGCTCCGCCGCCGACACCCAGCCGGTGTTCAACCCGGCCACCGGCGCCGAGCAGGCCCAGGTGGTCCTGGGCGGCGCCTCCGACGTGGACACCGCCGTCGCAGCCGCCTCCGCCGCGTTCGAGACCTGGTCGGAGTCGTCGCTTACTCAGCGCACCCAGGTGATGTTCGCCTTCCGCCAGCTCCTCGTGGAGCACGAGGAGGAGCTGGGCCGGATCATCTCCGCCGAGCACGGCAAGACCGTCGACGACGCCCGCGGTGAGATCACACGGGGCCGCGAGGTCGTCGAGTTCGCCTGCGGCCTCGGCGACGTGCTCAAGGGATCCTTCTCCGATCAGGTCTCCCGCGGCGTCGACGTGCACAACTTCCGCCAGCCGCTGGGCGTGGTCGCGGGCATCACCCCGTTCAACTTCCCGGCGATGGTGCCGCTGTGGATGCATCCCATCGCCATCGCCACGGGCAACACCTTCATCCTGAAGCCGAGCGAGCGCGACCCGTCCGCCGCCAACTTCGTCGCCGAGCTGTACAAGAAGGCCGGCCTGCCCGACGGCGTCTTCAACGTCGTCCACGGCGGCAAGCCCGCCGTCGACGCCATCCTCACCCACCCCGGCATCAGGGCCGTCTCCTTCGTCGGCTCCACCCCCATCGCCAAGTACGTCCACGAGACCGCCACCGCCCACGGCAAGCGCGTCCAGGCCCTCGGCGGCGCCAAGAACCACGCCGTCGTCCTGCCCGACGCCGACCTCGAATTCGCCGCCAATCACATCACCGCCGGCGCCTACGGCTCCGCCGGCGAACGCTGCATGGCCGTCTCCGTCGCCGTCGCCGTCGGGGACGCCGCCGATGCCCTGGTCGAGGTACTCGAGCGCAAGGCCCGTGAGGTCAAGGTCGGCCCCGGCGACCAGCCCGGCACCGAGATGGGCCCGCTGGTCACCAAGGCCGCCCAGGAACGTGTCGAGAACGCCGTCGGCGGTGCCGCCGCCCAGGGTGCGACCGTCGTCGTCGACGGTCGTGGACTCAAGGTCGAGGGCCATGAGGAGGGCTTCTTCACGGGTCCGTCCCTGCTCGACCACGTCACCGCCGAGATGGACGCCTACAAGGAGGAACTGTTCGGCCCGGTCCTCGCGATCGTCCGCGCCGACTCCCTCGACCAGGCGATCGACCTCATCAACGCCAACCCCTACGGCAACGGCACCGCCCTGTTCACCGCCTCCGGCGAAGCCGCCCGCCGCTTCCAGCGCAAGATCAACGTCGGCATGATCGGCGTCAACGTCCCCGTCCCGGTCCCGATGTCGTACTACTCCTTCGGCGGCTGGAAGGACTCCCTCATCGGCGACTCGCCCATCCACGGCCCCGAAGGCATCCGCTTCTACACCCGCCCCAAGGTCGTCACGACTCGCTGGCCCCAGCCCAAGCAGCAGGTCAACGCCGGGTTCAACTTCCCGACGTCCAGCTGAGGCGCCCGTCCCCCCACATCGATCGGTAGGAGGTGGCCATGGACGTCACGGACGACACACCCCAGGCCCTCACACCAAGCAGCACCGCCAAGGATAACGCCTCTCCGGAGGTCTACCGCAGACTGCGCCTCATCACTGTCATCGCCACCTTTGGCGGACTCCTCTTCGGCTACGACACCGGCGTCATCTCGGGCGCACTGCCCTTCATGTCCCTCTCTCCCGAGAAGGGCGGGCTCGGGCTCACCCCGCTGACCGAGGGGGTCGTCGCGTCGTCGCTGGTGCTCGGTGCGGCGTTCGGGGCGCTGTACGGCGGGCGGCTCTCCGATCGGCACGGGCGCAGGCGGACGATCCTCGGGCTCGCCGTGCTGTTCTTTGTCGGCGCGCTGGGGACTGCGTTCGCGCCGGGCCTCGAAGTGATGGTGCTGTTTCGGGTGCTGCTCGGGCTGGCCGTGGGCGGTGCGTCCGCGACGGTGCCCGTGTTCATCGCCGAGTTGGCTCCGGCCGAGCACCGGGGGCGTCTGGTGACGCAGAACGAGCTGATGATCGTGACCGGGCAGTTGCTGGCTTACACCTCGAACGCGGTCATCGCCAGGACCGTGGGCGAGGGGGGCGTGTGGCGCTGGATGCTTGCGATCGCCGCGGTTCCGGCCGTGGCGCTGTGGATCGGGATGCTGTTCGTGCCGGAGTCGCCGCGGTGGCTGGCGGCTCGCGGGCGGTTCGACCAGGCGGCCCGTACGCTGGCGCGGATCCGTGATGCGCGGGTCGTGGACGCGGAGTTCGCCGAGATCAAGAGCCGCGTCGCGGCCGACGCCGACCAGCCGCAGGCCGGCTGGCGGGATCTGCGGACACCGTGGACACGGCGCATCGTGACCGTCGGGCTGGGGCTGGCCGTTCTGTCGCAGCTGACCGGCGTCAACTCGATCATGTACTTCGCGCCGACGATCCTGCTGGACACCGGCCTGGGCACCCAGGCCGCCCTCACGGCCACCATCGCCAACGGCGTCGTCGCGGTGATCGCGGTGTCGACGGGCATGTGGCTGCTGGGCCGGTTCGGCCGCCGTCCGATGCTGCTGACCGGGCAGGTCGGCGTCACCGTCTCGCTGGTGCTGATCGCGCTGTGCTTCCTGCTCCTGCCGGGGTCGAGCGGGCGCAGCTATCTGGTGCTCGCGTCCATGCTGACCTTCCTGCTGTTCATGCAGGGCTGCATCGCGACCGTGTTCTGGCTGATGCTCTCGGAGATCTTCCCGCTGCGCCTGCGGGGCTTCGCGATGGGCACGGCCGTGTTCGGCACCTGGATGGCCAACTTCGTGGTCACGCTGGTGTTCCCGCCGCTGATCGACGCGGTCGGTGGGACCACGTTCCTGCTCTTCGCCGCGGTCAACGTAGCGACGTACTTCTTCTACCTCCGCACCATCCCCGAGACCAAGGGGCGCTCGATGGAGGCCATCGAGTCCCACTTCCGACGGCAGTTCGCCGCCTGATCACGCTTCCTCCACTTTCCAGAACTTCGTCTCTCCTCTGAGATTTTCGAAAGGGCACCGCCATGACCACCTCCGCCAAACCACTGTCCGTCGCGGTCATCGGCGCCGGCATGGCCGGCCGCAGCCACGCGGCCGGATACCGCAACGTCAACACGGTCTTCGGCGCCGGCCTGCCGCCGGTCCGCCTGGCCGCGATCGCCGATGCCAACACCGCACTCGGCGAGGACGCCGCCCGTCGCTACGGGTTCGAGAAGGCGCTCCCGAGCTGGCAGGCCGTGGTCGAGGACCCGACGATCGACGCCGTCAGCATCGTCGTCGGCAACTCGCTGCACCGGCCGATCGCGGAGGCGCTGGTCGCGGCGGGCAAGCACGTGCTGTGCGAGAAGCCGCTGGCCGGGTCGCTCGAAGACGCCCGTGCAATGGCCGAGTTGGAGCGCAGCGCGGAGGTGGTGACCGCCGTCGGGTACACGTTCCGGCGCGCTCCCGGTATCGCGGCGATCCGTGAGCATGTGCGGGGCGGCGAGCTGGGTGACCTGACGCTGTTCAGCGGCCGGTACTGGTGCGACTATGCGACCGACCCGAACGGGCCGCTGAGCTGGCGGTTCAAGGGCGGCCCGGGTTCGGGTGCGCTAGGGGACGTCGGCTCGCACGTCATCGATGTCGCCGAGTACGTCGCTGGGCCCATCGCCTCGGTGTCCGGTGCCTCGCTGTCGACGCAGATCACCAAGCGGCCGCTGCCGCTGGGCGCGGTCGTCGGGCACAACGCGGCTCCCGTCTCGGACGAGTTCGGCGAGGTCGAGAACGAGGACACCGCGACCTTCACCGCCCGCTTCGAGTCGGGCCTGCTCGGCACCTTCTCGGTGTCGCGCACCGGCTTCGGTCTGCCGAACGGCCTCTTCTTCGATGTCCTCGGCGTGGGCGGCCGGGCCGCGTTCGACCAGCACCGGCCCGCCGAGTACCTCTTCGACGACGCGCAGCCCGAGGCCCGTACGCGCGGCGCCCGGCAGATCATCGCCGGCCCGCAGATGCCGTACTTCGCGGGCGGTGTCCCGATGGAGGCGCCGGGTGTGGGCGCGAGCAACGGCGACAACTTCACCTACCAGGCGCGGGCGTTCCTCGACCAGGTCGCGGGCGTCGCCGAGCCGCTGCCGGCCTGCGCCACGTTCGCCGACGCGCTGCGGACCATGGAGATCATCCAGGCCGTCGTCGAGTCCTCCCGCACCAGCGGTGCCGCCGTCGCGGTCCCGCCCGTCGCCTGACCTCCCGCACAGAAAGACTGAAGACTCATGGCACTCAAGCTCGGCGCCTACACCGCCTGTCTGCACGACCGCACCCTCACCGAGGCCCTCGACATCCTCAAGGAGAACGGTCTGACCTCGGTGGAGGTCAACACCGGCGGCTTCATCCCCTCCCCGCACTGCCCGGTCGACCTGCTGCTGTCGTCGGCCAAGGCACGCGAGGAGTACCTGGCGACGTTCACCGACCGCGGGATGGAACTGACCGGCCTCAACTGCAACGGCAACCCGCTCAACCCGCTCCCCGGGGTGGGCCCGAAGCACGCCGACGACCTGCGCCGCACCATCCGCCTCGCCGGTCTGCTCGGCGTCAAGCACGTGGTCACCATGTCCGGCACGCCGGGCTCCGACCCGGACGCCAAGTACCCCTCCTGGGTCGTGAACCCGTGGGACGGCGTGTACATGGACGTCCTGGACTACCAGTGGGGCGTGGCCGTCGAGTTCTGGAAGGAGATCGACGCCCTCGCCCGGGAGAACGACGTCAAGGTCGCCATCGAGATGCACCCGCACAACCTCGTCTTCTCGCCGGTGACTTTGAAGCGGTTGGTCGACGAGGGCGGCCTGACGAACGTCGGCGCGGAGATGGACCCCTCGCACCTGATGTGGCAGGGCATGGACGTCATCGCCTCAATCAAGTGGCTGGGCCCGCTGGTATTCCACGCCGCAGCGAAGGACGCGACGCTCTGCCCCGGCGCCGACATCCGCGGCGTACTCGACACGTCGTTCACGCGCGTACCGGCCGACGCCGACGGCAAGGTCCCGACCGGTTACGGCT
The DNA here is from genome assembly GCF_030499575.1 of Streptomyces sp. DG2A-72. Taxonomy (NCBI): domain Bacteria; kingdom Bacillati; phylum Actinomycetota; class Actinomycetes; order Kitasatosporales; family Streptomycetaceae; genus Streptomyces; species Streptomyces sp. DG2A-72. The sequence continues at coordinate 5,477,974 of NZ_JASTLC010000001.1, forward strand.
TCTGGTGCAACGCCTGGCCCGAGAACCCGGCATGGAAGTTCGTCGCCGTCGGCCTCGGCAACGACGTCCCCTTCTGGACCGAGTTCCTGCGCGCCCTCGCCGACATCGACCCGGACATGGCCGTGAACATCGAGCACGAGGACGCCGCCTACTCCCAGACCGAGGGCCTGGCCTTGGCAGCGAAGAACCTGCACAGCGCGGCAGCGGCGCTCTGACCCAACGCTTACCCGGCCCCGTTCCCGCCAGCAGGGAACGGGGCCTTCGGCATCATGCGCGTTCAGTACCCGCCCCGCCGCGCTCCAGCAGGGCGCCCAGCAGAAGGTCGCCTACAGACCGGTAACGGGCTGCCCTGTGAGGGCCTGGGCGATCTGCCAGAGTTGGCCGCCGCGTGACGCCTTCACGAGAACCACGTCGTCGGGGCGAAGGATGGAGTCGAGGTAGGCGGCAGCGGTGGCGCGGTCACCTACCAGAGCGATGTCGGGGACACCCGCCGCACCGGCCGCGAGAGCGAGCTGTTTGGCCAGGTCTCCCCCTACCGCCACGACGAGATCTACCCCGCTCTCGGCTGCGAAGCGCCCGATCTCGCGGTGAGCTTCCACCGCTTCGTCGCCCAGCTCCAGCATCTCTCCGAGTACGGCGATCCTCCGGCCGCCTGCGGCCTCGGTCGTGTCGCCGTCTGCCTCGGTCATCAAGACTCTCCGTTGTCGATCAAAGACGCGAAGGTGATCGCGCGCCCGGTGTAGGAAGGGGACAGTCGGCTGAGGGGAACCCGGTCATGCGTCTGACCCCAGGCCGAGGGGTCTCGGAAGAAGATCGTTGGGTCGGGACCGTCCTCGTAGCCGCGAAGGATGACGAGGTGGCCGCCCGAGCGGCCGTCGTCGGGGAGCCGCTCGGTCACGGACACGATCAGCGGTGCGCGTTCGAGTCGGGCGAGAAGGTCTTGGACCGGCACGGGCTCTGCGAGGGAAGGGACTCCGAGGTCGGTCGCCAGGCTCGCGATCCCCGCGTGAAGTGCTCCACGCGGGGTCAGAACCTCATGCTTGACCGCGAGCTTCAGCAGTTCCGTGACCGTGGGTGCCTCTCGCCCGTAAGCGAGCAGAATCATTCTCAACGAGGCCAGGCCGCACGCCCGATTGGACCACTCGATCCTGTCCCCGAGCGCCCAACCGCCGTGCAGGTCCCACTCGGCGGGGTCGATGAGCTGACGGCACATGGGGACATCGTGGACGCGCGGCACAGCGGCGGGCTCCTACGGCGAGACGGCAGCCTCCCGAGTCAGTGTGGTCCTGGAGAACGCGGGAGTGGGCAGGGGGACATCGTATGGCGGGCGTGCCAGCGCCTCGTGCAGCATCGCCAACACGACGTCCGTGTGCGTGAGTCCGACCATCGCTGCCCCCACCGCGAAGTTACTGTCACGGGACATCCCCGGGGTGCTGTTGACCTCCAGCACATACGGTTCGTCGTCCTCGGCCAGGATGAAGTCGATACGCGCTGAACCGCGCAGCCCTAGCCCGTCCCACAGCGTCCGAGCATCTCCGGTGATCTTGTCCAGCACGTCGGGAGCCAGGTCGGCAACGCGCACGGTCACGGCGCCCCTGGAGTCCACGTCGAGCTTCGTGTCGGCGTCGTAGAAGTCGGCCTCGGCGGCGTCGGTGGACAGCGGCGGGAAGGCGACAACCGAGCCGCCCGGCAGCTCCAACAGCCCCACAGTCATCGGCGTACCGGTCACGTACTCCTCAACGAGTACGGGCGCCCCCTCATCGCCGGAAGCATCCGCCAGGGCTCCGGGCAGGTCCGCCGGATCGCGTACGAGGCTCATGCCCACGCTGGATCCGCCAAAGGGCGGCTTCACCATCACAGGGCGCCCGTTCCAGGTCATCGGGCCACCGGACCAGACGTGCCAGCCGGGCGTAGGGACGCCCAGCGTCAGCATCACTCGCTTGCAGAGGATCTTGTCGGCGGCGACCGCGGATGCCCCGACTCCACTGCCGCAGTAAGGCACGCGCAGGTAGTCGAGCAGGCCCTGCAGTCGGCCGTCCTCTCCGTACGGGCCGTGCAGGTTGGAGAGGGCCACGTCGTACCCGACCAGTTCCATGATGAAGTCGGGCTCGCAGGGGTTCAGCACCTTCCAGCGGGCGCCGATCTCTTCCAGCGCTTCGGCCAGGGCGGTGACAGAGCGCTGTTCGATGGGGCACTTCGAGTGGTAGAGCCTGTCTTCGGCGGAGACGGGCCCGTAGATGAGGGCGACGCCGAGGTCGTGGCGGCTCTGGCCCCATTTACGGAGCTCCTCAGCGGCCTTCTGAACCACCGGGCCCGAGCTGGGGTTGATGAAGAGAGTCATGCGAGTACCCCTTCGAAGGTGTTGGTGACCGGGCCGCCGACCCAGTGAGTTCGGTTCGGTCGGTCGTCGTGCGGCCGGACCGTGAGCGGCTCGCCGGCGCGGTTGTGGACGGTGACGGCACGCCGGGCCACGAGTCCGCGCATGGTGGCGACGACGGTGGCTGCGACTGCCCCGCTTCCGCACGACAGGGTTTCGGCCTCGACGCCGCGTTCGTAGGTGCGGATCTTCAGCGCCTGGTTGCCGGCGGACTGGACGAAGTTGACGTTCGTCCCCAGTGGGGCAAGGTCGGCGCGGTGGCGGACGAGGCGCCCGACCATGGCCGTGTCGATGACGTCTACGTCGTCCACGATGGCTACGACGTGTTCGGTGCCGGTGTTGGCGCTGTCGAACCAGGTCGGCCTGCCGTCGATGACGACCTGCAAGCGTCGAGGGAGGACTTCACCCACCTCGGCCGTGACCCACACGGAGTCGTCGGACACGACCGCTTCATGCACCACGCCGGCCATGTGAAGACTCATCTGCTGGAAGCCGTGATCGCGGTGAGCGGCCCAGGCGGAGCACCGCAGGGCGTTGCCGCACATGGTGGCGATCGAGCCGTCGGCGTTGAAACAGGCGACTTCGAGGACGGCAGGTCGGTCACTGACGAGCGTGCTGATGACGAGGCCGTCCGCACCTACGCCGGTACGCCTGGCACACAGACGTTCCGCCTCCTTGGGCCACTCTTTGTCGCCGTCCGGGCCGAGGTCGGAGAGCAGGACGAAGTCGTTCCCGGCGCCATGGATCTTGCGAAAGCGCATGCCAAAGCTCCTCGCATAGTGAGGTGAGGGTGACGGTGAGGCGCCCGAACAGGGCAGTTCAGCGGAAGTCGATGGGCCGGTATGTGATCCGGGCTTCTCGCATGATCAAGGGCTCCCGCCCGGCAAAGATCAGTACGCGGTGGGCTGCGGTGCCGGCCGACCGCATGTCCTGGACTCGGTGGTACACGCCGTCGAGGTAGACGAAGTCACCTATGCGGACATCGCTCGGCGGCCGGGTGCTTCCCATGGTTCCGCGAGGCGGAGGCGGTATGGAGGGCGCCTCCTTGGTCCTGCGCTCGTACATCAGCTCCTCCAGATTCCGAGCAGGAGGGAGCAGCCGATTGCGATGAGGCTTACTACGTAGGCGAGTTGTTGGCTTCGGGGGCTCATCGGCTTCCGATCAGGTGCTGCTCCACGCGATTGCGGACTGACGGGATGCCTATCGCTGTGAGGGGCACCCAGGCCGCTGCGCCTGTCTCGATCATCGACGGGAGGACCGCGCCCGAATGGGCCCGGAATAGGTAGCGGATGCCGACCCGGAGGCGGGGGCCGTACCTGTGCTGCCCCGGCCGGGTCACGTCGACGAGGAAGGGGCCCTCGGCGCCGGGCTGCGTCCAGACGTCCCGGATGCCGACCTCCTCGGCCAGCAGGCGTAGGGCCGCCTCACTGAGGGAGTCGTCCACGTCCTCTGGCTCCGCCTCCGAGAGGGCATAGCCTCCCTTGTGCCTCAGGCACAGGACGCGGTTGCCTTCGTCTACGACGACGGCTCCCGTGACCACCAGAGGGCAGCGCTGGCCGTGGGTGCAGGCGCGGCGCTGCGAATGGTCGCGGGCCGCGTCGTAGACCGGCAGCAGCGCCATCCTGTCGGCGGGGTGCTCGTGGAGGTAGCGGGAGAGTTCCCGAACGATCTGGTCGTCCCTGACACTCACGGGGCATCCAGCCCGTTCCGCTCGGCGTAGATCCACAGCAGTCGCTGCGTCAGAAGGGCGACATCGCGGAGGTAGAGGTACGTCCCGAAGGTGGGCGTCTCGCGGGTCGGTCGGTTTGTGAGGTCGACCAGCTTGTTCCCCTCGCGGAGCAGTTGCCGTACCTCGCTGTCGTTGTCGGCGCCCAGGTCCTCGCGGAGCAGCCGGTTCAGTTGACCAGCGGTCGCCGGCAACTGCCTGTCCATCTCCGCGCGGGTCGTGGTGTCCATTCGCAGGCCAAGGACGGCATTCGTTCGCGAGGAGATCGCCTCTACGTCGATGGGGGTGTCGTCGCCCTCAGTGTCCTCGGCCGTCTCGAATGTCTTGCCCGTACTTGCCACAGTCATCACTGGCCCCTCCGGAGCACGCTTTCAGCCGTGCCTATAAAGCTAGGAAGGGAGTTGGAAGGGGCTCCACGAGTGTGCCGGAACTTGCCGGGCATTCACCCTAGAGATTCGATGGCAGCGGTGATGATTTCACGCGCGGCGGGGCCGTAGACGGCAAGTTCGGCCAGTTCGCTGAACGTCTTGGCATACATGGCAAGTTCGTGGCTCTGGACGACAGTGAGGTGAGCCGAGATCAATTCGACGTTCACCAACTCGTCGTCGTAGAGGAAGAATCCCTCGACGGGCCACAGGCCCGAACGGTCGGCGTCCTGGGGGATGATGCCGATGCTCACGGACGGGAGTGCCATGACGCTGAGCAGGTAGCCGAGTTGGCCCGCCATCACGTCCGTGCCACCGATGCGGTACCGCAGAACGCTTTCTTCCAGAAGGATGGCGAACGTGTGGTTCCCGTAGACGACCTTTTGCTTCTCCACTCGCACTTTGACGGCCGCCGGCACATCGTCGATGAGCCCTCGGCGGTCGCGAATGGAGGTCAGAAGGGCTGTGATGTACGAGGCCGTCTGCACGGGACCGGGGATGAGCCAGGGCGAGTAAATGCGAAAGCGCTCGGTGCGCTCCCAGAGGGGAACCACGGACTCCTGTGCCCACTTGAGCCCATGGCGCTCCATCTTGCGCCACTCGACATACATGCCCTCAATTCCGCGGGCAGTCGAGACGAGGTCCTCTGCTTCACTCTCCGCGCCGCACGCCGAACACCAATCACGAAGGTCGCGCTCCGAGGGCGCGCGGGCGCCGCTCTCGAAGCGCGAAGCCTTCGACTCATGCCAACCCAGACCCTGGGCCAGTGCTCGCTTGGTAAGTCCGGCTGCTTTCCGGATTTCGGCGAGGCGTTGCCCGAGCGCCTTGCGGGCTTCCTGGACGCTCGAAGATGGCGATGTCATGTCGGTACGAGGGTGCTGTTCGAGCTGTCAGGCCAGTTCGAACTGAGCGTGCGGTGTAGCCCGCTTCCACACGGCCTCGAAGGCCGATTCGCAGAGCTTCGCCACCTCCGGGTCTTCCGTGAGTTCGACCTCCATGTTCTCGCCCTCGCCGTCGAAGTGGTTGACGAGGACGAGGCTTGAGTCGAACAGCCAGAAGTCGTTGCCCGGCAGCGCGATGTCGGTCGCGTTGCGCCGCGAGAGCCACCGCACGCCTTCCCCGGCAGCGATGTTCAGTCCGTCCGTCACGTCGTACTCGAAGCGGATGTACTCGCTGACCGGCGTCGAAACGACGCGGGCGCGTCGGACCTCGACGCCTCGCGAGGTCGCCTCCGTGACGATGGCGTGCCAGTCGGCCCAGCGCTCGGCGGGATCAAGGACCACACCGGCCTCCCAGTCGATGAAGGCCGGGTCCGACTTCATGTAGGCGTCGCGCATCTCCAGATGGACAGCCGTCCTCTGGCAGTCGCGGAAGAGCCCCTCAAACGTCGGGGTCCTCGTCATCCTTCTTCACCTCCAGGAAGAACTGCACCATGCGACGGGGGATCTCCCCACCGACTCGTGGCCGGGGATGTCCATCTGGCCGAGGCGCTCGGCGTCCTCCACCTTCCACCCCTGCACCAGGTAGCTGTCCTTCTCCTCATCGAGGTAGATGGTGGGCGAGCCGCCACTGGGACTCTCCGGGTCCTTGCCGAGCTTACGCAGGGCCATGATGTCCTCCTCCGAAGCCGGTAACGATCTCTGTGCCAGAGCTTGCCCCCGACCGAGCCCTCAAGCCAGGAACTTGCCCAAACTTGCCAGGACTTCGATCGGACACCCGAGCAGGGAGATCTGGTCGACGACTCAGGGGCGTGGATGTGGTCCGCGTCGTCGGATCGCCAGTTCGCCGGAGGCAGACAGGGAAGATCCCCAAAGTACTGGTGCACTGCGAACAAGCATGTCAACGTGGACGACCTTCCAAACCCCAGGTCAACGACCTTCAGTGACCTGTCCCCGAGCCTACGGAGCTGCCCCTGCCATCGCACCACCCCAGCGATCCCTTCCGCCCCGAACCGCCGGACCCGGTGTACTGGGTCACCCCGCGCCACTTGGCCGGCGATGACGATGTGCTCGCCGAGCGGATCGGCGACGCCCTGGTCGGCCTCGGCTGGCGCATGTGGCCCACTGCCCGCCACACCCTGCTGTACATCAGTCCTGACGGGATGTGCGGCGCCGAGTGGGTCCTCGCGGCCTACCCGTTCGAGCTGGGCGGGCTGCCGGTGGCCTGGCAGTTGAGCGTCCGCTCCCGTGCCACGTCCGTGATGGCGGAGTGGAATGCGTACTTCACTACCGGCGTCCCGTACGAGGCGCTCGCTGATCTCCTCGTGGCGCTGGACGTCCGCGAAGAGCCCGATACCGGCCTCGCGGGGCCCGAGACGGTCCTTGCCGCTCTCACCGCCAGGGGCTGGATCTGCGACGTGGACCGCCCCAGCACCACCGCTACAGACCCCGGGCTCTCCTCGTCCGTTTCCTTGGAGATGCTGCCGCCGCTCATCCAGGACGCCGACCCGCGCCCGGATTTGGCGGGCTGGCAGGCGTGGGCGGAACCCGTCCTCGGCGCCCCGTACCTGTGGTGCGCCACCTTCAGCGCCAGCGTTCCCCACGACCTGGTCGCCGCGTTCGCCTCCTCGCTCGCCTCACCGGCCCCGGTGCCCCGCCGCACCGTGCCCAAGAGCGCCGAGGGCCGGCTCACTGTCGTCCGCCGCAGCTGACGACACCCGCCCAGAGGCCCCGCTAGTAGGCGGCTTGTCGCTGATCCCCCCGATCGGAGGCACATTCTCGTGCCCGCCAGAAGACGGAACGGATGTGCGACTCCAAACCGCCCCCTCACCGGCAGAGGCAAACCCTCGGTTGCTCAGAAGCACGCCAGCAGTACGGCTGTCGGTTCGAACTGCGTCACCCTGGTGATGAAGGAGCCTCAAGACCCGGGTAGCAGGGCTGTGACCGTGGACTGGACGAGCTGCGCTGCGGCGAGGACGCCGGGGATGCCTCCGCATCGTTCGACGAGGTTCTGGAGCATGTAGCGCAGAGTGCCGGGGTCCTGATCGGGTGCGTCGAGCCGTGGGGCGATCATGTCGAGGTCGCGCAGGGCGCCGTCTAACTCGGGGTACTGGCCGCGCAGTTCTTCCAGGCGACGTCGCAGGTCGTCGATGCTGTCGCGGGCATTGTCGACGGCTTCGTTGGTGATGTTGTTGGTCTGGGTGGCGTTCTGGGAGAACGGCGCGGCTTGGGCGGGGCCGGTCATGTTGCCGGTGTTGATGATGCCGAAGTTGGGGCCGTTCGGTACCGGGTCGGGCTGGCGGCGGATGGGCATGCGGGGGCTCCTGGCGGGCTCTTGGGTCAGTTCGTCATGGAGGAGTTGACGGAGAACGGCGTGGCCTGCACGGCGCCGGTCATGGTGCCGCCGTTCATGACACCGAAGTTGTAGATGGCGGTGGACTGTTGGCGGTAAGCGGCGATGTCGACGTTGTGGTCGCGCAGGAAGATCTCGGTGGAGTCGAAGACGCGGCGTTGCATCATCTGCACGTAGTAGCGGGCGTCGTCGTGCATGTGCATGTCCTCCAGCCAGCGGAGGCTGTAGACCTCGCGGAGGCTGACCGGTCCGCTGCCCGGGTCGAGCTCGGGGCGCTTGCGGGCCTTGCGGCGTATGAGCCGGTCGAGTCCCACGTAGATGTCGCCGAGGGCGTTGAACGCGGTGCGGCCCAGCCATTTCAGGCTGCGCGGATCTGCGGGCGCGAGACCGGCGACCTTCGGGTGGAGGGGTCCCATGATGTGCGGGCGGACGGTGACGCGCAGGAAGCCGCCCTGGTAGGCGAAGTGGACGAGTATGGCGGCGACGAGGTCGCCGTTCCAGGCGGTGACCCGCGCTCAGATGTAGCGGCGGGCGACCTCCTCGGCGGGCTTGTCGCCGATGTTGTCCACGGCGAGCGCGTGCAGGCTGCGCCAGGCGTCGTCGTCGATCTGGTCCCAGCGCTTGTGGTGGATGCCGGCGATCCCGATGACTTCCACGCGCAGTTTCGGATGATCGCGGTGGTGGGAGGGTGCCGGATCGTCCAGGCGGCGCGCGATGTGGGTGTGGAGCTGGGCGGCGGTGACGTGCTTCAGCGGCTTTCGGGCCACCGGCTTGTTGTGCTTCGCCAGCGCGTCTAGGACGGCCTTGGCTACCTCGGCCATGTCGGGCTGACCTGGCTTTTGTGGCGGTGAGCCGAGGCCCGGAAGCGGTCCCGTGTTGTCGTCTTCGGCGTCCTGGCCCTCGGGGGCGGGCTCGACGTCGATGCCGATGACGGCCTCCTGCCATGCCTGAAGCCCCGCCCCGAGGAACCGGTGCCGATCGCCGTTTGCGCGACGTTCGTGGAGGTACGGCAAGGCGTGGGCTTGCACTGCGGTCGAAGGCGCGTGCAGTTCTCCGGCCAGCAGCGCGTTGAGCCGCAGCTGGGCCAGGTAGCGCTCCACCAGGTAGACGCCCCACAACCCAGCCATCAGGACGAGGACGGCCCATCCGGCAGTGAGGGCACCGGAGATGGCCTGCCAGGCAACGACCGCGACCACGGCCACGACGGCCCCTCGGCGTTTTCGCATGTGCTGGATGGCACGATCGCACGCGTGCACCACCGGCTCCTGATGCAAGCCGTAGACCGGGATCGGCCGCGCCGACTTCTTGATCCGACGACGCACCCAGACCGCGTAGTCCTCACCCACCACCACCTCTGGCGGCTTCGGCTCCGACGAACCGGCAGCCTTCTCGGCCTCCTTGGTGGGGAGGAGCCATCGCAGACGCTTCCGCACGGCGGCCTTCAGGTTCTTCCACAGCTGCGCCAGCACGGCGCGGAGCACGGCCAGCCAGTCCGTACGGGCGAAGGCGATGGCGCTCAACCGGCGAGTGACGCCCTCGGTGTATGCCCCGTGCCTGATCATCTCCCCGGCATTGGCCGCCGTCCCCAAGGGCACTGCAGGCGCCGAGAACACCGACTGGTGCTCCACGTATGACAAGTTCCCACCCCCGTGTCTCCTGGCGGCCAGCCACGACGATCAGCGGCGGACGCAAAGGGGCATCGTCCTCGGGCACAGGAAGCACCGCCATACCGCAAACCCGCACAAGCCGCACACGGAGGCACCCAGGTCGAACATTGACCGAAAGGCGCCTCCGCAGCGGCGTTACCCGCGGTGTCCCTGCGGTGCGCCGTCTTGACTGGGAAGCCGAGCGGCGCCGAGAGACGAGGTCGGTGTGCTGTGGCGCGCGGGCCGAGTGGAAGGTGTTTCGACCGCGTCGGCGGGCAGGTCGGCGAAGCGGCGCAGGTGCCAGACGAGGGCGCCGCTGACCGATCCGGCGGTGTCCAGTTCGCGGTGGACGACGGCTTCGGTCAGCAGCTCCTGGGGGTTGTGGCCGGCCTGGTAGGCGTGGATGAGGGTGGCGGCCAAGGCAGGCCAGCCCGGTTCGTTCGCCACCGCCTCGGCGATCTCCGGGGTTGTGGCGCGGAGGAGGGCGGCGGCCCACTCGCGTAGGGGCTGGACCAGGCACAGGCCCTGGGCGTGGGCTCGATCTGTTCACTCAGGAAACGCGCCGCAGCTCCTGTTCCGATTCGGAACGGCCGTGGTGTTCCGAGACGGAACGGGCTGTGTGCTCTCACCGCAGCGGTTCCGGTGATCGTCTCCGGCTCCCCCCTGGGCTCGTGGACGCCGACCTGGAGAAGACGTTCGCCGAGGCCCAGGTCACTCCCCAGGCCCTGGCCCCTCCGCCTTGACCTTGGCAGAAGGGCTCGGTGTATGTGCTGAATCATCGCGCCCTGCGGGGTTGATCGCTTCGACTCGCCGCAGGCGGAGCGGTGTGATCGTTGCCTGGGGCCGCGGTGGTGGTGCGTTGAGGCATCGCGATGGCGTCGGCGGGCAGCTCTGCCATGCGGCGCAGCCGCCACATCAGCACCTCGGAGACCGAGTCCGCGCTCGCAAGCTCACGCCGTCCAGCCGCTTCGGACAGGAGTCCTGCAGGGTCGTGTCCGGCGGCCTCGGCGTCGGCGAGCGTGGCGGCCAGCGCAAACCAGCCCGGCTCAGCCAGAGCCTGTTCCGCCAGCTCCGGCAGTGCCTGGCGGAGGTGAGCAGCCTGTCTCTGGCGCAGCGGCTCGGACAGATGCCGGCCCCGCAGGTACAGCGCGCCCAACGGGATGTCGGTGGCGGCCCGGTAGGCGTTACGCAGGTGCTCGGCAGCCTGGTGGGCAGCCGCGGCCTGCTGGGCGTGGCTCTTCTTTGCGTGCCAGTGAGCGGCGGCGGTGACGAGGAAGAACAGCATGTCGATGGCCATGGCGGTGGCGGCGCCGTCTTCACCGCGGCCGAGAGCGGGCCCGCTGTGGACAAGGTCGCGCGCGGCCTGGCGCAGGGCGCGATCGTGCCCGCGTTCGGCCTTGATGTGAGAACGGGTGGCCCGCTCGAAGGCGAAGGCCGCTTCGCGCAGTTCGGCCCGGGTGTGGGCCGCGGAGGTCTTGGCGAGCGCGTCAAGGACCTCACCGGCCGCGGCGATCTGCGCGGCCACCTGGGCGTCCTCACCGTCATCGACAACCAGCAACGCCTGCCACACGGCGGAGGCAGCCCGCCGTCGAGCCATCGCCGGGCCACTAGATGCCGGGGCTTGGTCCTTCTGGTCTGGGGACGTCTCGGTGCTCTGGGAGGAGGCGCCGCCGACCCAGCGTTCCCGGATGCGGGGCAGGGACAGGTCGGGTGCCAGCGTGGAGCCCGCGTAGAAGACCGGCTCCTTCTCCCCGTTGCGGTCGTCGGGGAGAGCGACCTTGTAGCCGAGCAGGTCGCCGGAGGGGGCGACGCGCTTGCGGATCAGCAGGCCGGCGGCGGCCAGCCGGTCGAAGAACTCCTCCTCGCTCGTCGCGCCTGCCACTGCCCGGCGCACGGTCTCCCGCAGTTCCTCACGCGCTGGCCGGTCCCTGCCTTCGCGTTCGGCCTTGTGGCGCTCCGCGCTCGTTGGCCTCTTGGCCGCAGTGCCGTCGCCGACAGCGACGCGGTGCAGGTCGTAGTCGACCTCGATGCGGCGGGCTTCGTCCTGAGCGCGTCTGCCGGAGCGGTGGTGGTTGGGGCGGCGGCCGTCCTCGCGGACGAGGGTGGCGATGATGTGGATGTGGTCGTCGGCGTGACGGACCGCGGCCCAGCGGCAGCCGGCGCCGTCTCCCGGATCGATGCCGGTGGCAGCGACCATACGGCGGGCGATGTCGGCCCAGTCGGCGTCGGACAGGATGCGGTCGCCGGGGGCGGCGCGTACCGAACAGTGCCAGACGTGGAGGGGCGGGCGCTGGTCGTCATCCAGGAGGTGGAGGGGCTGGTCGAGGATCTGCTGGAGCGCGGTGAGGGTGGCGTTGTCGTCGCGTCCTGGATCGGGGGCGGTGCCGTCGTAGGAGCCGACCAGGTGCGGATCGACGTGCTCTTCCTTCGTGCCCTTGCCGTAGAGGTAGTTGAGCAGGCCGTAGGTGTTGCTGCCCTGGTTATGGATCTTCGGGATCACGCGGCCTCGCCGTACTGGCTGCGGGCCGACCGCGGCTGAGGGCTGCTCGGGTCGATCAAGGCGATGAACCGCTGGACGGCCTCGTCGACGCGGTCGCGCGTGGTGGACACCTGGTCGATGACGTCGTTCAGATACGGCACGTCCGCGTCGGAGTTGAGGGCTGCTGCGGCCTGGTTGAGCAGGTTGCCGTACTGGGTGAGGGCGCGGCGGGCGGCGAACAGCTCCTGGAGGACATGGCGGTTGTCGGCGATCGCAGCGGTGACGCCGGTCAGGTCGCGGGCGGCAGCGAGGCCGGACTGGGCCAGGAACCCGGCCAGAGTGAGGCTCGCGGCCTGCGCGCCGGCCTCGGCGAGGGCTCGTTCGCTGTCGCTGAGCCGCACGCTGACCGCCGGTCGTTGTCTCGGCTTGCGGGAGCGGGCTCGCGGCTTACCCGGCGAGGGCACGGCGGGCCGCTCGTGCTCGCCCTGCTGCGGTCCGCCCTCGGTCGCAGCTTCTCCGACCGGTGCCCCCTGGCTCCGGTCGTCGGCCTCCGCCGCCCCTGGGGCGGTGGCCGGTTGGGACGCGCCCCCTGCGGGGGAGTGTCCCAACTTCCAACTTGCTGGCGCTGAGGTGGGGGTGTTGATCTCCTTTTGGGCGTCGTGGAGTTCATGGTGCGAGTCGTGCATGGAGTAGTTCTCCGTGGGGTGTTGGTGGCGGGCGCTTCGTTGTGGCGCGGCCCTCGTGTCCCCGCGCTTCGCTGCACGGGGACACGAGGTGAGCCGGAAGGGTGGGGCGATCAGGGCGACCGCAGGCGTCAGGCTGCGCTGGCGGGGGCCGTGTCGAGTTGCCTCTGCGGCTGGGAGGCGGCTTCGTCGAGTCCGTCGAGGGGTTCGGTCTCGAAGTCGTCGTACGCGACGGGCTCGACCTGGCTGGTGCGCTCGGCCTGCAGCTGGTCGCGCAGGGCGCGGGCCCGCTTCTGGCCGATCCGTAGTTCGCTGCGCAGACGCTCGGCACTCAGCCGGTCGTCGCTCCAGTCGGCCGTCAGGAGCCGGGCCTCGTCGAGGACTTCGGCGTCGGTGCGCGTGCGGTCGGCGGTCGACTTGACGGTGGTCTGGACCCGACCGGTCGCCCGACGCGGGGCGGCTCCGGTCGACTCCACCACGGTGGCCGACCGGGGCGGTCGGGCAGCGGGGGCCGACTTGTCGGCCTCGGTCGGGCTCGTTGCGGGTGCCTCGGCGACCTTCGCAGAGGTCGACCCGGTCGGCTGTTCGGAGGCCGATTCGGCCTGGTCAGGAGCCGACCGCGCGGCCTGCTCGCTAGCCGACTCGTCAGCTTGCTTGCTGACCGACTGGGCAGAGGCCGCTTCGACAGAGTCAGCCGACTCGGGGTTGTGGTGCAGCACCTTCGCCACGAGGTCCGACCCGAAGTAGATCGACCCGACCGGGAGCGAGGTCGCCAGCAGCACAAGGGCCCAGTTCGCGGGGTCCCAGTCGACCAGTCGACCCCACCGAATCGCCCCGGTGTGCAGCGCCGGAACGAGGCCGTGCACGTAGTTCAACAGGAGGCTGGCGACCGTGTAGGTCGCCAGGACCCGCAGCGCGAACTTCCGGTCGTTACCGGTCAGCACAAGCGTGGCGACCAGCGCGAGGGCCATCAGCCCGTCGACAACGATCGGATAGAGCAGGGCAGCGGTGGAGTCGGCGCCGATGGCGCGAGCCACGTCGGACAGCGCGTTCCACGAGACCCGGAAGGCCATGAGGACGACGGCCACCAAGCCGACGACGAGGGCGATGCGTGCATTGCGCTTCACATGGCGACGCCCAGTGGGTGCGAGTGCTCGGCGGCCGGGGCGCGCGCAGAGCAGGGAGATGGCGGAGCGGATGCTGCGGCGGCTGCGTATGGCTGCCGGGGTGCTCGGGGCAGGGGAGTGCAAGGGGCTCCAGGGGTGGTGCGGTGGGGCTTGTGGGGTGGGAGTGAGGGGCGTTCATGCAGGGGGCGTACACACGGGCTCCTTCTAAAGGGGGCCCCGCGCGTGATCGCTAAGGACCGTGTACGGCGTGGACGCTCGCGTGATCGCTTCACACGGGCCGAGAGGAGGCTCAGCCGAGCGCAGTGAGGTGGCGTGCGGAGGCGTAGTAGCGGGTCTGCTGTCCGCCTCCGGCTCCTCCGGCGACGCCGTCGGCCTTGGTGGCCAGGCCGCTGCCGACCATGCGGGTCAGGTGGCGCCGTGCCTTCTCCACGTCGGCGCGCTCGATGGTGCCGCCCATGTCGAGGTAGTCGGCGGCGAAGTGTCAGCTGGTGTCCGCGCTGTAGGCGGTGCAGCCGATCGCGGCGACAGCGGTAACTGGGATCGCGGCGGTGCGACGTCGCTGCCCGTTGCCGGGCTTGCGGGCGCGCTGCCACCGCCATCCAGCGGTCAGGGCGAGGGCGACGAGCAGCAGTACGGCGGCGGTGGGCGAGGTGATCCAGTGCGCCAGGGACGCTGACGGAGTCTCTTCGGCGCTTGTGGGCACGTTGTTGCCGGAAGTCATGCAGGGGCTCTCCAAGGGCTCGCGCGTGCGAGGGCATGCCTGAGCGCGGGCGGGGTGAGATGAGTGTGGGAAGGGGAGACGCGGTGCTGCCGTCAGGCGGCGGGCGTGGTACGGCGTCGGTCTGGGCCGGTGAGGACGACGCGTTCGGTCATCTCGGCGAGGCGGGAGGCGACGCGGTCGCCGAGCGCGGTGCGGAGCTCAGCGGTGGGGAGGTTGGTGGTGATGAGGGTGGGGAGCATGTGCTCGTACCGGTGGTTGATCAGCCGGTAGGTGAGCTCCTCGGTCCACTCACTGGTCTTGGCCGCCCCGAGGTCGTCCAGAAGCAGCAGTGGGCAGCGGACCAGCGTCTGCAGCTCCCGTTCGCCGTCGTGCCCGGCACGGGGACGCAGGCGCGCGTGCAGATCAGCGCTGGTGGTCGCTTCCCAGCGCAGGCGGACGCCACGGCTGAGGAGGGTTCGGACGGCGCCGTACGCCTGGTACGTCTTGCCGGTGCCGGTAGGGCCGGCGATCAGCAGCGACGGACCCTCGGCGATACCGGGGCCACCAGGGCCGGGACGTCCGACGCGGGCGATCTCGTCGGCCCAGGCGATGACCTGCGGGTGGTCGGCCAAGGCACGGCGGTAGCGGGCAGGAATCCGGGCATCGGCCAGCTCCAGCGCGGTGACGGGCTCGGCCTGCGACTCCTCGGCGGCAACGGTGGCTGGGTCGATGCCGCGACCGGCCAGGATGCCGTCGAGCCGGTCGGCAATCGCACCGACCCGGCGGGGCTCGCGGGTGAGGGTGGCGGTCAGAGGTCACCTCCGAAGGCGGCTTCGACATCGGTGGGGTTTGTCCACGCCCTGTGGACAACCGGCGCGGTTGGCGTGGCGAGGGTCGCGTTCATGGCCTCGTGCACGAGGCTCGGCAGGACGCTCGGGGACAGGCCCTTGGCCCGGTGGCGTTCGAGCCCGTCGCGGATGTGGGCGGGAGCGATGCCCTCGTCGAGCAGCTTCTTCACCACCCGGCTGAGGTGGCCCAGGAAGTCGCTCGGTGGGCGGTGGTTGCACCCGGCGACGTATTCGCGAATGAGCTGCTGAGCCGAGACGGTGTCGGGCGCGGGGGCGCTTGCGCCCCCCGAAGGGGTATTTCCTAGATCCATGGTCCTAGGTCCTAGATCCGGACCGTGAGGCGTCACCACTGCCTCACTGAGTCGCCCCTGCTCCCTCACGGAGGGCTCCGTGAAATCGCTCTGACCTGCGAATTCGTCATCGGCGCCGGGATTCACCGCAGGCTTGCGCACTTCTCCGGAGCCTTCACGGAGAGTTCCGTGAGGCTGCGGTGAGGGCTCCGTGATGCCAGCTCCCGCAGTCAGAGCGGCGACGCCTGGCACGCCGCCGGCGGGGGCGTCGTGGTGCGGACAGGCGGGGAGGCGGCTCTTGCTGGGCCGGTTGATCTTCTGGTGCTGATGCCAGGTGACGACGTGCAGGTACCGCTTGTCGTCCGGCCCCTTGTAGCGGCAGATCAGTCCGGCGTCGGCGAGCTGGGCGAGGTCCGTCTCGACGTCCGAGGGCCCGTGCTCGGGGCGCAGCACCCACAGCTGTCCGGCGATGATCGCGGCGTGGTCGCGGTGGCGGCCCTGGTCGTCGGCCTGGGTGAGCAGGCCGAGGAAGGTGCGCTCGGCGGTCAGGGAGACGGCGGCCAGGGATTCGGAGACGAAGGCTTCGGGCTTGATGGTGCGGATTCGTGCCAAGAGGGGCGGTTCCTCGCTCGGTTGCAGGCGGGCAGGAGCCCACGGTTCACCGTGGATGGGCGGTACGGGTGTCAGGGGGAGGGGAGTTGGCCGGTCGGCGGCGCGGGGCGCACTGATGGCCGCTCACGCTTTCCGGGGGTGTCGTCAACATAGCCACACCCGGGCCGCGCAAGTCCAGCCCAATCCCGCGCAATCTCTCACGGCAGAAAGGCTGCCGAAAAAGAAGGCGGTGGAGGGGCGGTCCCAAAACGGTAGGGCACGATCGCCGGTTGACCAAATAGTTGCCCTGGATGCCGAGCCAGAAGCATCACATCGGGAAGCCGTTGACGCACCGCCGACGGGGAAGCTACAACACAACACCCCACGTCAGAGCACCCTCAGAGTGTCGATCGACGTGCCGGTTTTCGACACCTTTCCGCACCCCCTGAAGCCCCTTCGCGCCGAACTGCGGAGCGCAACATAGACGACGATCCCCGGTTAACCAAACCGGGGAATGGACGCTACAAATGGAGCCATGGCAGCACGCTCATTGGAAATAGGACCCGCAGGGATACGGGCCGCCCGCACCATCGAAATCCTCCGTACCCAACGAGGCTTGTCACAACGCCAGCTCGCCGGCCGCGTGACCGCGCTCGGCCACCCGATGTCCAACACCATGCTGTCCCGCATCGAACGCGCCCAGCGCCGATGCGACATCGACGACCTCATCGCGATCGCCGAGGCGCTTCACGTCTCAGCCCCTGTGCTCCTGCGCGGCTGGCCCACCGCCTGAAGCACCACCCGCCACACCGAGGCTCGGCTTTCCCCTGTCACCGCAGAGTGAGGACCCACCGCCCTTGCACCGTCCGGCAATACCCCCTGCCTGTGCCCGTATCCAGCGCTCGGCCCCGAAGGAGGTGATCACCAATGGCTGACCGTCTCCTGACCGTGGCCGAGGCAGGCGAGATGCTGGGAACCAGCGAGCGCTTCGTCCGTCGCTTGGTCGCCGAGCGCCGTATCCGCTACGTCAAGCTCGGCCGCCCGGTCCGCATCCCCGAGAGCGCGGTCGCCGAGTACATCGACGCGCGCACCGTCGAGCCGGTCCGCCGCACCCGCGCCCGCTACGGGAAGGCGGCCTGATGGCACGACGCAAGCCGCAGCGGCGGCGCGAGTTCGGCACGGTACGCAAGCTCGCCTCCGGCCGGTGGCAGGCCCGCTACCTCGGCCCGGACGGAGAGCGGTACACCGCACCGGAGACGTTCGAGACCAAGTCCGACGCCCAGGACTGGCTCAACCTCACCCGCGCCGACATCGAGCGCAACGTATGGCGCGACCCGGACGTCGGCGCGGTCAACTTCGAGAAGTACGCACTGCGTTGGATGGAGGAGCGCGGCCTGGCCCCGACGACCGTCGACCGCTACGACGGCCTGCTGCGCCTGCATATCCTGCCGACGTTCGGCGGCAAGGACCTGGACGAGATCACACCGCCCTCTGTCCGCACGTGGCGAGCCGAGCGCCTGACGGCGACCGGTGCCACCACGGTCGCCAAGTCGTACCGCCTGCTGAAGGCCATCTTCCAGACGGCAGTCGATGACGACCTCCTGCGTACCAACCCGTGCCGCATCAAGGGCGCAGGCAAGGAGGAGGCCGACGAACGCCCCACCGCGACCATCGAGCAGGTCTTCGACCTCGCTGACGCCATGGGCCCACGCTGGCGCCTGATGGTTCTGCTCGGAGCCTTCGCCTCCCTTCGCCCCGAGGAGCTGGCCGAACTGCGCCGTCACAGTGTCGATATCGACGAATGCTCGTTGCGCGTCACGCAGGCGTCCCCCGAGCTGACCAATGGCAAGCGCGTCACCGGAGACCCCAAGACCCGGGCGGGCAAGCGCACGGTCTACCTGCCGGACTTCCTGAAGCCCGAGCTGCGCCGACACCTGCAATGGTTCGCGGAGAAGGAGAGGGGCGGCCTCCTCTTTGTCGGCGAGAAGGGCGCCCCCTTCCGCCGCTCGACCTTCGGCCGCAAGTGGCGCAAGGCGCGCACCAAGGTCGGCATGCCGGACAACTTCCGCTTCTACGACCTGCGCCACACCGGCAACACCCTCGCCGCCGACACCGGCGCCAAGCTGAAGGACCTCATGGTCCGCGCCGGCCAGTCCTCGGAGCGGGCCCAGCTGATCTACCAGCACTCGACGGTGAAGCATCAGCGGAGGCTGGCGCAGGGGATCGACGCCGAGGTACGCGCACAGCTCCGTGAGGCAGCTGGCGACCGGCAGAATGCCCACGAGGCGTAACACCCTGGTGTCCTTACGGGGCCCGTCCGGTCAAACCGGCCGGGCCCTGTCCTCTGAGCTGCCAGTTTAGGAGAAAGGGGCACCGGCTGAGGCGGCTTACCTCAACCTGTACGGCACTGACCAGGCTTATTTCTTGATTTCCCACCTCATTTGAGGGAGGATTTCCGGAAGTCGAGTGGGGTGTGTCGGGAGGTAGGGCATGACCGTCGTGCATGCGGAGGACCGCCAGGTCCGTGACCGGCTCGCCGAACTGGGTCTGTCGGTCCAGGGGATCGACGGCGCCCTGCGTCGGGCCGAATCGGAGCGCAACTTCTGCACGCCGCTGGATCCTGTCTCACTGCCCGGCAACATCTTCTGGGGTCGCACGATTCGATTCCTGCGGGAGACGTACATCCCGGAGGGTTGGACCAGCGCCAGCCCCAGCAACGTTCCACTGCTCGTCGCGCCCTCCGGCGACTTCGCCATCGCGGCCTCCAGCGGCAGCTCGGAGACCGGATATGCAGCCCTCACGCCGTCCACCCGCTACCCGAAGGGCAATGCGGTGATGAAGCGGGTGGAGGCCAATCGGCAGCTCCTGCTGTTCGGTGAGACCGATGTGGAGCCCGAGCAGCAGGAAGCCGGTAACGGCATCCCGACATGGTTCCTGCTCTACCACCACTTGAAGACCGATCAGGGGACGCGGCTGCACGCCGAGCTTTCGTTTCCGAACGCCCCGGGCAGCCGTGGCAAGATCAGCAGCTGGTACGAGCGGATCATCCTCCCTTGGATCGACTTCGAGGGCTTCACTCCGTTCGTCGACGATGCCGACGACCAGGGCGGCATCGACATCCCGATCGAGCGCCTGCCCTGACCGTCCCGCCCAGACCTCCTCACTTGGCTCCTCCCATGACCACCGCATCCCGGCTAGTCCTGGCGCGCAAGCGCCGAGGGCTGACCGTCACCCGACTCGCCCAGATGGCCGGCCTGACGCCACGCAGGCTGTCCGACTTCGAGAACGGACGGGCCACTCCAAGCCCTCCGTCGCTTGAGGCGATCGCGACAGCGCTGGAGTTCCCCCCTTCCTTCTTCAGCGCCGAGGAGGTCGCCGAGCTGACCGTCGACTCGGTCAGCTTCCGTGCCCTGAGCAAGATGACGGCCTCCCAACGGGACATCGCCCTCAGCTCCGGACGGTTGGCGCGCGCTCTGCAGGACTGGATGGGCGCGCACTTCCGCCTGCCTGCCCCCGACATCCCGTCGCTGACCTCGTTCAGCCGCCTGGGCTCGGACGAGGATCAGATCCCCCATCCCGGGGAGGCGGCCGGCACAGACGTCCCAGCGGAGGAAGCCGCCTCCCTCGTGCGCGCACGCTGGGGGCTCGGGAACGCACCGATCCCGAACGTGGTGCACCTGTTGGAGGCGCACGGCGTCCGCGTCTTCTCCCTCTCCAGGGACTGCCCTGAAGTCGACGCGTTCTCCTTCTGGGACCGAGGGATCCCGTTCGTTCTGCTGAGCACCGAGAAGACAGCGGAACGCGGGCGCTTCGACGCCGCCCACGAACTCGGACACCTCGTCCTGCACGGCGAGGAACAGATGCTGCACGGCCCACAGGCCGAGGCGGAAGCGCACCGGTTCGCAGCCGCATTCCTCATGCCGCGGGCGGACGTCCTCGCCCACGCGCCGCATGGCGCGAGCACGAGTTGGATCCTCCAGGCCAAGCGCCGTTGGAAGGTCGCAGCCATGGCGCTCGCACACCGGCTGCACGAACTGGGCTTGACCACGGAATGGCAGTACCGCACCCACTGCGTGGAACTCGGGCGTCTCGGCTACCGCAAGTCGGAGCCTCACAGCGGAGTCGCCCGCGAGACCTCCCAGGTGCTGGGCAAGGTGTTCACTGCCCTGCGCAGTGAGGGAACGCGGCCTGCCGACGTGGCTTGCGAGCTTCACCTCCGGCCTGCCGATCTCAACGACCTGATCTTCGGGCTCGTTGTCACCGCGCAGGAGGGAGGGGGGCAACGGCACGGCGGTGAACACAACAGGCCGCAGCTGTCTGTGGTCCGCTGACATGTCGTCCGGCGAGATCGAGGACGGGATCCATGGCTTGCTCGTCGACCTAGGCGTGGGCCACAACACGTCACACCCGCTACGGCTGTGCGCCTCCCTGCGCCGCAGCCTGGCGACGGGGCGGTGTTGGGGGAACCGTCGGCGAAGGGCCGTGCACGCCTCATCCGTGAACTGCTGCTTTGCGTAAGCGACTTCGCAGCCGCGCCATGTGGCAGTGGCGCAGGTCACACGAAATGCGTCTCGCCATTTGAGACGCTTGAGGGGTGAGTTACCCGAAGCGGCCCGTGAATACCCCTGAAGTGGCGGCTTCATCTCGACTTAGGGCACGCAGAGGGCATGGAGCCCTCAAAATGGTCTAGACAACAAACAAACCCCAGGTCGCTGACCTGGGGTTTCATCGTGGAGCGGGTGACGAGAATCGAACTCGCGCTCTCAGCTTGGGAAGCTGATGTTCTACCATTAAACTACACCCGCGTAAGACGCCGGTCGGGACCGGTGTCGGAACGCGTCGTCACTTTACCTCATGTCGGGCCCCCGGTGCTGAAGCCGTGGGGCCCGAGGGTGTTTTGAGGGGGCGATGGGGCTGCGGGGGGCGGGAGTTGGGGCGTACGGTGGAGGGGTGGAGCAGGGTCTGGGTGGGGTCGGAGTGCCCCCTGGATGGTCGTCCCTTTCATCCCGTAATGTGGCCTTTCGTCGTCCGGCGGGCAGCAGCCGGACGCGGCTCTTGGGGAAGGGACTCTAGGACTTGATGGAGCGCACCGTCGTCCGTTGTGCCGATGGGCACGTGTTCAGCACCGGATCGTTCCCGATGCAGCAGGCCGACCGCCTCGGACCCGGACGGCTCGTCCGATGTCCGCGGTGCGCCCGGCTCCGCAGTGTCGTGCCGGTGACTCTTGAGAAGCGGTAACTCGCGGTAAGTAGTACGCCAGCGCGCGCGGAGTCGTCCGATTGTGGTGGCTCCGCGCGCCTTGCGTATCCTCGGGACGTGCTTCTCTCAGACAAGGACATCCGGGCCGAGATCGACGCCGGACGAGTACGGATCGATCCCTATGACCAGACCATGGTGCAGCCGTCCAGCGTCGATGTGCGGCTGGACCGGTACTTCCGGGTGTTCGAGAATCACCGGTACCCCCACATCGACCCCTCCGTCGAGCAGGCCGATCTGACGCGGCTGGTGGAGCCGGAGGGTGACGAGCCGTTTATCCTCCACCCCGGCGAGTTCGTCCTCGCCTCGACGTACGAGGTCATCACCCTCCCCGATGATCTTGCCTCCCGGCTGGAGGGCAAGAGTTCTCTCGGACGGCTCGGCCTGGTCACCCACTCCACCGCCGGCTTCATCGATCCCGGCTTCTCCGGGCACGTGACGCTGGAGCTGTCCAACCTCGCCACGCTCCCCATCAAGCTCTGGCCCGGCATGAAGATCGGCCAGCTGTGCATGTTCCGGCTCAGCTCGCCCGCCGAGTTCCCGTACGGCAGCGAGCGGTACGGGTCGAGGTATCAGGGGCAGCGCGGGCCCACCGCCTCCCGGTCCTACCTCAACTTCCACCGGACGCAGGTGTGACGGCGACATGGACGGCGGCATGAGCGGCATACGGGAGAACCTGACCTACGAGGCGTTCGGCACCGCCGTACGCGAACTCGCGCAGGCCATCGCCGACGACGGATACGAGCCCGACGTTGTACTTTCCATCGCCCGGGGCGGGGTCTTCGTCGCGGGCGGGCTGGCCTATGCGCTCGACTGTAAGAACATCCATCTCGTCAACGTCGAGTTCTATGAGGGTGTTGGTAAGACGCTGGACATGCCGGTCATGCTGCCGCCCGTGCCCAACGCGGTCGACTTCAGCTCGAAGAAGATCCTCGTCGCCGACGATGTCGCCGACACCGGGAAGACCCTCAAGCTCGTGCACGACTTCGCGCTGGCGCACGCGGCGGAGGTCCGCTCGGCCGTGATCTACGAGAAGCCGCAGTCGCTGGTGAAGTGTGAGTATGTGTGGAAGACGACTGATCGCTGGATTAACTTCCCGTGGTCGGTCCTGCCTCCTGTCGTGCAGCGGGACGGGCAAGTGTTGGACGCCTGACACACTCCCGGCCGGGCCTCGTGTGTGTGAAGCATGCGGGGCCCTTGTTCGTCTCCCGGTCTGTCAGCGCCGCGTCCGACGGGGAGGCGGGCCGAATGGCCGCTGCTTCGCAAGGGAGACGGCTTCGTCGGCAAGGAACGTGCCGAGCCCCTTGATACGCCGGATCAGCCCGGCCCGTTTCAGATGGCCCATGACCTTGTCGGCGGTGGATGTCGCGATGCCGAACTCGGCCGAGAGTTCAGCCACGGACGGGAGTCGGTCAGCCGTTGTGTACCGGCCTTGGGCGATCTGATGCGAGACCGCTGCGGCCACCTGCTGCCAGACCGTACTTCAGTGGCTTGCTCGACCCTCGCTGGGCTAATGGCAAGGGGCGGCCAGTTGCCGCCTGGCGAGAAAGGCGGCGCGGCATGGAAGAGGGCAACCCGATGGCCTGCGTGAACCCGATGGTTGGTCATGGCTGGGCAACGCCGTCGGAGAGGAGCTTCGCGGACTGCTGGGAGGAATGGCTGGGGTTCGGAACGAGGGAGAAGTCCTCGCTCGTATCCCGGGAAGTCGGTCAAAGTGGGTGGTCGGAAGGAGGCGGCTTATCGTGCTGTGAGTCCCACCGAGGTGCCGACCACGGCGGAGATCATGGCCATCTACGGAACGATGTGGCCGCACTGCAAGTCGACGGTGTGGATTCGGGCCGGGTGCGGGCTTCGGGTCGGTGAAGCGCTCGCGTTCTCGGAGGCGCACTGTGCGATGCGCGAGGGCTGGTATTTCATCCAGAACCAGCTGACCACTTTCGGCCTGAATGACGAAGTGGCAGCAGGCGGTGGACGAGGCCGGTCTCGCGGGGCGTGGCTACACGCCGAAGAGCCTGCGGCACTACTTCGCTTCCATGGCACCTGCCGCCGGGATTCCGTTGTACGAGGTCTCGCGACGGCTCGGGCACAGTTCGACCAAAGTGACCGAGCAGGTCTGTGCCCACTTGGTCGAGGGCGCTGTGGCCCGGATCACCGATGCGTTCGAGGGGGCCATGGGGGGGTCCGGCACCGAGACGAACGGTGCCGGACTCCTTTATGCGCGTACGCGTGCGGACGTGACTAG
Source organism: Streptomyces sp. DG2A-72 (assembly GCF_030499575.1). Taxonomy (NCBI): domain Bacteria; kingdom Bacillati; phylum Actinomycetota; class Actinomycetes; order Kitasatosporales; family Streptomycetaceae; genus Streptomyces; species Streptomyces sp. DG2A-72. The sequence continues at coordinate 5,501,655 of NZ_JASTLC010000001.1, forward strand.
AACGTACCCAGCTTCACGATCGACAGGATGGCGATCAGCTGGATCGCGGACGCGCCGAGGGCCTTGGGCCACGGGAGGTCGTGGGAGCGCCTGACCATGACGGTGAGGAGGGCGCCGGCCGCTACCCAGGTGGCCCAGCCGAGGAGCTGGACGAAGGGGGCGTCGCCGCCGAGGAACATGGCGACGACGAGGCGGGGGGCGTCGGTGATGGACATGATCAGCATGGAGAGGCCGACCGTGGGCTGCCAGGCGCCGTCGCCGCCGAGCTGGCGGGCCAGGGTGTGGGTGACCACGCCCAGGACGAAGGCGGACAGGACCATCGCCACCGCAGTGGTCAGGACGATCGGGACCGCGTTCGAGAGGGTCGCGTTGATCGCTTCCTCGCGGGCGCCGTCGAAGCCGAAGACCGCCAGCAGGCCGTAGAGGAAGGTCACGATGAGGGCGGGGCCCCACATCGTGTAGTCGCGCATCTGGAGGAAGGTCTGGTTGGGGGCGACGACTATGCCCCTCAGCAGCTCCTTCCAGTGCAGCCGCGGGCCGATGGGGGCGGACGGCGCGGTCGAGCCCGCGTGGTACGTCCCGCCCTGGTTGTACGGCTCCTCGCCGACCGAGAACGCCTGGGTGTGACCTGGGTTGTTGGCCGCGTACGGGTCCGGCCCGGGGTGCGGTGCGTACCCGCCGCCGTCGCCGAAGTACTCCGGCTCGTCGTAGCCCCCCGCGCCCCGGCCGCCGCCGTTGCCCTGCGGCCACTGCTGTTGCGGGGCGTACGGCTGCTGCGGCGCCGTGGGATTGCCGTGCGGCGGACCCTGCGGGGCCTGTCCGTACGGAGGTTGTTGCGGTCGTGCGTGAGGAGCGCCGTTGCTTCGGCCGCGTCCGATCCTGAATCCAGCCACGTCTTCGAACGTACCTGGTTCCCGAGAGCCACGTGCCGGGCCCGGGGTTTCGGGCCCGGCTTTGCGGCCGAGCTGTGACATCCCCTAAGGGGGAGACGGGGCTGTTCTCCGTGGTCGGTCAGGGTGTCGCCCTAGGGACGGGCTCTGGACCAGCCGTGTCAGCCGGTGTCGTCCGGTGTCAGCCGGTGAGAGCGGCACCGAACGCCCCGTACGTGCGCGAGAGCCCGAACGTGCCCGGGCCGAAGGACTTCGCGCCGGAGGTGGTGATGCCGCTCGCGGAGCCCCGCAGCGCGGTCACCGCGCCGACGCCCTCGTCCTCGAAGCCCGCCGTGATCGTCAGGTCGGCGCGGCCGTCCTTGCTGACGTCGGTGAGCAGGACCTCCGAGCCGAAGTAGTCCGTGGACTCCGCGGTGCCGGGGACGCCGGGGGTGTTCTGGGAGAACGTGCGGGCGCCGGTGCGGGAGACGCCGGAGGCCGAGCCGTTCATCAGGACGACGAGGCCCGTGTCCTCGGCCGCGCCGATGTCCTTGAAGGTGACGCCGATGGCGAGTTCGCCGTAGCCGTCGCCGTTGACGTCGCCGATGGAGAGGGAGCCGCCGAAGTTGTCGCGTGCCTTGTCGGTGCCGGGAACTCCCGTGGAGGCCTGGGTGAGTTCGGCCATGGGGGCGTCGCCGTTGATGGGGCCGCCCCGGCTGCCGCGGATGACGACGACCTTGCCGCCGAGGCTGCCGGTGTGGTCGTTCTCCTTCTCGAAGACGTTGCCGATGGCGATCTCGTCGTAGCCGTCGCCGTTGATGTCGCCGAGGGCCAGGGTGGTGCCGCCGTTCAGCGGGCGCGGCTGGGTGACGACGACGCCGGTGGAGGCGCCGAGGTAGGCGGCGCCCTTGGACCAGCTGCCCGACTCGTGCGAGTCGAGCGCGGTGCGGTAGGTGAGCACCAGGTCGGCCTTCTTGTCGCCGTTGGTGTCGCCCGCGTCCATCGCGTCGATGCCGAACTCCGCCTTCTCCGGCGTGGTGACCTTCTGCGTGCCGCCGGTGGTGCCGGACTTGGTGAAGCCGCCCTTGACGATGTACGCGTACGAGGCGCTGGTGCCGGAGGCCAGGTCGGCCTTCTTGTCGCCGTTGAAATCTCCGGCGGCCAGTACGGTGCCCCAGCCGTCGGCCCTGGTGGGCGTCGGGTCCTTCACGGACGTACCGTTCTTCAGGCCGCTCGCCGAGCCCCACAGCACGGTGATCGAACCGGCGCCGTTGTTCTCGCCGGGAGCGCCCACCGCGAGGTCCGTGTAACCGTCGCCGTTGAGGTCGGCCACGGCGAGCGCCTGGCCGAAGGTGTCCTCGGCCTCGGCGGTGCCGGGGACGCCGGCGGTGTTCTGGCTGACGACGGTGCGCTTGGCTGTGTTGAGGCCGGAGGCGCCGCCGTAGACGACGGCGACATAGCCGGCCATGCCCTTGCCGGCGACCTTCGCGTAGGGGGCGGCGAAGGCGACGTCGCCGTAGCCGTCGCGGTTGAAGTCCGCCTCGTAGGCGCGGGGCGAGGTGGCGGCGCTCGCCGTGGAGGCCGAGAAGGTGAGCAGCCCGCCCGTCAGCGCGGCGGCGGTGACCGTCGCGAGGGCGAGTCTGGGGTGGTGTCTGATCATGGGGGTCTCCTGAGATCTGGTGGGAAGCGGCGGTCGTGGGTCGTCCCGGAGCTCACCGCGTCGGACGTGGTGCGCCCCGCGGCTCAGCGCGGAGCGGCTAACCCGCCAGGTCCGTGCCGAACGCCCCGCCCTGGGACGTCGACAGGCCGAGCTTCGTCGGGGAGAAGGAGAAGGAGCCCGCGGCTGCGGCCCTGGGGAGGAACCAGGCCGCTCCCGCGGGGCTGTTCTCGCCGGCGCCGATGGCGGTGAGGTCGGCGCGGCCGTCGCGGTTCACGTCGGAGGCCAGCAGCGTGGAGCCGAAGCCGTCGCCCCACTCGTTCGTGCCGGGGATTGAGGCGCTGTCCTGCGTCAGCCGGACCGCCCCCGTCGTGGTCAGGCCGGACGGCGAGCCTTTGAGCAGCGTGATCGAGCCCGCGTCGGAGTCGCCACGTGCGCCAACGGCCAGGTCGCCGTAGCCGTTCTTGTCGAAGTCGCCGATCGCCAGCGCCTCGCCGAACCTGTCGCCGTACGCGGAGGAGTCCGGAACGCCCGCGGTGTTCTGGGTGTACGTGACGCGGCGCGTCGCGCTCGGGCCCGAACCGGTGCCGTAGATCACGTGGATCTTGCCGCCCTTGGAGGCGGACGGCTCGGTGTCGGGCTCGTCCGGGTTGCCGAGGACGATGTCGCCGTAGCCGTCCCTGTTCAGGTCGCCGATCGCCGCCGCCCAGCCCGGGCGCAGGCTTGCCGCCTTGCTGAGGCCGCTCGCGGTGCCCCGGTAGTACACGGCGGTCGCGAGGGGCTGGTCCCCGGTGGGCTTGAGGCCGGTGACCACGAGATCGGCCTTCGTGTCGCCGCTGACCCGGCCCGCGGTCAGCTGGGGCCGGTCGACGCCCGGAGCGTACGACGAGACCGGGCCCGTCGATCCGGACTTGGTGAACGGGCCGCGGATCAGCCGGATCCGGAACGGAGAGGTGCCCGAGTCGCTCTGCGCGGAGATCGCGAGGTCCGGCTTTCCGTCGCCGGTGAAGTCGGCGGCGGCGATGCTCAGGCCGAAGTAACTGCCGTACAGGGGTTGCGGGTTCTTTACCGTCGTAGCACCCGACAGGCCATTCCCCGACCCCCAGACGATGGCGACCGTGCCCGCGTGCTCCATCTCACCGGCCTTCTCGTACTGTGCGCCGACGATCAGGTCGCAATAGCCGTCGCGGTTGAGGTCGGCGGCGGCGAGCGCGTCGCCGAACATGTCGTCGGTCTCCGCGCTGCCCGGAATACCGGCCGTGTTCTGGCTGATGACCGTCCGCTTGGCCGGGTCCGGCCCGCTCGCCGTGCCGTACACGACGGCGACCTGACCGGCCCATGACTTGCCGCTGACCGTGGCGGCCGGGGCGGCGATCGCCACGTCACGGTATCCGTCGCCGTTGAAGTCGCCCTGGAGGCCGGAGGGGGCGGCGGAGACGGGGGTGGTGAGAGCCAGGGGAATGACGCCCGTGACGGCGAGCGCAGCCAGGGCTGTCGTGGTGCGCAGGGGGTGCTTCACGTCTGTGTGTCTCCGTGTCCGTTTCCGGTAAGTCGGTGATTCGATGAGTGCGCGGCGTCAGTCCGCCAGCGTCGCCCCGAAGCCGGAGCGGGCGCCCAGGCCGAGTTCGGCGGCCGTGAGCATCGTCGAGCCCGCGCCCGTCGGACCCGACGCGGTGCCGCGCAGGAGGTGCAGGCGGCCGATCTCGGGGGCGGTGGCGACCAGTTCGGCGCGGTTGTCGCGGTTGTAGTCGCGCAGCAGGACCGAGGCGCCGAGCATGGCGGAGTCGGAGGTCTCGCCCTCGACTCCGGCGGTGGCGTAGCTGTACCGGCGGGCGTTCTTGCCGGTGAGGCCCGAGGCGCCGCCGCGCAGTACGGTGACGGCGCCCGCGTGGGAGACCGAGTTCGGGGTTGATGTCCTCGCCGTCGACCGGGTCGAGGTTCGTGGCGGTGCCGCGCCCGCCGGACTTGGACCCCCACAGGACGGTGAACGTGCCGTGGTCGGAGCCGTCCGCCTCGAAGGGCGTGGTGATGTCGGTGCCGAAGGAGAGGCCGGCGGTGCGGTTGCGCAAGAGGTCTCTCCATCGGTCGGGAGCGGTCAGAGGGCTCGCGATGGTGTGACACTCGGCAAGGCATGCGGGTTGTGCGGGAATGGCGTGAACTTTTGCGGTTGCTGTGACGTCAGGGGGCCAGAAAGGCCGACGTCGAGAACGTGACGGTCGGCCGGGACGCGACCAGCTCGTCTCGCCGGCCCGGATAGACGGCGACGGTGTCCTTCGTCTCGCCCTGATGCGTCCGTACGGCCAGGTCCGCGCGCCCGTCCCCGTCGAAGTCCGCGGCGGCCAGGACGCGGGTGGTGCCGCGGGCGACGGGCTCGACGGTCACGGTCGGTGCCGTGGACAGTCCGGGCGTACGACCGCGGAACAGCCGTAGCCACGAGCCGCTGGACACGAGGTCGTCCTTGCCGTCGCCGTCGAAGTCCGCGGCCGTCAGCATGGAGCCGGGGGTGGGGAGGGGCGGCGCGGGTGGGGACGGGGAGGTCGTAGCGGAGGGCGGTCGCGCCCATCGCGCCGACCGCGGCATCGAGCCGGGTGCCCTTGCCGAAGTCGCCGAGGGCCACGTCGATGCCGTCCGGGAGGGCGGGTCCGGTGCCGGTGGGGCCGGTCGGGCCGCCGAGGACGAGTGCCGAGGTGGCGGTGGATTCTGCCGTACGGACGATCAGGTCGTCGTAGCCGTCGCGGTCGACGTCGGCGGCGGGGCCGGTGGGGAGGTTGCCGGGCGCGGGGATCGGGGCGGTGGCGGCGCTCGGGGCGCCCTTGCGGGTAAACGGGCCGGGCAGAAAGCCGAGTTGCCGGTCGGAGGAGTGGACGACCAGGTCCTCGGCCCCGTCGCCGTCGAAGTCGCCGCACACCGGCTGGTCCGGCCAGTCGTTGCCGGCGCGGGCCCGGTCGGGGACGGTGAGGCTGACGGCCTTGCCGGTGAGGCCCTCGGGGGAGCCGAAGAGGAGCTGGAGCGGGACCGGGGGGCGGCCCTGGCCGTCGTAGGGCGGGTCGGTGGAGATCACCAGGTCGGTGAAGCCGTCCCCGTCGAGGTCGCAGGTCGCCTCGGCGTCGAAGAGGGCGGGGAGGTGGCCCTTGACGCGGGCCGCGTTGCGCGCCGGGCTCAGCAACTGCCGGGCGCCCGGGACGAGTCCGCGCGCCGAGCCGTAGACGACGCAGGTGCGTCACCCTTCGCGACCTTCACGGGGGTGTGCTCTGCGGTGCCGGTGTGCTGGGTCGGCCCGCAGGCGGCGAGAGGAACAAGCCAGGCGACGGTCACCGCAGCCACACACATCGTGCGTCTTCGCACCCGCACCGCTCACCTCGGGCGTGACGTGTTCAGGACCGGTACTTCAGGACTGATACGGCTGCTGCTGCGGCTGCCCGTAAGGCTGACCGCCGCTCACCGCCTGCGCCTGCAGCTGTTCCGCCTGCTCGTTGGTGATCTTCTGCTCCGCACCGCAGAACGTGCACTGCGTCGCGTACTTCGTCGAGAACGGGAACAGCGGCACGAAGAACAGCGTGAACTTGGTGACGCGCTTGCGCAGCGTGTGCGCGGCGGGGTTGCCGCAGTGGCCGCACAGGAGGGTGAGTATCGCGAGTTGGTAGACGTAGCCCTTGGTGCCAAAGATGATCATCCCGCGGCCCTTTCGGATCGGTTGCTTCCCCCAGTGTGAAGGATGGGCCTCAGGAGTCGGCGGGATGCTCCTGCCGCCATCGCCAGTCCCACAGCGCGTCGGCCCGGTGGTCGTGCTCGGAGAAGTCGCGCAGGGAGCCCACTCTGTCGAGCGCGACCGCGGTGCGCGGGTCGTCGCGCTTGGCGAGACCGTAGGCGGCTTCCATACGGATCTCCCGGTCCTCGTCGTCGAGCAGCGCGGCCAGCGCGTCGGCGACGGCGGGCGTACGGTCCCGGCAGCCGGCCAGCTGCGCCGCGGCCGGGCGTCGTACGTCGGTGTCCGGGTCCTCGACGAGGAGCAGCAGCGCCCGCACGGCGTCCGGGGACAGTTCCTCGTCGTACCGGCATGCCTCGCAGGCGCTCAGGCGCACCTGGGCGTCCGGGTCGAGGGTCAGGGCGCGCAACGCTTCCCTGGCCTCCGCGGTGAGCGCGACGTCCTCATCGATCAGGCACCAGGGCACCTCCCGGCGCACCCGCGGGTCGGGGTGGCCGGCGTGGCGGAGTCCGATGGCCCGCTGGTCGGGGTGGTCGTACTCGGTGTACGTGTCCAGCACCCGCGCCAGCATCCCGCCGTCCGTCTCCGCCGCGGCCCAGTCGGCCAGGAACGCGCCCTCCTTCTTGTCGTAGTACGCGGCGGAGTTGGTGTGGTACCGGAGGAAGGACCTGTCGCGCAGGTGGTCCAGGACGAACCGGCGGTTCACCGAGGAGGGGTGATGGCGATGAGCCACCACCGCCGAATAGGTCTCGAAGCTGCGCCGCTGGGCGAGGACGGAGCGGACCGCCCACCAGTCCACGTGCGCGTCGTCCTTTTCCTTCACCGCGCGGGCGATCAGTTCGTCGACCGGTGGCAGGATCCGGAACGCCCACTCCAGCGAGGACAGGACGGATCCGTGCCCGGCTCGTACGGTGCGTCCGCCGAGGGTGACCTCCCAGACCCAGTCGTGGTCGTCGTCCAGGACCCGGGCGGTCTCGGCGGGTCCGCGGGCGCCGGTCAGCCTGCGCAGCTCCTCGGCCGCACCGGTCTCGTACCAGCGCCGGGCCAGGGCCAGCAGCCGCTCCCGGGCGTCCTCGGGGAGGCGCAGCCGCGGCTCGGCGCCGAGGACGGCCGAGAAGACGGCCGGTGAGCCGCCTGCGACGGCCCGCTCCAGCGGGGTCGTCCCGTCCGGGAGCGCCCGGTCGGGGTCCGCTCCGGCCTCGACGAGCACCTCGGCGACGGGGGCGCCGTACGCGGCCACCGCGGCGCACAGGACGGGCAGCCCGTCCGGGCCCACGGTGTCCGGTTCCGCGCCCGCTGCCAGCAACTCCCGTACGGCGTCGGCGTCCTTGGCCCGCACCGCGGCCACGAGCCGCCCGCTCCCGGTCTTTCCCCCACCCATGGGGAGCAAGGTACGCAAGGCCGCCGCCCCCGCTCACCTGGTTTCCGCAACGACGACGCCCCCCACCCCATCATGGGGCGGGGGGCGTCAGTTCTGCCGTACGGCCGCTGTTACTTCACCGGCTCCGGCTCCGGCGTGCTCTGCGTCTCGGCCGAGTCCTGCGGGTCCACCGGGGTCTTCACGGAGTCCAGCAGGAGCTGGGCGACGTCGACGACCTGGATGGACTCCTTCGCCTTGCCGTCGTTCTTCTTGCCGTTGACGGAGTCGGTCAGCATGACGAGGCAGAACGGGCAGGCGGTGGACACGATGTCCGGGTTCACCGACAGCGCCTCGTCGACCCGCTCGTTGTTGATGCGCTTGCCGATGCGCTCCTCCATCCACATCCGCGCGCCGCCGGCGCCGCAGCAGAAGCCGCGCTCCTTGTGGCGGTGCATCTCCTCGTTGCGGATGCCGGGGACGCTGGCGATGATCTCGCGCGGAGGCGTGTAGATCTTGTTGTGGCGGCCCAGGTAGCAGGGGTCGTGGTAGGTGATGATGCCCTCGACCGGGGTCACCGGGACCAGCCTGCCCGCGTCCACCAAGTGCTGGAGCAGCTGGGTGTGGTGGATGACCTCGTAGTCGCCGCCGAGCTGCGGGTACTCGTTGCCGATCGTGTTCAGGCAGTGCGGGCAGGTGGCGACGATCTTCTTCGAGGACTTCGGCTTCTTGGTGCTCTCGTCCTCGTCGTCCTCGCCGAACGCCATGTTCAGCGCCATGACGTTCTCCATGCCGAGCTCCTGGAACAGCGGCTCGTTGCCCAGGCGGCGGGCGGAGTCACCGGTGCACTTCTCGTCGCCGCCCATGATCGCGAACTTGACGCCCGCGATGTGCAGCAGCTCGGCGAAGGCCTTGGTGGTCTTCTTGGCCCGGTCCTCCAGGGCGCCGGCGCAGCCGACCCAGTACAGGTACTCGACCTCGGACAGGTCCTCGATGTCCTGGCCGACGACCGGGACGTCGAAGTCGACCTCCTTGAGCCACTGAAGGCGCTGCTTCTTGGCCAGGCCCCAGGGGTTGCCCTTCTTCTCCAGGTTCTTGAGCATCGTGCCGGCCTCGGAGGGGAACGCGGACTCGATCATCACCTGGTAGCGGCGCATGTCGACGATGTGGTCGATGTGCTCGATGTCGACGGGGCACTGCTCGACACAGGCGCCGCAGGTGGTGCAGGACCACAGCACGTCGGGGTCGATGACGCCGTTCTCCTCGACGGTGCCGATGAGGGGGCGCTCGGCCTCGGCGAGGGCGGCGGCCGGGACGTCCTTCAGGGCCTCGGCCGGTGCCTTCTCCTCGCCCTCCATGGTCTTGCCGCCGCCGGCGAGCAGGTAGGGCGCCTTGGCGTGTGCGTGGTCGCGCAGTGACATGATCAGCAGTTTGGGGGAGAGCGGCTTGCCGGTGTTCCAGGCGGGGCACTGCGACTGGCAGCGGCCGCACTCGGTGCAGGTGGAGAAGTCCAGCAGGCCCTTCCAGGAGAACTGCTCGACCTGGGAGACACCGAAGACGTCGTCCTCGCCGGGGTCGGTGAAGTCGATCGGCTTGCCGGCCGACGTCATCGGCAGCAGGCCGCCCAGCGCGGTGCCGCCCTTGGCGTCGCGCTTGAAGTAGATGTTCGGGAAGGCCAGGAAGCGGTGCCAGGCCACGCCCATGTCGGTCTTCAGGGCGACCACGATCATCCAGATGAACGAGGTCGAGACCTTCAGGCCGGCGAAGAAGTAGGTGAGGTTCTGGAGCGTGGAGAGGTCCATGCCCTCCAGCCACGACACCACCGGGTACGAGATGAAGAACGACGCCTCGTAGCCCTCGACGTGGTGCTGGGCGCCCTCCAGGGCGTGCAGCATGAAGATGCAGATGCCGACGACGAGGATGACCGTCTCGACGAAGTACGCCTGGCCGGTGTTGGAGCCCGCGAAGCGGGACTTGCGGCCCGGCTTGTTCGGCTTGCTGAGCTGCCGGATGACGATCAGCGCCAGGATGCCGACGACCGTCATCGTGCCGATGAACTCGACGAAGACGTTGTACGGCGCCCAGTGCCCGATGATCGGCAGCACCCAGTCGGCCTGGAAGAGCTGCCCGACGGCGTTCACGATCGTCAGCAGCAGCGTGTAGAAGCCGATGGCCACGAACCAGTGCGCGACACCGACGACGCCCCACCGGTTCATCCGGGTGTGGCCGAGGAACTCCCTGACCACGGTGACGACGCGCTGCACGGGCTCGTCGGTGCGGGTGCCCGCGGGCACGCTCTGGCCGAGCCGCATGAAGTTGAGGATCTGCAGGACAGCGCGGGTGAACAGGGCCACGCCGACCACGATCAGAACCAGCGACACGATGATCGCGGCGAGTTGCATTTCGGGGCTCCTCGGGCCTGCGAGAGGGGCTTCGTCGAGAGATCTCAGAGAGGGCTCGGAGAGGTCTCAAGAGATTACTAAGCGGTAACTTAATCAGTCCCCGAGACTACCCCTATCTTGCGCCGCACTGTAGCCGGGCGTGCGGTGATCTGCGTCGCTGAGGGTTGCCTCAGGAGTCGACCGTGTTATTCATGATAATTAGGGCAATTCATGACTAATTTAAGAGGGTGATCTACGGGATCCTCGCCGCCTCCGCCGCCTTTCTTCTCGCCGCCGTCCTCGCCGCCCTGTTCCGGCTGCCCGCCCAGCGGATCGGGCTCCTCGACCGGCGGTGGCAGCGACCCGTGCCCGTGGTCGGCGGGGTGGCCGTCGTGGTGGCGACCTGTGCAGTGGCCGGCGCGGGGAACTGGACGCGGTACGCGCCCCTGGGGGACGGGGTCGGCGGGCTGGTCGTGGCCGCCGCCGTCGTCGCCGGGCTCGGGCTGATCGCCGACTTCCGGCGGGTGAAGCTGCGGTTCCTGGTCGGCGGTACGGCGATCGCGGCGGCCTGCGTGGTGCCGTACGGCGAGACCGGGCCCTTCGTCGGTGTGCTCGCCGTCGGCTGGATCGTCTTCGTGGCTGTCGGGTTCCGGGCGCTCGATCACGCGGACGCGCTGGCGGGGACCGTCGGGGTGGTGACCGCCTTCGGGGCCGGGGCCATCGCCGCTGCCGAAGTCATGGACGGGCTGGCGGTGTTGCTGAGCGTGCTGGCCGCCGCGCTGACCGGGTTCCTCATGCACAACTGGCCGCCCGCGCGCGTGGCACTCGGTTCGTGCGGGTCGCTGTTCACCGGGTTCCTGCTCGCCTCGACGGCCGTGTTCACGCGGGCGGGCGGCGATCCGTTGTCCGACGCGGGCGTGCTGTTCGCCCTCGCCGCCGTCGCGGGCGCCGATGTCGTGCTCGTGACGCTGTCCCGCCGCTTCGCCGGGCGGCCCCTGCTGCGGCGCGGGCCCGACCATCTCGCGCACCGGCTGCGGCGGCTCGGGCTCACCCCGCAGGGGGCGGTGGTCATCCTGGCCCTCTGCGCGTTCTCGGCGGTGGCCGTCGGGGTGCTGGTGCATGTGGGGTGGGTGGGCGAATCCGCGGTGGTGTGGGTGGCCGGGGGTGCCGTGGTGGTCGTGGTGGGGCTGCTCGGGGTGCCGGTGTACGGGCCTCGTCGGTCTGCGTCACCGCAGGTCACGACCCAGTTGCGTGTAAGGAACGGATAAGAGTTGAGCCTCACAGACTCAGGTCTGTTGACCGCGGGGAAGGCGTCATGCACACTTGAGTCCGTTCCACTCAAGTCAGCTGGAGGAATCAACCATGGCACGTGCGGTCGGCATCGACCTGGGCACGACTAACTCCGTCGTCAGCGTTCTGGAGGGCGGCGAGCCCACCGTCATCACCAACGCCGAGGGCGCCAGGACCACGCCGTCCGTCGTCGCCTTCGCGAAGAACGGCGAGGTGCTCGTCGGCGAGGTGGCCAAGCGCCAGGCGGTCACCAACGTGGACCGGACCATCCGCTCCGTGAAGCGCCACATGGGCACGGACTGGAAGATCCAGCTGGACGGGAAGGACTTCAACCCCCAGCAGATCTCCGCGTTCATCCTGCAGAAGCTGAAGCGTGACGCCGAGTCCTACCTGGGCGAGAAGGTGACGGACGCCGTCATCACCGTCCCCGCGTACTTCAACGACTCCGAGCGTCAGGCGACCAAGGAAGCCGGTGAGATCGCCGGTCTCAACGTCCTTCGTATCGTCAACGAGCCGACGGCCGCCGCTCTCGCGTACGGCCTCGACAAGGACGACCAGACGATCCTCGTCTTCGACCTCGGCGGCGGCACCTTCGACGTGTCCCTGCTGGAGATCGGCGACGGCGTCGTCGAGGTGAAGGCCACCAACGGTGACAACCACCTCGGTGGTGACGACTGGGACCAGCGCATCGTCGACTACCTGGTCCAGCAGTTCCAGTCCGGCCACGGCGTGGACCTGGGCAAGGACAAGATGGCCCTCCAGCGCCTCCGCGAGGCCGCCGAGAAGGCCAAGATCGAGCTGTCCTCCTCCACCGAGACCTCGATCAACCTGCCGTACATCACCGCCTCCGCCGAGGGCCCGCTGCACCTGGACGAGAAGCTCACCCGGGCTCAGTTCCAGCAGCTGACGGCCGACCTGCTGGAGCGCTGCAAGACCCCGTTCTTCAACGTGATGAAGGACGCCGGCGTCTCCATCAACGAGATCGACCACGTCGTCCTCGTCGGTGGCTCCACCCGTATGCCCGCCGTCGCCGAGCTCGTGCGCGAGCTGACCGGCGGCAAGGACGCCAACAAGGGCGTCAACCCGGACGAGGTCGTCGCCATCGGCGCCGCCCTGCAGGCCGGTGTCCTCAAGGGCGAGGTCAAGGACGTCCTGCTCCTCGACGTCACCCCGCTGTCCCTCGGCATCGAGACCAAGGGCGGCATCATGACCAAGCTGATCGAGCGCAACACGACGATCCCGACGAAGCGCTCCGAGATCTTCACGACGGCCGAGGACAACCAGCCGTCCGTGCAGATCCAGGTCTACCAGGGCGAGCGCGAGATCGCGGCGTACAACAAGAAGCTCGGGATGTTCGAGCTCACGGGCCTTCCCCCGGCCCCGCGCGGTGTCCCGCAGATCGAGGTCGCCTTCGACATCGACGCCAACGGCATCATGCACGTCACGGCCAAGGACCTCGGCACCGGCAAGGAGCAGAAGATGACCGTCACCGGCGGCTCCTCGCTGCCGAAGGACGAGGTCGACCGGATGCGCCAGGAGGCCGAGAAGTACGCGGAGGAGGACCACGCCCGCCGCGAGGCCGCCGAGTCCCGCAACCAGGGCGAGCAACTCGTCTACCAGACGGAGAAGTTCCTCAAGGACAACGAGGACAAGGTCCCCGGCGAGATCAAGACCGAGGTCGAGGCCTCCGTCGAGGAGCTGAAGGAAGCCCTCAAGGGCGAGGACACCGCCGTCATCCGCACGGCCACCGAGAAGGTCGCGGCCGTCTCGCAGAAGCTCGGCCAGGCCATGTACGCCGACGCCCAGGCCGCGCAGGCCGCGGGCGGTCCCGAGGGTGCCACGGCCGGCGGCGCCAAGGCTGACGACGACGTCGTGGACGCCGAGATCGTGGACGACGAGCGCAAGGACGGTGCGGCGTGACCGAGGAGACCCCGGGCTTCGAAGAGAAGCCCGACGTCCCCTCCGGCGCGACCCCCGACGACGCCGAGCCGCAGGCCGCTCCCGAAGAGGGAGCGGCCCCGGCCGGGGACGTGAACGCAGATGCGGGCCTGCTGGCCCAGCTGGACCAGACGCGTACGGCGCTCAGTGAGCGCACGGCGGACCTCCAGCGGCTCCAGGCCGAGTTCGCGAACTACCGCCGCCGGGTCGAGCGCGACCGGATCGCGGTCAAGGAGATCGCCATCGCGAACCTCCTGACCGAACTCCTGCCCGTGCTCGACGACATCGGCCGCGCCCGGGACCACGGCGAGTTCGTCGGCGGATTCAAGTCCGTCGGGGAGTCGCTGGAGACCGTCGCGGCGAAGATGGGACTGCAGCAGTTCGGCAAGGAGGGCGAGCCCTTCGACCCGACGATCCACGAGGCGCTGATGCACTCCTACGCGCCGGACGTCACCGAGACGACCTGCGTCGCGATCCTCCAGCCGGGGTATCGCATCGGCGAGCGCACCATCCGCCCCGCGCGGGTGGCGGTCGCCGAGCCGCAGCCGGGCGCCCAGACAGTCAAGGCCGAAGAGGCCGAGGCCGGCGACGACAAGGAGAACGGTGGCCCGGACGAGGGCTGACGTTGAACTGACGACGAGAGAGGAGGGACGTCGAGGATGAGCACCAAGGACTTCATCGAGAAGGACTACTACAAGGTCCTCGGCGTCCCCAAGGACGCCACCGAGGCCGAGATCAAGAAGGCGTACCGGAAGCTCGCCCGCGAGTATCACCCGGATGCCAACAAGGGCAACGCCAAGGCTGAGGAGCGCTTCAAGGAGATCTCCGAGGCGAACGACATACTCGGCGACCCCAAGAAGCGCAAGGAGTACGACGAGGCACGCGCCCTCTTCGGCAACGGCGGATTCCGCCCGGGGCCGGGCACGGGCGGCGGCAACTTCAACTTCGACCTGGGCGACCTCTTCGGAGGCGCCCCCCAGGGCGGGGGTTCCGGAAGCTTCGGCGGCGGAATCGGTGATGTCTTCGGGGGCCTGTTCAACCGAGGCGGCGCCACCACGCGCACCCAGCCGCGACGCGGCCAGGACATCGAGTCCGAGGTCACCCTCAGCTTCACCGAGGCGATCGAGGGCGCGACGGTCCCGCTGCGGATGTCCTCGCAGTCACCCTGCAAGGCCTGCTCGGGCACCGGCGACGCGAACGGCAACCCGCGGGTCTGCCCGACCTGCGTGGGCACCGGCCAGGTGGCCCGGGGTTCGGGCGGCGGCTTCTCGCTCACCGACCCCTGCCCGGACTGCAAGGGCCGCGGCCTGATCGCGGAGAACCCCTGCGAGGTCTGCAAGGGCAGCGGCCGCGCCAAGTCGTCGCGCACCATGCAGGTCCGTATCCCGGCCGGGGTGTCGGACGGACAGCGCATCCGCCTGCGCGGCAAGGGCGCACCCGGTGAACGGGGCGGCCCGGCAGGCGACTTGTACGTGGTCGTCCATGTCGACGCCCACCCGGTGTTCGGCCGCAAGGACGACAACCTCACCGTCACCGTCCCGGTGACGTTCACCGAGGCGGCGCTGGGCGGAGAGGTCCGGGTCCCGACGCTGGGCGGCCCTCCCGTCACCCTGAAGCTGCCGCCGGGCACGCCCAACGGCCGCACCATGCGGGCGCGGGGCAAGGGCGCGGTCCGCAAGGACGGCACGCGCGGCGATCTGTTGGTCACCGTCGAGGTGAGTGTTCCGAAGGACCTGACGGGGAAGGCTCGTGACGCGCTCGAGGCGTATCGCGAGGCGACCGCGGGTGAGGATCCGCGGGCGGAGCTGTTCCAGGCCGCGAAGGGAGCTTGATGGAGATGGACGGCCGTCGACGCAACCCGTATGAACTGACCGAGGAGACCCCGGTCTACGTCATCTCGGTGGCGGCCCAGCTGTCCGGCCTGCACCCGCAGACGCTGCGTCAGTACGACCGCCTGGGCCTGGTCTCCCCGGACCGCACCGCCGGCCGGGGCCGCCGCTACTCGGCCCGCGACATCGAACTGCTCCGCACCGTGCAGCAGTTGTCGCAGGACGAGGGCATCAACCTCGCCGGCATCAAGCGCATCATCGAACTGGAGAACCAGGTCGCCGCCCTGCAGTCCCGGGTCGCGGAACTCCAGGCGGCCCTGGACGGCGCGGCTGCGGCGATGCAGCAGCGCGAGGCGGCGGTGCACGCGTCGTACCGCCGCGATCTGGTGCCGTACCAGGAGGTACAGCAGACGAGCGCGCTGGTGGTGTGGCGGCCGAAGAAGGCCAAGGACTAGGCAGACTCACGCATCAGGGGCCCGGAGGTTCGTCCTCCGGGCCCCTTCGCCGTGCTGTCACCCGGCCCGGGGCGCCAGGGCGATCCACGCGTCGCCGGGCTTGGACTCGGTGCCGTCGGCGTGCAGGGCGGTCACCCAGTAGAAGTGGGTGGTGCCGGCGGCGGCCGTGGTGTCGGTGTACGACATGCCGGTCACCGGGTCGGCGGTCAGCGGCTCGTAGGCGGCGGTGGCCGGGTTCCAGCGGTGGACCCGGTAGCCGGTGATGTCGTCGCCGTAGTACGAGCTGGACAGGTCCCATGTGAGATCGACCCCGGTCCCGCCGCCGGCAGCCTCGGCGTTCACGCTGACTAGCCAGTCGGCGGGGGTCTCCACGGTGGGCCGCAGGTCGTACTCGGTGACCGTGGTGTGCGTCACCTCGTAGGGGTCGCCTGCCGACGTGTGGATGGAGTTGTTCGAGGTGTCCACCGCGTCCACGAAGTACGTGTGGGTCTCGCCGTCCTGGAGGTTCTCCATGTCGACGAACCGACTGCTTCCCGGCTCGACCCAGCCCACAGACGTGGTGACGGTGCCGTCGTCGACCGTGCTGAGCCGGAAGACGTTGTAGCCGGCCAGGTCGGCCACCGGGCTGTCCTCCCAGTCCAGGACCGTGCCGTACTCGGTGGCGGTGGCCGTGAACCCGGTGACGGCCGGCGGGGCGGTGGCGTCGCCGTAGCCGTGCTGGATGACGCCGGACGGCGCCGACTCCCGGCCGAGCGCGTCGACGGTGGTCACCCAGTACATGTAGAACCCGTCGTTCGGGCTCGGTACGACCGTGGTGTCGGTGCAGGTGTAGCTGTGGCGGGTGCCGTACGCGGTGTCCGTGAGCTTCGGGTCGCAGGGCACCACCCGGGAGTCGACGGTGGCGAAGGTGCCGGTCGCGGAGTTGAAGCGGCGCTCCTCGCGGTGGACCCTGAACTCGGTCGGAGCGTAGGGCGACACGTCCCAGCGCAGATCGACGCCGCCGCCGTCCTCCGGGCGGTTGTCCGCCTTCCAGAAGTAGGGCACGGCGAGCGGCCGGGCGAACGACACGACCGACGAGTACGCGGTGTTGCCCGCAGCGTCCGACACCGCGACCTTGTAGTAGGAGGTTTCCCCGTACGGGGCGGTGGCGTCGGTCGCCGAGTTGCCCCAGTTGCCCGTGACCACCTCGAACGGCCCGTCAGGCGAAGCGGACCTCAGCAGCCGGGTCGTCTGCGCCCCCTCGGACATCCACCAGAGGGACACCCCGTCCAGGGAGGACTCGCCGTTGACCTTCAGATCACGGACGGTCGGCGCGATCCGGTCCACCGTGGTGACCAGCTGATCGGCCGTGCCCGTCGAGACGTTGCCTGCCTTGTCGTAGGCGCGGACCTCGTAGTAGTACGCCGCGCCCGACTTCGGGAGACCGGTGTCGGTGTACGAGGTGGAGGTGGTCGTCGTGAGTGGCTTGCTGCCGTAGGGCGATCCCTTCGGGCGCCGGTAGACCTGATACCCCGCGAGGTCCATCTCCTTGTTCTTCGCCCAGGTCAGCTTGGCCTGGCCCGTCTTCGGGTCGTACGCGACGGAGACCCCGGTGGGGACAAGCGGCTTGACCTTGTCGACGCTCGCCGAAGTCCTCGGCGTGTACGTGAACTTGACCTTGGCGGCGCCGGTCCAGTTGACGTAGTCGATCCGCAGGGAGTGCTTGCCCTTGGGGATCGTGAGGTTCAGGGCCTTGGCCCGTGAACTCGTCGTGTTCGACCAGAGATTGATCTTCCGGACGCCGTCCAGGTAGACACGGATCCCGTCCGTACCCGAGACGTTGAGCGCGAAGGGCCCGCCGGAACCGAAGTCGCGGGTGACGGTCCAGCGGACGCCGAAGCTGTTGCTCGGCAGGCCGGTGACGGGAGCGCCCGTGCCCCAGTCCTGGTCGATCACGCTGTCGCAGTCGGTCTTCTTCGGGGAGCCCGAGAAGACGGTGTTCGCGAAGAACTGCCGCTTGAAGACGGGGGAGGCGCAGCTGACGGCGGCGGAGGCGGGGGTGACGGTGGAGAGGAGGCCGCCGGCGGTGGCGAGCGCGACTGCGGTCGCGGTCGTCGCGCGTCTGGCTGAGTTCATTCGGTCCTCGGGTCGTGATCGGAACGACGGAAAAAGGCTGCCGTGATCACGACTCGCGAGGAATGGAGTTGGTTGTACGGATCTCAATCACTGCTTGGGGTGCGTCAAATGGAGGGTGCGTAAAGGGGGTTTGGAGGCGAATATCCCAGGTCTTCACAGGTGAAGCGGAGGGTGATGTTGCCATCTCGTTAAGTAGTTTTGCTTGACGCAGGCGGGCGCGGACGCGTTGGCTTTTCAGTCACCTGGGTCGCAATGCTGCGCCCACGTCCGGAAGACACCAGAAGTGAGCACCTTCATGCGTCGTACCGCCATAGCTGTGGCCGCGTCCACGATGACCCTGTCGCTCGCCTCCTGCGGCGTACTCAACGCATCAGGCGAGGCCAGTGACGCGAGCCCGACCAAGGGCAACGACATCACCCTGGGGCTGCTGCTGCCCGAGAAGGAGAACTCCCGCTACGAGAGCTTCGACTACCCGATCATCAAGAAGAAGGTCGAGGCGCTCACCCGGAACCAGGGCAAGGTCGAGTACGCCAACGCCGAGGCGAGCGCCGACAAGCAGGCGGGCCAGCTGCAGAAGATGATCGACGACGGGGTCGATGTGATCCTGCTGGACGCGGTCGACTCGCACGCCATCGCGGACGGTGTGAAGAGGGCCAAGGAGGCCGGTATCCCGGTCATCGCCTACGACCGGCTGGCCGAGGGCCCGATCGACGCGTACATCTCCTTCGACAACTCGCTGGTCGGCGAGGTCCAGGGCCGCACCCTCGTCGAGGCGCTGGGCAACGGCGAGGACACCTCGAAGAAGATCGTCATGATGAACGGCTCGCTCACCGACCCGAACGCCAAGCAGTTCAAGGCGGGTGCGCTCGACGAGCTGACCGGCAAGGTGGACATCGAGGAGTCCTTCGACACCAAGGACTGGAAGCCGGAGAACGCCGAGGCCAACATGAAGCAGGCCATCGACAAGATCGGCGTGAACAACATCGCCGGTGTCTACTCCGCCAACGACGGCATGGCCGGCGGCATCATCGCCGCGCTGAAGGACGCGGGCGTCACCGACATGCCGCCGGTGACCGGACAGGACGCCGAGCTGGCCGCCGTGCAGCGGATCATCACCGGCGAGCAGTACATGAGCGTCTACAAGTCGTACCCGCAGGAGGCCGAGGCCGCGGCGGAGATGGCTGTCGCCAAGATCCAGGGCAAGGACATCCAGTTCGACGCCCTCACCCGTGACAAGGTCGACAGCCCGACGAACAAGGACATTCCCGCTCAGCTCGTCTCTGTCGTCGCCCTGACGAAGAAGAACATCAAGGACACGGTCATCGCCGACGACATCTACCAGTTGTCGGACATCTGCACGAGCAAGTTGAAGAGCGCGTGCGAGGAGATCAACCTGGGCTGATCCCGGGAGGAGGGCCGGAGCACCCGGCCCTCCCGTCGGCTCATCCCACCCTGGTGAACTCCACCGTCACCTCCGGCGGGCCGCCCGCCACGCCCCGGTAGATGCCCTTGTGCGGCGTCACGTCGTCGTAGTCGCGGCCCCGGCCCACGACCACGTGGGACTCGTCGGTCCTGGTGCGGTTCGTGGGGTCGTAGCCGGACCAGTCGCCTGCCCAGTACTCGATCCAGGCGTGGCTCTGCCCGGCCACCGGGCGGTGCAGTTCGGCCTCGCGTTCGGGGTGGAGGTAGCCGGAGACGTAACGGGTGGGCAGGCCGATGGCGCGGAGGAGGGCGATGGTGACGTGGGCGATGTCCTGGCAGACGCCGGCGCCCTGCTCCCAGGCCTCGGCGGCCGAGGTGTTCACGCCGGTGGCGCCGGGGATGTAGGAGACCCGGTCGGCGACCAGCCCGGACACCGCGATCGCCGTCCGGTGCGGGTCGAGGCCGGCGGAGGCCTCCCTCGCCAGCTCCACCAGCTCCGCCGGGACGGTCGTACGACTCGTTGCGTTCGCGAATTCAAGGAGGCGGGAGTTGGCTGTGCGCGCCGCTATCCCGGTCCAGTCGGGGGCGTCGGGCAGGGGCTCCGTCGGGGCCGTCTCGACGAGGCTCGACGCCGTGATCGTGACGTCGGCGTGCGGGTCCATGAGGTCGAAGCCGGTCACCTGGGTGCCCCAGTAGTCCCAGTACGACCAGGTCGCCGTCGCCGGGGCGATGCTGACGCGGGCGTCCAGGGTGGTCTGGCCGGGCAGCGTCAGCGGGGTCATGCGGACCTCGTTGTGGGACGAGGCGGCCGGCTGGGCGTACGAGACCTTGGTGATGTGCTTGATGCGGAGGCGGCGGGTCATGCTCACGCCCCTTCCTGGGCCCACTCGACGGGCCCCTGGTACGGGAAGAACCGATCCGCCACCGCTTCGGCGGAGGCCATGCAGGACTTCCGCAAGTCGCCCAGCAACAGGGGTAGTTGCTCTTCCAGGGCATGGGAGTCCAGATACTCCAGGCGGGTGCGCATCCGCCCGATCGGGCGGCGCGCCGGGTCCTGGCGGGGGCGGCCCAGCGCCGTCAGGCACTCCTCGGCCGTCGTCAGCGCGTGCAGTGCCGAGCGCGGGAAGGCCCGGTCCAGCAGCAGGAACTCGGCGACCCGCGGGCTGTCGCCGAAACCGGTGTGCACGCGTGCGTACGCCTCGTCCGCGCCGCTCGCGCTCAGCAGCGTCGTCCAGTCCGGGGCGTGGGCGGCGTCCAGCACGCGCACGGACAGCAGCCGTACCGTCATGTCCACCCGCTCCAGGCTCCGGCCCAGCACGACGAAACGCCAGCTGTCGTCCCGGCTCATGGTGGAGTCGGCGAGCCCGAAGAAGAGGGCGGCCCGGCTGCGGACCAGCTCCAGATAGGCGTACGGGCCGGTACGGAGGGCCGCGCGCCGCTGTTCGCCGAGCGCGTGCCAGGTCGCGTTGAGGCACTCCCACATCTCGGAGGACACCGCCTCACGCGCGCTGCGCGCGTTCAGCCGGGCCGCGCCCAGCGCGCCCTCGATGGAGCAGGTCGAGTGGGCGTCGAACGCCAGCTGGTCCAGGACCTGCTGCATGTCGACGCGCTCGTCGCCCGCGTCGACGCCGAGGATCGCGTACAGCGACCGGCAGGCCGCGTCCTCGTCGCGCCAGGGGTCCTCCAGCATGCGGTGCAGATACGCGTCGAGGATGCGCCCGGTGGCGTCCGCCCGCTCGACATAGCGGCCGGTCCAGGTCAGCGCCTCGGCTATCCGGGACAGGATCACGTCGTTCACTGCTGCGCCCCTTCCTGTACGACGGTGGGGGAGCCGTCGGGTCCGAGCTGGCGGGGTGCCACGTCCGGGAGGCCGGCGGCGGGCGCCGGGGCGGGGCCGTCGGCGGGGCCCTCGGCCAGCACCCAAGTGTCCTTGGAGCCGCCGCCCTGGCTGGAGTTGACGATCAGGTTGCCCTCCTGGAGGGCGACCCGGGTGAGGCCGCCGGGGAGCACCCAGATGTCGTTGCCGTCGTTGACGGCGAAGGGGCGGAGGTCGATGTGGCGCGGCGCCATCCGCTCGCCCGCGAGGGTGGGGGAGGTGGACAGGGCGACCGGACGCTGGGCGATCCAGCCGCGGGGGTCGGCGGCGACGGCCTTCCGGGTCCGCTCCAGGGTCTCGGGGTCGGCCTTCGGCCCGATGACGATGCCCTGCCCGCCGGCTCCGTCGACCGGCTTCACGACCAACTGGTCGATCTGGTCGAGGACCGCCTCCAACTGCCCTGGTTCGTCGGGCCGGTAGGACTCGACGTTGGGGAGAATCGGTTCCTCACCGAGGTAGTAGCGGATGAGATCCGGGACGTACGTGTACAGCAGCTTGTCGTCCGCGATCCCATTGCCCACGGCGTTCGCGAGTGTGACGTTGCCCGCCATGGCGGCGCTCAGGATGCCGGGGCAGCCGATCACCGAATCGGGCCGGAAGTGCAGCGGATCGAGGAAGTCGTCGTCGAGCCGCCGGTATACGACATGGACGGGCACCTCGCCGCGCGTGGTCCGCATCCAGACCCGGTTGTTCCGGCAGACCAGGTCGTGTCCCTCGACCAGCTGCACCCCCATCAGCCGGGCGAGCAGGGCGTGCTCGAAGTAGGCGGCGTTGCTGGGACCGGGGGTGAGGACGACGACCCGGGGGTCGACCGTGCCGCCCGGTGCCGCGACCCGCAGCGCGGCGAGGAGCCGCTGCGCGTACCCGTCCACCGGCAGCACATGCTGCTCCGTGAAGAGCGAGGGGAAGATCCTGGTCATCGCCCGGCGGTTCTCGATGACGTACGACACCCCGCTCGGGACCCGCACATTGTCCTCGAGCACCCGGAAGTCCCCGGCCTCGTCCCGTACGAGGTCGATACCGGCGACATGGATGCGCACCCCGCCGGGTGGTTCGACCCCGTGGGCCGCCCGGTGGAAATGAGCGGAATTGAGCAGCAGCCGCCAGGGCACCACACCGTCCTCGAAGGCGCGGCAGTGCCCGTAGGCATCGGAGAGGTAGGCCTCCAGGGCACGCACACGCTGCGCCACCCCGCGCTGGATGAGGTCCCATTCCAGGGCGTCGAGGATCCTGGGCACGAGATCCAGCGGCCAGGGCCGTTCCTCGCCCGCGAAGGCGTAGGTCACCCCACGGTCGGTGAACGCCCGTGCCATCTGGTCCGCCCGGAACCGCAGCTCACTCGGCTCGATCGGCTGCAGAGCCGCCAGCACCGGCTCATAGGCGGTCCTGACCTCACCCGGCCGCACAAACATCTCGTCCCACGCATCGGCCAACGCGTATGCGTCAAATATGTCCGCCATGGAGGGACGTTAAGGGCGGTACGTAACGCGACGATCACCCGGTGATTTCGGGCAGCTCACGCGGTGAACCGCGCTCCCGGCGGGCCTGGAGGCAGCCCGTGTCTTTGCTGTGGTCAAAGAGGGGTGCTGCCGACCATGAGGATCTTGATCGATACCGTGGAGCCCTCGATCTCGTAGGTGGCCCGGTAGGCGCCGACGCGTAACCTCCGCAGGCTGGTGCTGCCCAGCTTGCTGCTCGCGGCGGGCTCCGGATCGTCGGAAAGCGCGTTGATCGCTTTGAGGAGAGGCTTCACGGCGTCCCCGTCACGGGTCCTGAGCCGCTTGAGGCCGTCGGAAGCGGACCTTTCCCAGATGATGGTGTAGCTCAAGAGGCTTCCGCTCCGGTGACGAGGGCTTCGATCTCGGCCTGGGTGGTCGTGGGGCCGCCCGTGGCTCGTGCGTACAGGGACACGGTCACGTCGGCGAAGTCGATCGCTTGCTGGCGTGCGTCCTCGTCCGCCGCCGAGTCGGCGAGTGCCTGGGTCCACCAGTGGTTGAGGAACGCGTCGAAGCCGCCGGAGTCGGCCAGGGCGCCCAGCTCCGTGTAGAAGTCGGCGCGGTGGTCGAGTCGCAGGGCGGATCCGATTCCGTCGACGGTGTGCGGGACGACCTCTCCGCTGAATCCGGTGGCTTCCTGGGCCTCGGTCACCGCGTCCTGCCACTCCATCGCCATGCGCGTCTCCTTTCGCCGTGCGGCCAAGGTACCGCTGCGGCACCTTCGCAGACGGCCGAGCAGATTACGCATCCGGCACACCCCGAAGGTCCAGCTCCGCCCAGACCGTCTTGCCCACGGTGAGCGTCTCCACGGACCAGCGGTCGGCGAGTGTGTGGACGATGAGCAGGCCCCGGCCGAACTGGTCATCGGCGGTGGAAGGGCGGGAGTACGGGAGTCGCTCGCTTCGCGGGTCGGTCACGGCGACGCGCAGGGCGGTGCCGGTGAGGGACGTCTCCACCCGGAACAGACGGTCCCGCAGACACCCGTGCAGCAGAGCGTTCGTGCACAACTCGCTTGCCAGCAGCGCCGCGTCGCTGGCGGCGTGGGGGTGGCCCCAGTCAACGGCTAGTTGGGCCACGTGACTGCGGGCGAGGGGGATGCTGCGGGGGAACGGCGGATAGCTGACAGCGTCGTGGCGGTCGTATGGCTTGGGGCTTTTGAGGTGGTGGGGAGGACAGGAGTCGGTCACGGGAGCGCACCTCCTTGTACAGGGCCGGAGTGCCCGGGGTGGACGCCAGGTGGGTGGGGGGAGGTGGCTTCGCCGTACGGCCCTGGGGTGGGCAGCATGGTGCGCTTCCGCCAACTGGTGTCGTTGAGTGGGCGATTGAGTACTGACGGTAGTGCTTGCGATGGGATGCCAGCAAGTCGCTTGCCAGAAAGATGCACTCGAACTGACTTGCTTGCAGTACGGTGTCGCCGCGGACTGTGGCCAACTCAAAGGCAGGAGAGACGGGATGACAGGCAGGGACCGGGACCCTGATCGCGGCAAGGTCGTGTCAACAGTGCTCGCTCGCAGACTGGGGGGTGAGTTGCTGCGCATGCGTGAGGCATGCGGAATGCGCCAGCCTCATGCCGCCGAAGTGCTGGCGGCATCTGTGTCCAAGGTCGCCAAGATGGAGCGTGGCGGCGTGCCGATGCGGGACCCGGACATCCGTGCGCTGTGCCACCTGTACGGCGAGACCGACGAAGCCGCGATCGAACGGCTGTTGGCGCTGGCGCGCACCGATCGAGAAAGGCGCAAGGCCAAGGGATGGTGGAATCAGTACCCGCAGCTTTCTGCCATGGTCGAGTACGTTGCTCTGGAGGACATCGCCACCAGCATTCGTACCTGGCAACTCGCCTTCATCCCCGGGTTGTTGCAGACGCCGGACTATGCGCGTGCTGTGGCGGTGGGCGCCGGTTCGTGGCAGAGCCCGAGCGATATCGAGCCCTTTGTGGAAGCCAGGCTTGCCCGCCAGGCGCGACTGCGATCGGAGCGCCCGCTGGAGCTGTGGGCCGTGATCCACGAGGGGGCGCTGCGTCAGCTCGTCGGTGGCCGTGACGTGATGCGGCAACAGCTGGGGCATCTGCTCGAACTGGCCGTTCTGAGCACGGTGACGATCCAGGTGGTGCCGTTCTTGGCGGGCGCCAACCCGGGCATGATCGGGGCGTTCAGCATCGTCTCGTTCGCCGAGCCTGCAGCGTTGGATGTCGTACACATGGACGTACCTTCTTCTACTCTCTGGTTGGAGAGCGAGGAGGACGCCGCCCGCCACGGCCGGACCTTCGAGCGCATCGCGCGGGTTGGGCTGGCGGAACGCAACGCCGTCGACCTGATCGAGACCATTCGCAAGGAGTTGTAGGCCCGGTGACCGAGTTCGAGTTCGTCAAGTCCAGCTACAGCGGCGGAGATGCTGGCCAGGAGTGCGTCGAAGTCGCCCGCAACATACCCGGCACCGTCGCCGTCCGGGACTCCAAGGACCCGGACGGCCCGATACTCCGGCTCGCGACGGAGGCATGGGTAGGGTTCGCCGCGCATCTGGGGAGGCGTTAGCGGGTGTCAAGCCTCGCCCGCCCCATCTTCCACTCCAGTTCAGCCTTCTACCTCACCGGATATGTCTTTGTGCTCGACCGCGTCCTTCGCCCAGGGGGAAGTGCTCACGCATGTGAAGCATCGGTGTCCGCTTGACGTTGCGCAAGACCGGCGCCGCCCGGCGCATCCACGACGCCCTCCTCGCCGCGAAGGTGGGCACCGCGTCCGAGCCGACTGCACCATTGACCAGTGCAATGGGCTAGGTAACCCTTCGACTTTGCTTGAGGGCCTCGATACCCGCTCGGTCCGTGTCTTCCGGTACGGCGTTCAGGCAGGCGGTGGATCAGTACCCAACGACCGTCGTCCATCGCTCCGGCGGAGAGCGAGCCATGGCGTGTGGCCCTGTTGTGCCAACGCAAAGGACCGGACGTCTGCCAGGCCGGTGCGGGATCCCCCAGCCGACGCTCCACCAGAAGTCGTACCACCAGGTCGGCTGCGGCACGGGGAGTGACCCACATGCCTCCCGCCGGCAGGATTGCGCCGTCCATCGTCCACGGCCTGCCGGGGTCGGCCGAAGAGCCCGGGGGCCAGCAGGCGCCGATGGGGATCGGGGCGCGCGGCTATCTCCGTGATGCCGAGCGGTCGCAGAACGTACTCAGTTACCACTCCTCGTAAGTCGCTCCCGCGGCGGCAGTCAGGGCCGCGCCGAGTACGGCGTAGCCGAAGTTGGAGTACTCCTCCACCTAGCCAGGAGGTCGTGTAGCGAGCATGTCGAGCTGGGGCAGCAGTCGGTCCAGCGCGGGGCGGTCGAACGTCGTGTGCGGGTCTCGGCGGGAGCGGCGACCGGGTGGCAGGCGGGGGAGACCGGAGGTGTGCCGGGCGAGGTGCAGGAGCGTGATCCCTGTTCTGGGGGCTGTAGGAAGCCACCGTTCTGCAGGGTCGTCGAGCGTCAACACCTCGGACGTGGCCATGCGGGTCAATGCCGTCCAGTGATGACCTTGGTGAGCGAGGCGATCTGGACAAAGCGGTCAACGGCGTGAACCGCCGTTGACAGTCGGCGGGGCCGTGTCGCTGAACACACAGGTAGGGATGGGCCGCACCGTGGGCCTCATACGCTGCGCGGCGGTACCGCGCACGCGGGCGTGCCGCCGGGTAGGCGGTGACGGTTCGGGACACTCAGCCGGAAGTACTC
The DNA here is from genome assembly GCF_030499575.1 of Streptomyces sp. DG2A-72. Classification (NCBI taxonomy): domain Bacteria; kingdom Bacillati; phylum Actinomycetota; class Actinomycetes; order Kitasatosporales; family Streptomycetaceae; genus Streptomyces; species Streptomyces sp. DG2A-72. The sequence goes on from NZ_JASTLC010000001.1 coordinate 5,527,748, forward strand.
CGGGCCATGGCCATCGCGCTCCACAATCTCGGCGTCCTCTCCGTCGCGCTGCGAGCCGACCGCCGACAGCGGCCCCGGGACACTTGCGCCCGACGATGAACAGACCGAGTCCGGCACCATCGTCTTCGGTGGACTCCTCTTGGGCCGGTGCACGCACGTGCGGGCCGCCCTTTGCTCGCTGCGCTCGGGCACCGGGCCAACAAGCGCCCACACCCGTTTGGCATCCCGGGGCACGCCACGGAAATGCCTGGGCACCCAGGCGAAAGGACCTCACGGTGCCTATCATCTGCTGGGATGCACAAAAGGCGTCTACGCTGTCACGACGCCCAGCTACTTCGAACCCTGGGATTGACTCTGACCACGCATGACGAAGGGGCACCTCATCGATGCGCATCCTCCTGATCGGGCAGCCCGGAGCCGGCAAGGGCACGCAGGCAGTGGGCCTTGCTGCGCATCTGTCGATCCGGCACATCTCCGCCGGTGAGCTGTTCCGCGAGCACATCGACCAGGGCACGGCGCTCGGGCAGAACGCCCACACGCACATGCGCGCCGGCCTTCTGGTGCCGGACGAGGTCACGATCGGGGTGATCAAAGAGCGCCTTGCCCGCCCAGACGCCGAGCGCGGATTCCTGCTGGACGGCTTCCCCCGCAATCTTGCCCAGGCGGAGGCGCTGGACGGCATCCTGGCCGACTTGGAGTCGAGGCTGGATGCCGTGCTCAATCTGGAGATTCCCGAGGCCGAGGTAGTCAGGCGGATCGCTGGACGATGGCTGTGCCGCCGGGACCGCGAACACATCTTCCACGTCGACTACAGCCCGCCTGAAGTGGCAGGAGCCTGCGACGTCTGCGGCGGTGAGCTGTACCAGCGCGATGACGACCGCGAGGCAACTGTTCGTACGCGACTGGAGGTCTATCGCAGCGAGACGGCGCCGGTCGTCGACCACTACCAACTTATGGGTCTGGTGACCACGATCTCGGCCCTCGGCCGGGTCCAGGAGGTCCTGGACCGCGCACTGGTCGCGATAGGCCAGGGCCAGGTCGATGCCTCCGGCGCGTCGAACTGTTGACCCATCCTTTGGGGAGGGCCGCCCCTGACGGCCGCCGCCGACTGCGAGCTTTGCCCGCCCAAGCCGCCGCGTCGGTCCCCGTATATTGCCGAGATCTGGACAGGACCACTGGGCGCGGAGACTCGAACCAATCCTTTTCTCTGGCCAGTTGCAGGTTGCCGCCCCCGTTAGAAACACAGTTCGCGGCAGACGATGCAAACAACGGCTCCCACCCCGTGGGACCACTCCGCGAGCGCTCACGGCCGCGCGGAGCCGCTGGTCGCGGTCGCGTCGCTCCTGGCCGGCGAGCACTCGCTGTTCGCCGAGTTCGTAGGCGTAGGCCATCTGCGGATGCCTGCGGCGGGCGCGTGCTCATGCCCACGGTCTTCGGCACATAAAGGTCGCTTCGTGAGCATCCCACATGTCCTGCTCGGGCTTCTCGCCTCCCGTCCCGGCCATGGCTACGACCTCAAGAAGCGCCACGATGCGCGCTTCTCTAAAGGCGCGCCACTGGCATACGGCCGTGTGTACACGACACTGCAGCGCCTAGTCCGCGACGGGCTCGCTGAGGCGATAGGCGCGGAGGCAGTTGGGGCCCGGGAACGCATCCGCTACCGGATAACCGCCGAAGGCAGCACTCGCCTGAGGGACTGGCTTACTGAAGTTGCTCCGGCCGCGCCCTTCGTGACAAATGAGATCTTCGCCAAGATCGTGGTCGCGATTCTCGCAGGCCCGTCGGGCTCTGCGGCTGACTACCTCGATGCCCAGCGCGCCGCCCACCGAGCCCGGATAGCAGAGCTGAACGCCGCGAGGACCGCTGTGGACATTTCTCTGGCTGACGCTCTGTCCATGGACTACGCCGTGGCTCACCTCGATGCCGACCTGCGCTGGATGGACGCGACCGCCGGCCAGCTGAGCGGGCTTGAGAAAGAGATGCGAGCCTCCTGAAGGATCGGCAGCCCGGAGAAACGAGGGCATCGTCGCGGATGGGACGACGGGCTGGGCACCCGTCGGGTGAATCAAGCCATGTTGAAGTGAACCGCGACTTCAACGACCGAAACCAGCGTTACGGAGGGATCATTCCAGGCCCCTGGGGCGCCAACTGTTAGGGAAACAAGGCGCCAGGTTCCGGACATGCCAACGAAAGCGCCTGCCCAGCTGGCACGTCTCATGACAAGGTGACGAGGTCAAAGCGCATCTGAATAAACGTTCGGATGCAACATTTCCTGGGGTCACGAAACCCGTGAACGGCGGTGGTGCAGGGCCTGACGCCCTGCACCACCGCCGTCAGTTTCTAGTAGCGGTACTCGAAGCTGGACCAGGCGTCCGGAGCAACTGGTGGGCCTGGTGGCGGTAGACGAGGTTGCTACTGTCGCCGCTTGCGTTGCAGTGGCCCACGCCGCTGTGCTCCGCAACGGTTCCGTGGCTGCCGCTGTCGCGGTAGTAGTTGCTCTCGACGTAGTTGCCGTCCTCGTCGCCGTCACAGATCTTGGCGGTCTTCCAGCCGTTGATGGCAAAGGAGCAGCTTATGTAGGCGCACACCTTCGCCTCCGCGGTCGGGATTCCGACCACGAAGGTGGAGACGGCAAAGAGACCCACTACTATGCCTGCACACTTTCACATGAAGACTCCTTCGCTGAGGTGGATTGCGATCGTGAGAGTGGGCGCGGCGAGGCAACGCAGCGCCCACTGCATTTCGTTGAGGCAGGGTGGTACGCGTGACGCCATGGCCCATCCCCGTCGTGGTTATCGATCCGAAACGGTAGGTGTTCTGGGTCGTTGATCCCTGAGTGAGTGAACTGGTGGGGGATGCACGGCAGTTGTCGCCGTCGGCGCAGGAAGCCCTTCGGCTGCGGGCGGTGGGCCGCGTTGGTGGCGGGCCGGACTCGTGAGGATGTCGCGGCGGTGTTCCAGGTCTCGCTCAAGGCGGTGGACAACTGGTGGGCGAAGTGGCTGGCCAGCGGGCGCGAAGCGTTCGTGGCCCAGCCGCGTGGACGCCGGGTCGGCGAACATCAGGTTCTCGATGCGGTCGAGCAGCAGGCGATCCGGCAGGCCCTGCTGGATCACCGGCCCTGTGACCTGGGGCTGGCGGGGCAGCTGTGGACGCGGGCCGGGGTGGGGGATCTGATCGCGAAGCTGTACCGGGTGCGGCTGACCGAGCAGGGCGTGGGCAAGTACCTGCGCCGCTGGGGCCTGTCGTTACCAGCGCCCGGAAAAGCGGCCGTCGAGCAGGATCCCGAGGCTGTGAGGGTCTGGCATGAGGAGACGTGGCCGGCGATCCGCGCGAAGGCGAAAGCCGAGGGCGGCGAGGTCCTCTTCGCCGACCAGGTCGGCGTTCGCTCCAACCAGGTCGCCGGCCGCACCTGGGGTGCAAAGGGGTGCACCCCCGTCGTGCGCCGCACGGGCAACCGCTTCTCCGTCAACGCGATGTCCGCGATCAGCACGAAGGGCCGGATGCACTTCATGGTGTTCACCGAGACCTTCGACGCCGACGTCATGTGCCGCTTCCTGGACCGGCTCGCCGCCCATCGCTCCTGCAAGGTCCGCGCCTGGCTCGCCGATCACCTCGACCGGATCGAGCTGCACTTCCTGCCGTCGTACTCACCTGAACTGAACCCCGACGAACTGGTCAACGCCGACCTCAAACGGAGCCTGCCCATGCACAGCCGAGCTCGGGACCAGGCCCAACTCGCCGCCGAGACCCGCCGGTTCTTCCACCGCCGCCAACGCCAGCCGCACATCGTCCGCGGCTATTTCGGCGGCCCTCACGTCCGCTACATTCTCGAATAGAACCCTTTGAGTTTCGGATCAATAGGAAGGTCCCCATGGCTCGACTCGAGGGGATTGACAAACACCAACACCACCAGCGGGGGAAGGCGCCTCGTCACAACCGCCGGAGCAGCCCCCTCAAGCGCCAGGGTGTCATCCAGTAGGCCATCACCCCCGCAGCCAGCAGCCCCAGGCTGATCCCGAGACCCATCGGCTGCTCCACCACGGGTGAGCGGGTGAAGTCCCACCACGGGTAGCTGCCCGTTCCGTCCTGGACGCCCCAGTAGCCGACGACGCAGAGCACCAGTGCGGGCAGAATCCACCCCTGCCGCCAGCCGAGCAGGCGCCCACTGAGCAGCCCCAGCCCGGTCCATCCTGGGAGAGCGCCAGCCATGACCTCCAGCACCCGGCCCTCCACAAACACGGCGCAGACGCCCAGGAAGACGGCCATGCTTGTGGCCCACAGCGTCGTCAGCCGCAAAGCCCTCCCGCGGTGAAAGCGGGTGGTGCCGACCGCCTCCAGCCCTGCCATGCGACTGTGCAGGGACAGTACCGGTAGGACTCCCGCGAACATGGCGAGCATTCGCCAGCTCGGAGTCCCCGGGGTCTGCGCGCCCGCCACGGTGGGCAGGGGGGCCAGCCTGTCCCCCAGCCAGGCCACGGCCAGTCCGCTGAGCAGGACCAAGAGCAGGACGCTCCCCGGCCGCCGCACGCCGCACGGCGGGTAAAAACGCCTGCTCGGACCGGTCCGCCAGGCCGCCAGCAGCGCGTCGATGCGCGTGCCGACGCGGCTGTCAGTCACAGTATTTCTCCAGGACGTGCCGCACCGTTGCCGTGGCCCACGCTCTCTGCTCCGTCTCAGGCCGGTCGGCCATCTCCTTGCCAGTTTCCACTGCTTTCTCCATGGATGCCGTCATTCCCTCTTCCCTGTACTCCGGCTCTCCGCCACCTGCCAGCCGCTTCTCAAGCCACCGCTCCAGAGCGAGGACCGACTGATCGTCGGCCTTCAGCTGCGCCTCAAAGCCCTTGAAGTCCTTCTCCCGGCAGGCCGCGAACGTCTGCGCGCTGATCGCCATCGTCACCCCGTCGGCCATCGCCCATGTGGAGCCACTGTCCAGGTCGAAGTCGCCGCCCCACCTTCGGTCCATGGTGTAGACAAGACCGAGGGAATACACCGCCTTAGGCATGGCCAGTTCCCGGGGCAGGTGCTCAGTCCGGGTCAGCACGTCCTGGGCCATCGTCTTGTACTTCTCTTCCTCGGGCCACAGGCAGATCTCGGTGCGGCCCTTGACGCAGGTCTTCGATCTGGAACCATGCCGCTCGTCGACGACCGGGTTGCTGGCGGCTGCCGCGGTCGCGGCGAGTGCCAGGACGACGGCAAGTCCTGGTAGCGGGCTGACTCGCGTGATCCGCGGGCCATACGGCAGCCAGAGGCAGGCGACGAGCAGCAGCAGTGCAGCCGCCGCGCGCAGGCTTATCTCCAGCAGGTCCGGTTGCATCCGGGCCGGGCCGTTCACCACGGAGAGGTCGGTGTCGAATGCCATGGCGATGAGCAGCCAGCCGAGCGCACTGGCGGCCGGGCCCCAGCGTCTGGACAGCAGCCGCCCGAGAACCCAGCCCAGCCCCGTAGCCGTCATCAAGCTCGAAACACCGAGCAGGAGATATCCCAGGTACTGGGTGAAGCCGGGCGGCCATGAGGACGCGGTGACCGCAAAGCAGACTGCCTGCCCTACCAGGTATGGGACGAGGAAGGCACACAGGACCACGGCAATGCGGGGCAGTTCAGCCTGTGGTCCGGGCCGGGGCATCGCGCTCAGAGTCTCCGCCACCTCAGGCGGACGGCGCAGCGAGGAGGTCCACGCGGCCGCGGCCGCGGCGAAGACGCCCAGAAAGAGGGTGGGTACCTGCCCCGCGGCGCCGGTGTCTCCCCACAGGCCGTGCCAGTAGCCGTCGCGGGCGAGGATGAGGGTGAGATCGAGCGCAACCAAGGGGACGAGCAGCCACCGCAGCGGGGAGGAGCGCAGCGCCAGAAGGAAGGAGGTCACAGTGCCCGCTCTCCTTCCGGCAGGAGTTCCATATAGGCACGCTCCAGCGGGGTGTGTCCGGCGGCACCGTCACCGGCCCGGTCCGCCATGTCGGGCACCTTGCCGTCGAAGAGGACCCGTCCACTGTGCAGGACGACGACGTGGTCGCATGCGGCGGCCACATCGTCAATCAGGTGCGTGCTCAGCAGGACGGTGGTATCGGTGAGTCCGGCGAGGATCCGGCGGAACTGCAGGCGCTGGCGCGGGTCCAGGCCCACAGTGGGCTCGTCCAGTATCACCAGTCCCGGGTCGCCGACGATGGCCCACGCGATCCCCGCACGCTGTCGCATGCCACCGGAGAGCCGGGACATCCGCTCGTGCTTCCGGTCCACCAGGTCAACCTGGCCCAGTGCCCGCTCCACGGCCCGGGACCGGTGTTCGCCAGGCACCTCGCGCATCCACGCGCCGTACTCGACGAAGTCACGTACCCGCATCCCTGGATCCCATCCGAACCGCTGCGGCAGATAGCCGATCCGGCGGCGGATATGCCGCGCAGCTTTCTCGCCGTCGATGGCCACGCCGTCAAGAGCGATACGGCCGCGCAGTGGTGGCTGCACCGTGGCCAGGGTCCGCATCAAGGTCGACTTGCCTGCGCCGTTGGGTCCGAGAAGCCCTGTCACGCCGGGGCGGAGTTCGAGGTCGAGGTCCTCGATAACCACACGCCCCGGGTAACCCTGACGGAGGTCGGATATGTGAACGTGCATATAGCACCTCGCCGTGGTGAGTACGCTGGAAACGCGGCCCGTCTGCCCGCAATTGCAGTGCGGGCAGACGGGCCGCAGCTTTGCTGCTTCAGGCCGCCTGCGGCGGTGCGACGCTTACTGGTAGAACCAGGTTTGTACGCCCGTCACAGACCAGTCGCAGTCGTGGCCGTCGTACGTCGCGGTGCTGCCTCTTGACCGCCACTGCTCCATCCAATTGTCGGGCTCAAGGGTGCAGATGGCCTTGGACTCGTAGGTGCCGGCGTAGGCCGCACCGGGGCTGCTGCACTTCTGGTCCCAGTCGGTGTTGTACCAACGGCCAAAGCAGTTGTGCACCTTGTTACCGTCACCGGCGGCCGTGGCCTGAGGTGCGACCATGACCGCTGCCCCGCCTACTACCAGCAGTGCGGCGAGGGTGGACGCCGTCCGTGCGCGGAAGGTGGAATTCACCTGCATGAAGAAACCCTTCTCCTATTACCGAGGACCTTCACGGTGTCAAATTCTCCGTTTGGTGTCTTTGCTGCAGGAACATGCGGCGGCTCATGGAGCCTCTGTTTGCTGCCGCTTGACCAACCATGCGCGGCATGGGCGCGCGCAGATAGCCTCATGATGTGCGGATGCCTGATGATGAGGGTCGACAAAACGCGCAAAGCGTCGTAATTGGGATGCGGTTATTGAGCCTGAGGCTGTGTAGATGAGCCGTGGCACAGGACCCGGGCCGTGTTGCGGAGCAGGTCCGGTCCCTTCATAGTTGCGCTGCAAAGAGGCTGAACCGGGGGTGGGATGGGCGATGGCCGGGCACAGGACGGACGAGCATCCACACGGTGCTGACCGACTGTGCGATGCCGGGGATCGCGTGTATTCCCGGGCCGTACGGCGGGGCCGCGTGCGGCGGCAGGACGCGGAGGCGGTGCCGTGCCTGCTCGAACTCGCCCTGCTGCACCCGGACCCCGACGACATGGACTGGCTGGTCCCCACCTCCCCGCAGGAGGTCATGACCCGGCTGCTGCGCGGGGTGTACGACGAGGTCAGCGCGAGCCAGCGGCGGGTCGGCTCGGCTGTGGCGGCCGTGGAGCGGTTCGCCGGACTCGGCCCGCGCCTTTCGTCGGCGTCCGCTGAGGGCACCTCGATCCGGGTCCTCGACGGTCTCTCCCGTATCCAGGCCGCCATGGACGAGGCGACCGAGGCGTGCACGACCGAGGTGCTGACCGTGCAGCCGGGCGGCATCCGCCCCGAACACGAACTGACGGAGGGCCTCCATCGCGCCCTGGCCCTGCGCGGCCGGGGCGTGCGCATGCGGGACCTGTACACTCACGTCGCCCGGCACGGCCAGGGCCTGCTCAACTACCTGGAGCTGATGGGCGACGCGGTGGAGGCCAGGACCCTCGACGAGGTCATCGACCGGCTGATCCTCTTCGACCGCACGGTGGCCTTCATCCCGGCCAACGCGGACCGCACGCTGGCGCTGGAGCTGCGTCATCCGGCGCTCGTCGGCTACCTGGTGACGGTCTTCGAGCGGTTGTGGCGACTGGCGATTCCGTTGACGGCCCCCCTTCCGGACACCGGGATCGAGGGCATTTCACACCGGGAGCAGTCCATCGCCGCGCTGCTCGCCGAGGGCCACCAGGACGCGGTGATCGCCGAGCGGCTGGGGATAAGCGTCCGGACGTGCCGTGCCCACATCGCGCGTCTTTCGGAGACCCTGGGCGCGGCCAGCCGCACTCAACTGGGCGTCCGTATCGCTCAGGTGGGGCTCGATGGTCCGCCCCGCGCGCTCACGCTTCCCGGTCAAGAATCCCCGACTGTCCGATGAGGTAACCGAGTTGGGCCCGGCTGTCACTGCCCAGGGTCGTCGCGAGCTTGGCGATGTGCACGCGGGCGGTGCGGATGTTCATACCTAGGCGCTGGGCTATGACGGCGTCGGTGTGGCCTTCGACGAGGAGGCTTGCGATGGCGCGCTGGCGGGGGGTGATGCCGTCGAGGGTGGGGCGTTGGACGGCTTCGGGGTACATGGGGGTGGCGAGGCGCCAGAGGCGGTCGAACGTGGTGGCCAGGTAGCCGACGATCGCGGGGTGGCGGATCTCCAGGGCCACGGTGCCGTCGGGGTTGGCGGGGATGAAGGCGACGGCACGGTCGACAATGATCAGGCGGTCGGTGAGCTCGTCGAGCGTGCGGGCCTCGGCATCACCACTGAGTCGCTCATAGCGGGCCAGGACGAGGGGTATCTGGCGCTGCGTGTGCTGGTAGAGGGTGCGGATGCGGCCGCCGCGGTCGAGCAGGGCCTGATCGCGGGCGAAGGCCACGGACTGGGCTGTCTCACCACGTTGGTCGGAGTAGTGCGTGTTGGGCTGGACGCAGAGGACTTCGCGGGTCGCGTCGGCCATGGCCTGGCTGATGGCTCGGTTGATCTGCTCCGTGCCACTGAGGGCTGTGATCGTCGGGGTGTCCGTCACTGTCGTATGGCGGCTCTTGACCCGCATCAACGGCTGGAACGTGGCTGCCAGCCGCTCCTCGATACGTCGCTCGTCGGCGATGCGGTCCTCGACGACGCGCAGCAGACGATGGAGGGCAAAAGCCGGCGCCATGGGGAGCAGCCACCGTGGGTCCCCGGCGTCCGGCTGCAGCAGTCCGAAGTCGATGAGACAGGGCGCCGCTGCCACGGCCTCGGCAGGCACTCGCCCCTCGCGCAGGGCGTGGGCGTACAGCTCCAGGCCCCCGTCGCACATCTCCTCCGCTCCGTGTATGTGCGCCTCTGTCACGTGTGGCTGTCTCCTCGCTGTGCCTATTGGTCCTGCTTCAGGATCCCCGACTGAGCTATGAGATAGCCGAGTTGGGCGCGGCTGCCACTGCCGAGGGCGTTGGCCAGTTTGGCTATGTGGGCCCGGCAGGTGCGTACGTTCATGCCGAGGCGGCGGGCGATGGCCTCGTCGACGTGGCCCTCGACCAGGAGTTTGGCGATGGAGTGCTGGATGTCGGTGATGCCGTCGGAGGCTGCCTCGTACGGGGTGCCGGCACTCGGGGGACGGACCGGTCCCACAGGTACTCGAAGAGCTTGATCAGATAGCGGATGAGGCCGGGGTGGCGCAGCTCCAGGGCAACCTGTTGATCGTCCCGGGCGGGGATGAAGGCCACCGCCTCGTCACAGATGATCAGACGTTCCACCAGCTCGTCGATGGTGCGGTACTCCGCCTTGCCGTCGGAGAGCCGGGCCGCGTAAGCCAGTTGTTCGGGGTTGTACCGGGCCGTGTGCTGGTAAAGGGTGCGGATCCGCACCCCGCGCTCGATCAGCGGCTTGTCGCGCTCCAACCCCCGCTCCAGGCTGCGCTCGGACATGCGGTCGCTCGGCTGGACGGTGAGCATCTCGGTCTGGCACTGGGTTGTGGCCATGTTGAGGGCGGCGTTTATCCGCTCGCCGCCCTCCAGCACCGTGATCGAGTCACTAGTCGCGACCACCTGGGTACTCAAGGCCATGTAGGGCTGAAAGATGGCTGACAGTTCGACCGCCAGCCGCCTGCGCTCGGCTATCTCGTGTTCCAGAGGATTGAGCTGCCGGGACAGGGCGATCACCGGCGGTACCGGGCGCAACCAGTTCGGGTCGTCGGGATCGGGATGGAGCAGGGCGAATTCCACCAGGCAAGGGGCGGGCTCCACATCTGTCCGAGCGATGCGTCCGGTACGCAGAGCGGCGGCGTACAGTCGGCTGCCCTCCTCGCACCACTCGGTCATCGAATGGGGATGTGTCGCCTTTGTCTCATTCGCCACCAAATCTCCACCCCCCAGGGTCCTGAACATGCAGGAACATGATGCATCGATTGTGTGGCCATGACGTGCCTGAATGAGCCATCGTCTTACCTGACGGGGGAAAAGGGGACCTTCAAGTGAGGACGAAGCCGACTATGCGTAACAGAATGCTTCGATCGCTGCTTGTCGCCGCCTTCTCCGCCGTTGTGGCCCTCGGTGCGCTGAGTGGCCTCTCCGATGTGAAGGACGATTCTCGGGCGAACAGCAGCTGGCCGAACGTGGCCGTGAACGCCGAAGCCGGCAACTCGAACGCTACGACAGATGGAGCCGGGAGCTGACGTGGCCACCCCACCCGACGACCGCTCCTTCCGCCGTGAAATGGCGACCGCCTACCGCTCCGGCTGGCACTTCATCGACCTCGCCACCGCCATCCCCCACAGCGGTGACTCGCTGATGGTGACCGTCTTCGGTGAGCCGGTCGTCGTCACGCGGGACGAGGACGAGGACGTCCGGGCGTACCGGTGTCTGCGGCGTCCTCGGGGGGGCGCCGCAGCCGGTGAGGTGTGCCATCCGATATGGAATGATCTTTGTGAACCTCGACCAGCGTGACCACCAGCTGGCCGAGCCCGAGGCCCCGGCCGCCCCACAGGCCGTCCCAGCCACCCCCCGCAGTGCCTGACGCGATTCCCCCGTCGTAACAGATCGCTCAGGTGCTTCCCCCCGCAGCGGCGTCACCGTGACCTGAACACGGTGACGCCGCTGCAGTTTTGCGGGATATTTCGGGACATCGACACAGTCGGTCTGTGGCTGGAAAACACTGCGATCACCCGAGTCGACCTTGCCCCGGGAACGTATGTCCATGACGCCGGAACTTAGCCGCCTAACCTCCCGTACACCTACTTGAGTGGAATAGACTCAACTTTGTGTACGTTGCTCACGTCAGTGTGGACGGCTGACGCCTAGGAGGAGAACGGATACGTGGACGCCGAGCTGACCAACCGGAGCCGGGACGCCATCAACGCGGCCAGTAACCGGGCCGTGCAAGAGGGACACCCCGATCTCACCCCGGCGCATCTGCTGCTCGCGCTGCTCGCGGGGCAGGAGAACGAGAACATCACCGACCTGCTCGCCGCCGTCGACGCCGACCAGGCCGCCGTACGGGCCGGCGCGGAGAAGATCCTCGCCGGGCTGCCCAGCGTGACCGGGTCCACCGTCGCGCCGCCGCAGCCCAGCCGCGAGCTGCTGGCCGTGATCGCGGACGCGCAGGCCAAGGCCAAGGAGCTGGGGGACGAGTACCTCTCCACCGAGCACCTCCTCATCGGTATCGCCGCGAAGGGGGGTCAGGCCGGCGACGTACTCTCCCAGCAGGACGCCAGTGCGAAGAAGCTGCTGGAGGCGTTCCAGAAGAGCAGGGGAGGGCGACGCGTGACCACACCCGACCCCGAGGGCCAGTACAAGGCGCTCGAGAAGTTCGGCACCGACTTCACCGCGGCGGCGCGGGAAGGCAAGCTCGACCCGGTCATCGGGCGGGACCAGGAGATCCGGCGGGTGGTGCAGGTGCTGTCCCGCCGTACGAAGAACAATCCCGTCCTCATCGGTGAGCCCGGCGTCGGCAAGACCGCCGTCGTCGAAGGGCTCGCCCAGCGGATCGTGAAGGGCGATGTGCCCGAGTCGCTCAAGGACAAGCGGCTCGTCGCGCTGGACCTGGGCGCCATGGTCGCCGGGGCCAAGTACCGCGGTGAGTTCGAGGAGCGACTGAAGACCGTGCTCGCCGAGATCAAGGGCTCGGACGGGCAGATCATCACCTTCATCGACGAGCTGCACACCGTCGTGGGCGCCGGAGCCGGCGGTGACTCCGCCATGGACGCCGGCAACATGCTCAAGCCCATGCTCGCCCGCGGTGAGCTGCGCATGGTCGGTGCGACGACCCTCGACGAGTACCGCGAGCGCATCGAGAAGGACGCGGCGCTGGAGCGGCGCTTCCAGCAGGTGCTGGTCGCCGAGCCGACCGTAGAGGACTCGATCGCTATCCTGCGCGGGCTCAAGGGGCGCTACGAGGCCCACCACAAGGTCGTCATCGCGGACAGCGCGCTCGTCGCGGCGGCCACGCTCTCCGACCGTTACATCACCTCCCGCTTCCTGCCCGACAAGGCCATCGACCTCGTCGACGAGGCCGCCTCCCGGCTGCGGATGGAGATCGACTCCTCGCCCGTCGAGATCGACGAGCTCCAGCGTGTCGTGGACCGGCTGAAGATGGAGGAGCTGGCGATCGGCAAGGAGACCGACCCGGCCTCCCGCGAGCGCCTGGAGAAGCTGCGCCGCGACCTCGCCGACAAGGAGGAGGAGCTGCGCGGCCTGACCGCCCGCTGGGAGAAGGAGAAGCAGTCCCTCAACCGGGTCGGCGAGCTGAAGGAGAAGCTCGACGAACTGCGCGGACAGGCCGAACGGGCCCAGCGCGACGGTGACTTCGACTCCGCGTCCAAGCTGCTGTACGGCGAGATCCCCGCCGTGGAACGGGACTTGGAGGCCGCCTCCGAAGCCGAGGAGGAGGTCGGCAAGGACACCATGGTGAAGGAGGAGGTCGGCCCGGACGACATCGCCGACGTCGTCGGCTCCTGGACCGGCATCCCCGCGGGCCGCCTCCTGGAGGGCGAGACGCAGAAACTCCTGCGGATGGAGGAGGAGTTGGGCCGCCGCCTGATCGGGCAGAGCGAGGCCGTGCAGGCGGTCTCGGACGCCGTACGCCGCACCCGTGCCGGCATCGCCGACCCCGACCGGCCCACCGGCTCCTTCCTCTTCCTCGGCCCCACCGGTGTCGGCAAGACCGAACTCGCCAAGGCGCTCGCCAACTTCCTCTTCGACGACGAGCGGGCCATGGTCCGGATCGACATGTCGGAGTACAGCGAGAAGCACAGCGTGGCCCGGCTGGTCGGCGCGCCGCCCGGATACGTCGGCTACGAGGAGGGCGGTCAGCTCACCGAGGCGGTGCGGCGGCGGCCGTACAGCGTCGTGCTGCTCGACGAAGTCGAGAAGGCGCACCCCGAGGTCTTCGACATCCTGCTCCAGGTGCTGGACGACGGCCGTCTGACGGACGGTCAGGGACGGACGGTCGACTTCCGCAACGCCATCCTGGTCCTCACCTCGAACCTCGGCAGCCAGTTCCTGGTGGAGCCGCTGACCAGCGAGGAGGAGAAGAAGCAGCAGGTGCTGGAGGTGGTGAGGGCGTCTTTCAAGCCGGAGTTCCTCAACCGGCTGGACGACCTGGTCGTCTTCTCCACGCTGACCAAGGCGGAGCTGGAGCGCATCGCCGGGCTCCAGATCGACCGCCTCGCCAAGCGGCTCGCCGAGCGGCGGCTCACCCTGGAGGTGACGCCCGAGGCGCTCGCCTGGCTGGCCGACGAGGGCAACGATCCCGCCTACGGCGCCCGCCCGCTGCGCCGACTGGTCCAGACCGCGATCGGCGACCGGCTCGCCAAGGAGATCCTCGCGGGCGAGGTCAAGGACGGCGACACGGTCCGGGTGGACTCCTTCGGGGAGGGGCTGATCGTCGGACCGGCGAGCGGCAAGACCCTCTGAACCCGCTGAGCGGGGCACGGGGAGCACCCGAACGGAGCTCCCCGTGCCACAGGGCCGGCACCCAGATCGCGAGCAGCGTGAGGCCGCCGGCCACGAGCGCCGTCGGCAGCCCCAGGATGAGGCCGACCACCGACCACCTGCGTACAGCTGACGTCCCCTACCGGACAGATCCTGTCCGCTGACGGCTGACACTTCCTGTCGGGGTTGCCAAGCGGGTCCCCTAGTGGGGGAGGATGGCGGAATCCGTACGAAGGGAAATTCACGGTGACCATCGACCCGTCCTCGATTCCGAACTTCGGGGGCCAGCCCGAGCCGCAGCCCCAAGGACCGGCGGGCCCCGTCGTCCCGGATCAGGACCTCGTTAAGCAGCTCCTCGACCAGATGGAGCTGAAGCACCTCGTGGACGAGGAGGGTGACCTCGTCGCACCGTGGGAGCAGTTCCGTACGTACTTCATGTTCCGCGGCGAGGGTGACCAGCAGGTCTTCTCGGTGCGGACGTTCTACGACCGGCCCCACCAGATCGACGAGAAGCCGCAGCTGCTGGAGTCCATCGACGACTGGAACCGGCGGACCCTGTGGCCCAAGGTGTACAGCCACACCCATGACGACGGCACCGTCCGCCTGATCGGCGAGGCCCAGATGCTGATCGGCACGGGCGTGAGCCTGGAGCACTTCGTCTCGTCCACGGTCAGCTGGGTGCGGGCCGCGATCGAGTTCGACAAGTGGCTCGTGGAGCAGCTCGGCCTCGAGCAGGAGGTCAACGAAGCGGAGAAGCCCGAGGACGACGAGTAAGTCCTGGTCCTCAGCGGAGCCCGGCCAGGGCACGGGCCACCGCGGCCGCGTGCCGGGGCCGGGCTCTCGCCGTCCACAGCCTGTGGAAAACTCTGCTGATCTCAGCCGGCCAGCGCCTTCAACCGCTTCACCGCCTCCTCCAGCACGCCCGTCTGCTTGCAGAACGCGAACCGTACGAAGGGTGCGCCCGCCTCCCGGTGGTCGTAGAAGACGGCGTTCGGGATGGCAACCACCCCGGCGCGCTCCGGCAGCGCGCGGCAGAAGGCGAAGCCGTCACTCTCGCCGAGGGGGCGGATGTCGGTGGTGATGAAGTAGGTGCCGGCGGGCTTGAACACCTCGAAGCCGCTCTCCACAAGCCCCGCCGCCAGCAGGTCCCGCTTGACCAGCATGTCCTCCCGAAAGGCCGTGAAGTACGAGTCCGGGAGCTTCAGCGCCTCGGCGACCGCGTACTGGAACGGGCCGGAGGAGACGTACGTCAGGAACTGCTTCGCCGACCGCACCGCCGTGACCAGCTCCGGCGTCGAGGTCACCCAGCCGACCTTCCAGCCGGTGAAGGAGAAGGACTTCCCGGCCGAGCCGATGGTGACGGTCCGCTCGCGCATGCCGGGGAACGTGGCCAGCGGCAGATGCTCGGCGTCGTCGAAGACCAGGTGCTCGTACACCTCGTCCGTGACCACCAGCAGATCCCGCTCGATGGCCAGCTCGGCGATCGCGGTCAGCTCCTCCCGGGTGAGGACGGTGCCGGTCGGGTTGTGCGGGGTGTTGATCAGCAGGAGGCGGGTGCGGTCGGTCACCGCGTCGCGCAGCTCGTCGAGGTCGAGGCGGAAGCTGCCGTCGTGCGGACGGAGAGTGACCGGCACGCGCGTGCCGCCCGCCATCGCGATGCAGGCCGCATAGGAGTCGTAGTACGGCTCGAAGGCGATCACCTCGTCGCCGGGTTCGAGCAGGGCCAGGAGAGAGGCGGCGATCGCCTCGGTCGCGCCCGCCGTCACCAGGACTTCACGGTCCGGGTCGTACGACAGCCCGTACCGCCGCCGCTGATGCGCCGCGACGGCGCCGCGCAGCTCGGGGATGCCGGGACCCGGCGGGTACTGGTTGCCGCGGCCGTCGCGCAGGGCGCGCACCGCCGCCTCCCGGACTTCGTCGGGCCCGTCGGTGTCGGGGAAGCCCTGGCCCAGATTGATCGACCCGGTCCGCAGGGCGAGCGCGGACATCTCGGCGAAGATCGTCGTCCCGAACTCGGCGAGCCGGCGGTTGAGGAGCGGGCGTGCGCTTGAGGTCATGCCGGTCATCCTGCGCCCAAGCTCTGGACTTCCTCAACTCTGCTTTGACAGCCAAGGCGGCCGGGCATGCCCAGGTCACGCAACCAACGGAGCGCCCACGGGGGGTCGCTCCGAGGTAAACGGAAGGAGGGTGACGCCATGACCATCGGCATCATCCTGACGGTCTTCATCGTCCTGCTCTTCGCGGCCCTGTTCGCCAATGCGCGCAGGAGCGGCCGGACGCGTCGCCTGCGCGCGGGGCGGTACGGCGGGAGCGGCGCCGCCGGCGGCGGGAGCTGGTGGGTCGGCGGGGGAGACAGTGGCGGCGGCTCGTCGTGCGGCGGCGGGTCGTCCTGTGGTGGTGGATCGTCGTGCGGGGGCGGCGGTGGGGGTGGCGGATGCGGTGGTGGAGGCAGCTGACACGGGGCAGCTGAGCTCCCCCGAAGGGGGAACCGCATCCGACCACGTGGCCCGCGCCTGCTGCCGGGCCCGCATCGCGCCCGCCGGGGACAGCTCCCGGCGGGCGCTCGTGCGCTGAGGCGCGCGCCATATGCGCTGAGGCGCACGCCGTGGTTGAACAGTTGAGCTGTGGAGCCCACTGAGGGATGGAAACCCTACGAAGTTGGGTAAAAACGCTGTGGAGGCGCCTCAGTTCATGATTCCCTCTATATCACCAAAGCAGCCCCTCGGACGTCCCGCGAACACCTGTTCCCGACCGGGCTGACCGGGCTGATCTACCGGCGTGGACCGGGAAGTGCCGGACCCACCCCTCCCTTTTTCTTTGCGTGCTAGCGGAGCCGACCCATGCTCACGACCCTGAAAACCTCGTACACCGACACGCGCGCGGCCGACCTCGCCTGGGCCCTGGGGCGTGAGCCGCTTCCCGCACTGGCCACCCTCGACCTCGAACTGACCGGGACCAAGCTCCAGTTGAGACTGCTCGGCGCGTCCCACCAGGTGCTCCTGGAGGAGGAACGGGGCGTCTGCTCGGAGACGGTGGCATGCATTCCGGGCAGCAGCACTCCGCTGCCGCTCGGTGTCGCCAAGCGGGCGGGCGACTGGGAGTACGAGTTCGCGGCACGCGTCGAGATCCTCTCCCCGGGCTCCTTCGCGGGCCGCGCACAGGAGTTGCTGGCCCTCGTCTCCGACCATCCGCACGGCCTCGCCGGAGTCTTCCCCGGCAGCCCGCACGCCTTCACCGCGCTGCTGGCCCAGCGGCACGAGGGGCAGGTGCACTGGCGGACCTGGCACGCGTACCCGCAGGACGGGCAGTTGGTGGCGACGCGGACGCGGGTCGGGGTGCGGGTGCCGGCGGGCCGGCCGAGCCCGTCGCCGGTGTCCGCCCGCCTGGGCGCGGGGGAGTTCGCGGCCCAAACCGGTATCCGCCGACTGTAAACAGACTCCACACGTGTGGGTGACGAAGCGTGCCCGCGGCGTGACGTACCGTCGCAACGTGATCGAACCGCACGCGCCCGCCCCACCCGGCTCACCGCCGCCCTGGGGCCGCCCCGCGCGGCTGCCCGTCCGGCCCGGCGTCGGCCGGTTCCTGGTCCTCGCGGGTGTGTTCGTCTGCGCTGCCTGCGGACTCGTGTACGAACTCGAACTCGTCGCCCTCGCCTCGTACCTGATCGGCGACTCGGTCACCCAGGCATCCGTCGTGCTGTCCGTGATGGTCTTCGCGATGGGCGTCGGCTCGCTCGCCGCGAAACGGCTGTGCAACCTCGCCGCCGCCGGCTTCGGCGCGATCGAGGCGACACTCGCGCTGGTCGGCGGCTGCAGCGCGATGGCCCTGTACGCCGTCTTCGCCTGGACCGGCGACTGGGGCGGGCTGTGGGCGCACGGCCCCCGGCTCCTGCTCGTCGCCTTCTCCCTCGCCATCGGCCTGCTGATCGGCGCCGAAGTCCCGCTGCTGATGGAGCTGATCCAGCGCATCCGCCGCCAGGACCCGGGCGGCGCGGTCGCCGACCTGTTCGCGGCGGACTACGTCGGCGCGCTCGTCGGCGGCCTCGCCTTCCCCTTCGTACTGCTGCCGCAGCTGGGCCAGTTGACCGGTGCGCTGATCACGGGCGCGGTCAACGCGGTGGTCGGCGGTGCGCTGGTACTGGGCCTGTTCCGCGGCGATCTCACCCTGCGCGGCCGGTGGTTGCTGGTACTGGCCAACCTCGCCGTCCTCGGCGTCCTCGCGACCGCCGCCGTCCACGTCGACGACTTCGAACGCGCGGCCCGGCACGCCGTGTACGGCAGGGACGTACGCGTGGCCGTGCAGACCGACGTCCAGGAGGTCGTCCTCACGGGCGGCACCGACGGCCGCCCCCTCGACCTCTACCTCGACGGCCGGCTCCGCGTCGGCGGCCAGGACGAGCGCCGCTACCACGAAGCGCTGGTCCACCCCGCGATGAACGGCCCGCACGCGCGCGTGGTGATCCTCGGCGGCGGCGACGGGCTGGCCGCCCGCGAAGTGCTGCGCCACCCGGACGTCCACCGCGTCGACATCGTCGAACTCGACGCGGAAGTGGTCCGCCTGGCGCGCGGGGACCGCGGATTGTCCGCGCTGAACGATCACGCCTTCGACGACCCCCGCGTCCACGTGAGCACGGCGGACGCCTTCGCCTGGCTGCGGTCGGCGCCCAGATCGGCGTACGACGTCGTGATCTCCGACCTGCCGGACCCCGGGATCACGGCGAGCACCAAGTTGTACTCGCAGGAGTTCTACGGCCTGGCGCGGCGGGCGCTGGCGCGGGACGGCCGCCTCGTCGTGCACGCCGGCCCGGTCTCCTCCGCCCGAAGACGTTCTGGACGGTGGACACCACGATGCGCGCCGCGTCCCTGTCGACGTCCCCCTACGGCATCACCGGCCACGACGCGGGCTTCCGCGCCGGCCCCGACCGCTCGACCGGCGGCACGACACACGGCCCGCACGACTGGGGCTTCGTCCTGGCGACGACCGGGCGGAATCCGCCGCTGTCCCTCGCGCAGGCGCCGCCGCTCCGGACGCTGACCCAGGGGGAGTTGACGGCGGGGGCGAGGGTGCTGGAGGGGATGCGGGTGAGGGAGCTGGAGGCTTCGACGCTGGTGCATCCGCGGTATTGAGCCGGTGCATGCGCGATATCGAGGGGGCTTTCTTCTGGAGGCCGGGCAGGTGGCAGCCACCAGTCGGCGTCCACACACACGCCGAGCGAGTTGTGGCCAACGGGAGCATGCGAACGGCACCTGCGGGTACGCTCGGCCAACATGGAGCATGAGGTGTTCGTTCCGGTTCCGGCCGAGCGGCTGAGGGAGGCGCTGGCCGACCCCGCACGGATCGCCCGGGCGGTCCCCGGGCTCCAGCAGGACGCCGGCGCCGAGCCCGTCACCGGCAGGCTGAAGGTACGCGTCGGCGGCCACACCATCACCTACCGCGGCTCCGCCCGGCTCTCCGGGCAGGACGACGGTTCGTACGCCATCGAAGGCGACGCGACCGAGGCCCGCGGCACCGGCTCGGTCAAGCTCGCCCTCACCCTCCGCCTCCGCGACACGGAGGGCGGCACGACGCTCACGTTCGACGGCACGGCCACCGCGGACGGACGCGTGGCGGAACTGGCGGGGGATGCGGTCACCTCGGCGGTGGGCCGTCTGCTGAACCGTTTCGCGGAGAATCTGGGGGCTGAGGGGGAGGGGCCTGAGGAGTCGAGGGGGGCGGAGGTCGAGGGCACCGCGGATGCCGCGGACGCCGTCGTCGAAACTCCGGAGGAGTCCTCCGTATTCGATGCGGAGGTGCCTGCGCCGGGCCTCGATCCGCTTGCCGAGGCCGAGGAGCCGGCGCCCGCCGAAGCCGCTCACGCTCGGCGCACGATGATCGGGCGCAGTGCGGAAGAAGTGGATCACGCTCCGCCGCGTGGCCGGTATGCGCCGGTTCCCGCGCCGCAGGCGGTCGCCCCGCACTCGACGCTTCGCTGGGCGGCTCCGGCGGCGGCGCTGGTGCTGGCGTCGGCGATCGTGGTCGGCCGGGTGTTGCGTAAGCGGCGCTGAGTGGTGGGGCGTGGATTTTCTCGCCCCCGCCGCCCCTACCCGTCCCATCCCTGGGGGCTGCCGCCCCCAGACCTCCGCTTCGGCCTGAACGGCCTCGTCCTCAAACGCCGGACGGGCTGGATGATGCGAACCGGCATCGAGGAGTGAGGTGCCTCCAGCGGGTGGGTGGGGGTTGGGGATGGCCGTTCTTGTTCTGGAACGGCGGGTGGGCTGGATTGTGCCGACCGCTATCAGTAGGTCGTCCTCTTGATCCGCCCAGTAAGGTCGTGCCGTGAGTAGTGAAGACATCACGCTGACCGCGGGTGACGCGGAGGTGACCGTGCAGCCGGGGAACGGCGGGCGGGTCGGTGGGCTGCGGGTCGGTGGGGATCAACTGCTGCGGCAGGGGGAGCGGTTCGGGTGCTTCCCGATGGTGCCGTGGTGCGGGCGGATCCGGGACGGACGGTTCCGGGACGGGGCCACGGTCCACCAGCTGCCGCTCAACTCCCCGCCGCACGCCATCCACGGCACCGCCCGCGACGGCGCCTGGCGCACCGCCCGCAGGACGGCGAACGAGGCCGTCATCACGTACGACCTCGTCGACCCCTGGCCCTACCCCGGCCGGGTCACCCAGGTCGTCGCCCTCGCCGAGGACTCGCTCACGCTCACCATGTCCGTGGAGACGTACGAGTCGTCCTTCCCGGCGCAGATCGGCTGGCACCCGTGGTTCAACCGGAAGCTCGGTGAGAGTGAGGGCGTCGTCCTCGATTTCGCCCCCGCCTGGCAGGAGGAGCGCGGCGACGATCATCTGCCGACCGGCAACCGGATCGACCCCAAGCCCGGCCCCTGGGACGACTGCTTCGGTATGCCCGACGGCGTCGACGTCACCCTCACCTGGCCGGAGCGGCTGGAGCTGACCGTCAGGAGCGGCGAGGAGTGGGTCGTCGTGTACGACGAGCAGGAGGCGGCCGTATGCGTCGAGCCGCAGACCGGGCCGCCGGACGGGCTCAACAGCCTGCCCCGCCTCGTCACCCCGCTGGAGCCGCTGGAGGCCGCGACCACCTGGACCTGGCGCAGCCTGAGAGCTGTCTAAGCTGGCAGACATGACGACGGACGTACGCGACGCGCTGCTGCAGCAGATCAAGGACAAGGCCGTGGTGCACGGCAAGGTGACCCTCTCCTCGGGTATCGAGGCCGACTACTACGTCGACCTGCGCCGGATCACCCTCGACGGCGAGGCCGCCCCGCTGGTCGGGCAGGTGCTGCTCGACCTCACCTCCGACCTCGACTTCGACGCGGTCGGCGGCCTCACCATGGGTGCCGACCCGGTCGCCGCGGCCATGCTGCACGCCGCCGCCGCGCACGGGCAGCGGCTGGACGCCTTCGTCGTCCGCAAGGCCGCCAAGGCGCACGGCCTGCAGCGGCGGGTCGAGGGCCCGGACATCGCCGGCCGCCGCGTTCTCGTCGTCGAGGACACCTCCACCACCGGCGGCTCCCCGCTCACCGCCGTCGAGGCAGTGCGGGAGGCCGGTGCCGAGGTCGTCGCCGTCGCCACCATCGTCGACCGGGCGACCGGCGCGGCCGAGAAGATCCAGGAGGGCGCGGGGGTGCCGTACCGCTACGCGTACTCGAAGGACGAGCTGGAACTGGACTGACGGGGCGTCCCGATCATCCGGTCCTGTCTGGAAAGATGGCCCCGACGACGACGTCGCCCCCCTAGGTCAGGGCCGTAAGCCAGCAGAACGCAACCCGCACAATCAAGGAGCGGACATGCCCATCGCAACCCCCGCGGTCTACAACGAGATGCTCGACCGGGCGAAGGCAGGCAAGTTCGCCTACCCGGCCATCAACGTGACCTCGTCCCAGACCCTGCACGCGGCCCTGCGCGGTTTCGCGGAAGCGGAGAGCGACGGCATCATCCAGATCTCGACGGGTGGCGCCGAGTTCCTGGGCGGTCAGCACAGCAAGGACATGGTGACCGGTGCGGTGGCCCTGGCCGAGTTCGCGCACATCGTCGCCAAGAAGTACGACATCACCGTCGCCCTGCACACGGACCACTGCCCGAAGGACAAGCTCGACGGGTACGTACGTCCGCTGCTCGCCGTCTCCGAGGAGCGCGTCGCGCGCGGTGAGAACCCGCTGTTCCAGTCGCACATGTGGGACGGTTCCGCCGAGACCCTCGCCGACAACCTCTCCATCGCCCAGGAGCTCCTCGAGCGCGCCCGCGCCGCGAAGATCATCCTCGAGGTGGAGATCACCCCGACCGGCGGCGAGGAGGACGGCGTCTCGCACGAGATCAACGACTCGCTGTACACGACGGTCGACGACGCCCTGCGTACGGTTGAGGCGCTCGGCCTCGGCGACAAGGGCCGCTACCTGCTCGCCGCCTCCTTCGGCAACGTCCACGGTGTGTACAAGCCGGGCAACGTCGTGCTCCGCCCCGAGCTGCTGAAGGAGCTGAACGACGGCGTGGCCGCGAAGTACGGTCAGCCGGCCGGCTCCCAGCCCTTCGACTTCGTCTTCCACGGCGGCTCCGGCTCCACGGCCGAGGAGATCGCGACCGCGCTGGAGAACGGCGTCGTCAAGATGAACATCGACACGGACACCCAGTACGCCTTCACGCGTCCCGTCGCCGACCACATGTTCAAGAACTACGACGGCGTCCTCAAGGTCGACGGCGAGGTCGGCTCCAAGAAGACCTACGACCCGCGCACCTGGGGCAAGCTGGCCGAGGCGAGCATGGCCAAGCGCGTCCTCGAGGCCTGCGGGAACCTGCGCTCCACCGGCACGAAGATCAAGTAGTTCCTCCGGGAACCAGGAGCCCGGCGTCTGTCTACGGCGCCGGGCTCGCTGTATACCTGTGGGCATGCCCGACGTCCGGATCGCCTCCCCGCAGGGCAAGTGGATCCTGCTCACCACCGTCCTCGGCTCCAGCATGGCCCTGCTGGACTCGACCGTCGTCAACGTCGCCCTCCCCCGGATCGGCGAAGACCTCGACGCGAACCTGTCCGCCCTCCAATGGACGGTCAACGCGTACATGCTCACGCTCGCCGGGCTCATCCTTCTCGGCGGCTCCCTGGGTGATACGTACGGCCGCCGCAAGATCTTCGTCATCGGCGTGATCTGGTTCGCCGTGGCCTCACTGCTGTGCGGGCTCGCCCCGGACGCCGGCTTCCTCGTCGCCGCGAGAGCCCTCCAGGGCATCGGCGGCGCGCTCCTCACACCCGGCTCCCTCGCGCTCATCCAGGCCTCCTTCCACCCCGACGACCGGGGCCGTGCGGTGGGCCTGTGGTCCGGCTTCGGCGGCATCGGCGCGGCCGTCGGCCCGTTCCTCGGCGGCTGGCTGGTCGACGGCCCCGGCTGGCGCTGGGTCTTCCTGCTCAACGTCCCGCTGGCGCTGCTCTGCGTCCCCGTCGCCCTGCGCCACGTGCCCGAGTCCGGGGACGGCCGTAAGCACGGCCGCTTCGACGTCCTCGGCGCGACCCTCGGCGCACTGGCCCTCGCACTGGTGACGTACGCGCTGATCGAGGCCCGGAGCGGTTCCCTCACCGTCACCGTCACCGCGATCGCGGGCGTCGCCGCGGGGATCGCCTTCGTGTCCGTCGAGAAACGGCGGCCGGACCCGATGATGCCGCTCGGGATCTTCGCCTCCCGCCAGTTCACCGCGGTCAACCTGGTCACCGTGTGCGTGTACGCGGCCCTCGGCGGCTTCTTCTTCCTGGCCGTCCTCCAGCTCCAGGTCGTCGCCGACTGACTCCGCCCTCGCCGCCGGTACGGCCCTGCTGCCCACGACCGTCCTGATGCTGCTGCTCTCCGCCCGCTCAGGCGAACTCGGCGAACGCATCGGCCCCCGCATCCCCCTCACCGTCGGCCCCCTGGTGTGCGCCGCCGGCCTGCTGCTGATGCTGCGCGTCGGCCCCGACGCCTCATACGTCGCCGACGTCCTGCCCGGCGTACTCGTCTTCGGCCTCGGCCTGGTCACCCTGGTCGCCCCCCTGACAGCCACCGTCCTCGGCTCCGTGGACGCCTCCCGGGCAGGCCTGGCCAGCGGCATCAACAACGCGGCGGCGAGAGCGGCCGGCCTGATCGCGGTCGCGGCACTCCCCCTGCTCGCCGGAATGGAGGAGGACGCCTACCGCTCACCGAGCGCCTTCAACGACGCCTTCGGCCGCGCGATGATCATCTGCGCGGTCGTCCTGGTCGCGGGCTCGGCCCTGGCCTTCACGACGGTACGGCGCCTGCCACCGGACTGCCAGCGCCCGGAATGCCGTACGCATGGGGCAATCACGGCGCCGCCGCTGGAGGGGGAACCGGTAAAGAAACGGATCGCATAACGCCCCGAAAGGGGCGCGAGGCTGTATCGATGTGCGGCTCCGCCGCGTGGGCGCGACCAGCCCCAACGCAGCCGCAGACGACAGACAACCCGGCGCGGCACTTCCAGGGGGAACCAGTAAAGAAACGGATCGCATAGCGCCCCGAAAGGGGCGCGGGGAACTGCGCGACCAGCCACGACGCCGCCGCAGACGAAAGACGACACATCGCGGCACCCTCAGCGGGAGCCGGTAAAAAGCGATTCGCATAGCGCCCCCGAAAGGGGCGCGGGGCTGTATCGATATGCGGCTCCGCCGCGTGGGCGCGACCAGCCCCCACCGGCCCGCAGACAGCCGACGACCAACCGCGGCGCCCCCAGCGGAGCGCCATGCATCAGACTGGAACCCATGACGATTCACGAGAACCTCCTCGGGGGCCCGCCCCCGACGCACCTCCCCGACGACCCCGAGCCGCGCGAGCTGCTCGCGAACGGCACGGCACCCGCGGACGTGGCCGCGCAGTACCCCACCTCCTCCCTCGCCTGGGCCCAGCTGGCGGACGACGCGTTCGAGCGGGGCAGCGTCGTGGAGTCGTACGCCTATGCCCGTACGGGCTACCACCGCGGCCTGGACTCCCTGCGCCGCAACGGCTGGAAGGGGCACGGCCCGGTGCCCTGGGAGCACGAGCCGAACCGCGGCTTCCTGCGCGCCCTGCACGCCCTCGCCCGCGCCGCCGGGTCGATCGGTGAGCAGGAGGAGTACGAGCGCTGCTCGCAGTTCCTGAAGGACTCCTCGCCCACGGCGGCCCAGACGCTGGGCTAGGCGAACCTTGAGTGCGGGTCCGGCTGTGATCCAGTCGGGCCTTGCACTTTCCGGGGGACACCCGTGAGGATTCGGGTGGGGACCGGGGCCCCCGTGTCGGTAACGGCAGGGGCGGACCGCTACCCGGAGTTACAACAGGAGACAGCGATGTCCCAAGAGGCTCACGACACGAACGAGCCCGAGACCCCGCATCTCGACTTCGCAGGCACGACGCCGTACGAGGACTACGTCAAGGCGGACGTGCTCACCCACCTCCAGCACACCCTCTCCGACGATCCCGGAGAGATGGTCTTCCTGGTCACGACCCAGGTGATGGAGCTGTGGTTCACCGTCATCGTCCATGAGTGGGAGACCGCCGCGCACGCCCTGCGCGAGGACCGGGTGCCGGTGGCGATCGACGCGCTGAAGCGTTCGGTACGGGAACTGGAGGCGCTGAACGCCTCCTGGAAGCCGCTCGGACAGCTCACCCCGGCCCAGTTCAACTCGTATCGAAGCGCTCTCGGCGAGGGCTCCGGCTTCCAGTCGGCCATGTACCGCCGCATGGAGTTCCTGCTCGGCGAGAAGTCCGCATCCATGCTGGTCCCGCACCGCGGCGCGCCCCGTGTCCACGCCGAGCTGGAGAAGGCACTGCACGAGCCGAGCCTGTACGACGAGGTCCTGCGGTTCCTCGCGCGGCGCGGGCACGCGATTCCGGCGTCGGTGGTGCAACGTGACACAGCACTGCGGTACGAGCCGTCGCCGGAGGTGGAGGCCGCCTGGACGGCCGTCTACGCGGGCGATCCGGGTGATGAAGTGGCCCGGCTGGGCGAGGCGTTGACCGATGTCGCCGAGCTGGTGTGGCGCTGGCGGAATGATCACTTGGTCGCCACGCGTCGGGCGATGGGCGCCAAGCCCGGCACGGGCGGCTCCGCCGGGGTTGCCTGGCTGGAGAAGCGCGCGCAGAAGAACGTGTTTCCCGAGCTGTGGACGGCGAGGTCTCATGTCTGAGCGGTCTGAGCGGTCCGAGCAGGTGGTGAGGGCCGAGAAGCTGGACGCCGCCGACGAGCTGGCCGGGGTGCGTTCGCGGTTCGTGCTCGACGATGTGGTGTACCTGGACGGCAACTCGCTGGGCGCGCTGCCCGCGAACGTCCCCGGCCGGGTCGAGGACGTCGTCCGCCGGCAGTGGGGTGAGCTGCGCATCCGTTCCTGGGAGGAGAGCGGCTGGTGGACCGCGCCCGAGCGGATCGGCGACCTGATCGCTCCGCTCGTCGGGGCGGCGGCGGGGCAGATCGTGGTGGGTGACTCGACAAGTGTCAATGTTTTCAAGGCACTTGTGGCAGCGGTACGAATGGCGGGTGCGGGTGCGGGTGCGGGTGCGGGTGCGGGTCGGGACGAGGTCGTCGTCGACGCGACGACGTTCCCCACGGACGGCTACATCGCCGAGTCCGCCGCCCGGATGACGGGCTGCACGCTGCGGCCGGTGGCGCCGGCGGATGTACCGGGGGTCCTGGGCGACCGTACGGCCGCGGTGCTGCTGAACCACGTCGACTACCGCACGGGCCGACTGCACGACCTGCCGTCCCTGACGTCCGCGATCCGCGCGGCCGGCGCCGTCTCCGTCTGGGACCTGTGCCACAGCGCGGGCGCCCTGCCGGTGGGGCTCGACGAGCACGGGGTGGACCTGGCGGTCGGCTGCACGTACAAGTACCTGAACGGGGGCCCGGGTTCACCGGCGTACCTCTATGTGCGGCGGGAACTCCAGGACAGTTTCGACTCTCCGCTGCCCGGCTGGAACTCCCACGCCGAGCCCTTCGGCATGCGGTCGGCGTACGAACCGGCGGCGGGGGCGCTGCGGGGGCGGGTCGGGACGCCGGACATCCTCTCGATGCTGGCGCTGGAGGCGGCGCTGGAGGTATGGGAGGGGGTCTCGGTCGAGTCCGTTCGCGCCAAGTCCCTCGCTCTGACGGACTTCTTCCTGGAGTGCGTGGCGTCGTACGTCCCCGAGGGCAGGGTCGAGTCCCTGACGCCGAGCACGCATGCGGAGCGGGGCAGCCAGGTCGCGCTGCGCTGTGACGACGCCGGGGATGTCATGAAGCGGCTCATCGAGCGGGGCGTCGTCGGCGACTTCCGCGCGCCTGACGTGCTGCGGTTCGGGTTCACGCCGCTGTATGTCGGGTTCGGGGATGTGGAGCGGGCGGCTCGGGTGCTGGGGGAGACGGTGGCCGGGGCTGTGTGACGACGTCAGGCGGGGCGGGTCGGTCGTCGGTGAGTCCGGCGGGCGCCGTCATGGGGGCGTGCACGCTGCGGTCCGTCAGTGCGGCGGCACTGCGGAACCGTTCACCTTCACCGAGCGTGACATCCCCGTGTCGGCGCACGTCACCGGGCTGATACCGTCCCCGCCAACGGCCGATTTCTCTCCTGGACCGCCAATTTTGTTCCGTCGCTGAGAGGTTGGAGCATGCCGGACGCCGTCGCAGCACGAGCCGCCGCCGAAGAGGAGTCGGCCTTCTCGCACCCGCCCGTCGACCCCGACGCCACCGCGGCCTACGGCGACCACCCCGACCAGGTGATCGACTTCTACGCCCCGCGCACGCCCGAACCGGCCACCCCGGGCGTCCTCGCGCCGCTGATCGTCCTCCTGCACGGCGGCGCCTGGCGGACACCGTACGACCGCCGTCACATGACCCCGTTCGCGGACTTCCTGGCCCGTCGCGGCTTCGCCGTGGCCAACGTCGAGTACCGGCGCGGAGGGCGGGACACGGAGGTTGCCGCCGATCCGGGAGCGAGGGTGAAGGGCGATGCGGTCGCGGGGGTGCAGGGCGGTCAGGTCGCGGGGGAGAGGGGCGAACCGGTCGCGGGTCGCTGGCCGGACACCTTCGACGACGTGTCGGCCGCGGTGGACGCGCTCCCCGCGCTCGTACGGGAGATCCTCCCGCAGGCCGACGCGCGCCGCACGGTCATCACGGGCCATTCCGCGGGCGGTCACCTGGCCCTGTGGGTGGCGGCCCGTCACCTTCTGCCGGCCGACGCACCCTGGTACACGGCCCGCCCCGCGCCGCTGCGCGGTGTGGTCGCCCTCGCCCCGATCGCCGACTTCGCGGTCGCCGAGAAGCTGGACGTCTGCGGCGGCGCGGTACGTCAACTCCTGGGCGGCGAGGATGAGTTCGCGGCCCGCCAGCCGTACGCCGATCCGGCGCTCCTCCTGCCCACCGGCATCGCCACCACCCTCGTCCAAGGGCGTACCGACATCGACGTCCCCCAGGCGGTCGCCGAGTCCTACGCGGACGCGGCGGCGAAGGCGGGCGAGGTGGTGGGCCTGACGCTCCTGGAGGACGTCGGCCACTTCCCCCTGATCGACCCGGCGGCGGACGCGTGCGCGGTGGTGGCGGAGGAGATCGCGCAACTGGCCTGGTGACACCGGCCTTTCGGGGCCGCGGCAGCCTGAGCGAGCCTGTGTGCCAACGCGACGCGCGTCGCTGTCCTTCGTCGCGTGGCCGGCGGCCCCTTCATACCCGTAATACCTGAGAGCTACGTCGCAGGTGAGCTCCCTGGCGTGACGCGGACGACGACCGCTGATCCGTAACTTCCCATCCAGACAGGCCCGATGGCCGGGCGGAACTGGAAGGGGAGACGACCATGGGGCTGGACGAGAGGGCGGCGACGGAGAGCGGTCGTAGCGGTTCGGGGGACCATCGGCCGCGCACTCGGCGACACCTCGCCCTCAGATGGCGGCGTACCGTCCTGGCCGCTCTCATCACCTGCGCCGTGGTGTTCCCCCTCTCCGCCGCCGCGCAACCCGAGATCCCCGCGCCGCGGCCCGCGGCCATCGCCCCCGTGACCGCGGCCACGCTGGGCGAGGCGTACGAGGCCAACCGGGCGAACGCGGTGGAGGCGTCCCGGATGGCCGCCGCCCACGGGGACACCGGTCGCGCCGCGGCGGACCGCTCCCTCGCCGGCCCTTCCCGCCACCTCCTCGCCTTCGACGGCCGTGGAGCGGGCCGGGCGACGGAGGTCTTCGGCGACCTGGCCCACGCCGACCGCATAGCGGTCCTGGTCCCGGGCTCGGACACCTCCCTCGACACCTACGACCGCTTCCGTGCGACGGCCCTCGCGCTACGGCACCAACTCACCCAGGACTCCCCGACCGGCCCCCGCACGGCGGTCGTGGCCTGGCTCGGCTACAAGACGCCCGGCACGGTGAGCACGACGGTCACCACGACCGGCCGAGCCGAGGAAGCGGCCCCGGAACTGCGGGAGTTCATACGGCAGCTGCGCGACGTCGTCGGCCGCGACGCGCAGGTCTCCCTGCTCTGCCACTCGTACGGTTCCGTGGTCTGCGGCCGGGCCGCCGCCGGCCTGGACGTCGACGACATCGCCCTCGTCGGCAGCCCGGGTACGGGCGCCGACACCGCCGCCGACCTGCGCACACGCGCCCGTGTGTGGGCGGCACGCGGCGCGGACGACTGGGTGGCGAACGTTCCGCACGTCAGCGCCGACCTGTTCGGCACCACCGTCGGCTTCGGCACCGACCCGGTGTCCCCGGCCTTCGGCGCCCGTGTCTTCGCGGCGGGCGACGGCGGCCACAGCGACTACTTCGCACCGGGCTCGGCCGCCCTGGCCAACCTGGCCCGGATCGTCCTCGGAGAGGCATCGGAGGTGACCCGTGCGTGAGCTGAAGCTGCGCGGCCCGGGCGAGCGCATACGCAAGGACATATGGACGGACATGCGGAAGGAGATACGGAAGGACATGCGGAAGGAGATGCGGAAGGAGATGCGGAAGGAGATGCGGAAGGGCGCCGCCCGAGTCGACGCCGCGACTCCCGCGGACCGGGACCGCGCGGTCGACGCCCTGCGCGCCTTCGCGATCCTCGGCATAGTGCTCGGCCACTGGCTGGTGACGGCCCTGGTCGCGGACGGCGGCTCGCTGCGTACCGCCAGCCCGCTGCAGCACATGCCCTGGCTGGCCCCGATCTCCTGGGCCTTTCAGACGCTCGCCGTGTTCTTCCTGGTCGGCGGCCATGTGGCGACCCGTGGCTACACCTCGGCACGCGCCTGCGGCACGACATACGGACAGTGGCTGACCGCCCGAGTCTCCCGGCTGTTCAAACCGGTGGCGGCCGTCCTCACCCTGTGGACGGTGGCCGCGGTCGCCCTCCTCCTGACGGGCGCGGAGTTCGAGACGGTCCGCACATTGGTCAAGCTGGCCCTGTCCCCCCTGTGGTTCCTGGTGGTCTTCGCCGCGCTGACGGCGGCGACACCACTGCTGACCCGGCTCAACCCGCTCTGGCCGCTGGCCGTCGTCCTCCATGTGGACCTACTGCGCTTCGGCCTGGGCGGCCCGTCCTGGCTCGGCTGGGTGAACGTGGCGGCGGGCTGGCTCGTCCCGTACACCCTGGGCGCCGCCTGGACCCGAGGCGAGCTGGACCGTCGCCGCGCCGGCTGGATCCTCCTCACCGGCGGCGCGACGGCGACGGCGGCGCTCATCGCCTGGGCGGGCTATCCGGCGTCGATGGTGGGCGTACCGGGAGCCGGCATCTCGAACCTCAACCCGCCGACCCTGGCCGCCGTCACCTTCGGCCTGGCCCAGTGCGGTCTGGCCCTGCTCCTGCGCGACCAGCTGCGCCGCACGATGCGCCGCCCCCTGGCCTGGGCAGCCGTAGCCCTGGTCAACCTCTCCGCCATGACGATCTTCCTCTGGCACCAGACGGCCCTCATGGCAACCACCGCCACGACCCTCCTGGCCGGTCACCTCCCCGGCCTCCACACCCGCCCCGACAACCTGACCTGGATCGCCTACCGCTGCGCCTGGCTCCCCCTCTTCGCCCTGGCCCTGACGGCTTGCTGGACGGCGTTCCGCACGTACGAACAGTCCTCGGGCCGCCGCCCACCCCGCCCGTCCCGAGTGATCCGTTCCCACCCCCACCCCCGGACCCCGCAAACAAAGGCCCCTCACCGTGCCTAGGGTTGACGGCGTGAACGGCGAGGAGAACGACCCACCGGCAAAGGAGCCACAGCACTCACCCGCACCCGCACCCACCCGCCTCCACCGCCTCCGCAAAGCCCTCGGCACGTCCCCCTCCCGAACCTCCCCCCACCTGCCCAAGTACCGCTGGCTGCGCTGGCTGACCTACCTCCTCGTCTTCTGGATCGCCCTGGGCATCTCCCTGGCGGGCGGCAGCGAAATCAGCAGCGACTACGACCTGTCCACGGGACAGGGACTGGTGGCCGGTCTCGCGCAAGGCAGCGCGCTCATGCTGGCCTTGTGGCTCCCGGCCCCCGCCTGGGCCCTGTCCCTCGCCGCCACCGTCACCACCGCCCTGACCGTCCGCCCGCACCTGGCGGAGACCACAGGCCCTGACCCCAGCTGGCCGTGGAGCACACCCGCTGTCCTCGCCCACTCCGTCGTGTTCCTCCTGCTCGCTCTGCGCGTGCCCGCGCGCAAGGTGATCGCGGCCCTGGTGGTGACGGGCCTGGCAACAGTCGTTCTCCAGGTGGGCATCGATGCGACCGGGTACTCCGGCACGGGCACAGTGGCGATCGCGCTCTTCGCCGTGGCCGTCGTGGTCGGCATCGCGCTGCGCGGCAGGCGCGAGGCCCGCACCCGACTCGTGGAGCAGGAGACGATCACCGCGGAGGAGCGGGCCCGCCGCACGCTGCTGGAGGAGCGCAGCCGGATCGCCCGTGAACTGCACGACGTGGTCGCCCACCACATGTCGGTGATCTCCATCCAGGCCCAGGTCGCCCCGCACCTCGTCGAGGACCCGTCCGAGGAGCTGAAGGAGAACCTCGACGGCATCCGGCAGAACGCCCTGGAGGCCCTCACCGAACTCCGCCGAGTCCTGGGCGTCCTGCGCTCCGAGAACCCCGACGACCCCTACGGCCTGGGCGAACCCGGCACCGGCTCCGCCCCGCAGTCCCCCCAGCCCACGCTCGACCGCCTGGACGCCCTGATCGAGAACACACGTGCCGCCGGACTGAGGGTCGCCACCGACATCAGGGGCACGGCTCCTCCGTATCCTCCGGGCGTGGAACTGTCGGCGTACCGGATCATCCAGGAGGCGCTGAGCAACGCACTGCGGCACGCCCCGGGCTCGGCGGTGCGCGTCGAGATCACCCATTTCCCCCGCGGTCTGTACCTCGGTGTGATCAACTCCCGTCCGGAGCGCCCGGTCCCGCCCTCACCGGGTACGGGCCACGGCTTGCTCGGCATGCGTGAGCGCGCCACGATGCTCGGCGGCCACCTCACCGCCACCCCGACCCTGCACGGCGGCTTCTCGGTCTCGGCGTTCCTCCCGAGAGACGGCACCGCGGACCCCGACGACACGGAGCCCGTCGAGCCGGACGGCTCCGTCACGCCCGTGTTCGGCCCCGGTGTCTTCGAGATCGAGGCACCCCGACCCACGACCGGAGAAGAGAATCCATGACGAGCGGCACCATCCGCGTACTCATCGCCGACGACCAGCAGATGGTCCGGCAGGGCTTCACCGTGCTGCTCAACACCCAGCCCGACATCGATGTGATCGGCCAGGCGGTGGACGGCATGGACGCGGTCGCCAAGGTCGCCGAACTCGCACCGGACGTCGTCCTCATGGACATCCGCATGCCCGAACTCAGCGGGATCGAGGCCACCCGCCGCATCGTCGGCGTGACCCCGCACATCAAGGTGCTCGTGCTCACCACCTTCGACCTGGACGAGTATGTGTACGAGGCACTGCGTGCCGGCGCGTCCGGGTTCCTGCTGAAGGACGCCTCCGCCGACAAGCTCGCCGAGGCGGTCCGGGTGGTGGCGGCCGGTGACGCGCTGCTCGCGCCCGGTATCACCCGGCGGCTGATCGCCGAGTTCTCCCGTCTCGGCGACAAGCCGCGCGCCCCGCTCAAGACCCGCGTCGGCGACCTGACCGAGCGGGAGACGGAAGTGCTGGCGCTGATCGCGCAGGGCCTGTCGAACGCGGAGATCGCCGAGCGCCTGGTCGTCGCCGAGCAGACCGTGAAGACCCACGTGGGCCGCATCCTGGTGAAGCTGGGCCTGCGCGACCGCACGCAGGCGGCCGTGTTCGCGTACGAGTCGGGGCTGGTGAGGCCCGCGGGGTACTGACCGGCGTCCGTGAGCCGTTCCCACACCCGGAGCTGGGATTACCCGTAATACCTGAGACGGACCCCGAAGGACCCCTCTCACTGGTGACGACCGCGACCCCCACCGACCTCTACCGTCTTATACGTGACCGAGACGACCCAGACGCCGACGCCGCCGGGCGGCGAGTTCGATGCGTACAAGCCCCGCAGCCCGGAGTTCCGACTGGCCGCGGACGCCCTGCGCGGGCTGCGGCAAGACCTCTTCCACGACGCGTTCGCCTACCGGCCGCTGCCCCGCAGGAGCGAGGGCGGCCCGATCGTCCGGCGACTGACCGGCCGTATCCGGGAGTACGCGGCCTGGCTGCCGCACACCCTGATCACCGGGGCCGGGCTGATAGCGCTGCTCGTCGGCACGGCCGACAGCAACCCGCTCGTCGGCCTGTGCGTGCTGGCCCCGGTCCTGCTGACCATGGCCCGGCCGGTCGGTGCGTTCTGGCTGTCCCTGGCCATGGCCCCGGTCACCGCCGTGCTCGGCCAGAACGGGGACGGCTGGCCGTGGCAGCCCGGCACCTTCATCTGCCATGTGGTGGTGCTGTACGTCGTCGCGTTGCGCACCCGGCCGCGCACGGCCGCCTGGATGTGGGTGCTGACCGCGCTGTACGGGCTGATGGCGGAGAGCGTCGGCAGCGGGGGATACGGAAGCGGCTCGGACCTCATACCGATGCTGTTCTTCACCGCCCTGCTCCTGCTGGGCGTCACCGTCTGGCACATCCGCCGTGAGGCCCGCCAGGAGGTGACCGCCCAGCAGACGGTGACCGCGCACGAGCGCTCCAAGCGCACACTGCTGGAGGAGCGCACGACGATCGCTCGCGAACTGCACGACGTGGTCGCCCACCACATGTCGGTCGTCGCCATCCAGGCGGAGGCCGCCCCCTACCGGGTGGAGAACCCGCCGCCGGAGCTGGAGCGCGCCTTCGCCACCATCAGGGAGAACGCGGTGGCGGCCCTCACCGAACTCCGCCGCGTCCTGGGCGTCGTCCGGGCGGAGGACTACGAAGCCCCGGACGCCCCGCAGCCCACCCTCGGCGACCTCGACGCACTGCTGGCGAACGTGCGGGACACGGGCCTGAGCGTGGAGAAGACGGTGACCGGCGCGGTGCGCGAACTCCCGCAGGGCGTCGAGCTGTCGGCGTACCGGATAGTCCAGGAGGCACTGAGCAACACACTCAGACACGCGCCCGGCGCGAGCGCCCGTGTCGAGATCGGCTACGTCCTCGGCGGCCTGGGCCTGCGCATAGTCAACGGCCCGCCACCGGCCCCCGCCCTCGTCAAGCCCTCACCCGGCGCCGGCCACGGCATCACCGGCATGCGGGAGCGCGTCTCCATGCTGAACGGCGAGATGACGGCGGCCCGCACGGACGACGGCGGCTATGAGGTGGCGGTGTTCCTGCCGGTCACCGCGGTGATCGAAGGTGACGCATGACCATCCGCGTGCTGATCGCGGACGACCAGATGATGGTCCGCGAGGGCTTCTCGGTCCTGCTGAACGCGATGCCGGACATCGAGGTCGTCGGCGAGGCAGTCAACGGCCGGGAGGCGGTGGACCGCGTCCGCGAACTCTCCCCGGACGTCGTGCTGATGGACATCCGCATGCCCGAGCTGAACGGCATCGAGGCCACCCGGGAGATCGTCGCGGCGGACGACGCGGCGAAGGTGCTGGTGCTGACGACCTTCGACCTGGACGAATACGTCTACCAGGCGCTGCGGGCAGGAGCCTCCGGCTTCCTCCTCAAGGACGCCTCGGCCCGCCAACTCGCCGACGGCGTACGGGTGGTGGCGTCCGGCGAGGCCCTCCTCGCCCCCTCCGTCACCAAGCGCCTGATCACCGAGTTCTCCAAACTGTCCGAGGCCCCGCGCGCCATGTCCACCGCCCACGCGGCGTACGGCGAACTGACCGAACGGGAGACGGAGGTCCTGGTCCTGATCGCGCAGGGCCTGTCGAACGCGGAGATCGCCGAGCGCCTGGTGGTGGCGGAGTCGACCATCAAGACCCACGTCAGCCGGATCCTGGTGAAGCTCGGCCTCAGGGACCGCACGCAGGCGGCGGTGTTCGCGTACGAGGCGCGGCTGGTGACGCCGGGCTAGGCGGACCTGGCGAAGTCGGCTGCGGTTCGGCAGCGCCCCGAGGGGCGCGGGGAACTGCGCGATCAGCCACGACGATGCCGCAGACGATCGACGCCCCATCCCCGGCACTTCCAGCGGAGCGCTGACGCACTCCGCCGGGTCGCCGGTCACACAGCGCCGGGGGGCGTCAGGCCGCGTACTGATACGCCGGGTAGGTCAGGTATCCCGAGTCACCACCCTGGTAGTAGGTGGCCTCGTCGACGGGTGCGATCGGGAGTCCGGTGCGCAGTCGTTCGACCAGGTCGGGGTTGGCGATGAAAGCGCGACCGAAGCTGATGAGTTCGGCTCCCAGCCCGAGCCAGCGGTCGGCCTCGGCGCGGCCGGTCTGCTTCGGCCCCATCGGAAGCACCGGATTCATGATGAGGGTGCCGGGCCACGCGCGGCGCAGACCGATCAGTACCTCCTCATCGGTGGTGGCCTCGAGATGGATGTAGGCCAGCTCCAGGCGGGCCAGCTCGGGCAGCAACTCGGCGTAGAGATCGGCGACATCGGTCTCCTCAACTCCCCAGAAGGTCCCGCCCGGGGAGAGGCGGATGCCGGTCCTGGCCGCGCCGACGGCCTCGACGGTCGCCGATACCGCCTCGACGGCGAACCGGATCCGGTTGGCCGTCGAGCCTCCGTAGCGGTCCGTGCGCAGGTTGGCGTTGGTGGAGAGGAACTGCGAGATCAGGTAGCCGTTGGCGCCGTGGAGCTCGACGCCGTCGAAGCCGGCGTCGATGGCGCGGCGAGCGGCCTGGGCGTACGACTGGGCGTGCTCGGGCACCTCGGCGGTCGTCAAGGCACGCGGCATCGGTGCGGGCTGGGGCCCGGTCGGGGTGAACACGTCGCCGACGGCGGGGACGGCCGAGGGCCCGACGGGCTGCATCCCGGTGGTGTCGGGATGGGAGACCCGTCCGCCGTGCATGATCTGGGCGAAGAGCCGTCCGCCGTTGGCGTGCACGGCGGCTGTCACTTGGCGCCACGCGGTGACCTGTTCATCGGTGTGCAGTCCCGGGGTGCCCGGATTGGACTGTCCGATCAGGCTCGGCTGCACGCCCTCGGTCACGATCAGCCCGGCCGTCGCACGCTGGGCGTAGTAGGACGCCATCGAGGGCGTCGCCAGACCGCCGGCGGCGGCGCGGACCCGCGTCATCGGGGCCATCACCACCCGGTTGGGCAACGTCAGGTCACCGAGCTGATGGCTGTCGAAAAGGGTCGTCACGTCAGGACTCCATCGTGATCTGCAGTACCCGGGTCTCGGGTACGACAGTTACGCTAAAACCTCACATCCATGTGAGAGGCAAAGGTCTGTGTCGCAGGTCACAGCCGGGAGGACGGCATGCGCATCGGGGAGCTCGCGTCACGGACCGGAGTCAGCGTCCGGTCCCTGCGGTACTACGAAGAACAGGGACTGCTCACCAGCGTCCGCAGCCCCAGCGGGCAGCGGCACTATGCGGAGGATGGGGTCGAGCGGGTCATGTTCATCCAGCGGTTGTACGCCGCGGGCCTGTCCAGCCGCACCATCGCCGAACTGCTGCCGTGCCGCGATGCGCCCAGCGAGGAGAATTCCGACGCCGCACTGGAGCGGATGGAGCAGGAGCGCGACCGGCTCTCCGAACACATCGCGGACCTCATCCGCACCCGGGACGCACTGGACGGTGTGATGGCCACGGCCCGAGCGTATCGAGAGAGCCTGCGGGCACCATTGGCCGGCTGATCACGTTCAGCCGGGCCGGACGGGGGCGAGCGGGGGACGTACGGTGAGGGCATGGAGCAGCGCATCACATTGATCACGCTGGGTGTTTCCGATCTCGCACGGGCCAGGGCCTTCTACGAGGCGCTGGGCTGGCGGGGGCAGGAGGTCGAGGAGACGGTCTTCTTCCAGGCGGGCGGTCTCGGCCTGGTCCTGTGGGGCCGGGACAAGCTGGCGCGGGACTGCGGGTTGGAGCCGGGGCCGCAGGCCGGGTTCGGCGGGATCGCACTGGCGCACAACGTCCGCGCCGACGCGGAGGTCGACGCGCTGCTCGGGGTGGTGGAGCGGTCCGGTGGGACGGTCACCAAGCCCGCGGCCGTGAACGCCATCGGGTTCTACTCCGGTGCCTTCGTCGATCCGGACGGCCACGCCTGGGAAGTCGCCTACAATCCCGCGTTTCCCCTGGCCGAGGACGGCTCGGTCACCCTCCCGGATTTCGGCGGTCAGTGAGACACCCCTGGTCAGTGGGCGACCTGCCGGGCTAGCGTCCGTTCATGGCAGTAGCTTCCGACCTCGCCTTCGACCCGTGGGACCCGGCGTTCCTCGCCGACCCGTACCCCGCCTACGCCGAGCTGCGTGCGCGGGGCCGGGTGATCCGTTACGAGCCCACCGACCAGTGGCTGGTCCCGCATCACGCGGACGTCTCGGCGCTGCTGCGGGACCGGCGGCTGGGCCGCACGTACCAGCACCGCTTCACGCACGAGGACTTCGGGCGGACGGCGCCGCCGCCGGAGCACGAGCCGTTCCATGTGCTGAACGACCACGGCATGCTGGACCTCGAACCCCCGGACCACACCCGGATCCGGCGCCTGGTGTCGAAGGCGTTCACACCGCGCACGGTCGAGCAGCTCAAGCCGTATGTGGCCAGCCTCGCCGGGGAGCTGGTCGACGGGCTGGTGGAGCGCGGCGGCGGTGATCTGCTCGCGGATGTGGCCGAGCCGCTCCCCGTCGCCGTCATCGCCGAGATGCTGGGCATCCCGGAGTCGGACCGCGCCCCGCTGCGCCCCTGGTCGGCGGACATCTGCGGGATGTATGAGCTGAACCCGACCCAGGAGACGGCGGCGAAGGCGGTGCGGGCGTCGGTCGAGTTCACGGAGTATCTGCGCGAACTGATCGCGGCCCGCCGCAAGGAGCCCGGCGACGACCTCATCTCCGGCCTCATCGAGGCCCACGACGAGGGCGACCGGCTCACCGAACAGGAGATGATCTCGACCGCCGTCCTCCTCCTGAACGCCGGCCACGAGGCGACGGTGAACGCCACGGTCAACGGCTGGTGGGCCCTGTTCCGCGACCCCGGCCGGCTGGCGGCCCTGCGAGCCGACCACTCCCTCGTCCCGACCGCCATCGAAGAACTGATGCGCTACGACACCCCGCTCCAGCTCTTCGAACGCTGGGTCCTGGACGAGATCGAGATCGACGGCACGACGATCCCCAGGGGCGCGGAGATCGCCATGCTCTTCGGCTCCGCCAACCACGACCCCGAGGTCTTCTCCGCCCCCGACCGCCTCGACCTCACCCGCAAGGACAACCCCCACATCTCCTTCAGCGCAGGCATCCACTACTGCATCGGCGCGCCCTTGGCCCGCATCGAGCTGGCGGCATCGATGACGGCCCTGCTGGAGAAGGCGCCGACGCTGAGCCTGGCGGCGGAGCCGGAGAGGAAGCCGAACTTCGTGATCCGAGGGCTCGAGGGGCTCAGCGTCGAGATCTGACGCGTGTCACCAAGGCCCAGGTGCCCAGGGCGGCGGCGGTGCCGCCGAGGACCATCGGGGCAGCTCGGCGCAGAGCACGCTCCAGTCCGGGGCCTGTTCGAAGCGCCAGAGCCGCCCCCGGACGTCGATGGACCACACTGCGAGTCCCCCAACCGCGCCGACGGCCGCCGGGGGTTCCGTGGGCTGCGTCGGGCTACTTCGTCTCCAGGTCCCGCCGGCTGAAGCCCGTCAGCCCCAGCCACACCAGCCCCGCGGCGACGAGGGTCAGGAGCAGCATCGGGGTCCAGGACATGTCCGCGGCGGGCAGCTGGGGGACGTGACCGAAGGGCGAGAGGTTGTTCATCCAGTCCGGGAACTGGAGGATCTGACCGAGGTAGCCGACGACGAAGGCGTACACCGGGACGATCCAGGCCGCCGCGCTCGCCCGCGGGAACCAGCCGAAGAACACCACCGCGACGCCCACGGTCACCCACAGGGCGGGGGCGTAGGCCAGGGCCGCGCCGACCAGCTTCAGGAACAGTCCGCCGTCGCCGGTCGAGGCCGCTCCCGAGATGCCGAAGCCGAGCCCGGCAAGGAGCAGGACGAGCGTGCCGCCGCCCATGGCCACGGCCAGGTGGCTGCCGACCCAGCGGCCGCGTGAGAGGCCGGTGGACAACAGGGGCTCCGCGCGGCCCGCCGTCTCCTCCGAGCGTGGCCGCAGCGCGGCCATCACCACGTACACCGCTGCCACCACCGTGATGACCACCATGACCATCGAGGCGAACGACTCGGCGATGCTGGAGCCGCCGATGCGGTCCAGGGCGTCCTGGATCTGGTCGATGTCCTTCAGCATGTCGTCGGCGTCGCCGAGGATCGAGCCGTACATCGCGCCCATCAGGAACAGGCCCGCGCCGAAGCCGATCAGCATGCCGCGGTGCAGCCGCAGGGCGAAGCCG
This sequence comes from Streptomyces sp. DG2A-72, assembly GCF_030499575.1. Taxonomy (NCBI): domain Bacteria; kingdom Bacillati; phylum Actinomycetota; class Actinomycetes; order Kitasatosporales; family Streptomycetaceae; genus Streptomyces; species Streptomyces sp. DG2A-72. The sequence goes on from NZ_JASTLC010000001.1 coordinate 5,567,453, forward strand.
AGCGGCGTGCCTAGCGCCTCGGAGGCGACCGGGCTGCCCAGCTTCTCCGGGCGCAGCCCTGCGCCCACGTCCCGCCGGGTGGAGAGCACGAAGCCCGTCGCCGTACACGCCGCCGCGACCGCGAGGCACAGCAGCAGCGGCCACCAGCGGTTGTCGACGTAGACGTACGTGCGCTGCACCCAGCCGATCGGGGACAGCCAGGACAGGGCGCCGCTGGAGCCGCTGTCGCCGGCGGCGCGCAGTACGTACGCGGCGCCGATGACCGCGAGGGCCATGCCGCTCGCGGCGCGGGTGTGCGCGGTGACCTGCGCGGTGATCGCGGCGACGGCGGCGAAGACGATGCCGACGGCCGCGTGGTCGAGGCCGTACAGCAGCGACCCGGCGGTGTCGATGCCTTCCAGACCCATGCCGGACAGCCCGAAGGTGAGCAGCAGGGCGAGGGCGAGGTTGGCGAGGACCGCGACCGACAGGGCGGCGGCGAGGTGGGCGTGGCGGCCCACGACCGTCGAGCGCACCAGTTCGGCGCGGCCGGTCTCCTCCTCGGCCCGGGTGTGCCGGGTGATGATCAGTACGCTCATCAGGCCGACGAGGACGGCCATGAAGCCGAGCGTCTGGTGGCCCAGCATCGAGCCGAAGTTGTAGTTGTCGAGGTAGTGGCGCGGGCCCGACATGGCGAGGCCGGCCGGGCTGTCCATGGTCTCGACGACGTTCGCCCGGTCCTTGGGGTCGGCGTACAGGGTCTTGTAGTTGCTCGCCGTCGAGAGCGTGCCGAGGAACAGCGCCAGGATCCACACCGGGAGCCGGATCCGGTCCCGGCGCAGGGCGAAGCGGATCAGTGTGCGGGTGCCGGCCAGGGCGTTGCCGCCGGTGACGGCTGCGGCGGACGCCGGGGCCTTCGTGGTGGTGGCGGTGGTCATCGCGCAGCTCCGTTGCCGTTGCCGGCGTGGCCGTTGGCGGCCAGCTCGTCGCCGTAGTGGCGGAGCATGAGCTCCTCCAGGGTCGGTGGGTGGCTGACCAGGCTGCGGATGCCGAACTCGGTGAGCTTGCGGACGGCGCCGTCGACCTGGGCGCCGTCGACGGCGAAGCGGACGCGGCCCGCGCCCTCGTCGAGGGTCTGCAGGTCGTGGATGCCGGGCAGCGCCTCCAGGCCCACGGCCGGGCGTTCGGTCTCCGCCTCGATCGTCGTACGCGTCAGATGCCGCATCTCGGTGAGCGTGCCGGACTGCACGATCTGCCCGAGCCGGATGATGCTCACCCGGTCGGCGAGCTTCTCCACCTGGGCCAGGATGTGGCTGGAGAGCAGCACGGTCTTGCCCGCGGCCTTGGCCTCGGCGATGACGTCCTGGAAGACGACCTCCATCAGCGGGTCCAGGCCGGCGGTCGGCTCGTCGAGCAGGAGCAGTTCGGCGTCGGAGGCGAGCGCGGCGACGATGGCGACCTTCTGCCGGTTGCCCTTGGAGTACGCCCGGCCCTTCTTGGTCGGGTCCAGGTCGAAACGCTCGATGAGGTCGGTCCGGCGCTGCTTGTTGATGCCCCCGCGCAGCCGCGCGAGCAGGTCGATGGCCTCGCCGCCGGTGAGATTGGGCCACAGTTCCACGTCGCCGGGGACGTAGGCGAGACGGCGGTGCAGCACGACCGCGTCCGCCCACGGATCGTGGCCGAGCACCTGCGCGGCGCCTGAATCCGCCCGCAGCAGGCCCAGCAGGACCCGGATGGTGGTGGACTTCCCGGCGCCGTTGGGCCCGAGGAAGCCGTGGACCTCACCGGTCTCGACGTCGAGGTCGAGACCGTCCAGAGCGTGTGTCCGCCCGAACGACTTGTGCAGTCCGGAGACGGTGATGGCCTTGGTCATGTTTCAGAAAGTACGCTGTCTTCACAAATTTGTGAAGTTAAGGAAGCGTTAAAAGCGCCCCCCGATAGGATGTTGACCATGACGGAATCAGTGGAGGGTGGTCGCGACGCGGAAGCCGTCTCGAAGTTCGTCGAGTCCTTCGCGGCGCAGCTCGTCGAGGCCGGGATGCAGCGGATGGCCGCCCGGGTCTTCGCGGCGCTGCTGTCCTCCGACGCCGGGGTGATGACCTCCGTCGAACTGGGCGAACAGTTGCAGATCAGCCCCGCCGCGGTCTCCGGCGCGGTGCGCTATCTGGCCCAGACGCGCATGGTGTCGCGCGAGCGGGAGCCCGGTTCGCGCCGGGAGCGCTACCGGGTGCACGGCGACCAGTGGTACGAGGCCATGACCAACCGCGAGGCCATCATCAAGCGCTGGGAAAGTGCCCTGCGTGAAGGCGTGAACAGCCTCGGCGTCGATACGCCGGCCGGCCGGCGCATGGCCGAGACGCTCGCCTTCTTCGAGTTCATGGAGGGCGAGCTCGCGGCCATGATGGAGCGCTGGCGGGTGCGCCGCCAGCAGATGTTCGAAGTCTAGGAGTTACAGCTCCTTCGTCTCCTCCAGCACCGTCCGCCCGAGCAGCGCGCAGCGCTCCGGCGAAGCCATGCGCGGATCAGCGGGCCATGGCTCGTTCCAGCTCCCGAGCCCGTGCGCGAGCCGCTCCCGCCCAGTCCTGCCGTGGGGGCGCCGGCACCTGGATGTCCGTCCGGCCCTCGTGGCCGACCCGGGGTTCCGGCCAGTGCACGTCGACGCGGGCCCGGTCGGCCAGGGCCAGCACCGTGGCGATGAAACCGGCGGCAAGAGCGTCGATGATGCGGTGCTGCGTCCGGTCGCGCCATGCCAGCAGGGCGGTCACGAACGTCTCGAAGGCGGCCGGATCGACCTGGCACTCGTCGTTCTCCATCGGCCCGATGCCCGATGGGACCCCCAGCAGGTCCTCGTACAGCCTGACCTGCCGCACAAACAGCTGAGCGGCCCCGTTCGACGGGTTCCACAGGGTCTCTTCGCCCATGTCGAAGTACTGGCTCATGGCACGGCCTCCTGGCCCTCGACCGGAGTGGATCCCGGCCGGAGCGGATCCCGGCCGGAGCGGATCCCGGCCGGAGGCAGATTAGCCGCGGCATCGACGGGCAGGCACCCGGATTACCCGCGGCCCGTCCCGGTCACCGGCAGCGTCAGCCCCCACGCCCCCTCCAGCACCGTCCACGTCCGTGTCCGTACCGGACCGCTCACCACCGCGTCCGCCCGGTACCGGAAGTCCGCCCCGGACACCGTCACCGCACGCCCGGCCGCTCGCAACGGCGACGCCTCCGCGCCCACAGAGGCGGGCCGTACCTCCACCTCGGCCGCCCCCGCACGGCCCGGCATGACGGACACGGCCTCTACCGGCTGGTCGAGATCCACCAGCGTGACCCCGTCGACCTCCACGCGCAGCCGCGCGGGCCCGGCGGTGGGCGAGGACGGGATCGTCCGGCCCGGACGGGTGGCCAGGGTCCGTACGAAGGACTTGCAGGTCCGCAGCCAGGGATGGACGGAGGACACGACCGGCGCCCCCGCCGGATGCTCCTGGGGCTCCCGCAGGGCAAGCGGCGGAATCCGCAGCGCGCCGAGCACCACCCCGTCGCTGTCGTCGACGAGCAGATCCAGCCGCCGCTCCACCCCGTCCAGCACGGCCCGCGCCGCCGCCACCGCCCCCGTGGGCACCCCGAGCGACTGGGCCAGCGACAGCGCACCGCCCACCGGAACCACCGACAGCGCACATCCGCCCAGCTCCCGCTGCCGGTGCAGCAGGGACACCGCCCGCAGCAGCGCACGGTCGTCCCCGACGACCACGGGCCGCCGCGACCCCCGCCGCGCCAGCGCCCGGGCGAACTCCTCCGGCCCCTCCGGCAGGCACACCTTGGTCGTGGCACCCGCGCTGAGCACGTCTTTCGCGATCCGTACGGACTCTCCGTCCGTCCGACGGGCGATCGGGTCGACCACCACCAGCAACTGTGCGGACGTCGGAGAAGTCGCCACCTCGGTCATGCCTCGCTTCCTCGGGTAGCATCTTTGTGCAAGAGCCCCTTGCGCTATTGCGCCAGGGGCTTCGTCTATTCCGGGGCATCCGGTCCGACGGGTCGCGGCCAACGAAGGCCGCCGGTGTACGAAACAGGCTGTGCGAGGCACAGTCAATGTCGCGTACGCCTCTGACCTTGGACATGCCCCGCCCGGAAGGGGTGTACGCGCGTGCCCGCACTTGTGCTGCTCGGTGCTCAGTGGGGTGACGAAGGCAAGGGAAAGGCGACGGACCTGCTAGGCGGGTCGGTCGACTACGTAGTGCGCTACCAGGGCGGCAACAACGCCGGCCACACGGTAGTCGTGGGCGACCAGAAGTACGCCCTCCACCTCCTTCCTTCCGGAATCCTGTCCCCGGGGTGCACCCCGGTCATCGGCAACGGTGTCGTCGTCGACCCGTCGGTCCTGCTCTCCGAGCTGAGCGGGCTGAACGAGCGAGGCGTCGACACGTCCAAGCTCCTGCTCAGCGGAAACGCTCACATCATCACGCCGTACAACGTCACCGTCGACAAGGTGACGGAACGCTTCCTCGGCAAGCGGAAGATCGGCACCACCGGCCGCGGCATCGGCCCCACCTACGCCGACAAGATCAACCGCGTCGGCATCCGCGTCCAGGACCTCTACGACGAGTCGATCCTCACCCAGAAGGTCGAAGCGGCCCTCGACGTCAAGAACCAGATCCTCACCAAGCTGTACAACCGGCGCGCGATCGCCGTCGACCAGGTGGTCGAGGAGCTGCTGACCTACGCCGACAAGCTCGCGCCGTACGTCACCGACACGGTCCTGGTCCTCAACCAGGCCCTGGAGGACGACAAGGTCGTCCTCTTCGAGGGCGGCCAGGGCACGCTGCTGGACATCGACCACGGCACGTACCCCTTCGTCACCTCGTCGAACCCGACCGCGGGCGGCGCCTGCACGGGCGCCGGCGTCGGCCCGACGAAGATCAGCCGCGTCATCGGCATCCTCAAGGCGTACACGACCCGCGTCGGCGCGGGCCCGTTCCCGACCGAGCTCTTCGACAAGGACGGCGAGGCGCTGCGCCGCATCGGCGGCGAGCGGGGCGTCACGACCGGCCGTGACCGGCGCTGCGGCTGGTTCGACGCGGTGATCGCGAGGTACGCCACCCGCGTCAACGGCCTGACGGACTTCTTCCTCACCAAGCTGGACGTCCTCACCGGCTGGGAGCAGATCCCGGTCTGCGTGGCGTACGAGATCGACGGCCGGCGCGTCGAGGAACTCCCGTACTCCCAGTCCGACTTCCATCACGCGAAGCCCGTCTACGAAATGCTGCCCGGCTGGTCGGAGGACATCTCGAAGGCCAAGACCTTCGCCGACCTCCCGAAGAACGCGCAGGACTACGTCAAGGCCCTGGAGGAGATGTCCGGCGCCCCGATCTCCGCGATCGGCGTCGGTCCCGGGCGGGACGAGACGATCGAGATCAACTCGTTCCTGTAGGGCTTGGAGGGCTTGGAGGGCTTGGAGGGCTTGTAGGCCTGTACGGCATCCGCATGGGCCGGTCATGAGTTGGACTTCCTTGACCGGCCCATGGCCACTTCCTGGTTCCTTGGGGAACTGGCGGAACGCAACTATCTACGCGGGTAGTTGTGTCCGTCCGCCCTCTCCAGTACCAGGAGCTCCTTATGCCCGTCAGTCCCATGAACCGCCGCGCCTTCGTGAAGAAGTCCGCCGTCACCGGTGCGGCCGTCGCCGCTGCGGGCGCCGTGGCCGCGACCCCCGCCCAGGCCGCCGGGCACAAGCCCGCGAAGGGCAACAAGACCTGGTCGTTCTCCATCCTGGGCACCACCGACCTGCACAGCCACGTCTTCGACTGGGACTACTACAAGGACGCGGCCTACAGCGACAGCAAGGGCAACTCCGTGGGCGTCGCCCGCGTCGCCACGCTCATCAAGCAGCAGCGGGCGGCGAAGGGGGAGCAGCGGGTGCTGCTCGTGGACGCCGGCGACATCATCCAGGGCACGTCCCTCGCCTACTACTTCGCGCGCGTGCAGCCCATCACCGGCGAGGACGCCCCCAAGCACCCGATGGCCGTCGCCATGAACCACATGCGCTACGACGCCGCCGCCCTCGGCAACCACGAGTTCAACTACGGCATCGACGTGCTCAGGGAGTTCGAGCAGCAGTGCCACTTCCCGCTGCTCGGCGCCAACGCCCTCGACGCGAAGACGCTCCGACCCGCCTTCCCGCCGTACACCGTGAAGCGGATCCGCGTGCCGGGCGCCCCCGACATCAAGGTCGGCATCCTCGGGCTCACCAACCCCGGTATCGCGCTGTGGGACAAGGACAACGTCAGCGGCAAGATGGTCTTCCCCGGCCTCGTCGAGCAGGCGAAGAAGTACGTGCCCCGGCTGCGCGCCCTCGGCTGTGACGTCGTCTTCCTGACCGACCACTCCGGGCTCGACGGGTCTTCGTCGTACGGCGACGAACTCCCGTACGTCGAGAACGCCTCCAACCTCGTCGCCGAACAGGTCCCCGGCATCGACGCGATCCTCGTCGGCCACACCCACGTCGAGGTGCCGTCGTACACCGTCAAGAACGCGGAGACCGGCGAGGGGGTGCTTCTGTCGGAGCCGTACTGCTGGGGCTACCGGCTCAGCGTCTTCGACTTCGAGCTGGAACTCGTGCGGGGCCAGTGGAAGGTGACCGGCAAGACCGCCCAGACCCTCAACCCCAACACCGTGGACGAGGACCCGGAGATCAAGAAGCTCCTGGAGGCCGACCACGAACTGGTCGTGAAGTACGTCAACACGGCCGTCGGCACCTGCACCGAGGACCTCTCGGCGGCGGAGTCCTGCTGGAAGGACGTCCCCATCATGGACTTCATCCACCAGGTCCAGATGGACACCGTCAAGGCCGGCCTGTCCACCTCCGACGCCGCCCTCCCGCTCATCTCCGTCGCCGCGCCCTTCTCCCGCACGGCCGACATCCCCGCGGGCAGCGTGACCATCAAGGACATCGCCGGGCTCTACATCTACGACAACACCCTCTACGGCAAGAAGCTCACCGGCGCTCAGCTCAAGGACTACCTGGAGTACGCGGCGAAGTACTACCACCAGGTGCCGAAGGGCACCGCCGTGGACACCTCGACGCTGACGAACGCCAACAGCTTCTGGGACTACATGTACGACATCGCCGCGGGTGTCTCGTACGAGATCGACATCGCGGCGGCGGAGGGCTCACGGATCAAGAACCTGACCTACAACGGCACTTCGGTCACCGACGACCAGGTCTTCGTCGTCGCCGTCAACAACTACCGGGCCAACGGCGGCTCCGGCTACCCGCACATCGCCTCCGCCGACATCGCCTACAGCTCCACCAACGAGATCCGCCAGCTGATGATCGACTACGTGACCTCGAAGGGGACCCTGGACCCGAAGGACTTCGCGGTCACCAACTGGAAGCTGACGCAGGACGGGACGCCCGTATTCTGACCGCCGTTCCAGAACTCCGCGTCCATCGATTGTTTACGCCCCCTTGGTGGTTCTTGTACCCGAAGTATTCATTGACCTCGGGGGAGAACGATGGACACGGAAACCTGCATACGGGAGCTGGGCAGGCCGGGAAGCGTACGGGAGTTGGGCGGGGTGCGGGTGTCCGCCGTGCGCTGCCCGGGGAAGCGGTCGCCGCTGCGGCGGCGAGCGAGCAGAAGGACACGACACGGCACCTTCGACGGCGCTGAACGCGGGCACGTTCTGAGCGCGGTGAACAGCAACTAGGAGGGGACTCCGGCGGGGGTTTTGGAGTCGCGGATGTGGATGGTGGTGGTGTGGGGTGCTCGACGAGGCCCAGCGATTCCCGTGGGCCCAGGGCCTGTGAACGGATCTTCGCATAGCGGTGCACGTATGTCGTCACCTTGGCAGCGTCGCTGACGAGGATGCTTTCGTCCTGGGGCTCCAGGTAGACGAGGTGCTCGTGATCGGGGGTTTCCACGACCGTCATGTCACCGCGACAGCCAGCGTGTTCACCGTCCAGCCCGCAGCCCATCGGCAGCACCTGAAGCGTCACGTTACGACGCCTGCCGCACTCCACGAGATGCAGTGGCTGCCCGCGCATGACCTCCCGGCTGCCGATCGTGCGCCGCAGCGCGGACTCCTCGACGACCAGCTCGATCAGTGCCGTCGGATCCCGGTCGAAGTGTGCCCGTCGCGCCAACCGCGCCTCGACCAGCTCTGCCACGCGCTCGTCCTTGAGGGGTGGATAGCCTCCGCCGATCAGTGCGCGGGCGTACTCCTCCGTCTGGAAGAGGCCGTGCACCACGAAGGTGACGTACGTGGACAGCGTCAGCGCCCGCTGCTCCAGCAGCACATAGTTCTTGAACTGCGCCGGGTACTTGTCCAGCCGCATCAACCGGCGCATCTCCTGGTGCCCGGTGAGCGCACTGACGTACCTATTGGCCCTCCCGGGTGGCGCCCGCGTTGCCTTCCGGGCGCTTGCCGCGCAGCGCCCGGAGAGGCGGGCGCGTATTGCCGCCGCCCTGCGTGAGCTGGAGGGGCGGCGGGATCCGCGGCCGGTGGTGCGCGGGGGCGGGGGAGCGGGTCAACTCCCCGGTGTTCACGAGGTGTTCGACGCCCCGTGCGAAGTCGGGCCACCAAGGAGTGAAACCGAAAAAATCCGGGATCGGCACGCGCGAAGCAGGCAGACGGCGCTCGCCGCGCGGATGCTCATCTCCCTCGGGCGGATCGATTCCCGGCTCACCCTCGACGCCACCGAGGCGCTGCGGCTGGCGCCGCTCGTCGAGGTGGGGTGGGCGCGGGGCGTGCGCTGGTGGAGGACCGTTTGCGGCGTGCGCGTCCGGTGTCCGCGTAGGCGCATACAGACTCCCGGCCCGCATTCGCTCGCCGGGTCCATCGAAAAAACGGAGTGTCGATGACCGTCACACTCGTACGCCCTGAGGCGGTATACCGTCGGTATACTGTCCTCATGGCTGACACCACGATCAAGGTCGACCCCGCCGTCCGAGACCGCCTCCAGGAGCTGGCCCGGGAGCGCGGGATGAGCATGCGGGACTTCGTGGCGGAGCTGGCCGGCGCCACGCCCACGAAGGAAGAGCTGCGCAAGCGCTACGAGGAGACCAAGGCGTACGTCGAGGAGCACTTCCTGGGGCGGCCCTACACCGAGGAGGACGAGAAGGCCGGCGAGAAGCTGTGGGCCGACCTGGAGGCCGGGCGCATCGGGGAGGTCCAGTGACGGGCGAGAAGAGGTACCCGCTGCCGCGTGCCGTCATCTTCGACGACACGGCCGCGCTCGCCCTCGGAGCGGGGAACAGTATGGCCTCGCGGCTCGTCGTCGAGGCCGAGAAGGATCCCGCTCTGCGGGTCTATATCCCGGCGCTCAGCCTCGCCGCTGCCGAGCGTGAGCGGGCCGGTGTTGCCGAACATCTTGGCGCGTTGCCCTCGGTCGACATCGAGGGGCTCGACTTTGCAGCGGCCGCCGCCGTTGGCAAGCGCCTGCGGACGGCGAGTGCCGGGGATGGCGGCAAGGACGAGCCGGACTGGAGCGGCGCCCACGTGTTGCACCTCGCGCTGCCTACCGTGGAGTGGCCACGCGGGCGTCCCGTCCTGACCAGGACGCCGACTCGCTACCGAGGTACGGGTGTCCGCACCATCCGCATCTTCGAGCAGAACTGACGGTGCCCCGGAGGGGAGGGTGCCCGTCGGTGTCCTCCCCTCGTGCCTCTGCCCCTGATGGACCAGTGAGCGGGCGAAGTGTGCATATCGCCCATAGCGTGAGCGCGTACGGGGTCGTCTCCGTATGTGTCCGATCCGCGTGGAATCAGAAGAAGGTGAGTGTCATGCGCGTGCTGCTCCAGGCCCATCTCGACACCGAGAAGACGAACGACATCATCCGCAGCGGCAAGATGCCTCAGGTGATGCAGGAGGTCGTCGGGGCCTTCAAGCCGGAGTCCTCGTACTTCACGTCCGACGCCGGCGTCCGCACGATGTTCCTGGTCTTCGACATGCAGGACTCCTCCCAGATGCCACCGCTCACCGAGCCGCTCTTCGAGAAGTTCGGCGCCGAGGTGAACTACTCACCGGTGATGAACCTCGACGATGTGCAGAAGGGGCTGGCCCAGTTGAAGTAGGTCAGCTGAAGATGATCATCGAGCCCTGCGCCAGACTCCGTGTCGCCGCCGCGTGCAGGCCGAGCCAGACGTGGCGCTCGCGGGCGAAGGGGCTGGGGTCGTAGGGGGCGGGGACCGCGGGTTCCTCCAGTTCGGTGGGGGCCAGTGGGGGCTGAGGTGGTGCCGGGGGGTTGGCGGGGTCGATGCCGATCGCCGGCGCTACGAATTCCAGCTCACGCAGGAGTGTCTGCGAGGAGCCCAACGGGCCGCCTCCCGCGAGGAGTTCGTCGTTGGCGAGGGGGTGCGGGAAGTCTACGGGGACGTATGCGCCCGCATGGTCGTAGTGCCAGACCAGGTGTGACTGCTGGGCCGTCGTCTCGAACATCTCCAGGAGCTGTTCGTAGTCGCCGCCGAGTGCGTCGACCGGCGTCACCGGCAGGCCGCAGACCTGGAGCAGGTAGGCGCGGCGCAGGAAGTGCAGCGCGTCGTAGTCGAAGCCGGCCACCGGGGCGACCTCGCCGGACAGGCCCGGCATGTACTGGTACACCGGCACCGGTGGCAGCCCGGCCTCGGCCAGCACCTTGTTGTATTGCGCGAGTTCCTCGGCGAACGGGTTGTCGGGCGTGTGGCACAACACGTCGACGAGCGGTACCAGCCACAGGTCACAGGCCAAAAGAGGTCTCCTCGTAACGACTAGAAACGGCTAGAAGCGACTAGAAACTGAGCGACTGGCGACTTCTGAAACGACTAGGACAGTAGTGGGTGTCGTGCCCATCAGCTCCCCGCGTGCAGATCCCATACCCATACCCCGCCGGTCCATTTACCAGGGCTGCCCACCAGCTTCTCCACCGTCTCGCGGAGCTTGTCGTCGTTCTGCTGCGGCGCCAGCACCAGCACGCCCGCCTTCCAGAAGGCGAAGTCGTGCCGGGCCAGCGTCCGCCAGTTCGCACCGATCTCCGGGACCTTGCCCGAGTAGCCCACCTCCCGCAGGAGGTTGGAGGTGTCGCGGGGGGAGGCGCCGTAGATGCCGATGCGCTCCTCGCCGTAGGGGCCGTTGAAGTAGCCGCCGGGGAGCTTGAAGCCCATGTCGGCTTCCGTCTGCCAGTGCAGGGCCTCCGCGTTGCCGGGATCCGGCAGCGGGACCGGGACGAGCGACTCGCCCTTTCCGAGGTACGACTTCCAGCTCCCGTCCGCGATGAAGGCGGGCACCTCCACCCGGTCCACCGCCTTCAGCGGGGCGGGGACGAGGGGGAGCAGGGCGAGGCAGACGCCGAGGAAGCCGACGAACTGCGTGCTCACGGGGCGGGTGGCGGCCAGCCTGTCCACCGCCAGCGCCACCAGCATGCCCAGCGCCGGTGCGCACACCATCGCCACCCGGCCCTCGATGACCGACTCGAACAGCGGCTTCTCGGCGAGCAGCGCCCAGGGGCCGGGCAGCACCACGTCCGTCAGCGGGATACGGAACTCCGGGCCCAGGGAGAGGAAAGCCGCCGCGACCGCCGTGAACGCCAGCGCCTTGACCAGGGCGTGCTCCCACAGTCGTACGACGATCGCGAAGGCGAGGGCGACCAGCGGCCAGCCGTAGAAGGCGTTCTGCTCGGTGGGGTTGAGGGAGAGGGCGTTCGCGGTGTCCGCGTCGCCCGCGATGAGCGAGCGTTCGGCGAAGGAGAGCAGGGCCAGCGGGCTGTTGCCCGCGTTGTCGCCGTGCAGGACGCTGTGGTAGCTCTGCGGGCCGAAGAACTGCCAGGCCAGGGCGTAGATGACCAGGGGGAGGCAGGTCGCGGCGCCGATCAGCAGGCCCTTGCCGAGAGGACGCCAGGACGCCTTCGCCACATCCCGTCGTACGACTCCGTACGCGGCGGCGAACAGGAGCATCCCCATCGCCGCCAGGAGGAGGGGCTCCTCGCCGAGGTAGATCTGGTACGCCGCCATCAGGCCCAGCACGATCCCGTCCCGTGCGACCCGGGTGCCTGAGCAGAGCCTCAGCGCGCGGTCGATGATCAGCGGGATCATGAACAGGATGATGAAGTTCGGGTGCGCGTTGGCGTGGCTGACCATCGGCGGGGCGAAGGCCGCGAGGGACGCGCCGACGAAGGCCGCGGCGCGTTGCCGTACGACCCGTTTCACGATCAGCCAGTACCAGGTGGCGGCGGTGGCCGCGAGGCCCAGCGTCATCACGACGCTCAGGGAGATCGCCGGACCCGCGAGCAGGGTCAGCGGCGTGAAGGGGACGGACAGGCCGAGCATGACCGTGTTGGCCATGAGGTTCACGCCGTCGGGGAAGCCCTGGAGGTCGGTGAAGAGGGGGTTGCGGAAGTGGGCGACGTTGTCGGCCGTCACCGCGAAGAACCACTCCCACTGGTTCTGGTCCCGGAGCGAATCCGGCAGGTAGCGGCCGTTCGGGTCGATCAGGCGGCCCGAGTAGAGGACCACCGCCATCAGCAGGAAGAGGGCGACGGCCAGGAGGTCCGCCGGGCGGAGCGCGCGGGCCTTGAGGCGGGCGAGTTCGGCGAGGACGCGGCCGTAGTCGAGGGGGCCGACCTTCGAGCCGCTCTGGTGCGACCAGCGGACCGGGACCTCGGCGAGCGGCCAGTCGGCGCGGCGGAAGTGCTGGAGGACCTCCACGTCGATGCCCCAGCCGTCGAGGCGGGAGTCGGCGAAGGCCTCGCGGGCGCGGTCGCCGTCGAAGAGCTTGAAGCCGCACTGGGTGTCACGGATGCCGGGGACGGCGGTCCGGCGTATGAGTACGTTGCCCGCGCGGCCGAGCAGTTCGCGCAGCGGGTGCTGGCGGTCGCCGATCGTCGCGCCGGGGACGGAACGGGAGCCGATCGCGGCGGCGTAGCCCTCGCTGAGCGCCTTGTCGAGCCGTTCCAACTCCTCGATGGGCGCTGCCAGATCGGCGTCGGTGACCAGCACCCGACGGCCACGGGAGGCGGCGACGCCGAGGCGGAGGGCGGCGCCCTTGCCGCGGTTGCGGTCGCCGGTGACGAGGCGGATGCGGGCGTCGTGCGGTTCGGTCCCCTCAGCGCGCTTGGTCCCCTCGGTCTGCTCGGTCCTCTCGGCGCGCTCGGTGACGAGGTCCCGGGTGCCGTCGGTGGAGCCGTCGTCGGCGACGACTATCTCCCAGTCGCCCCAGCGGCCCTCGTCCTCGCCGAGATAGTCGGCGATGGCGTCGAGGGTGGGGCCGAGACGCCGTTCTTCGTTGTAGGCGGGGATGACGACGGAGAGGTCCACGGCCGTCTCAGGGCCCTTCATCCGGCGGCCAGCCGTTCGATGAGGGCCAGGGAGTCCGCGTTGTACGCGGCGACGATCGCACGTGCCTCCGTCGTGTCGCGTCGGGCCAGCGCGTCGACCAGCTCGGTGTGGCAGGACCAGAGGTGGCCGCGCAGGTCGGTCACCCGGCGCAGGTGCTGGACCGCGCAGACCCAGGACTGGACGCGCAGCCGGTGCAGGAAGTCGGCGAGGTAGGGGTTGCCGAAGAGGTTGCCGAGTTCCTTCCAGAAGCGCAGGTCGTAGCCGATCAGGACGGTGAGGTCGCCCGCGGCTGCCGCGCGCTGTGCCTCCTCGCCGCGTCGGCGCACTCCGGCGAGGCCGGCGGCGAAACGGGCGTCCGTGGGGTTGTGGTAGCCCCGGTGATTGCTGTCCAGTGCCTGGAACATGCCCGCGATGACCAGGCTGCGGGCCTCGAGGATGCCGCGGTAGTCCGCTACGGAGTACTCGTGGACGTGGAAGCCGCGATGCTGGTCGGCGTCGAGGAGGCCCTGCGCGGAGAGATCGACCAGTGCCTCGCGTACGGGGGTGGCGGAGACGCCGTACTGCTCGGCTATCTCCTTCACCGTGAACTCCTGACCCGGCTGCAGCCGCCCCGCCAGCACCTCGTCGCGAAGCGCCTCGGCGATCTGCTGCCGCAGGGTGCTGCGGGTCACGGCGCCGTTGCCGCTGGTGCCGGGCATGGTCGGGGCGTCTCCCTACGTCGCGATGGGGTGGCGTGCTCGCATATGTCTACGAGCACGCCACCTTACGCGTTCGGGTTGCAGGGGTCGCCGTCCCGGCGGGGGGAGGGAGAACCGAGGTGTTTCTTGGAGTCGCGCCTACTTCGCGAACTCGTCGGCCACGCCCAGCGCAGCGTCCAGCGCCGACAGCCCCTCCTTCAGTTCCGCCTCGCTCACGTTGCACGGCGGTACGACATGTGTCCGGTTCATGTTGATGAACGGCCAGATCCCGTTCGCCTTCGCGGCGGAGCCGAACGCGGTCATCGGGGCGTTCGCCTCGCCGGACGCGTTGTACGGCACCAGCGGCTCGCGGGTCTCCTTGTTCTTCACGAGTTCCAGCGCCCAGAACATGCCTACGCCCCGCACCTCGCCCACGCACGCGTGCCGCTCGGCCAGCTCCCGCAGCGCCGGTTCCACAACCTCCGCGCCGAGCTTCGCCGCGTTCTCGACGACCCCCTCCTCGGCCATCACGTTGATCGTCGCGACGGCGGCGGCGCAGGCCAGGGGATGCCCGGAGTAGGTCAGCCCACCCGGATAGGCCCGCTTACCGAAGGTCTCCGCGATCGCCCCGGAGATCGCGACCCCGCCCAGCGGCACGTACCCGGAGTTCACGCCCTTCGCGAAGGTCAGCAGGTCCGGCGTCACATCGAACAGGTCCGCCGCGAACCACTCACCCGTCCGTCCGAACCCGGCCATGACCTCGTCCAGCACGAAGACGATCCCGTACTTGTCGCAGATCTCACGGACGCCCGCCAGATAGCCCGGCGGTGGCACCATGATCCCCGCGGTCCCCGGAATCGTCTCCAGGATGATCGCGGCGACCGTCGACGGCCCCTCGAAGGCGATCGTCGTCTCCAGGTGTTCGAGAGCCCGTTCGCACTCCTGCTCCTCCGTCTCCGCGTAGAAGCGGGAGCGGTACAGGAACGGCGCCCAGAAGTGCACGACCCCGGCGGAACCGGCGTCCGACGCCCAGCGGCGCGGGTCACCGGTGATGTTCACCGCCTGCTGCGTACCACCGTGGTAGGAGCGGTACGCCGACAGCACCTTCGGCCGGCCCGTGTGCAGCCGGGCCATCCGTACCGCATGCTCGACCGCGTCCGCGCCGCCGTTGGTGAAGAAGATCTTGTCCAGGTCACCCGGCGTCCGCTCGGCGATCAGCCGCGCCGCCTCCGACCGCGCCTCGATCGCGAACGCGGGCGCGAAGGTCGTCATCCTCGCGGCCTGCTCCTGGATCGCGGCGACGACCTTCGGGTGCTGGTAGCCGATGTTCGTGTAGACGAGCCCGCTGGTGAAGTCGAGGTAGCGCCGGCCGTCGTAGTCCCAGAAGTACGACCCCTCCGCGCCGGCGACGGCGAGCGGGTCGATGAGTTCCTGCGCGGACCAGGAGTGGAAGACATGCGCACGGTCCGCGGCCTTCACGGCGGCGCCGACCTCGGGGTTTGGCTGAGGGGTCATGCGGGCGAGCGTAAATGTCCGCGATACGGAAGCGGTATCGGCGTCCTGTCTGTGGGATGAGGCTTTCCGCGACAGGTTGTCGACAACGAGTTGTCCCGCGAGTTGTCCCGGTTCGTCATTGACAGCATGCTGCGTTAATGACAACATACTGTCAATGAGTTCGAAAGGCCGAGGAGGAACCATGAGCCACCAGCCCGTACACCTCGCCGTCTACAACACCCTCGCCGACTGGGAGCCCGGTCACGCGACCGCCCATCTCGCCCGCGCCGGGTACCCGATCCGTACCGTCGGCCCCACCCGCGACCCGGTCACCAGCATCGGCGGGCTCCGCATCCAGCCCGACCTCGTCCTGGACGACGTACGCCCCGAAGACAGCTCGCTGCTGATCCTCCCGGGCGCCGATCTCTGGGACACGAGCGACGATCTCGCGCCGTTCGCACGCAAGGCACGGGAGTTCCTCGACGCCGGCGTCCCCGTCGCCGCGATCTGCGGAGGCACCGCGGGACTCGCCCGCGAGGGACTGCTCGACGACCGCGACCACACCAGCGCCGTCTCCTTCTATCTCGCCGCCACCGGATACAAGGGCGGTGACCGGTACGTCGACGCGGACGCCGTGACCGACGGCAACCTCGTCACGGCCGGTCCCACCGAGCCCGTCGCCTTCGCGCGGGAGATCTTCCGGCTGCTCGGGGTGTACGAGGGTGAGGTGCTCGACGCCTGGTACCGGCTGTTCCACGACTCGGACGCGGAGGCGTACGCCGTCCTTCAGGAGGCGGCCGAGTGAGCAGGCAGGAGCTGCTCAGCCGCAGCGCCCTCGGCGTCTTCCGGCTGAACGGTCAATTCCTCGCCGTGGCCGAGGAGCTGGCGCGGCCGGCTGGGCTCACCGCCGCCTGGTGGCAGGTGCTCGGCGCGGTGCTGCGGGAGCCGTTGCCGGTGTCCGGGATCGCGCGGGAGATGGGCATCACGCGGCAGAGCGTGCAGCGGATCGCCGATCTGCTGGTGGAGCGAGGGCTCGCCGAGTACCGGCCCAACCCCGCCCACCGCCGCGCCAAGCTCCTCGCGCCGACCGAGGAGGGGCTCGCGGCGGTCCGCCGGATCGACCCCGGGCACGCCGTCTTCGCCGACCGGCTCGCGGAGGCCTTCGGGGAAGACGAACTCATGGACGCCGTACGAACCCTGGAACGGCTGTCGAAGGTCCTGGAGCAAGTGGGCCTCCCTGTTACGGAACCTTGAAGCGCTCTCCCGCCTGGGCAGGCGCAGCAGCAGCGTTGAGGGGCGAGCAATGGGCTTCAGTGCCCGCCTCTTGGTACATGGCTCACGGTCTGTGCCACTGTTCGCCCATGACCAGCGACTACGACCGCGTCCGCACCGGTATCGAGTTCATGACCGCCTACGTCTCCGGGAACGACCTCCTCGGCGCCTACCTGGCTGAGCGGCGACGTGAAGACCCCGCCGCAGCCGAGAACTTGATGGACGGCACAGCGGCCCTGTGCGCGGCGCTGCTGCGGACGTTGGCGCGGATGACGGGGAAGACCGAGCACCAGATTCTGCAAGAGCTGGCCCGGGGCACTCACCGGCACGAGCAGCGGTCCGACGAGTGACCCGGAGCCCCGTCAGAGCCAGAGTGACCAGACGACAAGCGTCGCTTCGAGGGGCGGAGTGCAGCCCTCCGAGGCCCGTAGACTCCTTCGGTCTGTGCACAGCGCGTATGGGGGGAGGGCGGCGCGGCGATGGAGGAACTGAGGGCCGGGGATCCACCGCGGATCGGGGCGTACCGGCTGCTGGCGCGGCTGGGTGCGGGCGGGATGGGGCAGGTGTATGTGGCCCGGTCCGACCGGGGGCGGACCGTCGCGGTCAAGCTGGTGCGGGAGGAGCTGGCCGCGCAGGAGGAGTTCCGGGCGCGGTTCCGGCAGGAGGTGCAGGCCGCGCGGCAGGTCGGTGGGGACTGGACCGCGCCGGTGCTGGACGCCGACACCGAGGCCGCCGTGCCCTGGGTGGCCACCGGGTATGTCGCCGGGCCCAGCCTTCAGCAGGTCGTCGGCCGTGATCATGGGGCGCTGCCCGAGCGGTCCGTGCGCATCCTCGCGGCCGGGCTCGCGTATGCGCTCAAGGACATTCACGCGGCCGGGATCATCCACCGGGATCTGAAGCCGTCCAATGTGCTGGTCACCATCGACGGGCCTCGGGTCATCGACTTCGGGATCGCCCGTGCCCTGGAGACCGTGACCGACGGCGGACTCACCCGCACCGGCGCGCTCGTCGGCTCGCCCGGCTTCATGGCGCCCGAGCAGGTGCGCGGTGACCGGATCACCCCGGCGTGCGATGTGTTCTGCCTCGGCTCCGTCCTCGCCTACGCCGCCACCGGCAACCTCCCCTTCGGCGCCGCGGGCAGCGGGGTCCACGCCCTGATGTTCCGCATCGCCCAGGAGGAACCCGACCTGGAGGGCGTACCGGAGGGGGTCGCCGACCTCGTACGGCATTGTCTGCTCAAGGATCCGGCGGCGCGGCCGACGCTCGACGAGATCCTGGAGCGTACGGGCGCCGACGCGACCGTCTCGGACGGGCGCTCGCGGGATCCGTGGCTGCCCGGCGCGCTGGTGGCCCAACTCGGGCGGCACGCCGTGCAGTTGCTGGAGACGGAGGATCCGGAAGCTGTTGAAGCGTCCCCCGAGCATGCGCCGGCCGCGGACGACGACGCTCCTACGGCCGTACAGGCGCCGCCTCCGCCCGGACAGCCGGGTGGCGGTGCCCCCTTGAACCATCTGCCCACCATGGTCTCGGGCCAGGGCCCCCAGGCCCCGCCGCCCGCCCCCGCGCCGCACCCGGCGTACGGCTATCCCCAGCAGCACCCGCAGCCCGCGGGGTACGGGTACCCGCAGCAGCCGGGGGCCGGGGCGCCGCCGTACGGCCAGCAGTACAACCCGTACGGCAGCCTCGGCGCGACCCCGCCGTACGGGCCCGGCGCTCCCCAGGAACCGCCAGGCCGCAGCGGCCGTTCCACGGTGCTGCTCGTCGTGATCGCGCTGGTCGTGGCGCTGGCCGCCGGCGGTTCGGTGTACGCGCTCATGAACGGCACGGGGGACGACAAGAGCGACGGCAAGTCCACCGCGTCGCCGAGTGCGGGCGCCTCCGCCACGTCCGGGCCGACGACAGCGCCGGAGTCGCCCCCGGCCCCCTCGGCGCCCGCCGACGGTGCGATCCCGACGGCGTTCCTGGGCACGTGGTCCGCGACCATCGACAACGACGCCGGGAACCACAGCCGTCGACTCACCCTCCAGCAGGGCGAGGTGGGTGACACGGTGCTCTCGCTCGTGGCCGACGGCCCGGACTATCACTGTGTGTTCCAGGCGCAGCTGGCCGAAGAGCCGGGCGCGGACGGCCCGTTGAAGATCGGCCCGTCCACCGTCACCGTCGGTGAGCCGGCCTCCTCCTGCACCCCGGGCGCCGCCACCGAGCTGACGCTGCTGCCGGACGGCCGTCTGGAGCGGGTGAACGCGAGCAGCGGGGAGAAGCTGGCCTATACACGGCAGTGACCAAGTCCGCCTATGTGCCCGCCCGTTGAAGGCGCCGCGCGGCAGTTGAATCTCAAGCGAACTTCTGCGGACGGAAACGGAATATCACAGCACGCGACCGTACAGTGACCGGACACTATCGGGTTCTGGGAGTTGCGGGGGCACCCAGTGGAGTGGCTGAGCGCAGAGAATGTCGTCGCCGTCGCGACGTCGGTCTTGGGTATCGCGGCCGCGATCGCCATGGTGTGGTACGAGCGCCACATTCCACGGCGTAAGCGGATCGGTTACCGCGTCCAGATGGACAACCCGATAGGGGACGACGTCCAGTCGGGCCGCCCGAACGTCCGGCTCGGTTCGTTCGACGCGCCCAACATGGCCAACGGGACGCTCGTCCTGCTGCGCATCGAGAACGACGGCTCGGAGAGCATCGGCCTCGACGACTACACGAGTCGTGAACTCAACGGCCTCACCGTGGAGTTCACCGACCGGACCATCCACGGTGTGTCGGTCACCCAGCCGCAAGGCACCGACCACCTGATGAGCCACTTCACTCCGCACTCGGGCTTCGGCTACGACGAGGACGGCAACAAGCTGCGCCTCCCGCGCGTCCCGCTCAACCGCGGCGAGTACTTCAAGCTGCTGGTGCTGCTGTCGGGCGGTGACGTGGGCCGGGACATCAAACTCGTCGGCGGCATCCGGGACGGTGCGGTGCGTCCCAACCGCGGTGCGTTGCCGGACGACACGCCGCCGCTGTTCAGCCGGGCGGCCCGGGCGATCACCATCGTGCTCACCGCCTCCGTCCTCACCCTCTCGACCATCATCATCGCCCGCGACGACAATCCGCCCCCGCTGGGCTGCGAGAAGGGCGAGCTCACGGTCACCGGCTCCACCGCCTTCGCGCCCGTGGTGCGGGACCTGGCGAAGGAGTACGAGAAGGACTGCGAGGGCTCCGACATCGCGGTGGACACCCGGGGCAGTACGGCAGGTGTCGGCGAACTCGCCGATCTGAAGGGCGAGTCGGCGAAGACCCGGACGTCCATGATCGCCTTCTCCGACGGCCGCAGCACACGCGCCGGCGCCGCCCTGGAGGCCGAGTCCATCGCCCTGTCCGTCTTCACGCTGGTCGCCAACAGCGGCCTCGACCTTCCGGAGGGTCTGACCCTGACGCAGGTCCGGCGCCTCTACTCCGGGGAGATCGGGTACTGGGACGAGCTCGTCCCCTCACTGCCGCACCGGCGGGTCGTCCTGGTCAGCCGGGACGCCGACTCCGGTACCCGGCAGGTCTTCCAGGACCGGGTGCTCGACGGGAGGTGGGAGGGCGTGCCCAGCACCTCCCTGGACTGCGATCTCGCGGTCGACAGGTCCGCCCCCGTGCGCTGCGAGCTCAACTCCACAGGGGACGTGCTGAAGAAGGTCGCCTCGACCCAGGGCGCCATCGGCTTCAGCGAACTCAACCAGGCGAACGACGAGAAGGGCGTCAAGCTCGTCGCCCTCAACGGCGACATCGCCGACGTCGAGGCCATCGAGAACGACGGCAGTCCCTACCCGTATCGCGGCGTGGAGTACGCCTACACCTACGGCGCCCCGCCCGCCGGCTCCCTCGCCGGCAGCTTCCTCGACTACATCCGGAACAACGGCCAGAACGTCATCCGCAGCCACGGCCATGTGCCGTGCTCGACGGAGGCGGGGGGCCAGCTCTGCCGCGACGACGACTGACGCGGCCTCAACTCGCCTTATTGCGCGCCCTCTTGCGCTGCGCTTGACGCGTCCACAACCATGGGTGACGGTTCGTTCGCATCGGCCACGGGAGACGACATGCGCCCCAGCCCCTCCAGAAGAACGGTCCTCACCGCTACGGCGGCGAGCGCGGCGGTGGTGGGGACGGGGGGCGGTGCGGAGGCGGCGGCCGGTGATCCGGTGGCTGGGGGCGGCCCGGCGACGTCCCAGCGTCCGAGCCGCGAACTGCGCGCCCTGCTACGGGAGATATCCGAGTCCCGCATCGAGGCGACGGTCCGCAAACTGGTGTCCTTCGGCACTCGCCACACCCTCTCCACCCAGGACGACCCGGATCGCGGCATAGGCGCGGCCCGGGACTGGATCGCGGCGGAGCTGCGCAGGTACGCCGAGACGTCGGGCGGCCGTATGACGGTGGAGCTGCAGTCGTACGTCCAGGAACCGGCGCCCCGCATCCCGGTGGCGACCCGGATCACGAACGTCGTCGCGACCCTCCGCGGCTCGGTGACGCCGGAGCGCGTGTACGTCGTCTCGGGCCATTACGACTCCCGCGTCACGGACGTCATGGACGCCACCTCGGACTCGCCGGGCGCGGACGACGACGCGTCGGGCGTGGCGGTGGCGATGGAACTGGCCCGGGTGATGGCGACGCGCAGGCCCGCTGCGACGATCGTGTTCGCCGCGGTGGCGGGGGAGGAGCAGGGGCTGTACGGGGCGGCGCACATGGCGCAGCAGTACCGGGCGGCCGGGACGGATGTACAGGGCATGTTCACCAACGACATCGTCGGCAGCCCGAAGGCGGACGACGGCACGGTGGACCCGTACACCATCCGTCTCTTCGCGGAGGGCGTGCCGTCCTCCGAGACGCCGGAGCAGGCGGCGACACGGCGCTCGGTGGGCGGCGAGAACGACTCCGCGACCCGTCAGCTGGCCCGCTTCGTCCGGGACGTGGCGGAGAACGACGCGACGGGCATGCGTGTCCGCGTCATCTACCGCCGGGACCGCTACCGGCGCGGCGGCGACCACATCCCCTTCCTCGAACGCGCCTATCCCGCCGCCCGCTTCACCGAACCGACCGAGGACTACGCCCATCAGCACCAGGACGTACGCATCGACGAAACGGGCAAGCAGTACGGCGACCTGCCCGAGTTCTGCGACTTCCCGTTCATCACGAGGGTGGCGAAGGTGAACGCGGCGACCCTGTGGACCCTGGCCCAGGCCCCGGGCACCCCCCGAGGCGCCAAGATCGTCACCGCCACCCTGACCAACTCGACCGAGCTGGTGTGGACGCGGGGCACGGAACCCGACCTCGCCGGCTACGAGGTGGTCTGGCGCGAGACGACGTCCCCGGAGTGGACCCACGTGATCCCGGTGGGAGACGTGACGACCTACGAGGTCGACCTGTCGAAGGACAACGTGTTCTTCGGGGTGAGAGCGGTGAACAGGGCGGGCAACAGGAGCCCGGTGGCGTTCCCGAACCCGTCCGCTTAGCTGCGGGCAGCCGTCCCGCCAGCTGCGGGCACCCTCGGCCACCCCCAACGACGGTCAGGCCCTGCCCGGCCTGCACACCCGCCTGGCGCGTCGCGCGCCGCTGCCTGCCGAGCACTTGGTCGACAGAGCCCACGTTCCGGGCGGGCGAGATGCCGGGCGTCCATCACGCGGGTACCACGGATTGCTCGCCCGCGCGATCTGCGCCGTCAGAGACGGGACCCGCTCACCGGAACGGGGACGGAGCGACAACGGACACCTCGGCAACCGCATCGGCCTTCGAAACAGCACCGAGCATTCCCGGTGATCATGCCGGCACACCGGGAAACGTCATCGGCCCCCTCCGGCTCACCGGCCGCACAAACATCGCCGTCGCCCTCCGCCACCACGCCCGCAACCCCGCCGGGCCCTTGGCCACCCTGGACATCAGGTGATCAAACCGGCCACCCCGCGAGAACGACGCAGTCCTGGCGGTGTAGCCCACCGGTGGGACCTGTGGCCCCGCCCATGGTCACGCTCCGGGGTGCAGCCCGAGCCAGCCCGGCGTGGGGTCGCCCTTGACCTCGCCGAAGTACAGGGCGAACGTCTGCTTCCAGCGCTCCACTTCGGCACGGTCGGCCATGAAGCGGGGGAAGCCGTCGAGGTGGGCGTTCGGGTACTCCCAGATCGGCCTCAGCCCGCCCGCGGGAGTGACGTCGGTCCGTACCGACCAGCCGTTGAAGGCTGCTTGCTGCCGTTGGGCGGACAGCACCCAGTTGAGGTAGAGCTTGGCCGCGGTCGGGTTCTTGGCCTGCCTCAGGACCGCGAGGCGCTGCCCCCACGCCATGAACGGATGCCCGTCGGCCACCGCCCACTGCACGGGCTCCGACGCCGACGCCGTCAGCGACCCCGCCCCGCCGACACCGATCGCCGCCTGGCCGGCGCTTATCGCGTCCTCCGGGGAATTGCTGCCCCGCGCGAACCGCACGTCCTGTGCGGCCAGCCGGGCCACCCAGTCCCAGCCGTACCGCTCGGCGTACAGCTTGTAGAGAAACAGGACCGCGTCGTCGTCATGCGGGTACGACGAGGCGATCTTCCCCTTCCACTTCGGGTCGACCAGGTCGAGCGGAGTGCGCGGCGCGTCCGAACCGACCGCCGCCGGGGCGTACATGTAGCTGAAGCCGATCACCGCGCCCGCCACCCAGGCGCCCTGCGGGTCCCGGAAGCGGTGGTGCAGCTTGGAGAACCCGGCGGGCTTGTAGGGCAGCAGACGGCCTTGCTCCTTCCAGCGCGGGAAGTCGTGCAAAGTCTGCAGCTGGACGACGTCGGGGACGAGGCTGCCGGTCGCGAGCTGGTTGTCGACACGGACGTCGTGGTACTTGCTGTAGTCCACGATCAGCGTCATGTCGATGCCCGGGAAACGCCGCGTGAAGGCCGCCTTGAGGCGGTCCTGCTGGGTCGGCGTGTCACCGCCGGCGTACAGCACGAGCTTGCCGCCTTCGGCGAGGGCAGCCTGGTGCAGCTCGTCGAGCGTCCTGGTCTCCTCGGGGCCGGAGGCGTACCGGGCCGCGGAAGGAGAGGCTGTGGCCGGAGCCGCGGCGGCGCCGAGACCGAGGGCGGCACCCGCGCTCGTGGCGAGGACACTTCGTCTGCTGAGGAAGCTGGACATGTAGGAAAGACCTCTCTGCTGGGGGGGAGGCACAAGACCCGGCGCCATGGGCACGGGCCATACGGGGGCTTCGGATACCCCCGCGGACCGCCGGACGTGGTGGCGATCCTGTCGCTGCTCCCCACCGGCAACCAGCCACTGCTTTCCCTACGAGCGGTCTTCCTACTACTGACAGGGACAGGCTGTGGAGAGGGCAGAGCAGTCAAGCAACTCCGGCGTGACCCGCGCGCACTCGGTCCGGTCCCTTGCGTGGCCGTCCCCTTCCGAGCCGGGGCACCAGTCCGTAGCCGGCCGGTGGGCCCGGCACACGGTGGAGTCGACGTTCACATCCGAGGTGGGCAGGCCCTTCGCGTCCGCCACCGTATGCCGTCTGTCAACTGCCGCCGTGTCCACACCGGCGGACGGCCCGACTTGATGCCCCGCGGCACAACGGCTCAGGCCGCGCCCACTGGCCAGTCGTCAGATCCCCACGTCCCACAGCACGCGATCATTCACGACCAAGATCCACTTTCGCAACGTCAGCGCCGGGCTGCGCGACCCACCGCCGCCCAGTCACAACTCCGGGTCACCTTGGCTCAGGCGGCCGCTGCCGAGGCATGTTCGGCCGGGCGGAGCCCCCCGGCGCCATGGGAAACCGCCCCTGCACCACAGCCCCCTCCCCCCGAACCCCTCCGGACACCGCCGACTGAATCCCCATCGGCGCGGACCCCGTCCGGAACTCCACCATCCAGTCCGCCGTCTCCGCCCGCACCAACTCCGTCACGTCCTCGGAGAACCTCCGCAGCACCCCCAGGCACCGCTCCGCAGCCTCACTCGCCGTCCCCTCCGCCGGCCCCAGCACCTCCCGCACACTCTCCGAGGCCCAGTCGAACTGCAGCACCTGAAGCCGCCGCTGCACAGCCTGCGCAGTCGCGACGTCCCTTATCCACCCGGACGTGACTCCGAAGCACCGGTCGACCGCCACACACGCCGCCCCGAGCAGCAGCGCCAGATACCCCCACGCGGCCGCCCCGACCAGCACCCCCGTCAGATCCAGCAACGGCAAGGCACCCCCCGCCACCGCCCCCACCGCGGCACCCGCCCGCAGCCCCCGCGCCCCCCGCCGCTTCCACACCCGATCGGCGAGATACCAGGTCGCGGTGTCCAGCGCCCCGCGCTCCACCCACCGGTACAGCTCATCCAGCCGCTCCGCCGGCTCCGCCCAGTCCCCGAGCGGAAACGTCCGCCCGGCCAGATCGCCCGGCCGCAGCCCGGCGGCGTCCTTGCCGCGCCCGTCCTGAGGCCGACCCTCGGGCTGCATCTCCGGCTGACCCACCCGGCACTCCCTACTGATCACGGCGCGTGACGCCTGCCTGGCGCTCACGTGACACCTGATCCTGACGCGCCGCACCCTTCCTACCGCCCAATGGGTGGCGAAGACCCGGTTTTCGTCTCTTTTCCGCCCGGAAGTGGGCCTTGATCAGGTATAGGACTCACGGCCGCCTCACTCGAAAGAGTGCTGGGGCGACGGCTGCGCGGACCACGTAGGCTCGTGCCGAGCGGGAAAAACGAGCGGGAAAAACCCGTACCCGAAGAGGAGCTGATCGTGATCCCCGGTGGTGGCCAGCCCAATATGCAGCAGCTGCTCCAGCAGGCCCAGAAGATGCAGCAGGACCTGGCGCGGGCGCAGGAGGAACTGGCGCAGACGGAGGTCGACGGCCAGGCCGGCGGCGGCCTGGTGACGGCCACCGTCACCGGCGCCGGTGAGCTGCGCGCCCTCAAGATCGACCCGAAGGCGGTGGACCCCGAAGACACCGAGACGCTCGCCGACCTGGTCATCGCGGCCGTACACGCGGCCAACGAGAACGCGCAGACGCTCCAGCAGCAGAAGCTGGGCCCGCTGGCGCAGGGGCTGGGCGGCGGCAGCGGTATCCCCGGCCTGCCGTTCTGACACCTGTTCTGTGACCGGACCTGTCTTACTGCGGCGGGCGTCCGGCAACTACCGTACGAACTGAGCGAACACCAGGAAGGGCGGGCAGTCCGTGTACGAAGGCGTGGTCCAGGACCTCATCGACGAACTGGGGCGGCTGCCCGGCGTCGGTCCCAAGAGCGCGCAGCGGATCGCCTTCCACATCCTCCAGGCCGAACCGACAGATGTACGGCGCCTTGCGCAGGCCCTCATGGAGGTCAAGGCCAAGGTCCGCTTCTGTGCGATCTGCGGGAACGTCGCGCAGGAGGAGAACTGCAACATCTGCCGCGACACCCGCCGCGACCCCGCCGTCATCTGCGTGGTGGAGGAGCCGAAGGACGTCGTCGCGATCGAGCGCACCCGCGAGTTCCGCGGCCGCTACCACGTCCTCGGCGGCGCGATCAGCCCGATCGAGGGTGTCGGTCCGGACGACCTGCGTATACGAGAACTTCTCGCGCGGTTGGCCGACGGGACGGTAACGGAACTGATCCTGGCCACGGACCCGAATCTGGAAGGCGAGGCCACGGCCACGTACCTCGCCCGCATGATCAAGCCCATGGGCCTCAAGGTCACCCGCCTGGCCAGCGGCCTCCCGGTGGGTGGCGACCTGGAATACGCGGACGAGGTGACCCTCGGCCGCGCCTTCGAGGGGAGACGACTCCTAGATGTCTGACGCCACACTGCACGCGACCACGCAGGACCCGGACGACTTCGCGGTCCAGATCGCGGACCAGGTAGAGAGCTTCCTCGTTGCGGTCACCGAGGTGGCGAAGGGCGACGAGCCGGAATCGGCGATCCCCTTCCTCCTGCTGGAGGTCTCCCAGCTGCTGCTCGCCGGGGGCCGCCTCGGTGCGCACGAGGACCTGGTGCCCGAGGAGCGCTACGAGCCCGACCCCGGCCCCGAGCCGGACGTGGACGACCTCCGCGAGAACCTCGCCCGGCTCCTCGAACCGGTCGACGTCTACTCGGAGGTCTTCGACCCCTACGAGCCCCGCAAGGCGCCGGTCCCCGCCCGTATCTCCGACGACCTCACCGACGTCATCACCGACCTCCGCCACGGAATGGTCCACTACCGCGCGGGCCGCACCACCGAGGCCATGTGGTGGTGGCAGTTCTCCTACTTCTCCAACTGGGGCGCCACGGCTTCGGCGACGCTGCGGGCGTTGCAGTCCGTCCTGGCGCACGTGCGGTTGAACCAGCCCCTCGAGGAGCTCGACGGCCTCGACACGGACCAGGCCATGGGCGACGACACGCTCGAGTTCGAGGCCGGGAAGGTCATGGCGGAGGAGATCGCGGGTCCGCTGGGTCTGAATTCGGCCAAGTCCAAAGCCAAGGCCAAGTCCAAGGCCAAGTAGCCAGGGGCACCGTCGGCGTCAGTCCCCGCAGTCTCCGCCGGGGTCCGAGGGTACGGAGGGCCCGGGGGGTGTCGGCTGCGGGGCGGGTTCGGTCGGCCCGGAGGGGTCGGCCGGGTCGGCGGGCGTGGCGGGTTCTGCAGGTTCGGCTGGTTCAGCCGGTTCCCCCGGCGCCGCAGGTTCGGCTGGTTCTGCGGGTGTGGCGGGTTGGGCCGGTTCGGATGGCTCGGCCGGGTAAGCCGGTTCAGCCGGCGCCGGAGGAATCGGGGCCTCCTCAACAGGAGCGGGTTCCGAAGGGGCCGGAGGCTCCTGCTCCGGCGCGGGCGGGGGCGCGGGAGCAGCCGGAGCGGGGGGTTCGGCTTCCGAGGGACCCGATCCAGCCGGAGTGTCCGCGTCCGGAGTCCCTGCTTCGGGAGCCTCCGTTTCCGGGGTCTCGTTCGCGGGCGTTCCCGACTCTTCCGCTCCCTCGTCCGCGGGCGTGCCCGGCCCTTCCGCCCCTTGCCCCGCTTCTTCCGGTTCTTCCCGGGCGACAGAAACCCGCTCGGTGTCGCCCGGTGTCGACTCGTCGGCCGCCGCCACCGGCGCCTCCGCGGCCACGTCCTTCGGCGGCTGCTCCACCGGTATCTCGGCCACCGGCCCCTTCGCCACCGGCACGCCTCCCGGCGGAACCGAAGGGGAGTCGATCACGCCCAGCGCCAGGACGAGCGCGGCGGCGGCGCCCGCCACCGTCGTACCGACCGCGACCGATGCCGACACCTTCGAGCCACCGGTGGCGGCATGGCGTATCCCGTGCAACAGCCCGCCGGCATGTCCTCCCGCCACGGTCGCCGCACCCGCGGATCCCGCGGCGAACGGCAGCAGGAACTTGCCCGCGCCGCCCACCACGAAGACCAGCAGAGCGGGACCGACGAGCGCGGGCAGCCGGTCGTTCGCGCGCATCAGGACCGCGAGCCGGTGGCGGCAGTCCTCGCAGGCGTCCACGTGACCGAGCAGCCGCTCGGACTGGCGGGACGTCGCGCTGCCGCGCACATACGCGGGCATGCGCGCCCAGTGGACCTCGCACGCGGGGTCGTCGGGGGCACCGTCCTGGGTCCGCAGAAACGCCTGGCGCATGCCTTCGCGGGCCCGGTGCAGCAGTACCGCGGTCGCGCCCTGCCGGATGCCGATCTGCGTGCCGACCGCGTTCAGCGGCTGTCCCTCCGCCTCCGCCAGCCACAGCGCCTTCACCCAGCGCTCGGGCAGTTGCCCCAGTACGCGCACCAACAGGTCGACGGAAGAGACCTGTTCGGCCGGATCGTCGACGTGTGGGCCGTTCCCCGCCTGCTCGTCGGTCTGCGGATCCCGAGGGGTCTCGCGTACGGCGCTTCCGGCAGCGGCGGCGAGATGACGCACCGTCGTCATGAGATACGCGGGCACGTTGTCGATCTCGTGCCCTTCCGCCAGCCGCCGCCACACGCGGAAGTGGGCCTCGGCGACGAGGTCTTCGGCGACCCAGGCGTTCCGGGTGAGCGTCCGCGCGTAGGCGACGAGGCGGGGCTGGAGCTCCTCATAGATGCGCGCGTACGTGGCCGTGGCGGACGCGAACTCCGGGGCGTGCGCGGCGGCGAGGCCGTCGTTCATGGCGGGGTGCTCCAGTTGCCTGCGGGTGTGGCAGGGACAAGGGTGTAAGCCTAGATGCCAGAACATTCAACAAAAGTTCCCGGCTCCAGCGGGCGTGATGTGCATCACATCAACTGCCTTGGATTCCCGCGTAATCAGCGGGCACTCAGCGCACTCAAGAAAGGCATCGGCCCCATGGGCCCCCGCCTCACCCGAATCGGAGTCCAACCATGGACATCACCCTGGAACACCCCGTCCACGCCCACCTGATCACCACCGGCCGGGAGCTCCCGGTCCCCGTGACCCTCCGCTACACCTCGGCCGACCCCCTCGCCGTGCACCTCGACTTCCCGGGCCATGTCTCGCTCAGCGGGGAAGCCTCGACCTGGACCTTCGCCCGCTCCCTCCTGGAGGAGGGCCTGGGCACGGCCGCCGGGATCGGCAGCGTGCACATATGGCCCTGCGGACCGTTGCGCACGGTCGTCGAGTTGCACGCGCTGGAGGGCGTGGCGATGGTCTGGTTCGACCCAGCCGTCCTGCGCCGCTTCCTGCTCCGCTCGTACGCCGTGGTCGAGCCGACCGACGAGAACCTGGGAACGGCCCTGGACGAAGGCCTCACCTCACTGCTGGGCGGGGTCTGACGTGAGGTCCGCTCCGATGCCTACGGCGGCGCCGGTGACGCCGATGCCGCTGCCGGGCGCTTCCGGCACCGACACCCAGATGGTGCTCGGCCGCCCCATGTCCACACCCTGGTGAATCGTCAAGGCAGCCGGTACGGCGATGAGTTGCAGCTCCCTCAGATAGCCGCCGAACGCGGCAGCCGCCGCGCCGGTGGCGGGGTCCTCGACGACACCGCCGGGCGGGAAGGGATTGCGGGCGTGGAACACCGTGGGCGACTCCCGCCAGACCAGATCGACGGTCGTCCACTCCTTGCGGCGCATGAGCACGCTGAGCGCGGACATGTCGTACTCCAGGTCGGCCAGGCGGCTTCGGGTGCCGGCCGCGATGACCGGATGCCAGGCCCCGGCATAGGCCACCCGCGGCGGCAGCGCCGGATCGAGATCCTCGGCCGACCAGCGCAGGGCGTCGAGCAGTTCGGCCAGATCGGCGTCCGACAAGGCCGCCGTACGCGGCTCGACGCTGGTCAGCGAGGCCACGACGGAACCGTCCTCCGCCCGTTCCGCCGTGACAGGCACAGCCCCCGCCCTGGTGCGCAGCACCAGGGACCCCGGCCCGTGCCGCTCCGCATACGCGACCGCCGTCGCGATCGTCGCATGACCGCAGAACGGCACCTCGGCGAGCGGGCTGAAGTACCGGACATCCAGCCCACCATCGTCGGTCGGCAGCACGAACGCCGTCTCCGAATACCCCACTTCAGCCGCGACCGCCAGCATCGTCGCGTCGTCGAGCCCTGTGGCGTCGAGGACGACACCCGCGGGGTTGCCTCCGGCCGGGTCGGTGGTGAATGCCGTATAGCGCAAGATCTTCATTCGGCCGACCGTAACGAGATCAGCTACCGAAGGCCACCCCAATAAGTCCACATCCCTTTCCCCACCGCCCCGAGCCCACCCGCGAGGGCCAGCGCCAGTACGAGCGCCCGGACCCGCCGCTCCGGCACCCGCCCGGCGAGCCCTCGCCCCGCGAGCGCACCGACGGCCATCGCGACAGCCAGGACGGCCCACTGCGCCCGCTCCATCCGCGGCACCCCGTTCGCCGCCACGGAGAACGCGTTGACGACCACGCCATAGAACAGCGCGTTCGGCACGAAGTCCGATACGGCCCACCCCGCGTTGACCGCGTACAGGGACATCGGCGGTCCCCCCACTCCCGCCGCCGAGTTCATGAACCCGCCCACCGCACCGGCCGCGACCGCGCCTCCCGTGCCGCGCAGCGCGTGCACCCGGGCGCCCCGCATGACCAGTAGAACGGCGACAGTCACCAGCCCGCCCATGACCAACATCAGCCCGGCTTCCGGCAGTTGGCGGGTGACCCACGTCCCCGCGGGCACGGTGCACACCGCTGCGACACACAACGGCACCATCGCCCTCAGCCGCACCCGCCGCCACCCCACGGCCAGCCCCACGACACAGATGACCCCGGCCGCACAGTTGACCAGAGCGACCCCCTCACCCGGCCCGAGCAGCAGCACCAGCGCGGGTACGGCGACCAGCGCGAACCCCATGCCGGTGAGCCACTGGACGCAGGAGGCGAGCAACACGACGGCGCCCAGCAGGAGATCGGCTGTCATGGGTGGGGATCCTCGCGGCCGGGAACAGAAGGGTCAACGCCTGGCATGGGCCGGACGGCGTGGCGAGTACGCTGCGCCACGACGCGTATACGGGGATGAGGGGGTGCCTGGTGGCGGACGAGGCATGGGTGGGGCTGGCCGAGGCGATCGGAGCGATCCGGGCGGAGCTTCAGCAGGCGATGCGGGACGGGGCGGGGCAGGAGATCCAGTTCCGCACGGGAGTGGTCGAGGTCGAGTTTTCCGTGGACGTGAAGAAGGACGGAGAGGCGCGGGCGAAAGTGCTGGTGCTGCCGTTCGGGGCCGAAGCGAAGGCCGCCCGGTCCAAGGGCACGACGAACCGCGTGACGATCACGCTCCAGCCGGTCGACGCCGAGGGCACGGATCTGCGTATCACGGACGACTCGGGGGAACGGCCCAAGTAACGGGGAGCACGGGGGTGTTGGCCTGTGGATGTGCGGCGGGTCGTCGAAGTGTGGAACCCGGTCGGGAAGTGTTCCGGGACCGGATACTTGGTCGCGGATCGGCTGGTTCTGACAGCTCTTCACAATGTGCTGGGCTGCGGCGGGTTGGAAGTCCGGCAGCTCGGTGCGGATGAGCCGAAGTGGATCTCCGCCGAGGTGCTGTGGCCGCGGGTTCCGCCCGATCTGGAGCGGGAGCCGCAGGCGGACGGCGCGTTGGTCAGGATCACGGATCCCGGGTGGGTGCCGCCGGCGGGCGCTGAACCCGTCCGGTGGGGCCGGATCGACGCGCCGATGGTGCGGGAGGAACGGCTCGGGTGCGTGGCGGTCGGATTTCCCCGGTCCGAGGTGCGGGACGGGGGCCGCGACACCAAGGAGATCCGCGGCCACATCGAGACGCTGACCGGGCTCAAGTCCGGGGGACTGATCACGGCATACGTCGACCAGGTCGCCGTTCCCAGCAAGCCGGACGAGAAGTCGCGGTGGGCGGGGGCGTCGGGGGCGGCGTTGTTCGTACGGGGGCGGCTGGTCGGGGTCGTGACGACGGACCGGCAGCGGGATTACCGCGGGGATCAGTTGACGGCGGTGTCGCTGGTCGCGCTGGCGGCGCGGCCCGGGTTCGCGTCGGCCGTGGGGGAACTGGTCCCGGAGGACGTCACGGCCGCTGATCGTGGAGGGGCGCCGAGTACGGCGTACGACGTCGAAGTGCCGCCGGGCGTGCACAACTTGCCGGAGCTGCCGTCGCCGATCTTCGTCGGCAGGACGGAGGTGATGGCCGAGCTGGAGCGGGCCCTCTCGACGGAGTCACAGACGATCACGCAGACGCTGCACGGGCTCGGAGGTGTCGGGAAGACGACGCTGGCCCTGCACTACGCGCATGACCATGCCGGGGCGTACCGGCTGGTGTGGTGGATCCGCTCGGACAGCCCCGAACTCATCGAGGCGGGCTTGGCCGCCCTCACCGTCCGCCTGTGGGGCGAAGAGGTATCCGGCCTCACCACCGCTCAGGCTGCCGAGTGGGCGGTGGGGTGGTTGCAGACGCACCCCGGGTGGCTCCTGGTTTTCGACAACGCGGAGAAGCCGGAGGATGTGCATGCCTGGACGGGCCAACTGCGCTCATCCGGACGGTCCTTGATCACCAGTCGGTACAGGCGTGGCTGGATCTGCGACCCGATCGCGCTGCCCGTGCTGGACGACGACGCCTCGCTGGCCCTGCTGTCGAGTCTTGTCGGGGATGGCGACGGTGACGAGGCCCGCGCACTGGCGGACGACCTAGGCCATCTGCCGCTCGCCCTGCAACAGGCGGGCGCCTTCATCGCGCAGACCGGGATCACGATCGCCGACTACCAGGCCTTGTGGCACCAGTATCCGGAGCGCGCCACGGATGCGGCGCCGGGCGGCTCGGACCCCACACGGACGGTCGCACGGATCTGGCGCATCACGCTGGACGCCCTCCAGGAGCGCGATCCCAGGGCTGTGGACCTCCTGCGGATCGCCGCCTGGTATGCCCCGACGGGCATTCCACGCTCCCTGTTCGCGCCGCTGGCCGACGATCCGGTCGACCTTGCCCAACTCCTGGGTCATCTGGCCGACTACAACATGATCACCCTCGACCGGGCGGGCATCGGCGTCCACCGTCTGGTCCAGCGGGTGGCACGCACGCCATCGGCGGAGGACCCGCATCGTGATCAGGCGCGCATCGGGGAATCGCGTGACCGTGCTGTGGAGCTGATGCTCGATGAACTACCCGCCAGCCCCTTTGAGAACGTTGCGGGCTGGCCCACGTGGAGAGTCCTGATCCCACACGTCGAAGCCCTCCTCGGGGCGTGCGATCCGGTGGAGCACACTGCTGACATCAGTCAGGTCCTCAATGTGGCAGGGCAGTTCTTGGAAGAGCAAGGACAACTGAGTCAAGCCACCGGCTATTTCGAGCGCTGTCTCGCAGGGGTTACCCGACTCTTCGGCGAGGATCATCCGGAGACGCTGTCGTCGCGGAACAACCTGGCTCACGTGTACAAGTCGGCGGGAGATCTTGAGCGGGCGATCCCGTTGTTCGAGCGGGCGTTGGAGGGCCGTGTGCGGGTGTCGGGTGAGGATCATCCGGAGACGCTG
Organism: Streptomyces sp. DG2A-72; assembly: GCF_030499575.1. Lineage (NCBI taxonomy): Bacteria > Bacillati > Actinomycetota > Actinomycetes > Kitasatosporales > Streptomycetaceae > Streptomyces > Streptomyces sp. DG2A-72. Next base: position 5,601,024 of record NZ_JASTLC010000001.1, read on the forward strand.
CGGTTGCGGAACAACCTGGCTTCCGCGTACGGAGCGGCGGGGGATGTGAGGCGGGCGATCCCGTTGTACGAGCGGACGTTGGAGGATCGTGTGCGGGTGTCGGGTGAGGATCATCCGGAGACGCTGCGGTCGCGGAACAACCTGGCTTACGCGTACAGAGCGGTGGGGGATTTAGGGCGGGCGATCCCATTGCAGGAGCGGGCGTTGGAGGATCGTGTGCGGGTGCTGGGGGAGGATCATCCAGAGACGCTGGTGTCGCGGAACAACCTGGCTGCCGTGTATGACTCGGTGGGGGATTTGGGGCGGGCGATCCCGTTGTACGAGCGGGCGTTGGAGGATCGTGTGCGGGTGCTGGGGGAGGATCATCCGGAGACGCTGGTGTCGCGGAACAACCTGGCTTACGCGTACGGAGAGGCGGGGGATTTGGAAGCAGCAATCCAGTTGTACGAGCAGGCGCTGTCCGGTCTCCGTCGGGTACTGGGCGAGGACCACCCGATGACGAAGCTCGTCCGCAAAAACCTGTCCATCGCGCGTGACCAAGCGTCCTGACCTACACCCCCGCCAGCAACCGCCCCGCCGCCACAAACGGCGCCGTGGCCGTGGGCTCGCTGTACCAGCGCAGAGGCCAGGTGTTCCCGTCCAGTGCCGGGATGCCGATGTACGTGATGGCGAGCGTGCTCTTCCCGCCGAACTGCTGCACGCCGAGCGGCCAGTCGTGCTTGCGGACTTCGCCGGGGGCCAGCAGGAAGTACATCCACCGGAAGCCGATGGCCTCGCACACGATGGGCCCCGCGTCCCCGTCCGTGGCCTCGATGAGCTGCGTGGCGACGACTTCCCCACGCCCTCCTTCGATGCGTACGACGTCGAAGTGCACGCCGGCCACCCGGAGTTGATTCCCCGAGGCCGGGATCCAGTCGGGGCGGTGAATTGCGTTCGTCATGGTCACACCGTGCCGCCCAGCGGTCTACGCTCGGTAGCGACTGAGGTGATACTCGCCGGGGTGTATCGGCCGGAGGTGCCCGCTGTGTCGGTCCCGTACAACAACTCCCACTCGTCGCCCCTCAACTGGCGCTACAGCGGCAACCAGATGAAACGCTGGCGCACGAAGGCGAACGTCAGCCGAGAGGAACTGGCCGCCGCCGCCAATTACTCGCCGGACACCATCAAGTCCATGGAGCAGGGCGTACGCATGCCGACGCCGCGCGTCCTCGACGTGGCCGACGAGCTGTGCCGGGCGGACGGGCTGCTCAGCGCGGCCAAGGAGTACTTGCGACGGGAGAAGTTCCCGGCACGGGCGCAGGACTTCATGGAGCGTGAGAAGGAGGCGATCAGTCGCTGGTCGTACGAAGTCACGCTGATTCCAGGTCTGTTGCAGACGAAGGACTACGCCCGGACTCTGATCGAGAACCGCCTTCCGCCGCTGGACGAGGAGACAGTGGAGGAGCGGATCGCGGCCCGGATGGAGCGACAGGCCATCGTCACGGAACGGAAGCCGCCAGTGGCCTTGAGTTTCGTTCTCTACGAGGCGGTACTGCGCAGCCCTCAGGCGGATGCCCATCAACTGCACTACCTGATCGACAGGTCGCGGCTGCGGAACGTCTCGTTGCAGGTGCTCCCCTTCGAGCGAGCCGTCACTGCCGCGCTCATGGGTCCCATGGTGCTGCTGGAGACCCGCGACCACGAGCGCTTCGCCTTCACGGAAGGGCCGTTCGCCAGTGAACTGTCCGCCGATCCAGATGTTGTCAGCCGCGTGACCGAGCGGCTTAGCATGATCCGCGCGCAGGCCCTCAGCCCCGCTGAGTCGGCCCGATTCATCGAGCGGATGGTGGAGCAGTCATGAGTGACCAACTGACCTGGTTCAAGTCCAGCTACAGCGATGACGAGGGCGGCGACTGCGTCGAAGTGGCCTTCTCCGTCACCATCCACGTACGCGACTCCAAACTCCCCGCGAGCCCGGAACTCCACCTCACCGCCCCCGCTTGGAAGGCCTTCATTTCCGCAGTTCAGCCCGGAGCTTGAGCCCCGGGCTTCGAGCTCTTCCCATGGGTTTTCTGGGCTTTGGTTTGGTTGAAATCCAACCCAAACAACCCATTCTGTACGTGAGTTGAGGGGCCGTAACCCGAATGGGTGACGTTCCGTGATCGGCTTGCGTCGGAACGTAAAGCCACTCTAGGTTCGCGGCAAACGAGCAAATAAATCGGCCCCGGTCGGTGCTACCAACACCGGCTCCGGGGCCTGACCTACGGATCGAAGAGGACTCGATCGTGGCTTACGCCCAGCCTAGCCCTGCCCTGCCGTCCCCGCAGCACCCCATGGCCAAATCGGGCTACGGCAAACGCTCCGCAGGTGACGAAAACCCGCACGCCGACCCGGACTTCGCACACCTGAGCCCCCGCGACCGCGAGATCGCCGTCTTCATCGACCATCTCGAAGACGGCCACGCCATGGGCTACAAGGCGATCGCGGCAGAGCACCCGCGCTACGGCCAGCAGGCTGTTCGCGTCTCGATGAGCCGCATCACCCTCGCCGGTCACCTGCGCTGGATCAAGGAGCACATCACCGTCGAGGACAACTCGATGCGGTGGGTGACGCGGACGTACTGGTCGCGTACGCGCAGGTCGGCGAAGTGGTGGGCGGACTTCGCGCAGGAGCGCCACGGCAAGGACGTCACCGAGCATCACCAGCCGGGACTGGCCCGGGTCAAGGACACCGAGGAGCCCGAGCAGCCCGAGAGGCCCGAGGAGTCGGCCTCGGCGGTGGAACAGGCCGAGCCGGACGAGCAGCCCGCCCAGCAGCCCAGCGCCGCTTATCAGACTCTCGCCGACCTCCGGGCCGCCGACCGTCGCATGGCGCTCTCCGAGCAGGAATGCCGCGCCCCTCGAACCCCAGGCCGCCGAGTGGCTGTCTCTCGGCGCGACGCCCCACGAGATCACCAGGGCCCTGACCGACGGGCTGCCGCCCGTCGTCGACAACCCGGGCGGATTCGCCCGCAGACGATTGGAGAACAAGTTGCCCCCGAAGAAGGCGAAGGTTCGGCAGAAGGCCGTCCGCCGTGCCCGTGTGACCCGCGTGATCATGGCCTGCGGCCTGTGTGACGCGGACGAGCGGACGACGGAGATCGTGAGCGGCCTGTGCCGCGAATGCCTGGCGGAGGTCGAGGCCGAGGGGCCGGTGTACGGCTACGTCCCGGACACCTTCCTGCCCGGCCCGCGCGATGGCAGCACCCTGCCCGGCGCGGACGAGGTCATCGACGTCACCGAGCGCGTCGACGCTCTTCGCCGTGCGGCGGGACTGCTGTGAGCGTGCATGGTTCGCCGCTCAGGGCGCCGCGGGAATCAGGGAAACGGCTGCAGATGTTCCTCACGGAATTCGAGGAACTGGCCCGAGTGGCGCCCGAGATGGTGCAACTGGAGTTCATCGACGGCCGACTCGAAGTCCGGCCGACGCCCGACGGGGGTCATCTCAAGGCACTTGAGAGGATCACTGATGCCTGCCGGCATCTCCGTCCTGAGTTGGACTTCCATCAGTCGCGCGGGATCAAGGTGGGGGAACACGCGTCCGGACGCGCGTGGCTGGACGGTGCGCTGGCACCGGCAAGGTACTTCGCGAACGATGCCGATGGTGCCGAATGGGCGGACCCCGACGGCGTATTGATGGCAGTCACCGTCGTCATGAGCACCGACAGACGGGATCCTGTTGCCCTTCGTGAGGCGTATGCCGCCGCGAGAATCCCTGTGTACCTGGTGGTGGACCGGGCTGACCGCTCGGCGGCCGTGTTCTTCGAACCGATGGACGGCCGGTACCGGTCGGCGACGATGTGCGCCTTCGGCAGCATGCTGAGATTGCCGGAGCCGGTGGGCGTGAATCTGCGGACCGCGGTATTCGATGGGCTGGAGGAGGAACCTGCGGGCGCCGTGCGTATCTCCACCGAGGTCGCAGCTCAGTACCTCGCCGACCTGCGGCAGGCACAGGGCGCCGAGACCGACGAGGAAGCGGTGAGGAAAGCCGTCATGGAAGCGGCACGGCGGATTCAGGCACGCGAGCGTACGGATGTCAGCGGGCAGGAGGAGCTGTGATGTACCAGGAAGCGGAGGCGTGTACAGCATCCCTGCTGTACGGTGGCTTCATGTCGCGACACGTCACCATCCGCCTGGACGAGGAGTTCCACGATCGCCTGAAGGCGCGCGCGGCTGCCGAGGGGACGACGGTCACGGCCCTGATCACGGACGTCGTCAGGCGTGAACTCGACGAGGACCGTGAGCAGTTCCTGGCGGGGGTCGAGGAGTTCGCCGAGCACTGGGACTACTTCCAGGAGCGGTTCGGGAAGCAGGAGCGGTCCGGAGGGCCGGCCACGTGAAGATCACCATGGAGTGGGCGTGGGAGGCGATGGCCCACCATTTGCCCTCGGACCCGGCCGTCTGGGATCCCTCGGGCCTGATTGCCGCTGTCGCGCGGCACCAGAACGACCTGGTGCTCGTCGCGGAGCAGCCCGCGCCGGACATCGCCTGGCGAGCCGCCGCGTTCCTGCACACCCTGGCCGTGTGCCCGCCGTTGGAGTCGCCGATGAACGAGTTCTACGCGGCTGCGGCCACGCGGTCGTACCTTCGCGTGGCCGGGGCGAAATCGATGCCCTCGCCGATGCTCCTCGGCGATCTGGTCGAGGCTGCCAAGGCGGGGAGAACCGACGTGTTCGGGGTGGCGCGAGAGCTGCGGACCGCGATGCGACCGGCCTGATCGAACGCGCGGTGACTGCCCCCGACGGGGAGATCGTCCCAGGCCAGGGCATCAAAATCCTTGGTGTGGACGGGGATTGGACTCTGCCGAGCGGGGTCACAGGGCTTGTCGTGGGTGGGGTGATGGATGTCGGTGCGTCGGTGCCGTCGCGACGAGGGACAGGGCGTCCGCCGCTACGACGTCTGCCTCGACACCGAGACCGGCGGGCGGACCCGTGACCGCTTCCGGCGACGGTTCCGTCCCGGCCGGGCGTGACATCGGGGTGTAGCGCGCTACACCCCGATTCGGGAGCGCACTCCCTCGAAGCGGCTCCTCGGAAACGGGATCGTTGGTGCGGGAGCGGGAGCCGAAGGGGTCCAGGGCCGCGTGATCATCCTGTGACCCTGCGTAGGTTGCACGGGTCTTGGCTGTCCCCTGTACGTCGGCTGCATGGGCGCTAACCGGCGGAAAGCGAGTCTGGAGTCACTTCCACCGCAGCGAACGCGGAGGGAAGCACAAGGCCCCTGACCCGCACTGGAGTTGCGATGACTCGTAAGACCCGCATACGCGCCGCCGTCGTCACCGCCACCGCCCTCGTCGTCGCAGGCACCTTCGCCGCCGGCGCCGCGACGGCCGGGCCCGCGGCGGCCGGCAAGCCCAGCAAGGCGCAGGTCGCCTCGCTGTTCGACACGTGGAACGCCGCACTGCAGACCGGTGACCCGGAGAAGGTCGCCGACCTGTACGCCAAGGACGCCGTCCTGCTCCCCACCGTCTCCAACAAGATCCGTACCGACCGGGCGGGCATCGTCGACTACTTCGAGCACTTCCTGGCGAACAAGCCGGTCGGGAAGAAGATCCAGACCGTGGTCAACGTCCTCGACTCCAACTCGGTCATCGACGCCGGGGCGTACCAGTTCGCGCTGACCGACCACGAGACCGGCGAGGAGCGCGTCGTCAAGGCTCGCTACACGTACGAGTACGAGAAGCGGGACGGCGTGTGGAAGATCGTCAACCACCACTCTTCTGCGATGCCCGAAGGCTGATCTCCACGCTCAGCCCGCCGCCATGGGGGTCCCCCCGGTCGAGCGAAGCCGAGACTGGGGGAGCGTCCTTCAGAGCCACCGTGCCGCCGTCGTCCGTCACCAGTTGCTTGACGACCGCCAGGCCCAGGCCCGACCCCGCGCGCCCGGTGAGGCCCTGGCCCCGCCAGAAGCGGTCGAAGGCGCGGGACTTCTCCGCGTCCGACATGCCGGGGCCCTCGTCCGCCACGGACAGCACCACTTCGTCGCCCCCCTGGTCGACCCGTACGGTGATCGTTCCGCCGTCCGGTGAGACCTCCAGGGCGTTCGAGAGCACGTTGTCCAGAACCTGGTCCAGATGGCCGGGGCTGGACAGGACAAGCAGCCGGTCGTCGGCACTCCCCCTGAGCGCGATGGTGACTCCGCGCTCGTCGGCGGCCGGCCTCCACACCGAGAGGCGTTCCCGCACGATGTCCCACAGGGGCAGTTGTTCGGCCGCCGACACCTTCGCCTCTGCCCGGGCGAGGACCAGCAGGCCGTTCACCAGGCGGCTCATGCGGACGACCTCCGCCGTCGCCTGCTCCACGTCCTCCCGTACGAAGTCGTCGTCCACGCCGTCCGCGATGTTGTCCAGGGACAGGCGCAATGCCGTGAGGGGAGTGCGGAGTTGGTGGGAGGCGTCGGCGACGAAGATGCGCTGCGAGGCGATGAGGGTGTCGAGGCGCTCACCGGCCTGGTTGAGGGTGCGCGCCAGCGTCTGTGTCTCCGACGGGCCCGTCACCGTCGACCGCGCCGTCAGGTCGCCGTCGCTGAACTTGCTCGCCATCTCGTTGAGCTGGCGCAGGGGGCGGGTGATGCGCCGTGCCGCCGCGGCGCCGATCACGGCGGCCACGACGAGGACGGCGACCGCGAGGCCCGCGCGGAAGCCCCAGATCTGCCACAGCCGGCCGGTCAGGGCGTCGGTCGAGTACACGATGCGTACGGCGCCGACGACCTCGCCCCGGTTGCGGCCGTCACCGGCCACCGCGCTCTCCCGGGCGGGAACGGTGATCGTCAGTTCCGGTCCCCAGATGAAGGAGGAGCCCCAGTCGGTCGCGGGCTCGCCCGTCTTGAGGACCTTGGCCAGGTCCGCGTCCCGGTCCGGTTTCGGCAGACCCGTCTCGGCGCAGCTCCCGGTCACCTCGACCTCGCCGGGCGTCTGGCCGGCGTACGCCGCGGCCATCTCGCCCAGCGCCGCGCACGACGGGGCGTTTCCGTTGCCGAGCAGCAGGGCCATGGTGTCGGCCTCCCGCCGGACGGAATCCGCGGTGTCGCCCCGCAGCTGGTCCGTGAGCGTGAAGGCCACCGGCACGGTGAACAGGGCGATGGCGACGGCGGTGAGACCGACGTAACTGCGGATGAGCTGACGGATCATGGTGCGCTCTTACCGCCGTCCACGATCTCCAGCCGGAAGCCGACGCCCCGTACCGCCTCGATCGTGATCGCGCCCGCGAATTTCCGCCGCAGCGCCGCCACATGCACGTCGAGTGTCTTGGTCGGGCCGAACCAGTTCGCGTCCCAGACCGCCTCCATGATCTGCTCGCGCGACATCAGCGCGCCCGGCTCCTCGGTGAGGAAGGCCAGCAGGTCGTACTCCTTGGGGGCGAGGGACACCTCATCGCCGTCCAGCCGGACGCGAGCGGCCTTGCGGTCGATCGTCAGGCGCGGGCCGTAGCGGTCGGGGCCGGACTCCGCGGCCGTACGGGGCTGGAAGCGCCGCATCACCGCCCGTATCCGCGCGATGACCTCTCGCACCCCGAACGGTTTGGACACATAGTCGTCCGCGCCCAGCTCCAGGCCCACCACCCGGTCCGTCTCGTCGCTGCGTGCGCTGATCACGATGATCGGCACGTCGCCTCGCTCGCGCAGCGCCTTGCAGACGTCGAGGCCGTCGGTGTCGGGCAGACCGAGGTCGAGGAGGACGACGTCGTACGGCCCCTCGTACGCGAGCGCCGCGCCGCCCGTGGTCACCCACTCCACCTCGAAGCCGTAGCGGATCAGGCCGCGCCGGAGGGACTCCGCCACCGGCTCATCGTCTTCCACCAGAAGTACGCGCACAAGCGGAACCTTAGTGCTTGAAAGTTGATACACAGAGGTCGCTTGTGACCCGCGGCACTTTTTCGCGTGCCTTCGCCGTATGCCGGGCATGTGCAGTCCGAGAACGAGCGGCCGGAGATCTCACCATGCGGTATTCCGGAGGGGAAATTCGGACGCTCGGTAAACTGAGCCGACACACACGGACTGAGCGAGGAGCGCACGTGGGCCTTGTCGTGCAGAAGTACGGAGGCTCCTCCGTAGCCGATGCCGAGGGCATCAAGCGCGTCGCCAAGCGGATCGTGGAAGCGAAGAAGAACGGCCACCAGGTGGTCGTCGTCGTTTCCGCGATGGGCGACACGACGGACGAGCTGATCGATCTCGCCGGAGAGGTATCACCGATGCCTGCCGGGCGTGAGTTCGACATGCTGCTGACCGCCGGAGAGCGGATCTCCATGGCACTGCTGGCCATGGCGATCAAAAACCTGGGGCACGAAGCCCAGTCGTTCACCGGCAGCCAGGCAGGCGTCATCACCGACTCGGTCCACAACAAAGCCCGGATCATCGACGTCACGCCCGGCCGTATCCGGACCGCGCTGGACGAGGGCAACATCGCCATCGTGGCCGGGTTCCAGGGTGTCTCCCAGGACAAGAAGGACATCACCACGCTGGGGCGCGGTGGGTCCGACACGACGGCCGTCGCCCTCGCCGCCGCCCTCGACGCCGAGGTGTGCGAGATCTACACCGACGTCGACGGCGTGTTCACCGCCGACCCGCGCGTGGTGAAGAAGGCGAAGAAGATCGACTGGATCTCCTTCGAGGACATGCTGGAGCTGGCCGCGTCCGGCTCGAAGGTGCTGCTCCACCGGTGTGTGGAGTACGCCCGCCGCTACAACATCCCGATCCATGTCCGGTCCAGCTTCAGCGGACTGCAGGGCACATGGGTCAGCAGCGAGCCGATTGAGCAAGGGGACAACAAGGTGGAGCAGGCCATCATCTCCGGTGTCGCGCACGACACCTCCGAGGCCAAGATCACGGTTGTCGGCGTGCCGGACAAGCCGGGCGAGGCCGCCGCGATCTTCCGCACGATCTCGGACGCCGAGATCAACATCGACATGATCGTGCAGAACGTGTCCGCCGCCTCCACCGGCCTGACGGACATCTCGTTCACGCTCCCCAAGACCGACGGCCGCAAGGCCATCGACGCCCTGGAGAAGAACAAGCACGGCATCGGCTACGAATCGCTGCGCTACGACGACCAGATCGGCAAGATCTCGCTCGTCGGCGCCGGCATGAAGACCAACCCGGGCGTCACGGCCGACTTCTTCACGGCTCTGTCCGACGCCGGCGTGAACATCGAGCTGATCTCCACCTCCGAGATCCGTATCTCCGTGGTCACCCGCGCCGACGACGTCAAGGAGGCCGTGACCGCCGTGCACACCGCCTTCGGGCTCGACTCCGACAGCGACGAGGCCGTTGTCTACGGAGGCACCGGCCGATGACCGTCCGACCGACGCTCGCGGTCGTGGGAGCGACCGGAGCCGTCGGCACGGTCATGCTCCAGATCCTGTCCCAGCACGCGGACATCTGGGGCGAGATCCGTCTGATCGCCTCGCCGCGCTCGGCCGGCCGCAAGCTGGCCGTGCGCGGCGAGGAGGTCGAGGTGGTGGCGCTCACCGAGGAGGCCTTCGACGGCGTCGACGTCGCCATGTTCGACGTACCGGACGAGGTCGCGGCGCAGTGGGCTCCCGTCGCCGCCGCCAAGGGCGCCGTGGTGGTGGACAATTCGGGCGCCTTCCGGATGGACCCCGATGTGCCGCTCGTCGTGCCCGAGGTCAATCCGCATGCGGCGCGGGTCCGGCCTCGCGGGATCATCGCCAACCCGAACTGCACGACGCTGTCGATGATCGTGGCCCTGGGCGCGCTGCATGCCGAGTACGGGCTGCGCGAGCTGGTGGTGTCGTCGTACCAGGCCGTCAGCGGGGCCGGTCGGACCGGCGTCGAGACGCTGCGCCGGCAGTTGTCCCTGGTGGCCGGTACGGAGCTGGGGACCAGCCCCGGTGATGTACGGCGGGCCGTCGGCGACGACACCGGGCCGTTCCCGGAGCCGGTCGCGCTGAACGTCGTACCGTGGGCCGGGTCCCTGCGTGAGGACGGCTGGTCGTCGGAGGAGATGAAGGTGCGGGACGAGTCCCGCAAGATCCTCGGACTGCCGCGGCTGCCCGTCGCCGTGACATGCGTCCGGGTGCCGGTGGTCACCACGCACGCCCTGACCGTGCACGCCCGCTTCGAGGGCGAGGTCACCGTCGAGGGCGTCCGCGAACTTCTGGCCACGGCGCCCGGTGTCGTCCTCTTCGACAACCCGGCCGCGGGGGAGTTCCCCACGCCCGCCGATGTGGTCGGCACCGATCCGACCTGGGTGGGGCGCGTGCGCCGGGCGCTGGACGACCCCACGGCGCTCGAACTCTTCGTGTGCGGGGACAACCTGCGCAAGGGCGCCGCACTCAACACCGCGCAGATCGCCGAGCTGGTGGCGGCGGAGTTCCGCTGAGTTCTTCAGCCCACAGGAAAATGCTCCGGGCGCGGCCGAAAGCGTTTGTAGAATCCATGTACGACATGTGAGCTGGATGATGGTCCGGACCACTTGTGCCGGACTCTTCGGCGTTCGAAGATTTCCTCCCCGCCCTCCGCAACCGTGCGGAGGGCGGGGAGCGTCTTTGCGGTCGCCCTCCCTGGGGCGTGGAGACGCGATGTGGTCGGCGTGGGGACGCCGTGAGCCGAGCGTGGGGACGCTCGGTTCATATGGGATGTAAGGGAAGAGCGGGACACATGAGGCCTTGTGAGGCACCTTCAGTTGTGCTGCCTGAGGAGAGAACGGCGCCTGGCGTGAACGTGACGCCCGGCACGTACAACCCTCATGGGGGGACGCGTGTCCAACTGGCGTGGCAGAGGTACTCGATTTCACCGCGGCGGCGCACGGCACAGTCCTGCGTCCCCGCCGACCCCGCATGCCCGGCGCGCCCGGTGGCATGCCGGTGATCGCGCCCATGCCCGCAGCGCGGCCCGCCCGCATACCCAGCCCGCGCGACGGCGACGAAGTCGACGCAGTGGCCGCCGGTACCACCGTCGACCACCTCACCGAGACCTACCGCGCCCACTACCGCTCACTGCTGGGCCTCGCGGCGCTCCTCCTCGACGACACCGCCTCCTGCGAGGACGTCGTCCAGGAGGCCTTCATCCGCGTCCACTCGGCCCGCAAACGCGTCCGCGACCCGGAGAAGACCCTCGCCTATCTGCGGCAGACGGTCGTCAACCTCTCGCGTTCCGCCCTGCGCCGCCGCATCCTCGGCCTGAAGCTGCTGTCGAAGCCGATGCCCGACATGGCGAGCGCCGAGGAGGGCGCGTACGACCAGCTGGAGCGGGACTCGCTGATCAAGGCGATGAAGGGCCTTCAGCGCCGGCAGCGTGAGGTCCTCGTCCTGCGCTACTTCGCCGACATGACCGAGGCGCAGGTCGCCCAGACGCTCGGCATCTCGCTGGGCTCCGTGAAGGCCTACGGCTCGCGCGGCATCGCGGCGCTGCGGATCGCCATGGAGGCGCCGGCATGACGGACGGAAAGCCGCACGAGCCCTATGAGTGGCACGAGCCGACAGAGCCGGCCGACCCGCACGACCCGAAGCAATCGCACGCTGGGAACGGAACTGTGAACCACGGCCCCGACGACCAGAGCCTCCCCGGGCTCGACTCGGACGAGCTGGCACTGCGCCGGATGCTGCACGACGCGGTCCAGGAGATGGAGCCGCGCGACGGCACGCTGGACCACCTGCGGCGGGCGGTGCCCGCACGGCGGGCCCGTAAGCGCCAGGCCCTCGTCGGGATGGCCGCGGCGGCCCTGTTCATCGGCACCGCGGTCCCCGCCGCCCTGCACGTCTCCAACTCCACCGGCTCCGCCACCAACACCTCCAACGCCGGCCACGCGTCCCAGGCTCAGGGCGGCGCTGGACAGGGCAAGGGACCGGACGGCGGGTCGGGCACCTCCGGCGGCACCGGCGGCCAGTCCGCGGAGAAGGGCGAGGGCGGCGGCAAGAAGGAGGGCGAGAAGGGCGACGGCACCGGGACCGGCTCCACCGGCGCCACCACGGGCGCCGACCCCACGGCCACGACCGCGGTGGGCGCGCCCCTGTGCACCGCCGCGCAGCTCGGCGCCGCCACCCCGACCACCGCCGCCGCCGACACCGTGGGCGCGGTCTACGGCAGCTTCCGCGTCACCAACGTCTCCACCACCGACTGCACGGTCACCAGCCCCGGCACGGTCGGCACGACCCCTCAGGGCGCCGCCGACCCCACCAAGATCTCCACCCTGCGGCACGTCGCCGGAGACGAGGCGGCCTCCCTGCCCGACCCGTCCCTGGAGGCCCCCGAGCTGCTGCTGAAGCCCGGCACGGCGTACGAGGTCAAGTTCGCCTGGGTGCCCTCGGAAACCTGCCCGCCCGCCGGCGACAGCAGCGGCGGCAGCACGGGCGAACCGACGCCCGACCCGACGAACTCCACGGACACCAGCGGTACGACCACGGGAACGACCACCGGCACCGACTCCGGCACGTCGACCCAGCTGATGACGGAGGACGGCACGGCGGACGGCAGCGTGGTCGTGTCCTACACGGCGGAACCCGCGGCACCCACGGCCTCGGCGACCGTTTCGGGAGCGTGCGCGGGGAAGGTGTACTGGACGGGGTTGCTGGCGGCGTCGTAGCCGCTGCACTCTTCAGGGCCAGGCTTCAGAGGGCTCAGGGCTAGGCGGACACGGGATCGCGCTCTTCCTCGTCCACCAGTCCCAGCTGCGCATCCCGAACGAACTCCACCTCGCGGCGCAGCAGCCGGAACCACATGAAGACCACGAACCCGGCGAAGACGAACCACTCGCCGGTGTAGCCGAGGTTCTGGAAGGCCTTCAGGTCGAGCCCGGTGTCCTGTGCGGCGCTCGCCGGCACTGTCTTCATCCCGGCGTCACCGGTGTTGAGGGTGACCCAGGCGTCGTACACGTCGTACGACACGAGGTTGATCAGCGACGCCGCACTGATCGCCGCGGTCTGCCCGGCCGGCAGCCCGCCCTGCGCACTGACCCCGTTGTCCCCGGGTGTCTCGGACGCTTGGAGCGCACCGGTGACGGTGACTTCGCCGGAGGGCGCGGCGGGCGCCTTCGCGGCGTCGGCGTCACCCGGCAGCCAGCCTCGTACGACCGGCAGCGCCTTGCCCTCGTCGGTGCGCAGCAGCGTCAGCACATAGAAGCCACGCTTGCCGTCCAGCTCCCGGTCCGGCACCAGCAGTTGCTTGCCGTACCGTCCGGTCGCGGTGACCTGCTCGCCGGAGGTCTCCTTGTCCACGGGCAGCAACTCGGCCAGCGGCCGGGCCGCCTGCTGCTTGTCCGAGGCCGCCTTGTCCTCCGCGACCTGGTGGCTGTCCACCCGCTCCTCGAACCGGCTCAGCTGCCAGGACCCCATGTAGATGCAGAAGGGGATGGCAAGCAGCACGAAGACGTTGATTCCCCACCAGCGGGGGGTCAGCAGGAACCGGTACACGCCTTCAACGGTACGGGGCGGGTTGGCGGGGCAGGGCCGCGGGGTCAGTACCTTTCCGCGAGGTGCTCCCGGCCCGCCGGAGGCTCGTACGGCTCGGGCCAGAAGTCCGTGACGGTGGCTATGCGGCCGCTGCCGTCCCCGGTGAAGAAGGAGATGGCGTCCACCTCCTCGTCGCCGACTCTGCAGCGGATCCAGGTGACGACCTGGTCCGGCTCGGCGAGGATCCGCTCGATGCGGGCGTGCCAGTCGCCGGGGTATTCCCGGTTGAACTGTATGTATCGTGCCTTGCCGCTGATGCGCTCCCTCGTCTGAGGCAGCTCGTACGTGACGTCCTCGGCCAGCGTGTCCGCGAACGCGTCCCAGTCCCGGGCCTCCGCGGTGGCCCAGAACGTTTCCACTGTCTTGCGCAGATCGGTCATGGCGGTCATGTCTCGGAAGTTTGCGCCCTGCCACTGACAATCGGCCCAGGCCCGCTCGCCCGGCGGGCGAGTTGTCCACAGGCTGGGGAGCTGGCCAGCGGATTGTCACAGGAAGCGGGCAGTATGGACCCATGACTGAGAGCAACGGGTCCGACTCTCCGGAGCGGAAAGAAGAGATGCCGGACTGGGAGAAGCGCTTCCGGGCGCCCCGGGTGTCGCTGCCCGACTGGGCGGAGGACGCACCGGATCGTTCCCTGTTCGTGTCGAACGCGACGGGGACGTACGAGTTGTACGCCTGGGACCGTTCGACGGACGAGCAGCGCCAGGTCACCGACCGGCCGACCGGCACGACGGACGGTGTGCTCTCCCCGGACGGCGCGTGGATCTGGTGGTTCGACGACAAGGACGGCGACGAGTTCGGCGTCTGGCGCCGCCAGCCGTTCGGCGGGGGAGCGGACGAGACCGCCGTCCCCGGCCTGGAGCCGTCGTACCCGGCGGGCCTCGCCCTCGGCCGGGACGGGCGTACGGCGGTCGTGGGCCGCTCCACCGACGAGGACGGTACGACGATCCACCTCGCGCGAGCGAGCGAGGACCCGGTGGAGATCTACCGGCACCGCGAGTCGGCGGGCGTCGGCGACCTCTCCCACGACGGCTCGCTGATCGCCGTCGAGCACACCGAGCACGGCGACGCGATGCACTCGGCGCTGCGTGTGGTGCGCCCGGAAGGCACGGCGGTCGCCGAACTCGACGACACCAAGGGCGGCACCGTCGAGCTGGGCCTGGAGGTGCTGGGCTTCGCGCCGGTCGAGGGGGACACGCGGCTGCTCATCGGTCATCAGCGGCGCGGTCGCTGGGAACCGCTGGTGTGGGACGTGGCGAGCGGCATCGAGTCCGATCTGGCGCTCGACCTGCCCGGTGACGTGAGCGCCGAGTGGTATCCGGACGGCTCCGCGCTGCTCATCGTGCACAGCTTCGAGGCCCGCAGCGAGCTGTTCCGCTACGACCTCGCCTCCCGCGCGCTGGAGCAGCTCCCCACCCCGGCGGGCTCCGTCTCCGGGGCGACCGCCCGCCCGGACGGCACCGTGGAGTTCCTGTGGTCGTCGGCCGCCGAGCCGTCCACCGTGCGCTCCACGACGGGCGGCGTCGTCCTGGACCCGCCCGGTATGCGGTCCCCGGGATCGGTGCCGGTCAAGGACGTGTGGGTGGACGGGCCGGGCGGCCGTATCCATGCCCTGATCCAGAAGCCGGCGGGTGTCTCCGGTCCCCTCCCCACCGTCTTCGACATCCACGGCGGCCCGACCTGGCACGACAGCGACTCCTTCGCCGCCGGCCCGGCCGCCTGGGTCGACCACGGGTACGCGGTCGTGCGGGTCAACTACCGCGGCTCCACCGGGTACGGGCGCGCATGGACCGACGCCCTCAAGCACCGGATCGGTCTGATCGAGCTGGAGGACATCGCGGCGGTCCGTGAATGGGCGGTCGCCTCGGGGCTCGCCGACCCCGACCGGCTGATCCTCACCGGCGGCTCCTGGGGCGGCTACCTCACCCTCCTCGGCCTCGGCACCCAGCCCGAAGCCTGGACGATGGGCCTCGCCGCGGTCCCGGTCGCCGACTACGTCACGGCGTACCACGACGAGATGGAAGCCCTGAAGGCCATGGACCGCACCCTCCTCGGCGGCACCCCCGAAGAGGTCCCGGAACGCTTCGAGGCATCCTCACCGATCACCTACGTCGACCAGGTCAAGGCCCCCGTCTACATCTCGGCAGGCGTCAACGACCCACGCTGCCCGATCCGCCAGATCGACAACTACGTCAAACGCCTGGAAACCCGAGGCGCCATCCACGAGGTGTACCGCTACGACGCGGGCCACGGCTCCCTGGTCGTCGACGAACGGATCAAACAGGTCCGCCTGGAACTGGACTTCGCCCGCCGACACTTGGGGGGCTGAGGCGCCGGGGGGCAAGCAGGTCGGGTCGGGTGAAGTCGGCCGCGCCCCGCAGGGGCGCGGGGCTGTATCAATATGCGGCTCCGCCGCGTGGGCGCGACCAGCCACGACGGCGCCGCGGCCGACCGACGGCACATCGCGGCCCTCCCAGCGGAGCGCTTAGGCGGCAGTCGTACGGCCGCGACCCCGCCGTCTGGACCCACCCCCGTACGGCGCGGCGGCGCCCCGACCTCTCGTCGTCCAGCCTTACGGGCCGCTGAGCCGGCCGGCGCATGATGGATGCCGCGTGCCGTGACTCGAAGCTGACCATCGCCTCTCCGTGATGGGCCCACCCGGGATCCGTGTCGCGATATAGCGTTAGCCTTCCACTCGCGCCGCTGCCTGCGCCGCGCGGAGACGTTCGACAGGACCAGGACGGAAGCATGTCGGGAGAGATTTCGCCCACCGGGAAGCACTCCGGCCCCGGCTCGTCGCCCGAGCTGCGCGCCTCTCATGCGGACCGGGACCGGGTCGTGGATGTGCTGCGTATCGCGGCGGGGGACGGCCTGCTGACCGCGGACGAGTTGGACGAGCGGCTGGAAGCCGCCCTCTCGGCGCGGACCCTGAGCGAACTGGCTGCGCTCACCGCTGACCTGCCGCCCGTATCGGCTACGGGTGCCGTCGCTGGAGCAGAGGTCAAGGACGTAGTTCGTATCGAACAGGCCCACAGCGGCCCGATCGAGCGTGTGGGGCGCTGGGTGGTACCGCGCAGGCTGGAGCTCGCGGTGTACTGGTGTGACGTGACGCTCGACTTCACTGAGGCCGTGATCACGCAGGACACTTTGCAGATCGACGTGGGCATGGCGGGCAAGACCCTGACGCTGATCACCCGGCCCGGCATCGAGATCGATGCCGACGGTCTGCAACTGGTGCACTGCAGGCTCAAGCACCGCCGGACTCCGGTGAATCCTGACACGCCGGTCACCCTGCGAGTGGAGCTGGTCGGCCAGAAGGCCCACGGCCGCGTGGTGGTACGGCCCCCACGCCGGACGTTCGGGCAGTGGCTGCTGCGCAGGCCCGCGTCGCGCTGAGCCTTTGCCGAGTTCTTGATGCTACGTCCCCGCCGGCTCCCGCCGCCTCCGCCCCAACAGCTCCGCCAACCCCCTCCGAGTCGCCGCCAGCACCACCCGGTCCCCGCGCTGGAGCACATATCCCTCGTGCAGGTCCCACACGAGCCCTGACGGCCGAGCGTCCCCGTCGTCGTTGTCCGGCGACGGCGGAAGGGCCAGATCGGGCTGGCGCTCGTCGAGCGTCGCCGTGTCCAGGGCCAGCACCCGCCACGCCCCCGGCCGGAACGCCTCGGCGATGGTCTTGCCCTCCAGCTGCGGATGCCCGGCCACGTCGACGGCGGCGAACAGCAGCACGCGCCGCTCGACCGGGATCGCGCCCAGGATCTGGCGGCCCATCATCGCGCCGGCGAAGGAGGGCGCGGCCAGATGCGTCACGCTGCGGCTGCGGGTGGAGGCGCCCGGGTGGGCGGCGCGCAGGGTGCGGTAGACGGCGGTCGCGAAGTCGTCGTCGTACAGGCGCAGGACGACGCGCAGGTCGGGCCGTACGGAACGGGCGTACAGCGCGGCCTCCAGGTTGGTCGTGTCCGCGCTGGTCACCGCGAGGAGCGCGTTCGCGCGGTGGATCTTGGCGGACTCCAGGACGCCCTCCTGGGTGACGTCCCCGAGGATCACCGGCACCCGCAGCCGCCGCGCGGTCGCAAGGCCGCGCGCGTCCGGGTCGGCCTCGACGCACACCACCGGGATGTTCAGTTCGTGCAGCCGGGTCAGCACGCGGGTGCCGATCTTGCCGAGGCCGAGCAGGACGACATGCCCGCCGAGGCCGCGCGACGGTTTGCGCAGGGCGGAGGCGCTGCGGAAGGTGCCCAGCGCCTCCAGCACGGCGGCCAGCAGGACGGGCAGCAGCAGCAACCCCAGCAGCCCGGACAGGAGTTGGAGGATCTGGCGGCCGAGCGGCTGGTTGAGGGCGGGCTCGTTGATGGCGAAGAGATCGAGCAGGGTCTCGTACGTCGCGTACAGCGGATGGTCCCCAGTGACCACCGTCAGCGCGACCGCGAGCGCCAGCACACACCCCACCAGGCCCGCCAGCGACCACCTCAGCCGCCGCGAGAACAGCGACGCGAACGCCGGTAAGACACCGCCCGCCCGGCCGGTGGGCAGCGGCGGACCCGAGTACGACACCTGCTCCAGGACCACGGCCCCGCGCCCGGTGGCGGCCCGGACCGCCGCGTCGTCGGGCAGCAGCTGCGGCCCCTGCTCGTCGCCGCTCTCCGAGTCGCTGTTCGTGGACGACAGCAGGGCCAGCGTGGCCAGCCCCGGATCGGTGATCCGGCCCCGCCAGGGCTGCCGCTCGACCGCCCGCAGCAGCAGCCCGTCCGTCTGTACGACCTTGCTGGTCCCGGCGAGCGCGGTGGCGGCCAGCGCCGGTGCGGCCGTGTCGGCGTCGGACAGCACGGTCGTGGACGCGTCGGCGCCGATGTCGTCGACCCCGGTCGCCAACGCGGCCGCCTGGTCGAGGAGCTCCTCGATGTGCTGGCCCAGCCGCCGGTTGTAGAGCCGCAGGACGAGCCGCAGCCGGGGGTTGATCCGGCGGGCGGTGAGGGCGGCGCGGATGTTGGTCTCGTCGTCGTCGTACACGAGCGCCAGCGCGGCGGCCCGGTCCACGCCGGCGTCGGCGAGCACGGCCTCGGTGATCTCGGGCGCCTCCACGACCCGCCCGTTGCCTGCGGGGTCCCCATTGGCCCGGTTGACCCACCGGTCCAGCAGCGCCGCCGAGGCCGCCCGCGCCCGCCCGACCACCGGTGGCCGCGCGGTGGTCACCGAGGGCGGTACGACAAGGGTGACCTGCTCGCCGTACACCCCGCGCAGCTCGGCGGCCAGCCGGTGCGCGAGGCCGTCGTCGCCGCACACCACCATGTGCGCGGACGTGCCGCCCGGCTGACCCTGATTCGGAACGCTGCTGCCCACGAGGGGAAAGACTGCCTCAACGAGACGCGTGGTTCCAACAACTGGTTGAACGCCTGGTGCTGTGCGTCCGTATTGGAGGGGAGGAGATCAGCGCCCCGAAGGGGCGCGGGGCTGTGCCGATATGCGGCTCCGCCGCGTGGGCGCGACCAGTCCCCACCGGCCCGCACCCAACGAACCGCGGAGGTACCCCACCCGTGGCCATCACCAAGCCACCCCCGGCCACGCCCGTGGAAAACCCGGAGGAACCACAGGGCAGGCGCCTCGACTCCCCTCTCGTCCTGACCATGGTGCTGGTCCTCGCCGTACTCGCGCAGGGCCCGATCCGGCGGATGCTGGGCGTGCCCGTGATGCAGAGCTGGATGACGGTGTTCGTGGCCGTCGTCGTACAGGCGCTGCCGTTTCTCGTGCTCGGGGTGCTGCTGTCGGCGGCGATCGCGGTGTTCGTGCCGCCGTCGTTCTTCGCCCGCGCGTTGCCGAAGCGCCCCGCGCTCGCCGTGCCGGTGGCCGGAGCGGCGGGAGCCGTGCTGCCGGGGTGCGAGTGCGCGTCGGTGCCGGTGGCGGGCGCGCTGGTGCGCCGGGGGGTGACTCCGGCCGCGGCGCTGGCGTTTCTGCTCTCCGCCCCGGCGATCAACCCGATCGTCCTGACCGCGACGGCCGTGGCCTTCCCCGGCAACCCCGAGATGGTCCTCGCACGTTTCGTCGCGAGCCTGCTGGTGGCGTGTGCGATGGGCTGGCTGTGGCTGCGGCTCGGCCGCGCCGACTGGCTGCGCCCGCCGGCCCGTTCGTCGTACGACGGTCAGAGCAAGGGCGCGGCGTTCTGGGGGTCGGTCCGGCATGACGTGATGCACGCAGGGGGTTTTCTGGTCCTCGGCGCGATGGCCGCCGCCACGCTGAAGGCGGTGGTGCCGGAGACCTGGCTGCGTACGGCGGCCGACAACCCGGTGATCGCCGTGCTGGCCCTCGCCGCGCTCGCCGTCCTGCTGTCGATCTGCTCGGAGGCGGACGCGTTCGTGGCGGCGTCGCTGACACAGTTCTCGCTCACGGCCCGGCTGGCGTTCCTGGTGGTCGGGCCCATGGTCGATCTGAAGCTGTTCGCGATGCAGGCGGGCACCTTCGGCCGCGACTTCGCCCTGCGCTTCGCGCCCGCCACCTTCGTGCTGGCGGTGCTGGTGTCGGTGCTGACCGGGGCGGTGCTGCTGTGAACCGGCAGGCCCAGGCGGCCGTACTCTTCCTGCTCGGCGCGAGCCTGCTGCACGCGGGCCTGACCGATCTGTACCTGCGGTACGTCAAGGCGGGCCTGCGCCCGCTGGTGCTGCTGTCCGGCGCGGTGCTGATCGCGGCGGCGCTGGCGACGGTCTGGTACGAGCGGCGCAGGTCCGACGGACATGCCGGGCATCCCGAGCCCCGCGTCTCCTGGCTGCTCGCCCTCCCCGTCCTCGCCCTGATCCTGGTCGCGCCGCCGGCCCTCGGCTCGTACAGCGCGGTACGCACGGGGACGGCCCTGCAAGAGCCGTACGGATTCACGAAGCTGCCGGAGAGCGGCCCACTGCGCCTGGCCCTCGCCGACTACGCGGGCCGTGCGGTCTACGACGACGGCCGCTCCCTCCGCGACCGGCAGCTGAAGATCACCGGGTTCGTCGCGCTGGACCGCGAAGGCACGCCCTACCTCGTCCGTATGACCCTCAACTGCTGTGCGGCGGACGCCCAGCCGGTCAAGGTCGGCCTGACCGGACACATCCCGCCGGTGCTCCAACCGGACACCTGGCTGGAGGTCACCGGCACCTACACCGCCCGCTGGACGCACGACCCTGTCAACAACGGGCCGATCCCGTTCATCGAGGTCAGCGAGGCCCGTCCGGTGGCTCAGCCGCGGGATCCGTACGACGAGACATGGAACTCCTGAGCGGCCGCCCCAACCGGACGGGCACACCGGGGGCGTAGAGGACGCTGACGGGGGCGCCGACCGGGGAGGGCAGCCCCGCGGCGGCGATCAGGTCCTCCTGGCAGTGGATCAGCTCGGCGCGGTGGAGCGGCCAGCGGGGATGGTCGTTGGGGAGATAAGCGGCACCCGCGGAGAACTGGTTGTGCATTCCCCAGCGGGCGGTGAGGAAAAGCTCCAACTCGCTGGGCTCCTCTATCGGTTTACCGGCCCGCACGACGATACGGCTGTACGTGCCGCGCGGCCCGGGCCAGCGGCGGACGCTCTCGTACGAGACGGTGTCGCCGTCCGCGCGCACGCTCATCCGGGACCAGAGATACGGCAGCCGGAAGCCGACGCGCCCCATCACCACCGGCAGCAGCCGCGAGGCGTCCATCGACCGGAACACCACACCGCGCCGCCCGTCCGCGCCGACCGAGTACAGCCGCACGTTCGTCTCCGGGAACGACCCGAAGTACGGCACCCCCGGCAGCCGCAGCCACCCCACCTTGTCCATCCGGAACGCGACCAGCCCGACGTACGTCATCCCGTCGTACGTGTCGGGCACGGTGCCTGTCGGCAACAGCGGTGCCACCACGTCCGGTTCGACGGCCCAGTGGATGAAGCAGAGGTCGAGCCAGTGCTGGGTGAGCAGCGGGTCGGGTATCGGGACGGGGGCGTCGGGGGTGACGGGGGTGGGATTCGGCACGGGGCAAGGATGTCAGGGGAGTTGGCGGGGATGGTTGGGGGGCGTCGGCAGGGCTCTTCCGCCAGGGCGGACGTACTGAGTAGGAGTACCCATGTGCGCCAGGACGCGGGCTGGCACGCTTCGGGCATGACGCGTGACAGAGGGGCGCTGACGGCTCTGCATCTCCTCCTGGTCTGGGCGACGATGACGGCCGCGGTGCCGGTGCTCGGCTTCGGGTTGGTGGTGACGGGCTGGAGTGGTGGGGCCGGCGTGGCTGTGCTGGTCTTCCTGTTGGCTGTGCCGCTGACGGTGGGCCTGCTGGCCACGGCGGGCACACCGGCGCGGACCGTGGTGCCGTTGTGCGACTCCGCACCCGGGCGGCTCGGCTGGGCGGCCCTGGTCTTCGTCCTCGGGACGCTCGGCGTCCTGGCGGGCGTGGCCGCCTACGGTGGGGACGTCGACCTGGGGAGCGCCGGCACGCGAGTCGCGCTGACGGGGGTGCCGTACGCCGTTGCCGCGGCGTTCTTCGTGCCGGACCGGTGGGTGCGGCTGGGGGCGGTGGCCGCGCTGGCGGCCGGCGTGGTCTACGGGGGTTTTGTCGGCCCGGCGCAGGCGCAGGGGCGGCGGCACGCGGCGGAGGTGGCGCGGTACCGGGAGCATCCGGAGCTGCTGTACGTGATCGCTACGCCGCCCGGCATGCGTGCAGCCCGTGCCGTGGTCGGCCCTGCCTCCTTCAGCCTTGAGTACCACTCCGTTCGGCAGGACGGGTACGTGGGCCTGACGGTGCGCCGGCCGCTCACGCCGACACCGCGATGCCCCGAGTTCATCGGGAAGGACGCGACCTGCACGGTGGACGTGCGCGGCGAGATGCGTACGATCCACAGCCTCCCCGGTGGCACCCGCGACATCACCCTCACCCGCCGCCACCGCGACGCGGAGGTCGAGGTCACCAGCAAGTCCCTCGACGAACCCGGCCTGCGGCGTCTCCTGAACACCCTCCACCCGCTGACGGACACGGAGCTGGAAAGGCTGATGCGGGAAAAGATCATCACCCAGGGCTGAAAGTCTGTTGAGACGCGGCCGTCCGTTGGGGAGGGTCTGGGGCATGGAGTACTTCTGCTACCACCGCGACCGGCCCGGATCTGCTGCGCTGCGCCACGGGTTGCTGGAAGAGCACTGGTCGTACATGGACCGGTACGCGAAGGAGCTGATCGCGCGCGGCCCGACCTTCGCCGACGACGGCGAAACGCCCACCGGCAGCGTGCACATCGTCGACCTGCCGGATCCCGCCGCCGCCCGCGCGTTCGCCTTCGACGAGCCCAACTACCAGGCCGGCGTGTACCGGGACGTGCTGCTGCGCCGGTGGCACAACCTGCTGGGGCGCACCATGTGGGATTTCCCCGGTGGCCCGAGCGGTGGCAACCGGTACCTGGTGCTCGGCCTGGGCTCGGGGGCGGCCGTCGACACCGTCCCGCCGCCCGACCGGAACGAGTTGATCGCGTACGGGCCACTGCTCTCCGACGACGGCGCCGCCTGGCTCGGTACGGCAGTGCTGCTCAGGGCCCCGGATCCGGCCACGGCCCGCGCCGTCCTGGCTGCGGACCGGTACGCGGATATCGAGGTCCACGACTGGGAGTTCGGCGGGCGGCGATGACCGTAGCGGCATTCCGGCCAGGGCGGCGCTCGCGGGCCGATGACTTTCCGCGGGGATGTCGCCGGACAGGATCGTGGTCGGGTTCCAGTCGGCCTTGGTCAGGCTGTGGGAGGCGACGTACTTCGGCAGACCGTTCAGGATGCGGGCGCCCGGATGGTCGGTCGTCTTCGGCCAGTCTCGCGCGAAGTTCTCGTACGTACGACGTCCAAACAGGAACGCGTCCGCCTCGCCGAGCCAGGCGGTGGCGTGCACGTCTTCGAATCGACGGGACTTCCGGAGTACGGGACGTACGGGACGTAAGGGGCCGACCGAGCGACTGAACCTACAAGCTGAGCGGCGTGTCCGGGCAGGCGGGGCCGGCGGCTCGGAGCAGGGTGGTCGGCACTGTCATCGCCGAGGAGGAATCGTGAAGCGTCGTGTCCGCGCCGTCTTGGCCGTTGCCCTTGCCGGGCTGGTGCTGCTCGTGGCGCCGGCCGCGGCTCAGGACGGCTACGGCCATGTCGAGAGAAACGAATGGAACGTCCCCCTCACCGGCATCCGCCTGCTGTAGCGCCGCGGCCGTACTGCCTGGGATAGCGTCCCTCTCCGGACAGGTGAGAGGAACGGTGTGCAGGTTCAGGTGCGTGGGTGGGGTGCTCGCCGGTGGATCGCGGTCGGGGCGATCGCTTTCGGGTCGCTGTTCTTGGTCGTCGGGTTGATCCTGGCGGGAGTGTCGGTCTCGTTCCTGGCGGATGCCGAGCGTGCCCGGGGCACGGTGGTGTCGCTGGAGTGGCGGAACGACCACAACGGCGCAACCCGCGAGAAGCGGCAGAACGACAAGCCCACGGCGTACCCCGTGGTCGCGTTCACGTCGGCGGACGGCACGTCGAGGAAGTTCCGGGACTCCACGGGTTCCAATCCACCCTCGTACGAGGAGGGTGAGCGGGTCGAGGTGCTGTACCGCGCCGATTCCCCCGATGACGCGCGTATCAACGGGTTCGCCTCGCTGTGGCTGCTGCCGCTGATCTTCGGTGGGATCGGGCTGGTGTTCGCGGGGATCGGGACGGCCGTCGCGGTGGTGGGGCGGAGGTGACCTACCCGAAGAGCCCCAGCGCCGCGTCCACCGACCACGACTGCCACCCCATCGCGAACAGCGTGACCAGCGAGATCAGCGCCATCATGAGGTTCTGCCCCTGCTCGGCCCAGTCGTGGATCATCAGGACGAGATAGATCAGGTTGAGCAGGAGGCCGGCGACCAGGGCGATCGGCGTGAGGAAGCCAGCGACGAGACCGAGGCCCAGGGCGAGTTCCGCGTACGCGACGACGTACGCCATGAGGCGCGGGCGGGGTCCGACGATGCGGTCGAAGCCCTGCCGGACGAAGGGCCACCGGTGTTCCGCCGCGATGCCGGCCGCCCATCTGATGCCGCCGCCCGCGAACCAGTCCCGCTTGTCCTTGTGCCGCCAGCTCTCCAGCCACCACAGGCCGAGGCCGACTCGGAGGACGGCGAGCCACTCGGCGCCGCTCAGCCAGATGCTCTGCATGTGGACCTCCCCGGGGTAGGGCGCCGGTTCCCGTGCCGCCATTCCCTTGCTGCCGTGAGAGGGCTGCCCTAACCTCTGAATCTGATGGATCGTCAGATTAGGGGTACAGCGTGAGCGATACCAGGGATCTGCCCAAGGTCATCAGCGTGGACGATCACGTGATCGAGCCGGCGCACCTCTTCGAGACGTGGCTCCCGGCCAAGTACCGGGACAAGGGGCCGCAGCCCTTCACCGCCGGTATCGGCGAGCTCGCCTACGTCGGCGGGAAGTACCGGTTCACCACGGATCCGGACGGTCAGATCACCGACTGGTGGGAGTACGAGGGCGAGTTGTTCCCGTACAAGCGCATCATCGCGGCCGTCGGCTTCTCCCGGGACGAGATGACGCTCGACGGGATCACACGGGAGCAGATGCGGCGGGGCTGCTGGGATCCGAAGGCCCGGCTGGAGGACATGGACCTCAACCATGTCGAGGCCTCGCTCTGCTTCCCGACCTTCCCCCGCTTCTGCGGGCAGACCTTCGCCGAGGCCAAGGACAAGGAAGTCGGCCTCGCGTGCGTGCGCGCCTACAACGACTGGATGGTCGAGGAGTGGTGCGGGGACAGCGGCGGCCGGCTGATCCCGCTGTGCCTCATCCCCCTGTGGGACATCGAGCTGGCCGTCGCGGAGATCCACCGCAATGCCGCCCGGGGCGTCCGCGCCGTCACCTTCAGCGAGATCCCGACCTACCTCGGGCTGCCCTCCATCCACTCCGGCTACTGGGACCCCTTCTTCGCGGCCTGCGAGGAGACCGGGACGGTGGTCAACATGCACATCGGGTCGTCCTCGCAGATGCCGGCCGCGTCACCCGACGCTCCCCCCGCCGTCCAGGCCTCCCTCAGCTTCAACAACGCCATGGCGTCGATGATGGACTTCCTGTTCAGCGGCGTGCTCGTGAAGTTCCCCCGGCTCAAACTCGCGTACAGCGAAGGGCAGATGGGCTGGATCCCGTACGCCCTCGAGCGCGCGGACGACGTGTGGGAGGAGCACCGGGCGTGGGGCGGCGTCAAGGACCTGATTCCGGAGCCGCCGTCGACGTACTACTACCGGCAGATCTTCTGCTGCTTCTTCCGTGACCGGCACGGCATCGAGGCCATCGAGACCGTCGGCGTGGACAACGCGACCTTCGAGACGGACTATCCGCACGTGGACTCGACCTGGCCGGAGACGAAGAAGGTGGCGGCCGAGCATGTGGCCGGCCTCTCCGACGAGGTGACGTACAAGCTGCTGCGGGGGAACGCCATTCGCATGCTGGAGCTGTCCTTCGACCAGTAGTGGCGGGCTCGGTTCACGGGGTCGTCCGGCGGGAACGGGAAGGGACATGAAGGTCTCCGTCGACCCCAACCGCTGTTACGGCTCCGGCGATTGCGTCTACCGGGTGCCGTCCGTCTTCACCGTCGAGGACGGCTTCGGTGCCGTCATACCGGGCCGCGAGGACACCGGCGACGATCCGGAGGTCCGGGCGGCTGCCGAGGGGTGTCCGTCACAGGCCATCGCCATCGCCGACTAGGACCCCCGATCGTCGCCGAATCCGCCGCCCACGCCGTACGACAGAGCCCTGCACGTCTGCCCGCCCAACGCGTCGAGATCGGTGGCGGATTGCCGGGACGTGATCGCGTCATCGTGTTCACGAACGGGTGTGACGGGTTACAAGGTCACTAGGATGTGCGGGCCCGATGACACGGCGACGGAGGCGGGGGTATGGCGCGCGACGAGCACGACGAGGACTGGCTCGACTTGGCCGATGCCATCGACGTGTTGCGAGAGCAACTCTCCGAGGCGCAGTTCCGCGGCCAGGGGTCCCAACTGCGCTTCGGGCTCGGCGAGATCACCGCGGAGTTCGAGGTCGAGCTGGTGCGGACGCGGAACGGCGGCGGGGCGCTGCGGTTCGGCGTCGTGGAGGCCAACGCCCGCGGTGAGCGCTCGGCACGGTCGACCCAGCGTGTGACCCTGCGCCTGAACCCGGAGCAGCGCGGGGGCGGGAGCGTGGCCGTGGGCGACGTCGAGTAGCCGGGGCGACGGACCGATGGAAGAGAAGCGGGTCGTCCAGGTTCGAGGTCAGAGTTTCGGCAGCGGCTATCTGATCGCGCCGCGGCTCGTCCTGACTGCCGCGCACCTGCTGCCGGCGTCCGAGGCGCCGGGGGAGATCACCGTGTCGTACCCGGATTCGGATGCGCGGTTCCCCGCCGTGGTGCGGTGGCGACAGCCCGACGAGAACGTGGACGGCGCCCTGCTGGAGATTCCGGCCGAGGTCCGGGACTGGGAGCCGCCCGAGACGCTGCGCGGCGCCTGGGCCGGCGCCGCAGCGCTGGGGTCGCTGCGTGACGAGTGGGGACCAATTGCAGGTCGCCGCCACGGGATTCCCACGGCAGCGGCGGCAGGAGGACGGCGAGGGACCGGAGAAGGTGGTCAGGCGCGGCCGGGAGACGCTGATCGGGCAGGTCCGGCCGCACGGTGGTGGTGAGGCCTTCGAGATCCTCGACAACGCCGGCCTGCTGGCGTACGACACCACGGGACTCGCCCCCGAGACCGCCCGCCGGACCACCCACTGGTCCGGGATGTCGGGCGCGGCCGTCTTCCTGTCCCGCGAGAAGCTGCTGCTCGGCATGGTGCGGGAGGACCGCCGGCCGGAAGTGGGCACACGGCTGGCGTACACCCGCAGCGAGGACCTGCTGGCCTGTGCGGGATTCCGCTCGGTGGTCCGCGAGGCGACCTCCGCCGACCCGCAGCTCGAACCGGCCGAGCTCGCCTGCCTGTTGGAGCCGGCGCCGCCCAAACGGGAGGTGACCTCTCCCACCATGCTGCTGCGGGCCGACGCCGAGGTGGTGCGGTTCCACGGCAGGCGGGACACGCTTGCCGACTTGGAGCAGTGGTGCCGGGAGGACCGGGATGTCGTCCCTTCCGCCCGCGTGCTCACCGCCCCGGGAGGGCAGGGCAAGACCCGGCTGGCGCGACAGCTGATGGTGCGGATGCGGGAGCAGGGCTGGCTGGCGGGGCAGGTGCGTCGCAGGCCGGAGGGCCTGCGGGCGCTGCGCATGGTCCAGCATCCGCTGCTGCTGGTCGTCGACTACGCCGAGACGCGGCCGGAGCTGGTCAGGGAGCTGTGGGAGGCAGCGGAGGAGTCCGGGTATCCGGTGCGGCTGCTGCTGCTCGCCCGCTCTCTCGGCTCGTGGGGGGACAGGGTGGCGAAGGGTGCCCTCCGCGAGGTCAGGTTGCACGCGCTCAGCCCTGGCGACGCCGACCGGGAGCAGGCGTTCCGGATGGCGGCGCGGGATCTCTCCCATCGACTGGCCGAGGTGACCGCCCCGAGGGACCTCGACTGGCCCGGGCTGGCGGACGGACTCCGCCCCGCTCGCCCCGCAGCGAGCCAGGGGCCCGAAACGGCGCTGACCGTGCAGATGGCGGCCCTGGCCGCGTTGCTGCGCCACGTTCGGACCCCCGAGCGGGAGGAGGACCCGCTGGAGGCCAAACTCCTGGAGCACGAGAACACGTACTGGCAGGACACCGCCGACGGGCGGGGCATGGGACCCCGGGAGAAGGAACTGCTCGGCCAGGCGGTGACGGCGGCCGTCCTGTGTCCGGCCCAGGACGAACCGGAGGCGCATGCCACAATCGCTCGGCTGCTGCCCCATGAGTCGCGGCCGCTGGTCGGGAATGTCGTCGCCTGGCTGTGCGCTCTGTACCCACCGCCGGAGGGCCGCTACTGGGGCCGGCTTGAGCCGGACCGGCTGGCGGAGTTCCAGGCTTCTGAGCAGATCCTCCAGGAACCTGGGCTGCTCGGACGGCTGTTCGCCCGCGCCCCGGACCACCAGCGGGTGCAGACCCTGACCGTGCTGGCCCGGTCCGCCGTGGCCCACGCCAACGAGGACCGCAAGGACAAGGCGCGCGACATCGTCGACAGGCTGCGCGAGGCACTGCGCGTGGTCCCTGCCGAGGCACCGCTGACCGCCGCCATGCTGCGCGCCCACTCCGACGCCCTGCCGGAAAGCACCCATGTGCTGCGCGAGTACGCACTCGACGTCGCCCGCGAACTCAACCGGTTGTGCCAGGCCACGGACGACGGCCCGCAGGCGCTCCGCGACCGCGCGTGGGCGCTGCACAATCTCGCGGAGCGGCAGCTGGCGGTCGGAGCCTGGGCGGACGCCCGGGTCGCGGCCGATGGCGCGGTGGCGATCCGGCAACGGCTCGCGGACGACGGGACGATGGCTCACCGCACGGAGTGGGCCGATTCGCTGCTGGTGCTGTCCCGCGCCGCGCAGATGACCGGACGCCTGGCGGAGGCGTACGAGGCCGGCGACCGGGCGCTGAGCCTGTTCCGCGCGCTGGCGGCCGAGGACGGGGAGGAGTGGGAGAAACGCGAGCGTGGTCTGGTGCAGGCGCTCCTCAACCTGTCGCGGGTGGTCTGGCGGCTCGCTCCGGACAAGATTCGCTTCGACCAGATCGCCCAGTCCGACGCATACACGGACGAGGCCGTCCAGCGTGCCCGCAAGCTGGTGGCGGACCACCCCGATCTGGACCCGCTCCTGCTCAGCGCGGCGCTGACGGAGCGAGGCTCCAACCTGTGGCGCTTCAAACGGCATGCGGAGGCGCTGCCGCTCGCTGAGGAGGACGTCGTCGCCTGCCGTCGGCTGGCGACGGAGAACCCGGACGCCTTTCGCGCCGACCTCGCGAGAGCCCTCAAGAATCTCGCGATCGACTACAGCAACGCCTCCCGGCCCCGCGGCGAGTCGATGGCGCTGGAGCACGAGGCGATCGCACTGGTTCGCCCGCTGGCCGAGGAGCTTCCGCAGGTCCATCTCGCCACCCTGGCACAGCTGCTGCACAACCTCGCCTGGGGCCAGTTCTACGACGGGAAGCATGAGGAGGCGCTGGCATCCGTCGGGTATGCCATCGAGCATCGCCGAGCCCTGGTACACAACAGTCCGTTCGGTGTCACCGAGCCTGAGCTGGCCCGTTCGATGAACCTCCGCGCCACCTTCCACGCGGAGACCGGCGACCACGGGGTGGCGGTGGAGGGGTTCAAGGAGGCCCTTCGGATCTACGACGGCGCCGAACTGTCTCTCAATGCGAGCGACTTGAACGCCCGGGCCGGAACCGCCCTCCAACTCGGCGACTCCTACGCCGCCCTGGGCCGCTCGGCGGAGGCCCTCGCCCACCTGAACGACGGCATCGAGATCAAAAAACGGCTCAGCAAGTACGCCCCCAGCCTCTACACGGAGAGCCATGCCTTCGGCCTCCACGACGCCTCCGACCTGTACCGGAGGCACAACCGGCAAGTCGCGTCACGCATCCTGCTGAGGCAGGCGCTCCCGCAGTACCGCCGGCTGTCCCGCGACAGCGAGGAAGGGCGTCACGGGCTGGCGTTCTGCCTGCACGACCTGGGCACCAGCTACGCGTCGTCCCCGGCGACGGCCGAACGGGCGGTTCCGGTGCTGCGGGAGGCGTACGAACTGCGCGTGGAACTGTCGGCCGGCGACACGAAACACGAGGTGTACCTGGCCGAGACCTGCATCGAGCTGTGCCTTGCGTTGCTGAGAACCAGCCGCTTCCAGGATGCTTTGCGCGTCGCCGAGCACGAGGCGCGCGTCAGGCGCCGCTTGCTCGTCACGGACCCGGAAGGCCAGGAAGGGCGCTTCTGCCACGCTCTCCTGCGCCTTGCCGACGCACGGGCGATGGCCGGACAGCCGGGCGCGGCCTGGCGCGCCGCACTCGAGGCGGAGGAGGCGTGCGGGCCCCTGACCGCTCGCCCCGGCGAACCGCGGGACCAGACTGCGTGGCTGCTGTACCGGCTGGGCGGGACGCTGAGCCTGGCGGGCCGGCACGACGTGCGCCTGGCCGCCCGAGGAGTGGAACCGGCGCGGCGGGCTGTCCGGCTCTACCGGGCCTTGGTGAACCAGGACCCGCGTCGGCAGGGCGAACTGAGACGGGCCGTGACCGGGCTCGCGAGAGTTCTGGACCGCGTCGGACGCCATGCCGAGGCCACCGACGTACGGCTGCGAAGAGGAGAATGACGCCATGACATCACCACTCCACGAGGAGGAGCGGGGCGAGTCCGCCGAGGACATCCGGCGGGACGAGGAGGAGGCCGAGCGTTCTGGAGATCTGTTCTACCCGAACGTCGCCGAGTTCGTCTCCGACCGATTCATCTATCTCGTCTCGCTTCCCACACCCGAATCCGGGCGAGTGTGGTGCCCGGAGTGGTATCGCCACGCCGAAGCGCTCTCCAGGCTCGACTCCCTGTGGCGTGCCTGGGAGGCATTGCGTTGGGACGGCCAGATGGGCATGTCGAGCTGGTGGACCCATCACGTCGACCCGCACATGCGTGCTCTGACGGACCCCTTCACCGGGCCGTTCGCCCGCTGCGTCGGCGGCATACACGGCACTATCGTGCCGTTGCCGGTCGAGGAGCCGCCGGCGGGGCTTTTCGCCGACCAGAGGTCGGCGGTGCCCCAGGACCCGTTCGCCCTCGACTGAGCGTCCTAGTCCGTGAGTTCCTCGGCATCCACGCGTGAGAACACCAGCTCGGTCTCACCGACGATCGGCCCTCGCCACCGCACCGGAGGTGAGGGGGCGCGCAGGGCGTGGGGGTAGCTCTCCGGCCTGTAGCTGTTGGGGAGCCGGTAGGTGTGGAAGCCGTGGCCGCGCATGGTCTCCAGCAACTCCTCCACGGAATCGCCGAGTTGGGCCATCCGTTCCGGCGCGACCTCCACGGCGATCTCCGCGTCGTCCCTGAGCCGGTCGAGGACGGGCGCCAGGCCTCGTACGACGCTGCCCTCCGCTCCCTCGACGTCGATCTTGATCACGCGGGCGCGGGTGAGGTCGTCCGGGTCGAGGAGTTCGGCGAGCGGCTGGGCCTCGGCCTCGAAGGTGGACTCGGCCGGGCCGTCGTACGGGACGATCGAGTTCGCGCCCATGTTGCGGGAGCTGGCCAGGACGAACGTGAGTGTCTTGGGGCCGTCGGAGACCGCGGCGTTCACGGTGCGGACGTTGGTGCAGCCGTTGAGGGTGAGCTGCTGGCGCATCCGGTCGTGGAAGGCGGGGGACGCCTCCACGGCCACGACCCGGCCCGTGTCCCCGACGAGGCGGGAGCCGAGGACCGCGAAGTAGCCCACGTTGGCGCCGACGTCGACGAAGGTGTCGCCGGGGCGCAGCCGGCCGCGGAGCCAGGCCGTCATGTGTGGCTCCCAGACGCCGAACAGATAGACGTAGCGCTGGATGAGGTCCTGTGTGTCGACCGCGAACCGGGCGCCGAACCGGGTCTCGGTGACCCGGCGCCTCGGATGCTCCCGCAGACGGGAGTTGAGGTACCGCGCGGCCAGCGGTGCCTTGCCCAGCGGCACCGGGGCGTCGCGCACGTACCGGCGGCCCAGGGTGATCAGGGCCTCGGTGATGCCGGTATTCATCGCGCGCCTCCGGTGCGGCTTTCGACGTGATCAACGAGTGATCAGTCGCTGATCAGCGAGTGGTCAACTGCTGGGCATTGTTGTACATGATGTCGTCCTGGACGGACTCGTCGAGGCCCCCGAGAGCCTCCAGTATTCTCAGCCGGCGACCGGATAGCTCCACCGCAACCCCGCCAGCGCCCGTGCCCGCGCCTGAACCACCGCCATCCGCGCCTCCCGTTCGCCCGGATCGGCATGGGACGCCTGGCCGGTGACCTGGCCCTCCCACTTGCGGTACAGCAGCCCCACCTCCGCCGAGAACCAGCCACGGCTCACGGAGTTGAGGGCCAGCAGCAGCCCGGTGTCCTCGGACGCGGGCAGGGCCATCCAGCCGCCGAGCGCCAGCAGCAGATCCCGGCGTACGCACAGCGTCGCCGGATGGACCTGGGCGCGGAAGTCGTTGGCCTTCCAGAAGTCGAGTACGGTCCCGCGCTCGACGGGGCCGTGTCCGGGATCGCCGGGGAAGCCGACCGTCGAGCCGTCCGGCAAGAGATCCAGCGCCCGCGACGTCGCCCAGCCGATCGTGGGGTCGGCCTCCAGTGCCGCCAGGTCGCGGGCGAGTGCGCCGGGGGTGAGCTGGTCGTCGGCGTCGAGGATCTTCACGTAGTCGCCGTCGGCGTGTGCGAGGGCGATCGTGCGGGCGACACCGGGGCCGCCGGGGCGTCCCTGTCGGAAGGTCACGCGGTCGTCGTCGGGGACGTACGGGGCGACGGCGTCGGTCGTGCCGTCCTCCTGGATCACCCAGTGCCACTCCCAGCCGACGGGCAACTCCTGTGCGCACAGCGACCTGTGGGCGTCCGCCAGGAACGCGGCCGAGGGCGCGTGCACGGCGGTGACGATGACGACGCGCCGGCTCACGGCAGCGCTCACCACCTTTCCAGAGGCGTGGTGAAGACGAGTTCCGTGCGGTTGCCGGGCAGTGTGACCTGGGAGATGTCGACGACGCGGTCATGGATGTCGTACGACGTCTTGCGCAGCAGGATCACCGCCGTACCGGGCGGCAGCTCCAGCTCTGTCGCCTCCTGAGGCGTCGGGGGACGGGCGGTGAAGCGTTCCTCGACGCGGTCCACCTCGATGCCGACCGTCCAGAGCTGGTGCTGGGTGCCGCCGGGCCAGGGCTCCTTGCTGTCGTCCAGGACGTCGGGATTGGCCGCGATCATGTCGTGGACCAGGTAGGAGGTGACCAGGCTGAACGGGGCCGTCCCGGTCGCACAGCGGGTGCGGTACGTCCGCTCCAGGAGCAGGGTTCCCGCCGGGACGCCGAACGCGTCCGCGAGGGCCTTCGGTGCCTCGATCTTGCGGTACTTGGCGTAGAAGACGAGGTCCTCGCGGTGCAGGCCGGTCTCGTGTTCCGTGGCGCCGGTCCCGGCCCGTGTGCGCAGCGGACGGCGGGCGCGGTCCTTCTCCCACTGGTGCCGCGTGTTGTCGCGGACGGCGCGGGGGCGCGGGTGGCGGAGGTCGTCGTCGATCTCTTCGTACGCTTTCGGCACAGCCTCAGCCTAAGACTCCCGGCGAAATGGGCCGCACGGAAAACGTCCGCAAACGTCCGCACGAAAAGACCCGATCGCTGGCGACGGGGGATGCACCAGCGATCGGGCTATGGCCAAGGCTAACAAGGCTGCGAGTGCTGTGGGAGGCGACTGCTCAGCCACACCATCGCGTTGTGATCGGGATCACTGGCGGCACGGCGGCTCGTACGACAGACGGGGCAGGTACTCCTGCCATTTCTCCCGGGTCAGTACGCCGTGGGTGGCCGAGCAGATCCGGCTGATCGCCTGGTCGACGTCCAGATTCCACAGCCGTACGGTGTCGGAGCCGCTCGACACCCCGAGCATGTGGCCTGCGGGGCTGAACGACAGGAAGTTGCCCGTCTTGGCGTTGGGGCTCATCGACTGGCCGATGGGGCTGGCGTCGGCGGGGTCGGTGACGTTCCACAGGCGGACCGTGTTGTCGTTGCCGCCGCTGGCCAGGGTGCGGCCGTCGTGGCTGAAGGTGAGCGACACCAGCGCCTCGGTGTGGCCGGTGAGGGGACGGCCCAGCAGGGTCGCCCCGTCGGGGTCGGTGACGTTCCACAGGCGGACCGTGTTGTCGTCGCTGCCGCTGGCCAGGGTGCGGCCGTCCGGGGTGTAGGCCAGGGCGTTGATGGGGCCGAGGTGCCCGGTGAGCGGTTTGCCGAGCGGGGTCGCGTGGCGCAGGTCGGTGACGTTCCACAGCCGGATCGTGAGGTCGGCGCTGCCGCTGGCCAGGGTGCGTCCGTCGGGGCTGAAGGCGAGGGAGTTGACGTACCCCTTGTGACCGGTGAGCGGCTTGCCGAGCGGGACGAGGTGGGCCGGGTCGGCGGCGTTCCACAGCTGGATGGTGCGGTCGTCGTAGGCGCTGGCGAGGGTGCGGCCGTCGGGGCTGAAGGCGAGCGAGTCGGGGCCCGAATACCGCGTGTGCAGCAGGACCGGCTTGCCGTATGCGACGGGGTGGGCGGGGTCGGCGATGTTCCACAGCTGCACCGTGTTGCGGACGCCGGTGAGGACGGCGAGGGTGCGGCCGTCGGGCGAGAACACCAGCAGCCGGATGTCCCGCTCCCCGGTCGTGAACGGCTTGCCCAGCGCCACGGGCCGGCCGGGACTGGCCACGTTCCACAGCCGGATCTTGCTGTCGCCGCTGCCCGTGGCGAGAATCTTCCCGTCCCGGCGGAACGCCCCGATGCGGCCGATCATGTCCGACCGCGGGATCGACCAGAGCCGGGCCTTGCCGTCGCCGGTGCCGGTGGCGAGGGTACGGCCGTCGGGGCTGAAGCCGATGGCGTACATCTCCCCGCTGCTGCCCGCGAGCGGCATGCCGACCTGCGACGGATACGCCGGATTGCGGACGTTCCACAGACTCGCCGTGCTGTCCGCGCTGCCTGCGGCGAGCATGCTTCCGTCCGGGCTGAAGGCCACGGACCAGATGGGGCCGGTGTGCCCGGTCAGCGGCGCGCCGAGCGCGGTCGCGTGGGCACGGTCGGTGACGTCCCACAGCCGGATGGTGTTGTCCGAGCTGCCGCTGGCGAGCGTGCGGCCGTCGGGGCTGAAGGCCACGGAGTGCACGGTGTCGGTGTGGCCGGTCAGCGGCGTACCGATCCGTTCCGGACGGCGCGGATCGTCCATGTCCCACAGCGTGACCGTGTTGTCGTCGCCGCCCGCCGCCAGCGTGCGCCCGTCGGGGCTGAACGCCACCGAGCGCACGGGTGCGGTGTGGCCGGTCAGCGTGCCGAGCGTCCTCGGCCGTCGTATGTCGCGCACATCCCACAGACGTACGTTCCGTTCCTCGTCGGCGGTGGCCAGCGTGTGCCCGTCCGGGCTGAAGGCGACCAGGTAGATCGTGCCGTCGTGCCCGGTCAGCGGGGCGCCGAGCGACCGCGGACGGCTCGGATCGCTCACGTCCCACAGCCGGAGCGTGCCGTCGTCCCCCGCGCTGGCCAGGGTCTTCCCGTCGGGGCTGAAGACCGCGCTGCTCACCCAACTGGTGTGCCCGGTCAGGGGTTTGCCGACGGCCTTGGGCCGGGTCGGGTCCGACACGTCCCACAGGCGTACGGTCCGGTCGTAGCTGGCGGTGGCCAGAAGCCGGCCGTCCGGGCTGAACGTGGTGAGGTAGACGGCGCCGGTGTGGCCGAGCAGCGGTGTGGCCAGCGGTGCGTTGACGATCGAGATCAGCCGGTTGTTGGCGTCCGCGTCGTCCGGCCGCAGCCGATGCGCCACCAGGCCGAGCTGCGCGGACAGCGACGGATCCGTGGACTGCACGCGATCGGACTCGGCGAGCACCTGCGCGAACACCGCGTCGTCCCGCTGCTGTATCGCGACCACCGCCGCACCGACGGCCACGACCGCCAGGACCACCAGCGCCGCGACCGCACCCCGGCTGATCCAGACCACGCGCCTGCGCAAGCGCACCGACGCCGCCAGGAACTCCACCGCGCTGCGGGTCAGGAAGGTGTCCCCGGCGGACTTGGCCCAGCTGTGGGCCTGCTCAAGCCGGGAACCCCGGTACAGCAGCGCCGTGTCGCGGTTCGAGCCCTCCCAGGACCGGCTGTCCTCCTCCAGCCGCTGACGCAGCAGATGGTCGCTGCGGCCCTCGTCGATCCAGTCGCGCAGCCGCGGCCAGGCGTGCAGCAGCGCCTCATGAGTGATCTCCACGCTCTCCGCGTCGAGCGTCACCAACCGGGCCCTGACCAGCGCCTCCAGCGACTCCTCCGTCTTGTCGGGGTCCGTCGACTCCTCCGCGAGCTGCCGCCGGGTCCCGCGCCTGCGCGTGGCCTGGGTGTCCTCGCCCAGCCGGACCAGCCTGAGCAGCAGCAGCCGCGCGGCCGTACGCGCCGCCGGGTCGAGGCCGGACCAGGCCCGCTCCGCGGTCGCCGCCACCGCGCCCTGGATTCCGCCCGCCGCCCGGTAGCCCGCCAGCGTCAGCCGGCCCGCCTTCCGGCGCTGCCAGGTGGCGAGCAGGGCGTGGGAGAGCAGCGGCAGCACACCGGCGTCGTGCGCCCCACGCAGGCCGTCGGCGCTCACCTCACGGACGATCAGTTCCGCAAGGCCCGGTTCCAGCTCCAGGCCCACGGCCTTGGCGGGACCGGTCACCGCCTCGCGCAACTCGGCCGTGGTCAGCGGCCCGAGCACCATGTGCCGGTGCTGCAGCGCGTCGGCCAGCTCGGGATGGGCGAGGCACTGCTCGTAGAAGTCGGCGCGTATGCCGAGGACCACGAGGACGGGGGCGGGGCCGTCGGAGGCGGGAGCGCACGCGGCGTGCAGGAGCTGGATGAACGTACGCCGGTCCGCCTCGTCGGAGCAGAGGGTGAAGGCCTCCTCGAACTGGTCCACGATGACGACGGGGCCGGTGGGGGAGGAGGGCCGCGCCCATTCGGCGACGGCCTCCCGCACTGCCTGCGTATCCACGTCCGGAGTGGAGACGAGGGGCGCGAGCTCGGGTATCCGTTCGGTCAGCTCGGCGAGCGGATGGGCGCCCGGCACGAGCTGCACCACCTCCCGCGCGTCCTGTTCCAGCGCCGGCACCAGACCGGCGTTCAGCAGGGAGGACTTGCCCGCACCCGAGGCGCCCACGAGCATGACCAGGCCGCCGGTCTTCTCCGCCGCGCGGAGCTGCGCCATGAGGGCGTCGGTGCTCCGCTCCCGGCCGAAGAACCACCGCGCGTCCTGCTGCCGATAGGAGGCGAGCCCCCGGTACGGACACACACCACCGGGTACGGCCGGGGCGTCGCCCGCGGACCGCTCCCCCTCTTCCCCTTCCCCGGACACGGCGGCACGCTCCCCGATGGGATCGGCCACCGCCTGCTCCCAGATGCGCTGCCACTGAGCCAGGTCGTACAGGCCGGCCGACACCGGAGTGGGCCGCGCGCGCCGCGCCTGCGGGATCAGGATGTGCAGCACCGCCGCGAGGGCGGCGAACTGGGCAGGTACGTTCTTCGCCCGCCGCCAGTCGCTGATCCGCTGCGCGGACACCCGTACGGGCCGCCCTCGCTCATCGACCCGCTGCAGCTGTACGACCGCCTCGGCCACGCGCTTGAGGGGAGGGTTGCCGGCCTCCCGGTACAGCAGCGCGAGGCGCTCCGCGAAGGCTGTGCGTGCCCCTGAGTCGGAACTCAAGGCCTCCACCCCTTTACTTCCCCCGCAGCTGGACATCCGGACCGGAAAACTCACCTTATACGGCTGACCTGCGAGGAAGGGCTGGACCGGACACCGGAACCTCCTCGTTGTGGGCCTGAAGGTGGCAGGATCACGACGCAGTAGCGAACCGACTGCACGCCGTTATGACAGGCCACCAGCCCAGTGCTCGGAGACGCAGCCTATGACGCCGTTCGTTCTCGGCCAGCTTCCGCCGGAGTTACCGGAGTTGCCGGACGGTGGTGACGGACCCGTCCAGAGGGCCTGAGAGATCCGTGGAGCCGGTCCCCTCCGGACCCGCTCATCGCCGACCACGGATCCCGCCCCGCCCCGGTCCGCGCCGTATCAGCGCGAACCGAGGCCCCGCGCGTCGTACGGAACCGGTCCCCACGTGGGGAGGGACCGGTTCCGCACGACGCTGCGAACGCTCTGCCGGTCCGGGTCCATTGGTACCGATGGAAGTTCAGGCGGGCACGGAGTCTCCGTAGCGGGAGGCCATCGCGGCGGCACGGTTGCGCAGGGAGATGCGCAACGACTGCGGGGACAGGGCCTCCGCGTCCGTGCTGAGCTGCCACAGCGCCCATTCGGCGTGTCGTGAATCTTGGAAGGTCACCTCCAGCCGCAGCCAGCTGTCTGCGTCGGGTTCTTCCGCGCGGACGGCCAGCACGGTGTCCAGCAGTTCCTCCCGCCGCGCCGGATTCACCCGTACCAGCACGGTGATGTGGTCGCCGTCGGAAAGAAACTGCGCGGAGCGTTCCCGCCAGATCCGGTCAAGATCGACCCGGTTCGGTCGCTGTGCCGCTTCGGGGAGCTCCTCGGCGGCCATCACCCGAGACAGCCGGTAGGTGCGGTCCGCACCAGATCTCGTGGCCAGCAAGTAGCCCCGGTCGCGTACGGTGACCAGCCCGATCGGGTCCACCGTGCGCCACCGTGGTGTCTGGCCCGTGGCCGCGTAGTGGATGCGCAGCTTGCGTCCGGCGAGCACCGCGCGCCGGACCTCGATCATGGTGGAGTCGGGTACCTCCTCAGTGACCGGCCGACGTGAGAGCAGGTCGGTCTCCGGCTCGACGAGAATGCGCTGGACCGCGTCGCTCGCGGTGGCCCGATGGCTTTCGGGCAGCGCGTCGACCACCTTCCGCATCGCCGAAGCGAGCGCCGAGCCGAGGCCGAACACCTGCTCGCCGCGCCCCGATCCGGCGGTCAGCAGGGCAAGGGCCTCGTCGTGGTTCAGACCGGTGAGCTCGGTCCGGAAACCGGGCGACAACACGAAGCCACCGTGCCGGCCGCGTTCGGCATAGACCGGCACGCCGGCCGCGGACAGTGCCTCGATGTCGCGCAGCACGGTGCGGGTGGATACCTCCAGCTCGCGGGCCAGCGTGTCCGCAGTCAGCCGACCGCGCTGACGCAGCAGCAGGACGAGCGAGACCAACCGGTCGGCACGCATACGAGAACTCTACTGAAATACATGACCAAGGATGTCGTGATTCGCTGCGAGGCTCGTCGCACGACGTCGAAGCCGACGGCTACCGAGCCGATGGCCGTACGTACTCCCCATGAATCGAATGGAGCTGACGTGGCAGTGGAACGAACGGCGGTCAACCCGGTGACGTGGTCGGTGGAGATGGGCTTCAACCAGGGTGAGGTCATCTCCGGACACACCCGGACCCTGTACATCTCGGGGCAGACCGCGATGAGCGCCGACGGCAAGCCCCAGCATGACGGCGACATGGCGGCGCAGTTGGCGCTGAGCATCGACAACCTGGAGGCCGTGCTCGGCGAGGCCGGCATGTCTCTCACCGACCTCGTCCGGCTCAACGTCTACACGACCGACGTCGACCTCCTTTTCCAGCACTACGGCGTACTGGCGGCGCGGTTGGGCACCGCCGGGGTGGCACCGACCACCACGATGCTCGGGGTGACGCGGCTGGCGATCCCGGGCCAGATGGTCGAGCTTGAGGGGACCGCTGTCGCGTGACGTGACGTCACTGCCTGGCCGGGCGGCGGTGGGGAGGGGTCCCGTTCGTGGCGGGGTTCAATGGCGCCCATGATGCGTAGAACGCGATCCACCGCCGTAGTCGCCGTTTTCGTCGCCGCCGTGTTCGCCGCCGTTACGTCGTGTTCCTCGGATTCTTCGGACGGGTCCGCTGACGAGGGCCGGCCCAGTGGGGCCCGCTCCGGGGCACCGGCGTCCGACCCCACGGAGACGGCCACGCCGTCGCCCTCGCCGACCGGGCCGTGCGCCGACGGAACGTGCGAGATCGAGATCGCCGTGGGGGACGTCGTCACCGTGCCGGAAACGTACGGCCTCGGGCCGATCGAGGTGAAGGCGATCACCGGCAGCGAGGTCGAGATGGTCGCGCCGCTGACGGGGTCGGGCTTCAGCGTTTCGGGCTGTTCCGGTGGCGGCGGCGTGTCGTCGGAGGGCAGCGGCGGCGTCGGCCTCACCTGCGGCGAGGGACCCGCCGCGACCATCAACGACGCCATGAGCCTGAAGGTCGTGAAGATCCTCGACTCCGCCGCCGTCCTCCGCATCGAACCCGCCGGGTGACGTACGGCGTGCAGCTGTTCGGACAGGCGCTGGATCACCCGCTCGGCGACGGCGAGTTCGTCCAGTTCCTCGGGAGCTCCGACCTGGCGGTCAAGGCGATCGTCGTCGACCAACCACAGGGGGAGCCGGATTCCGAACCCCGGTTTGCAAATGGCCCCAAACGGCCCCGGATGAGGTTCCGGAACAACACATCCGGGTCACCTGTCGCGCAATGACGGCGAGCACTGCGTCGATCGCGTACTTGTGGCCGTACGACTTGGCGTCGGCCAGGAGCCGGCGTTGCCTGGCGGGCCTCGTCGTTTCCGATCCGATGTCGACGACCGGTCGCCGCGTACCGCAAGGGACAGGGCTCCACAGTCCAGCACGAAGACGCTTCCGGTGGTTCGACGCCGCTCGTGTTCGGCGTCGAGTTCCTCCAGCTCGTCGAGCGTCCGATAGCTCCAGGGTGCCCCGCAAGTGTGGTGCGACAGCCAGACCAGGGGCAGGCCGCGGAAATCAATGCCGAGGGCTGCCCGCTACGGTTGTCCCTTCTTCATGCGCCTCATGAAGAGAGTCACGCATGCCCAGAAAAGGATGAAGGCTGCGACGAGAATCCACCCGCGGGGCTTTCCCATGGACAGGGTCATGATCGAGAAGAGTGCAACCCCTAACAGAGTGAAGATGTTCAGGAGCTTGGTGTAGAACCGGATCCCTGCCTGCTGTTCCATCGTCCAGCCCAGGCGGACCATTGTGTTCACCTTTCATGCGTCGGATTCAGGTGCTGGGGTGGAACCCTTTCCGGGTTCCACCCCAGCAAGTCATGTGCTAGCCGAGGGCCCATTCAACGGTACTGGAGGCAACTTCGCCGGCCGCCCATGAACCGGCGAAGCAAACCGCCTGCCCTGCTACGGCCGACGCTCCAGCCGTTGGGATGGCGCCGCCCAGCATGACGAGTTCGCAGCCGACCAAGAAGGCGCCGCCGCCGATGAAGCCTGCGACATCCCCCCACATTCCGACCGTGTCCCCTGTGGCCAGTTTCGTGATGGCACTCACGCCGTCGCCGGCCCACCCGAGTGCGTCCACGCCGCCGCCGAGCGCGTCCACCAGTCCGCCGAAACCGAACAGACCGCTGGGGTCGATGATGTTGGTCGGGTCACCGGATGCGTAGAGGTAGGGGTTGGCCTCCAGGCCCGATGGGTCGGGCTGGGTGAAGCGGCCGAGGTTGGCATCGAAGTAGCGGGCGCCGAGGTGGTAGAGGCCGGTCGGGTCCTGGTAGCCGCCGGCGAACCGGTAGGGCTGGGGGACTCGTTCGGTGGCGCCGGTGACGCCGCGAGGGCTGTAGGAGTAGGTGTTCACTTTCTCGCCGTCCGCATTGACCACTGCCTCGATGCTGCCGATGGCGTCGGCGAGGTAGTAGTACGTGGCGTCCTTGGTGCGGAACGAGTTGAGGGTGCCGCCTGGCTCGCGCGTGAAGTTGGTGTCCACACCACCGCTGCTCTGGGCGGACAGGCCGAGCGGCCCGTGGTGGAAGAGCGTGCCGCCGAACTCGGTGCGCTCGGAGTTGTCCGTGCTGCCGTAGCGGCCCTTGTAGGTGGTGCCGCCCTGTGTGATCGATGTCAGCTGGGAGTAGTCGCTCCACTGGCCGCCGGTGCGGGTCAGTTCGGCTGTCGGGGCGGCCGCGGTCTCGTTTCCGGCGCCGTCGTACGA
Source organism: Streptomyces sp. DG2A-72 (assembly GCF_030499575.1). NCBI lineage: Bacteria > Bacillati > Actinomycetota > Actinomycetes > Kitasatosporales > Streptomycetaceae > Streptomyces > Streptomyces sp. DG2A-72. The sequence continues at coordinate 5,642,929 of NZ_JASTLC010000001.1, forward strand.
CCAGTTGGCGGTCGATCCGTTCTTGCCGGTGATCTGGGAGGCGTCGTTGTAGGTGTACGTGGAGCCGCCCGGGCAGCCGGCGGCGGTGCCCTGCGAGGTGAGGTTGCCCGCGCCGTCGTAGCAGTACAGCCAACTGTTGTCGGCGGCGCCGTTCTTGGTCTGCCTGGTGAACGTCAGACGCCCGGCGGAGTCGTAGGTGTAGGCGCGTTCGAGGCCGGTGACGGCGTCGGTCCGGGTGCGGATCTTCGAGCCGTCCTTGGTCGTCGACCCGCTGGTGTACGCGTAGGTGTACGCCAGGTCCATCAGAGTGCCCTTGGGCGAGGTCGCCTTGATGGCAGTGACCCGGTTGGACTTGTCCCGGGTCGTCGTCGCGACCGTGCCGCCCGGGTAACTGACCTTGGTACGGGCGTCGTTGGCGTTGTACTCGTAGCCGGTCTTCTGCCCGAAGCCGTCGGTGAGCGACTCCAGCTTGTTGGTCTTGGTGTAGGTGTAGCGGATCAGCCCGTTCGGGTCGTGGTACGTCTCCACGTTGCCGTCTGCGGTGTAGGTCAGGACGGTCTGGGAGCCGTCCTGCAGGGTGCGAATGGTCTCGCGGCTGAGCGGGTCGAAGTCGTAACGGACGATGCCGGTCGAGTCCGAGCGCTGCTTGAGGTTGCCGTCACCGTCCCAGGCATAGCTGACGGTGGAGTTGGTGCTGGACACCTTGGTGATCCGGTTGCGGTTGTCGTACACGTAGACGGTCTTGATGCCGCGCCCGTCCACGGACGTCTCCACCCGGCCCAGGCTGTCGTACGTGTACGTGATCGTGCCCAGCGGGTTGGGCGGAGTGACCTTGGTCAGGTTGCCCTTGGCGTCGTAACCGAACTTGGTGGCATGCCCGCCTGCGTCCTTCACCTCGCAGCGCTGGCCCTCGAAGCCGCCGCAGGTGGGCGTGGCAGGGTTGTAGGTGAAGGTGCGGGTGCCTCCCTCGGCGCCGGCGACCGTTTCCTTCGTGGTGTTACCGGCATCGTCGTAGGTGTAGCTGACCGAGGCTCCGTCCGCAGTGGTCAGCTTGCCCGGCACATCCGCGCCCGCGATGGTCCGGTACGCGGTCAGCGTCGAGGTGGCGCCGGTCGGCAGTTTCGCGCTGGTCGGGTTGGATCGGGCATCCCAGCCATACGCGGTGACGTTGCCCGGGGTGCTGCCGACCCCCATGGCGTCCACGGCGGTGGTCACGTTGCGGTTGGCGTCGTAGGTGCGCTCGCGGGAGTGGCCGAGCGCGTCGATGACCTTGGTGATCTCGCCATCGGCCGCGTAGGTGTAGGTGGTGGTGTCGCCGACCGGGTCGGTGACCGTGGTGGTGCCGGCGGTGTTCGGGGTGTCCGACGAGTAGCGGTAGTTGTAGGTGGGGCCGGTCTCGCCGGAGCCGTCGAAGGCAGTGGCCCGCTTCATCGAGGTGACCCGGTTGCGGCTGTCGTAGGTGAAGACCGTGACCCGCCCCTCCGGGGTGGTGATCTTCGTCAGGCGGCGGTCGGCGTCGTAGCCGAAGACGGTTGCCTTGCCCTCGGCGTCCGTGGTCTTGGCCAGGTCGCCGGACGGGTTGAGGTCGTAGACCACCGTGCGGCCGGAGTTGTCCTTCGCCTGCCACTGCGAAGCGTCCGTCTTGAGCAGGTCGATCCAGCGGCCCGAGCGGCTGTCGGTGAGCTTGAAGCCCTTGTGATCGGTGCCCTCGTCGTGCTGATCGACCAGGATGTGGCCGCCGTTGCGGTCAGTCGTCTTCAGCAGCGTCCCGTACTGGCTGTAGGTGTCCTTGCGGCCCGAACCGCGCTCGGTGACCGTGAACTCGCCGTTGGAGGTCTGCGCCAGGTCCAGGCGGTGGCCCTCGGGTGTGGCGTAGCTGCCGTCGGCTTTCTTCGTGAAGGAGACGGAGCCGCCGGTGGCGTCGTAGAGGACGACCTTGCCGGTCTCGATCTGTAAGTACCGCTCGTAGTTGGCCCACCAGCGCTGGGAGATCTTGCCCCAGGGTGCGTCCATCGAGTTGTACGTGCGGTTGAGCTGGAGCTGCTGGCCGACCCCGGCGACCTGGAAGTCGGTCGCGGTGAGCATCAGGTTGCCGGACGAGTAGTTGATGCGGGCCACCAGAGAATCGGTGACGCGGACGTCGGATATCTGGTGCCAGGGAACCTGCCCCTGGCCCTTGGGCACCACGGCTTCAGCGGCGGCGAGCGACTTCGCGCCGGGTTGCGGTGCGCTCTTCCCGGCGAGGGCCCGCGTCTTCTGGGCGGCTCGCCACTGGGCCAGCGCGGCGGGCGCCTCCTTCTCGCGAACTGGCCCCGGGGCCCTGGTCGTTCCGACCTTGACCGGTGGCATCTTGGCCTTCTCGCCGTCCCTGCCCCAGGCCGAGACCGGCTTGTCGGCGTCATCGGGAGCGGCAACGGCTGGGATTGCTCCCACGGTGAGTGCAACGGCGACCGAGGCCGCCAGGGCGGTGCGTCTTGCATGAATCCGGGCGCGTCTGAACGACGTGCCGTAGGCACGTGACGACATGCTTCTCCTCAAGCAGACAAGTCCCAGCAGCCCCCACGGCCACTGGCTCCCGCAGGCTAAGCAGCACCGCACAGCCACCGCACAGATCAGGGGTGATGGTTGCTCGATATTTCAGCCCCGAATAATCAATCAAGAAAGGATAAAGTGACACCAAAGATTTGGAATGGAACGACTGAACGAGCCTGGCTACCAGCATGGTTGGCGCCCGAGCGACGATTGGCCTGAAGTCGCCCGCCACTGAAGCCGGCACATCCGAATCTCCGTCACCGTCAGCCTCGACCGCCCCGCCGGGAAGCCACCACGCGGACCGCGCACCGCGACCCCGAGCCCGGTCGCATGAGGCTCCGCCGACCTCTGAGCGGCTCACGGTCGAGGAACACGGGATGCGGGTGTGGCACTGGCTGGAACTGAGTATCGACACCTGGGGGCGCGCTGGCGTACAAAGCCGCCTCCCGGCAGAAAGCCTCGGGCAGGCCGACGCGCCTTTCAGGCTCTGCCGCTACGGCGTCGATCCAGGAGGAGGAAGCTGCCGCGGCCTACCAGGCGACCACGGTGGTGATCGTAGGCACGGACGCAGCGCAAGCCGATGACGCACGCGGCCGGCTGGCGTGGAACGAGCCAACCCGTCGGTGACGTAGCGAATCGCATCGAGCATCTGCCGGTGGCAGTAGCCCCCCCCCGCTGGCCGTCCCTGCCATCCAGCCGCACCGGCACCGGCACCGGCAACGCGTCCCGTACCACCTGCCAGTCCGCGTCCGTCATGTCCGACGGATATCTCCGCACCCTGTTCGGTCGGTGAGATCACCCGACCAGAGACCCTGCTCAAGCAGAACCGTCCTCATGATCGAAGGGCAACGGCTTCTCATGTACAAGGTGCTGTCTTTGCGTGTGGGGCAGTGGGAGCCGCCCGGGAGTCGATTCTGAAGTCGGCTCCCAGAGGGCTTCCAGGACGGCCCCAGAAACCACTCAGGGCCTGATCCGCTAAGCGGATCAGGCCCCTGACCTGGTACTTCACTGTCGGGGTGGCGGGATTTGAACCCACGACCTCTTCGTCCCGAATGAGGGTCGGTCAAGATCCTTACCTGCTCGGGATGATGTTTACGCAGGTCAGTGCGTTGGTGTCGATAGGTCTTGGGTGGTCCGGCAGGGACTCTGAGGGAAGATCTTCTCCCAATTTTCTCCCAGGCCATGGACCGACGGTTCGGTAGCAGGGGTCGCGCGTCGCATTGCACGAGCAAGTTTGCTTGAGTGTGTCGTCACTTGACGTTCCGAGGCCACGCCGTGCCCTTTGCTGCGGCATCGAAGACGTCGCCACTATTGTTCGTGCGCCTCAGCCCGGAGGCCAAGTTGGCCGAGGCCCTCCTCGACGACCAAGTCAATGACATGCGGGGGTATCGGCTTCGAGGATCGAACGGAAACGTTCAGCTCCACGCGTACGTCGGCGCCCTGCGCGGCGAAAGGCAGCACTGCCACTTTTACGACATCGCGAACTTTGTCGGCCGGGACATCTGTAATACGCAGTCGCAGACTGGTGGGCCCTGCTGAGGGCGTCCTTGGCGCTGGCTCCTCCGAGACTGTCGGCTCTCTGGTTTCGGGGGCGACAGACGTCCCCGTCCGCGTGCTACTGGCGACAGAAGGATGCGCGGGAGGTGCCTCAAGGTCCCGCAAAGCCTGGGCGCGGGCGGCCCGTACCAGCCAGGTGCCCGGCTGGAAGTCGATCTCATCCGGCGAGATCTCCTCCCCGATGCGGACCACTGCATCGGCCGCTTGCCAGGTGGAGCCCGAAATCAGGCCGAAGACTCCACGCCTTACCCCCTCCGTCAGACAGTCACGCAGCACTTCGGTAGACGCGAGTTTCGGAAGCCTTGGGAAGCGACGGAACGCTTTGAGCAGGTTCTCTATCTCGACAGCCTCCACGTCTGCCGGAAGCAGGTTGAAGCGGTCTGACAACAACGCAGCCGGAGCGAGCCTGTCCAGCAGACCGTCACCCGACCGCAGCCGTTCCGTAACTCTGGAGGTGACGGTCTCGCTGGCGCGGGCGGCCCCTAGGTCGAGGTGCTGTGTGGTGGGCGGAGAACCGCCCGTGCCATTGGCAAGCAAGAACGCATGGCGGTAGGCCATGGTGAGCAGCGCGGGAAGTCGATCCTCAGCGCGTGCAACTCTCTCTCGCAGGTCGGCCTGCTGTTCCTGATTGAACCGCTTCAGCCGGTGTACGTCGTCGCGCAGTTCGCGCATCGCCGCCAGAGTCCGTGCCAGTGCACGGGCACGGCCGAGGGCGCCGGTGTCGGGAGCGACTACGACCAGTGCGTTTTTGTTGATGCGGCCGGACTGGTCGTACTCGCTCAGGATCCGGTGGGCCGTGTCCCCAACGGTGCCTGGTTCGGAAGGCTCGACCCGGTGCTCGGGATCGAGCAGAGCGAGTGTCAGACGAGGTTCGTCACGGATGTCCGCAGAACTCAGGACGCCGGTCTGGGTGCGCCAAGGGGACTTGGCCGGAGCCACACTCTTGGTGGCCTCTTCCAATAGCTCGGCGATCGTGTCCTCGGGGACAGCGCTCTCGCGCTCCACGATGACCTTGTTCAGGTTGGGCTCGGTGGTGAAACGGTAGCGGCCGCCCTCGTAGCGCATGTACCAGGCGACATTCTTGACGGTGTCCCGGACATCCTCAAGGGCGCCGCGAGACAGCCCCGGTCGGCCTACGCCAACGGTCATCTGGGCGTCAGATGCACCCAGGACCCTGTCGGAGCCGAAGGAGTTGACGAAGGCTGTCGTGGCGAGCTTGGTCGCGAGTCGCAGCTTCTCGATCTCGCCGCCGCGGCGCTGGTCCTCGATGCGGGCTCGCGAATCCTCTCGAATGATGTCGGCGTTCAGAGCCGACAGATAGGAGCCACCGGTGATCTTCAAAATCTCGGCCCGCACCCCAGGATCATGAAGAGGGATGTCTCCCGGGTGGATGAGTGGGGAGACGCGCCCCTCCGCATGGAGAGCCTTGATGGTGTGCGCGAGGGTGCGCAGGGCTCCGCGCGTGCGCTGGAAGCCGGACAGCGAGCCCCAACGATGGGTGAGCAGGTCGATCAGCTCGGGGTGGAAGGGGTAAGCGGCCTCGATGCGGTCGCGGTAGACAGGATCGCGGTAGACAGCGGGGAGAGCGTCACCGAACTGCTCGGCGTAGTAGTCGCCGTAAGCATCCGCGACCGTACGGCGCTGGGCGGGAGTCCCAGTGCTCTGGAACAGCCGGGTGTGCAGGACAGGGAAGATGTCATCGCCTTCGACCGGAGTGATGACGTTCTCCGTCCGGCCGAATATCTTTGCCAATCGCTCCAGCAGATCCTCGTGGTTGATACCTGTGAAATCTTCGAGGTGGGAAGCGGTGAGGGTTGCGACCAGGCAGGCGCCAGGGGTATTGGCGACCGCCGTGGTCAACTCCTTTATGAAGACCAGCGTGTTGGTGGTCAGGGCGCCTTGATCGCCATCCGCGGTGATGGTCTTCGCCAGGTATTCGAGAGTCTCGTCCATGAGGATGAGGCAGGGCGTGTAGCGCTTGAGCAGGGCCACCAGATGAGCGGTGGAGGTCGCTTGGCGGGCCTCGTCCTCGGCCCGAACGTCTTCGTATGCCTCTTCCCCGCCAAGTTGAAAGGCGAGATGGCCAAGCAGGGTACGGCCCGGGGAACGGTTTGCCTTGGCACGATCCGGGCTCAGAGCGGAGCCGTCGAGGACTACGACAGTTGCCTGTGGAAGGCGGCCATCCGTGAGCGAGGGGGTGAGCTGGCGGGCGAGCCGGGTACGCGACAGAGCCCGGGCGCTGCCAAAGAGATGATAGGCGGACAGCAGGGTGTGGGTCTTTCCACCACCGAATTCCGTCTGCATCCTATGTACTGCCTTGGCGGCGGGGTCGCCGGCCAGTCGATTTCCAATCTCGACAAGAGCAGTGCGCAGATTGTCCGTCAAATACGTCTTCTGTACGAAGAGTTGGGCGTCGCGATAATCCTGCGGTCCCTCTCCCTTGCTGACCAGGCCCAGGTCCGCGGCGAACAGCGCCTCGTCGAAGGAGCCGTTGGCAATGTCCTGGTGCGGAGGGGCTATCTCGTTCCAACTCTTGAGGCCGGCCACGGGGTGGACTTTCCTTTCGTTGCGTGAGGTCTGGGGCGGCATCAGGGCTGGGTGCCAAACAGAGTGAGCTCCTCGAAGTCTGGGGAATACTTGGCAGCCCGTTCTGCCAGGTCGTCGCGGTTGCCGCCGAGACCGAGCAAGAGCGTGCGCTCCCGAGAGCCTTCTGGCAGGAGCTGGGTGACGGCGGTGACTAGTGCCCAGAAGGCAGGCTCGGTGCCCGCACCACTGGCGCCGAGTAGTGCGTCGAGTTCTTGGCGGCGGCCTTCGTCATAGAGCAGGCAGGCGGAGTGCATCACATCTACCCAGGAGGGACGCTGGCCGAGCGTGATGCCGCGGCGCTCGTGAGGTCCAAGCAGCTTGTAGTCGGAGCCGGACTTGCCTATCAGCCCTCCCCGTACGGTGAGGGCGTCCAGGTGAAGGTCGAAGGCGCGGCAAAGCATGTATGCCTCGTCCGCGGGAATTGCCAGACCGTCGTACGCCCAACGCCACGTGAGATAGAAGAGCGCACGACTGTCCAGGCGCTCCAGAGACTCGCCTCCGGTGAGCGACCTGGTGGCGTGTCGGGCCACAGCTTGACGAGCCAGCACCATCAGCTCGTCGACCCCTACCTCGTCTCCCGACAGGCGCAGAACACGGGAATAGCGGGCGAAGACTTCGAAGGCGGGGCCGATGGCCGAGACGAAGTAATCGGCGCCGGACAGTTTCATGTCATCGAAGACAGCAAGGCGTTCGGCGATCCGAGCATCCAGGTCGCGCACCACATCGTCGTAGAAGCCGTCGGTGGCATCACCCACTTTGCGGCAGACCAGCACCACCGAGGAGGCCAACACCGAGCCGACGTTGTCGGTGGTGCGTCCTGCCCGTTCGGACTGCATTGGCCAAGAGGTTGTGACCTTCAGGCCGGCCTGACGTAGGGCCCGCAGCAGATGTTCCCAGGCGGCGTTGTCGGTGTGGGCGAAGACCAATGAAACGATGCCGTCGTCCGCGACCACCCTGGCAACCTCGTCCAGGGCACGCTGAAGGCGGGCCTCGAATTCGTCGCGGGATATGTACTCGGCGGAGTCGCGCTGTGCCCGATTCTGGATTACCTCGGCACGCTTGGGAGTCAGTGCGGTGGCGAAGAGCTCGGGGTAGAGGTGCCCGATGGACCGCTTGAGCCAGACGTAGAAGAAGTCGGAGAGGTCGCCGTACTGAAAGGCGTCATAGTAGGGAGGGTCGATGATGACCGCGTCGAACTCACCGTCGGCGAAGGGGAGATGCTGGGCGTTGGCGCGCTGGACTCGGGAGGGATTTCCTTCGGTGGCGGCAGCACAGTGACGCAGCGACTGGGTGATCCAACCGAGGGCGCTTGACCAGCCGCTCGGACCAGCACCGAACGGGTCGATCTCGGTGAAATCCCAGGCCATACGGATGGACTGCTGGGGGAAGGTGCTTCGTGGCGCTTCGACGGTGGGCCGCCAGGTGACGAATGACGAGTTGTAGTCGACCACTCGATCGACCGCGAGTCCCAGATAGGTCGCCAGAGCCTGGGCCCGTTCAGGTTCGGTGCCACTTTCCAGCATGGCCGCGTGGGCGGACCGGACGGCCTGGGCCAGTATGCCGAGGACGAACCGCTGGCGGGGAGTGAACATGCCCGCCCAGGTGTCGATGCCGTAGGTCAATGAGCGGAGCGTCCGGAACTGTGAGCGCGTAACCAGTTCGTCAGGGATGGCGCTGGTCCCATCCGGATAGTCCTCCAGGCTCTCCGCCATGATTTCGGCCCGATCAACCGCGGCGTGATCGGCAGCCGTGGGCTCACGGTAAGTGCGTATCCCGTCGGGACCGATGTCGAGGACCGCATAAAGGTAGTGCCCAAATCCTTGCTCACGTGCATAGCCGCGCAGTTCTCGGTCCGGACGGGCGGTCCCGCAGACCGGGCAAGTGACGGTCACTTGGGAGCCGCGACTCGTCTTGGTGCCGAGCTTCCAGTCGCTGCCGTCGGCAGGCGGGCCTTCTGCGAGGCGCAGTTCGATCCGGTCCCGTTGTATGTCGTAGTCGAGACGAATTCGGTGCCGGGTGGAATCAGCGAGTTTTCGCGAGGAGATCAGCGGAATCGTCCGGCCGCAATGCGGGTCCGCGCACGGCACGGTGCGGGCCCAGAAGTACACGGCCGGTCTGGTGCCGTCATCTCCGCGCGGAAGAACCTCGGCAAGCCGGGCGTCCGCTGTCTCACGTACCCACTGGGCCCAGTGGGCCAACTCGTCGACGAACGGCCGCCCGCCGTCCTCGCCCACACCGCCGAAGCGAGCGGGGTACTCCAGGACGCAGCGCTGGATGAGATGGGCGACGGGGTTGATGTCGACAGCGGTGGTGTCGCACCCGAGGCGCGCGGCCTCCAGCGGGATCGCGCCCCCTCCAGCGAAGCAGTCAAGGACCTTGGGGGAACGCTCGGGCCAAGCGGTGGCGAGGGCAGCGCGCAACGGGGCCAGATAGGCAGGTCGGGAAGAAGCTTCGAAAGGAGCGGCCTGGCCGAGGTCGGTGAGCAGCCTCTCGCGGGCGTGTGTGCTGTCGGGCCCAGGGTCGGGGACCAGACTGGCGAGCACCACGCTCCGGGCCATGGCGAGGGGTCTACGAGCCCACCACAGGTGCATGGTGGAGATGTGGCCGTGTCGCAGGTGCTTTTCCCGACCAGAAGCCGCATTGACGGGGGCTAGCGGGAGCTTCTCCTCGATGAGCGCACGTTTCACTGTGTGTCTCCTCCCGCGGTTTGCGCTGCGTCGATGACGGGTCCTGGGGCGACGCTGTAGCGCACCTCATGCGTGGGCCGGAAGTTCCCGGCAAGGGCAACGGCCGGATCCTGGATGCGGTAGAGCCGGGGATGATCGGTGGCGCAGTCGAGCACCACGTAAAGCCAGTAGGCGGGCCCGAATTTGCCGGCAGCGATGTACTCGGACCAGGTGAGTTCGACGGACCCCACCCCGGCGCGCCCCTTCACCTCGATATATCGGGTGGTTTCGGCTCGCTGGGAGACAAGGTCGAAGCCCAGGTTGTCGGCTTCGACAGACCTGAGGTCCTCGGAGCCACGTGCATATTCGTGGTCCATGCTGACTTGCACGGCTATCCGTTCGATCTCCGGATCGCTGAGTCCGCGCCCATTCCCCGTTCGCTCAGCCCAGGCATCGACGGGACTGGATGATGGGGGCGGAGGCAAGAGCAGTGCCTGGGCGAGGACGGTGACAGGCCCGCGGTCAACTTGCCGCGTGCGAGCCGTGTCCGCGATCCGCCTGTCACGGCGTTCGAGTACTGTCCGCCGAATGAGCTCCGTCCTGCGATGACGGCCCTCGGCGCCGGCTCTCCCTGCCTCCAACTCCTCATCGAGATCCAGCAGTTCAGCGTCGTAGCGAGCCAGCAATGTACGGAACGAAGCGGTCAGGAACTCTTCTTGAATGTCGGCGGTGCGTGCACGGCGCTCTCGCACTTCGCGCAGTCGCGCCTCGTAGACATTGCCTCGCGCCCACGCGATGAGCTGGGATTCCGGACGGGCAGGCGCCAATCCTTCTCCAGTCGGCTGCGCGGATCTCCCAGGCAGTAGGTCGTACAGTGCGCCGCTCGTGGGGAGGAACTCGCTGGCGGCCTCGATGACAGAAGCCATGCTGCGGTGGACCGTCGAGCGATGACCGTCGGCGACTTCGCCTTCCAGGATGTGCAGCCGTGCGGGAGTGCTGAGTCCGGGATCATGGAAGACGGCGCCGCGCTGCAGAGCGCTCGCAGTCTGCTCGATGACCAAGTCCAAGATCGCCTCGAACAAGGGGTGCCCGGGACCGCAGAGTTCCGCTCGGGGCGCCCCGGACTCCGCGTCCTGAGCCAGCCGCTGGACGGCGACACTCTTGTCGAAGGTGACTCGCTCGTAGCTGGGCTGCAATTGGCGTAACGTGCCGAGATCACGGTCGCGAGCGATCAGGATGTCGGGGGTGCGGGAAACCCTGACACTGGCATGGTCCAGCCGTTCGCGCGCCTGGCCGTCCAGATGGTCGACGGCGTCAAGGAAGAAGCGTTTGAGATGTTCGGGAGGCAGTCGCCGTTCCTCCGCCCGGGCCGTCTCCTGGCGCTGTATCCGCCAGTCGATATGCCCTGTCACCAGGGCCTTCTCCGAGAGTGCGCGCATGCGCGCGATGAGCTGCTCGTCGAACTCGCCGTCGTCGGCACCGAATTGGGCTGCCGCGTCCTCGGATGTCCTCTCGCCTGATACGACGGCCTCAAGCAACTCGGGGAGCCGGTAGCCGGAAAGAATCTCGCCTATGACGTCGAAGACCTGGTCTCCCAGGGCTTCGTTCTGTCGCATGGTCTCGATCTTTCCGAGCACCGTGGCCAGTACGTGGCCCTCTTTGGTATTGGCCGCGACGAGATTGAAGATGTGAACGTCCTCGGTCTGGCCGATGCGGTGCACTCGTCCCATGCGTTGTTCAAGACGGTTGGGGTTCCACGGGATGTCGTAGTTGACCATGAGATGGCAAAATTGGAGGTTGATACCTTCGCCAGCCGCCTCGGTGGCAACCATGATCTGTGCATGTTCCCGGAAGTCACGCTCAGCCTGAACCCGCTCTGCCGGACGCAGACCACCGTGGATGACAGCCACGTCGAAGTGCGGGGACAGCTCGTGGACCAGAAAGTCCAGGGTGTCCTTGTGCTCGGTGAAGACCAAGAGCTTCTTCGAAGCGTCGTCGCCGACCCCGTACTGATCCAGGATCTTCCATAACTCCTGGAGCTTGATCTCCCCGCCCAGAAGCGCTGTCTCCTCGGCTTGTGCAAGCAGCGGGCGAAGAAGGCCGAGTTCAGCCTCGATCTCCTCAGGGGCTCTGAAGAGGGAGAGCTGATCGAGAGCCTGCTCCTCGAGCGCCCAGCGCTCGTCCTCGGGGCGGTCACCGTTGGTGTTCTTGTCCGGCAGGGGCCAGGTGACGTCCGTAGCTGTCGCTGTCGGCTGTTCCAGTTCCCGCTCCAGGCGCTCCACCCTGCGCTGCAGGGTTCGGCAGATGGCCCGTACAGAGGACGCCAGCCGCCGTTGCATGGTCGTGAGGGCGAAGCCGGACACGGACGCACGGCCGCTGTCGGTGCGCTCACGACGGATCTCAGCGAGACCCTGGGTGATGAACTGTGACACCCGGATGTACAGGTCGAGCTCGGCACCGGCGAGGTCATAGGCAACTGTGTGCGCGAAGCGTGGCCGGAAGAGGGGGTGGCCGCGCAGGTCCACCATCTGCTCCTTGGTGGTCCTGGAGTAGTGGTGCGGCATGATCTCTACGCGGTCGGGGCATCGGTCGCCGTATGCGTCGCGATCCAGAAGCCGCATCAGCCCCCACAGGGATTCTTCGCGGCCCGAGTGGGGAGTGGCCGTGAGGAGCAGCAGTCGTTCGGCGTGACGCGCAACGCGCTCAGCGGCCTTGTACCGGCCGGTGCGGTTGTCGATCGCCCCACGCTTGTTGATCTTCAAGGTGTAGCCGTGGGCCTCGTCGAGGACTGCCAGGTCCCAAGGGCGCTGTGCGGCGGCGAAGGATCCGAGGACTGCCTCAGTCTTCAGCAGATCGCGGGAGACGATGAAGACGCCGTCCGACTCCCAAGGGTTGGCCATGGGGTCCGCGTCCAAGGTGTCCCTGGTTAATCGGCGGGACGCGATCCGGAAACGTTCGTCGAGTTCGCGCTGCCACTGGAAGCCGAGATTGGCGGGTGCCACGATCAGCACCCGGTCGGCCGCACCGCGGAGCTGGAGCTCCTTGATGTAGAGCCCGGTCATGATCGTCTTGCCGGCCCCAGGATCATCGGCGAGCAGGAAGCGTAGCCGAGGCTCCTCCAAGAACCTGCCGTACACCGCCTCGAGTTGGTGTGGCAGCGGCTCGATGCTCGAGACGGAAAGAGCTCCCATATCGTTCTGGAAGCGCGTACGGATCCTGCGGGCTTCCACGCCAAGCCGGAAGACCCGCGCGTCCGAGTCGTACGGGCGCTCTCCGCCGGCGTCGACCACCTCGATGCCCGGGAGCTCATCCTCAGGCAGACTGACGCTCCGGAAGTCCCCGGCGTCGCCTTTGACGAGGAACTCCCAGTAAGTGCCTGGTTGAACCTGGACCACGGTGACAGGCTCGGTGTGTCCCGGCAGTCGTAATCGTGCGCCCGCGATCAGCTTCTGCGGGTCGAAAATTGACATCTACGCCCCTCCCCCGACAGGCCGCTGCGCCTCGACGACTCGTAGATCCGGAGAGCGTACACACCTTCGACAGAGAGTCACCCTTCAGGGTCTGTCTCAACGGCCGGTATGTATAGAAGGGTTGAGGGTTCGGTTGCGCCTTTCCGGCGTAACCTGCGCAGGTGACGGTGAGGATTCCCAGACTGGCTCAGCTGCTCGGCGCGGATTTCGACGGCCTGGATCGAAGCCATCTGGTCGAGCTTTGCGACCAGCGTGCGGCCGAAGACGTGGACCTGGACTTCAAGCAAGACAACGCGTACACCAAGGACGCCGATGGACTGGACGAGTTCGCCAAGGACGTGACGGCCATGGCCAACGCGCGAGGCGGCCTGATCGTTGTCGGCGTCACCGAGAATGACCAGGGCAACGCGGAGTGTCTGAACCCCATCGCGGTCAGCGACAAACTGCACAACCAGCTCGTCCAAGCCCTACGCAGTCGCGTGTTCCCGTTCCTGCCCCCGGACTTCCGCATACGCATGATCGCTGACAGCCCCACCACTCCGGACTGTGGCTACATCCTGATCGGGGTTCCGCGTAGTCCGGTCGCCCCGCACGCCGTCCGCCCCACCGGAGGCAAAGGGCAGCAACGGTACGGGTATGCGCGTCGCCTGGGCCGGACCACCGCCTGGTTGGACGAATCAGAGATCGCGGCCCTCTATCGCGACCGCTTCAAGCTGGCAGAAGACCACTCCCATCGGGTAACGGCACAGTTTGAAGACGACTGTGCATGGTTGGCAGCTCCCGCTGGCGGCAGCATCAGACTGGACATTTCTCTGGTCCCCACGGGACGAGCCGAGCGCCGTATAGACCGCACTTTCCTCCAGGATGTGCGGGGATTCCTCGGCGCATTGACACGCCCAGGGGTCGCCCCGTCGGCTGCTCTGTCCCGCGATCTACTGGGCCACGCCCCGGTGATCCGCCGAGGCCGCATGCGGATCTCCGGACCTGGCGTCCACGCCGTCTGGCACTCCGACGGCAGCGCTCACCTTCAGGTCGCTCTGACTTCGGACCCCGCGCCCGCGGCAGAGGATGTCGCCGCCCCCGTGCTGAACCTCACCCTTCTGGAATCTAGCGTGCTCTACGGGCTTCATCTCGCGTGCGCCTATGCAGAGTGGGCCGGAGCCTACGGAGATGCCGATGTACTCGCCGGCACTTCATCTCCTGACCAGGTGCTCTTGGACCGCACGCCGCTCAACGGAACCGCCCGCTTCGTGCCGGGGGTGCCAGTGTCGAGTGATACGGGAAGCCCCTGCCATCGCATCGGATATCTGGAAGCCCTGTGCAATGGAAGCATGCAAGTGCGCACGATGGCTCACGCCATTTCATCCGATTTGCTCGCCGACTACGGTGTGTATGAACCGACTCTGCTGAGGCCAGACGCGACTGTACGGTCGGAACGCCTCGCACAGCGCGAGCGAGCCGAGATGGAAGCGTGGCTCGCGTCCACGTCAGGCTCGAACTGAAACGATCCCGGATCGTTTCAGCGGGCAGAACCGGCCTGTTGGTGAAGCGCCCCAACTCGACTCGCTGGGAGCCAAGTTGGGGCCAGGCGGCAGATCACGGCAAGGACGATGGAGTCGCTGCTGTTGGTGGCTTCCGGTATTAAGCGATGCGGAAACGATCAGTGAACACGATCGCGAGATCACAGGGGTGGGGAAGCAAGTGACTGATCAGCCGGTATTCGTCCTGGGCAGCGATCTGCAGGCCCTGGAGCCAGCCGCATTCGAGACCGAGGCGGAGTTCCAGGAACTCCTCGCGCGGCATCCGCGGGTGCTGGATTTCGGCTCACTGGCCGACGGGCAGCCGTTGCGGCTGGTGCTGGTGGCGCGGGAGATGGGCGTCCCGACGAGCGCCGAGAGTGGGCCGGCGTACTGGCTGGACCATCTCTTCGTCGACGCCGACGGGGTGCCGACGCTCGTGGAGGTCAAGCGGGCGAGCGATACGCGCATCCGGCGTGAGGTGGTGGGCCAGATGCTCGACTATGCGGCGAACGGGGCGCGTTACTGGCCTGGAGCGCTGCTTCAGCGCTCATTCGAAGAGACCTGCGTCGCGGACGGCCGGACCCTGGAGGAGGCGTACGGGGAACTGCTCGGCGACCGTTCCCCGGAGGAGTTCTGGACGATGGTCGAGGAACGGCTGGCCGCAGGGCAGATGCGGCTGCTGTTCGTCGCGGACCGGATCCCGCTGGAGCTGAGGGCGATCGTCGAGTTTCTGAACCGGCAGATGCGGCAGACGGACGTGTACGCGGTCGAGTTGACTCAGTATCGAGGCGACGGCGATCTTCGCGTCCTGGTCCCGCGCATCCACGGGGAGGTCGCCACGGCGGCAAAGTCCCCTTCCGGTCGCCGCGCCGCGCAGAGGACCACGCGTGACGACATGGACACGGTGATACGGACTCGCCTCGCCCCGGAACCGAGGCGGATCGCGACCGCGCTGCTGGATCACGCCGCTGCCAGGGGACGGTTGGAGGGCGGTACGGCCCAGTACTCGAGCATGTCTGTCTACTATCCCGTCGCAGGCCGGCAGGTGCCGCTCTGGACGCTGTCCTTGTACGACAACCCCGTGAAGGAGGAACTTGCCTTCAGTTTCGGATCGATCACCCATCACCTCGGCCTTGACGGGGCGGCCGCGTTCGCGGAGTCTCTGCCGGCTGTTCCCGAGTTGGAGAAGAAGCTGGAGGTGCAACGAGAGAAAGGCCACAAGGGCTGGCTGTCAGTCCCGCTGACTGCCCTGGCAGCCGAACCTGGTGCGGTGGAGGGGATCCTGGCCGCGATTCAACAGCTCATGGATGGGCAGGAATCTTCGCCTGATCGGCTCGACAGAGCTGTCGGTCCCCAGGCAGGGCGACCGTAGGCACCGTGCCCGCTGGAAGGAGACATACGAGTAGGACGCGTTGCTTACGACGGCGAGGGAAGGACTGGGTCAGGGCCCTAGGCCCTCACTGGATTGGGTGGCCGCAAGCTTCTTCCGGCACAGGGGCCTGGCCGGGCTCGTAGCGTCGGCACCGTGACGAACAATTACGGAAGCCACGGCACACCACTGGCCGACTATCGGCTCACACGAACTGATCACCGCTGCCAGGACGAGAGAGAACGGAGGGATGAGTACATTCGTCGCGTGGTGGACAGTGCACCACCGTTGTCTGCTGAGACTGCCAGTAGGATTCGGGAGCTTTTGGGGCCTTTTCAGCCTCCGTCTCCGTCGGATTACATGCGCTGGCGGGTACGCCTCTACTGCGGTCATATCCAGGAGGTCGCGTGTCTCCTGAGCGAGACCAGGCCGCATAGCGCGGCGCGCTGCAGGGAATGTGGGAAAGATCCTTCGGTGATCGTGGCGTTCGAGCCCATCGGTCCCTTCGAGGAACTTCCCAGCGCATCGCCCGCCAGCCGCCGGAACACACGCCCTCGGCGTGCTCCAGTGAGCCGCCGTACCAAGGCAGAGTTGGAAGAGGAGAACACCGCGCTGCGAGCCGAGGTCGAATCGCTCCGCAGGCGAGTGGCCGGCGAACCCTCGCCGGAGTAACTGTGGCTGGCGGCGCGGAGGAGGTGGCCCTGAGACCCCCTCGAAGTGGGCATCCTCCCCCACAGCCGCGACGAGGGTCTATGACGTGGGCGACGGCGACTCAGCAAGGAGCTGCGCGACCTCCCGGGCGCCCCCGACAGGGTTACGCCTGCGCCGCCGTGCGTAGTCGCCGATGCTGGCTGGAAGACGGTCGAGACGTACGTCGACCGGGCGGCGCCGTTCGAGAGCCGTGTCCTGTGCGAGGGCTGGCGCAACGCTCTGGCTGCGGTCGAGCAGGGGAGGGCGGCCGGGATCGTCGCGCCCCTGCTCGTGATGCTTGGGCCATCTGGCGGAGGACAGGACGAACCTCGCCGCCTGGCAGGCCCGGACCGGAGCGCTGATCACGACGCCGTGGGCGGTCGTCGACGCTGCCGACCCCACGGCCTTACGGAGGCAGGCGGCGTGATGACCACCATGCGGCAATGGTCTCTCCGGCGGCTGCCGGGCCAGGTCGGATGGTGCTGCGGCACCCAGCGAGGTACCTCGGCCGGTTCGGCTTCGGCGCCTTCCATGTGCTGTTCCTGCCCGTCCTGGTGACCAGCACCACGTTGAACACGCTCTACACGGGCCAGGTCCAGTAGCTCCGGCCCGTGTTCTTGGCTCCCCCCTCCGGGATGTCCCGGATCCAATGCTTACCGGCCGTCGGTCGAGACCTTTGCCGTCCGAGAGGCCCGCTTCGCCCGTCGTGACGAACCGTCTAACCTGCGGAGCATGATTCGTGCGGTGGTATTCGACGTGGGCGAGTGTCTTGTTGACGAGACCCGGGAGTACGGGACGTGGGCGGACTGGCTGGGGGTGCCGCGGCACACCTTCGCGGCGATGTTCGGGGCGGTCATCGCGCAGGGGCGCGACTACCGCGAGACGTTCCAGGAGTTCCGGCCCGGGTTCGACCTGACTGAGGAGCGGGAGAAGCGCGCGGCTGCCGGGAAGCCGGAGTGGTTCGGCGAGGATGACCTCTACCCGGACGTCCGGCCCACCCTCTCTGCCCTTCGTGAAGCAGGGCTGTGGGTTGGCATCGCCGGGAATCAGACCGTGCGGGCCGGCGGTCTGCTGCGTGGCCTGGACCTTCCTTCCGACATGATCGCCACCAGTGACGACTGGGGGGCATCAAAGCCGGACGTGAGGTTCTTCGAGCACGTCATTGAGGCGACGCCTGCTGAGCCGGGCGAGATCCTTTACGTCGGTGACCGGCTCGACAACGACATCCGCCCTGCCGTACAGGCGGGGCTCCTGACCGCCCTCATCCGGCGCGGCCCCTGGGGCACGATCCAACAGCGCGACCCGGACGCGGACGCGATCACGACGATGCGCATCGATTCGCTGGCGGAACTGCCGGAGAAGATCGCCAAGTTCAACGCTGAAGGGCGCTGACCGTCGTGCCCCAGTCGTAGAGACGGTCATCGAGGTTCCGGACGCACTGCTCGTTCTGCCAGGGAGCGAGCGTGCGCCGGACCTCGCGGATGCGATCCATGCCGGTGGCGTACCAGGTGATAGCCAACTGGTCGAGGGCCATGATGGCGTATCGGCATGCCTCCTCCGGTTTGCCGTCCGCGGCTTCGACCGCAGCGAGGTCGCCAAGGACGACGGTGCGCTGTTTATCCGACTCGGGTGGCAGACCGTCGAGTACGTCGAGGAGCGTCTGGCGAGCCTGCGGCAAGTGGCCGGCCTTCAACTGCGTGTTGCCTTTGAACGCGGACAGGCGGACAGGGCTGAACCAGTCCACCCAGTCGGGCGTGGCATGTTCGGAGCCCTCGGCGAGTGTGTCCTCGGCGTGGCGGATCAAGCGCAGGGCTGCGTGAGGATCTCCGCAGCGGGTCTCGCATTCCGCCTCTACGGCATCCAGCCACGCCCAGAACTCCGCCGACGCCTGCCCGCGGCGGGCGTAGGTACGAGCGGCCAGCATGCGCTCAGCTGCGGCTTCCCGGTCGTCCGCCCAGCCCGGGATGAAGGCCATGTGCGCGAGGATGGCCGCTCCGAGCAGCAGGTCGTCCGCTTCGCCGGCAGCCTGTAGAGCCCGCAGGAGGGTCTCTGAAGCCTGTCCTGGCTGTTGCAGGTCGAAGAACTCGATACGGCCGGCCAGCAGGTAGGACTCGGCCAGTGCGGCCGCGACGGTCTGACGGGCTGGGGTCGCCGTCTCTGGGAGGAGGGCGCACCCCAGACGGGCATGCTCCAGAATCGCCGGATGCAGTACGGCGGGGGCGACGGACCAGTACAGGTGCCTATGCGCGCGGGTGACAGCCTCGAAATCCCTGCCCACACTCGCTGGCTGCGTTGCGGCTCCGCCTTGAGCGGGGACGGAAGCCAACCTGGCTCCGGCCAGCGGGGCGCGGGGGGTGCCGCCGGTCGCGGCGCTGGGCGGGGTCCGTGCGCTTCCCCACGGAGGTGTGAATCCGAGGTCTTCCATGGTCTGCCCCAAGAGGTGGGTCAGGACCCGGTGCACATCGGGCTGCGGCCAGGGCGGTGAGGCGGATTCCCAGCGCCGGATCTGTCGGACGCCGACGGCCAGTCCCCTGATGCCGAGGCTTGGCGCCACCTTGGTGATGGCGTCGGCCAAGGCTTGTTGGGAGTTGTATCCGGCAGCGAGGCGGGCGGCCTTGAGTTTGATGTTGCCTGCAGGACGCACCATGGATCTCCTCCGGGACGAGCTCTCGTCAGAGAGCGGCATGCGATGTCCTCATCGTGGCGCAAACGCACCCACCAGAGAGCAACAAGGTCCCGTACAAGTCCTCTTGATGACCTGTCAGAGTCCTCGAATAGGACCTCGCAGGTCAGCATGATGTCACCACGTCACTGCGAAGCCACGTCTCACCACGCTGCTCTGCACCGCAGAGCGGAGGGCTGAAGACCGGGGGCCTGCACAACCCCGTGCCCGGTTGTCGCAGTGCTGCCAAGCGCCGTCCCGCCCGCACCCCCCGAGCGGGGCGGCACCCGCCCGGTCTCCGGGGGTTGTTCGAGTACATCCAGCGCACGAGGAAGGATCAGCCATGCCTCAAGCCAGGCGAGAGAAGAAGGACCACCTGATCTACGCGGACGTCGTGGACTCCAAGTCCAAGGCGGGCGTGTGGATGGGTGAGCGCGCCTCCTTCCAGGAGAAGCAGGGCCGTATCATCGAGGCGCTCAAGGAGCGCACCGACTGGGTCGAACTGAAGAACGCGATCATAGTCATCGGTACCGACCCGGCCGGCATCACGGTTATCGCGCCGAACCCGACGCTGCCCGGTGTGATCGTCCTCGCCGACGGCGGCTCGCCGGCCACCTCCGCGAAGCTCCAGGCCGCCGCCGAGGAGAAGGTCCGCGAGGTCATGGGCGAACTCGGGATCGCCGAAGAGGAAACGGCGGCCTGACCACATGGCCGTCCCCCGGATGCTGTGGGGGAAGTACTTCCAGTACGAGCGGGACGGGGAAGCGGTTCTCCTCGACCCGGTCGCGCTGGACAGTGTGTTCATCGACTCCGGCGAGGTCCACGACCTCGCCGGGGTCCCCCCGACCGCGACTCATGAAGCCCTTGCCGGGCTTGGCTTCACCCCCGGCGGCCCCGTGGCCGACCGGCGCGAAGCACTCCGTGACCGTCTTCGATTCCTCGGCCTGGACGCCAGCCCCTCTCGCATCAGCGGTCTGCGCGTGGTCCTCACCGACCGCTGCAACATGGCCTGCACCTACTGCTTCGTCGACACCAACACCGGCAAGCCGGACATGACGAAGGAAGAGCTCTCGGAAGGGCTGGAGTTCCTGTTCGAGCAGAACGCCGGGCAGGAAGAGGTGTCCATCCAGTGGTTCGGCGGCGAGCCGACCATCCGCTTCGACCTCATGCAGTACGGCGACCGGCTCGCCGACACGCTCGCCGACCGCTACGACGTGGCGAGGGTGCGGCGCACAGTCGTCACCAACGGTGCCCGTCTGACCGACGATGCCCTCGACCACTTCGTGGCGTACGAGTATGGAGTCGGTATCTCCATCGATGGCCCCCCGGGCATCAACTCCGCGCACCGCCTTCTGCTCGGCGGCCAGCCCGCGGACGACCGGATTCGCCGTAACGTCGCCCGGTTTGTCCAGGCCGATGGGCTGCACGTGGGCTGCAACCTCACTCCGACGGCCGCGAACATCGGACGCCTCGGCGAGACCGTCCGGTGGATCATCGATGACCTCGGGCTGAAGTTCATCTACGTCAACACGCCCATCCCGACTGCGGGCCGCTGGCAAGTCAACGGCGCCGACCTGGCGCGCGAGTTGTACGAGGCCCGGCTGACCGCCCTGGCACGGGGCGGGATGCTGTTCTCCGTCCTGGACCGCGCCTTCCAGGCCCTGGATACCCGTCGGCCGATGCTGCTCGACCACATGCAAGGCGACCGCAGCCTGAACGCCGCCCTGCTGCCAGGCAACCGGGTCAGCCTGTGCGACATCAACTTCACCGAGCCGTCGTTCCTGCGCACCCTCAATGAGGTGCGAGCCGATCCGGACAGCCTGACCGGCGTGGCGAAGAAGGTCGCTCCCATCCTCGAGTGCGGGAACTGCCCGGCGCTCGCGATCTGTGGCGGCCCGTCCCGCAACGAGCAGGCCCTCATCGGTGGCGATACCCCGGACCCCGAGATGTGCGCGTTCTACACGAGCACCGTGGAGATCGCCGTGTGGGACAACACGGGGGTGCAATGAACGCCCACGTTCGCACGGCGCTGATCTCCACGGCAGGGCACTGCAAGGTAGCCTGCGGCTTCTGTTTCCGTGCCGACCGCGCTCACGGCTTCCTCGACACCGCGACCTACGCCCGCACCTTGTCGCGGCTGAAGGAGATGGGCGCGGACGGGGTATGCCTGACCGGCGGCGAACCGACCCACCACCCGCAGCTCAGACAGCTCGTACGGCTGGCCCGCCAGTTCGGTATGTCAGTGTCGATGGTGACCTCAGCTCGGGCCGTGGCCGAGGTTGTCACCCTCTCCACGCTGGCGCATCTGCTGGCCAACGTGACCGTCTCCGCCGACTCACAAGGCGCGATGCTGCTGGGACGCACTACACGCACAGCGGCTTCCGGCATCGACACGCTGCGCGCGATCAGCACCGAGACGAAGATCCTGCACGTCACCTGCTGGGGCCTGAGCGACAGCGAGTGCCGGGACCTGGCCGGCCTCGTATCTGACGCAGGAGTGAAGGTCCAGTTCAGCCCGGTGGTCCTCGACGAGCGTGCCCTGCGCCGCGACGGCAAGTCGGTGCAGGACTATCTGGTCCAGCAACATCTCGACGCCGACGTGCTGGGCCGCTACTTCCATCTGTCCGACCGGTACCGGGAGTACCTCGGCGAGCTGCGGGATCTTCAACTGCCCGCCACAGGGGGCGAGCGCTGGCCGTGCCGCTCGGCGACCGCGTACGTGTCCGCTGACGGCCACATGCGCCGCTGCCCTTACGGCCAGGCGTCGGTCAGCGTCCACGCGCCCCGTGCCGAGATCAGACAGTTCCTGACCGCTCCGGCACAGGACCAGGTGACCCCGGACTGCGCTGCCATCTGCCGCGCTTCCGCCGCGTCCGACGACCACAGTGCGTCGTGCACTGCGCAGGCGTGAGGGCGGCTCGCCGCATACGACTCCATGGACTGCCTTATGACGATCACGACACCCGACGACTTCACCCACCGATGGCGGCAGCCGCCGAATTTCCCGCTGGACGTTCCCATCGACTACATGTTCCTGCCGGCCGCCGACGTTCTGGACCACGTCCGCAAGGACGAGGAGGTCCGGTTCACCATCCTCGGGGACGACGACTGGCAGGTGCGCATGGACCGTACCGCCGCCTTCCGCACCGCCCCGCTCGAAGAGATCGTCACCTGGCCGTTCCGGCTGGTGCACTTCAATCTCAGTCGCTTCTACCACGACCTCCTGAGCGGCTTTCAGGAGGAGGTGATGATCCCCTGGCGCACCCACCTGTCCGCCCGGGGCTTCATCTGGCAGCGCCTGGCACCCATCCTGTTCCTGTCCACCGAGGGTGCGTCCTCGACGTACCACAACGACAACTCGCACGGGCTGGTCTGGCAGGTCCACGGCACCAAGACGTTCCACAGCTACCTCGACCCCGACAAGCATTTGTCGGCCGAGGCCGCGGTCATCGGCGAGACGACCGGCGAAGAGCCGCCCGAGCACGATGCGGCCGATCGCCACTCCGTCACCATGCGGCCCGGAGATCAGCTGTGGAGCCACGCTCTGACACCGCACTGGGTCACCACCGAGTCGGAGCTCGCCATGAGCGTCACCCTCTCCCACGGTGGTTTGTGCCACCAGGGATGCTTCTCCGAGCGGGAGTTGGCACTGCGGGCCTACTGGGACAAGAACCCCTCCGAGGCGTGGATGCACGACCTGCGCAATATCCGCTACTGAGACGGCGTCCCACGACACGAGGCGCTTGCCCGTGTCGTGGGACGCAGCCGCAACCGGGTTACGGAGTAAGCCGGTTCGGCCCGCGGAACAGGAAGGTCGCCTCGCGAATCGAGTCCAGGCCGAGCATGACCATCAGCACCCGGCCGAGGCCCATGCCGAGGCCCCCGTGCGGCGGGCACCCGTACCGGAACGCGTTCAGGTAGTCCTGCATCGGCTCGGTGCTCATGGTCTTCTCGGCGGCCTGCTTCAGCAGCACGTCGTACCGGTGCTCGCGCTGCGCGCCGGTGGTGACCTCCAGGCCCTTCCACAGCAGGTCGAAACTCAAGGTCACACTCGGGTCGTCGGCAGGTCGCATGTGGTAGAAGGGCCGGATGCCGACCGGGTAGTGCGTGATGAACACGAACTCGTGCCCGGTGGCCTCCTTGATGTGGGCCGAAATACCCCGCTCGCCCTCCGGGTCCAGGTCTTCCTTGACGCCTGCGGGGTCCCAGCCGCCCTTACGTAGGATCTCGTGCGCCTCGGCCATGGTGATGCAGGGAAAGGGCGACGTGGGGACGGTGACCTCGACGCCGAAGTGTTCGGTGATCGCCTCGCCGTGCGCGTCGGCGACCTTGGCGATCGCGTGGGCGAGCATCTGCTCCTCGAACGCCATCACGTCCTCGACCCCGTCGATCCAGGCCAACTCCACATCGACGCCGGTGAACTCGGTGGCGTGCCGGGAGGTGAACGACGGCTCGGCACGGAAGACCGGCCCGATCTCGAAGACCTTGTCGACGCCGGCCGCGATCGCCATCTGCTTGAAGAACTGCGGCGACTGCGCCAGGAAGGCGCTGCGGCCGAAGTAGCCGAGCTTGAAGACCTCCGCGCCGGACTCCGAGGCAGTGCCCATGAGCTTGGGGGTGTGCATCTCGGTGGCGCCCTGCGCGTAGGCGTACTCGCGCATACCCTGTTCCAGGGTGGTCTGCACGGCGAACATCAGCTGGGTGGCGGGACGGCGGCGCACGTCCAGGAAGCGCCAGTCCAACCGCTGCTCCAAGCCTGTGTGGTCATCGATCGGCAGCGGCGTGGCGGCCGGGTTCAGGACCTCGACCGCTTCGGGGACGATCTCCAGGCCGCCGAGCTTGACCTGGGCAGCGTCGACGACGCGGCCGGTGATCCTGACGGCGGACTCGGATGTGAGGGCTTCGAGCTGGGCCTCCAGTGGCCCATCGTCGCGCTTGTGGGTCACCTGGACCATGCCGGTGTGGTCGCGCACGATGACGAACTGCATCTTGCGCTGCAGGCGGAGGGTGTTCACCCATCCGCAGACGGAAACGGTACGGCCGACGTGTTCTCGCAGGTTGGAGACGTGTACGCGGCGGTGGATCATTCGGGTCCTCCGAAGGACTTCGTCATGATCCCTTGGGAGTGCGGGCGAGAAGGGCAACTCGCGGTGCCACCGCACTTTCGCCGCCACAGAGTGGCGGCCTCATTCAGGCCCGGTGACGGGGGCCGGCCGGCGGGGCATTGGACCACCAGTCGGGGTCGTTCCTCCCCGCGCTCAGGAGGGTCTTCACCTCGGGGCGCGAGACCGCCTTCCCAGCTTCCGGCGGCTCTCTCTGCTCACGTGATCCGTGGCTACTCGTCTCCGTCAACGCGTTGCCCAGCAGGATACGGAGCGTGCGGCAGCGGTGGCAATCAAGAAACTCACTCGTGGATGGGAGAACCTGCCGTGAGCCGTGCGACGGGTGGTGGACGCCGATGCCGAGGAACTCACCGGATCCGTTGGCTATCGCTGACCTGCCCGATGTAGCCACGGGCCCGAAAATTCGATGCGCTGGACCACCACGCAGTCGATAAAGTCGCCGCTTCCCATCCCTACTGGTCAGGCCAGTTGTCCGACCCAGGAGCGTATAGGCGCCATGAGCCGTTTGAGCGAGTCCGTCACCCGTGTCATGCACATCCTCGATGGAGCGGACCTGGGCGTGGACTATACGGTCGCGCAGCTGCTGGGCGAGACAACAGCACGGCGCTCCCTGGACCTCTCCGACCTCTCCCCCAGGAGCAGGCCGCCCTGGTCGAGGGGCGCGTGAACCACCTGATCCCCTCGGCCGCGGTGCTCGCCGAGAAGATCGAAGCCGCACGGGACGCGGGGCGTCCGTTCGTCGTCAAGTACGGCATCGACCCGACCTCGCCCGACGTTCACCTCGGGCACGCGGTGCCGATCATCATCGCCAGCCGGTTCCAGCGGATGGGCCACCACGTCGTCTTCATCATCGGTGACGTCACGGCCAAGATCGGTGACCCGTCGGGAAGGTCCTCGGAGCGACCGCCCCTCACCGACGAGGACATCGCCCGCAACCTGAGCGGCTACCAGCAGCAGGTCACGCCGTTCATCGACTTCGAGCGCGCCAGCCTGCGCTTCAACGGCGAGTGGCTCAACAAGGTCACCCTGCCGGAACTCGTCGGGGTCCTCGCCCGTGTGCCGGTCTCCATGTCGCTCCAGCGCGAGGACTTCCGTACCCGGCTCGCCGAGGGCCACGGGCTGTCCGTCGCCGAGTTCGTCTACTCCGTCGTCATGGCGTGGGACTCGGTAGCCATTGACGCCGACGTCGAACTCGGCGGCGTGGACCAGCTGCTGAACCTCCAGATGTGCCGCAAGGTCATGGAGATCTCTGACCAGACCCCCGAGGTCGTCATCACCACCCCGCTCATCGAGGGCACCGACGGCACGGGCACGAAGATGAGCAAGAGCAAGGGCAACTACGTGGGCCTGACGGCGTCGCCCGATGACGTCTACGGTCGGCTGATGTCCATCCCCGACCACCTGACCGAGCAGTACCTCCAGCTGCTCACCGAGTGGACGGACGACGAGATCCGCGTGGTCACCAAGCGCCTGGAGGCGGGAACCGCGCACCCGATGGCGGTCAAGCGCATCCTGGCCGGCGAGGTGGTGGCCGCGCTCCACGGCCTGGACGCCGCTGCCGCCGCCCGCGCGGAGTTCACGGCGCGCTTCTCCAAGCGCTCCTTCGGGGACACCCAGAACCTCCCCGTCGTCTCCCTGAAGGACCACGCCGACGAGACGCTCGGCGCGCTGGTCAGCCGGACACTGGACTTCGCTCCCAGCATCTCCGCTGTGCGCCGTGTGGCTCAGCAGAAGGGCCTTCGCCTGATCCGCGAGTCAGACGGAGAGCAGCAGGCCACGCCTCTCGCCGAGGCTTCTGTCCAGCAGACGCTTAGCGAAGTCGTGAGCGAGGTAGGGGCACTTGAAGGTGCCGAGCTGTACCTGAAGGTGGGCCGCAAGGTCGCCCGCATCGACCTCTGAGATCAGGCGCGGCGCCGACTCGCTGGTGTGAGTCGGCGCCGTTCTGCTTGCTCTCGATGCGACCGGCAGGCGCGTTGTCGGGGCCGCGATCGAGGGTCATGAGAAGGGACAGCAAATCCGCTCGGCGTTGGCACCGAGCGAGACCTTCGATGGCGTGCCCGCACCGTCCGAACGGATCATGAAACCCAACCGTTGTCCAGGGCGAGTTGGCCAGCCTGATGCGCGTCGCGCTGCTGGGTGATCCACCGCTCGACCTGAACAACGGATTTCGTGACTGGTTGGTCCGTGGTGTCGAGCAGTTGAGTGCGCCATCGGGGATCATCGGCGTGCCACCCGGTCCAGCGGTGCCAGGCCATCTCGGGCCAGCTGTTGTCGATTATGACGTCGGGTCGGTGACGGGGGTCGAGGGCGTGCTTGCGGTGCCACGCGGCCCAGCCGAGGAAGGCATCGACGGCCGGGGCGTCCCACCGGCCGGGGTCGCGCTCGGCGAGGCGAACGCGCCGGAGGTCGTCGGCGACGTCGATCAGGCACACGGCGATGCCGTCCAGCAGCTGGGCGGAGGGCACGGCGAGGAGTTCGCCCAAGGGGGACTGCCCGGTGAGAAGAACATCGATGCCGCGGTCTTGGTACTCCAGCGCGCGTCGCACCCACATCTCGGTCATGCGATGACGCCAGTGCAGGTCGGCACCCTCCGGCACACCGAGCTCATCGAAGTCGTGCACGACGATCTGCTGGAGCCTGCTGGCGGCGGCGTAGGCGAGCGTCGTCTTGCCCGAGCAACTGGACCCGGTGAGCTTGAACAACATCGCCCCAGGGTGCCAGCGCCTCACCACCTCTCTCGAACCATTTCTGCGCTCCGCCCGCCTCTGTCGGCGCCGAGCGAGGCAGCGGTTGTCCGGTCGATCCCAGTCCGCCCACGGTCACCAGAACCAGCGGGTACTGGCTGGTGTGCCGTGCCCGCTCACGGTGTCCCGCCACCGCGCTTGTAGCCGTCCCACAACCGGCCGCCGACCTGCTCCAGTACCTCGTCCACCACACCGACGAGGGAATCATCCCGCCCCTCCAGCACCTGGTGAAGGGCGTGATGCAGACGCATGCTGAGCCCCGGCGCCGTGGACTCAAGACGTCGTGCCAGCCACTTTCCGCCTCCACCCCAAGATCCGCCAATGGCCAGCGCCAACTCGCCGGTTCGCCGCGCAAGTTCGGTAGCGATGAACAGTCGCTCGCCCTGGTCGGCACTGCCCGAGAGGTCGTCGAGGAGGTCGGTGATCGCGTAGCGGCGGTCCTCGATCTCTTCGGCCGGCACGGTGGGCGGTCCGGCCGCTGCCAGCCTCTGGGCTTCAGCGGCGAGGCGCGCACCGACTCCGTCGGTGTCGAAGAGCAGCAGCCCGTCGGCACACATCCACAGGAGGGGTGATCGGCGCTTGCGTACCTCCCGTTCGACGTATGTGTGCCAAGTTGCCTCGGTGTGCACGAACAGCTCCACCGGCCAGTCATCGTGCCGGAAACTTGCCCGGCACGGGGCTGGGGCTCCATGCAGGAGCACCACAATGTCGAGGTCCGACATCGCCGTACGGCGGCCCGTCATGACGCTGCCTCCCAGGAACGCCGCGCGGGCGTCAGGGTGGTGTTCCTCGGCAACGGCACGCGCAGCGTCAATCGCATCCATGCAGCAACTATCAGCAGCCTGCGCGCAACGCGCACGCTGTTTTGCTCCCGCACCGGCGATGGCACCCGTAGGGATCGCCAGTGCCGCCTGCGCGGTGGCGGGGTGCCACCCCGCTGACGATCACATGCCGGAGCTGCGATGGGCGGGGCTCGCTTCTTTGGGCAAGCTTGTTCACCTATTTGCCAGTTGTCCTTGGGCAGCGAATCCAGTCGTCCGCCCCGCGCTGACCTGCGGCGACTAACTTGATTGGCAAGGGCGTTGGTGAGGCCGTCCCCGCTCACCAGCGCCGTGACCTGCGACGACTGCGTTGGATGGCAAGGAACTCCACGGACTGGGTTCGATGTCGGCGGACACCAGTTCGCCACAGGCAGACAGCAAAGCCCCCGAAACGACTGGCGCACAGCTGCACAGCCATGTCAACCTGCAACACCTTGCCGGAAGACCTGGTCAGCGAGGTGATGCTGGTGATCCTGGACGGCCAGTGTTCTACCCCCCGAGCCCATGGAGGCGCCCCTGCTCCCGCACCACTCCAGCGACCGCTCCCGACCAAACTTGCCGGACCCGGTGTACTGGGTCACCCCGCGTCATCTGGCCGGCGACGACGGTGTGCTCGCCGAGCGGATCGGCGACACCCTGTCCGACCTCGGCTGGCGCATGTGGCCCACCTCCCGTCACACCCTTCTGTATGTAAGCCCGGACGGGCTGCGTGGCGCCGAGTGGATCCTCGCGGCTTACCCGTTCGAGCTGGGCGGTCTGCCCGTTGCCTGGCAGCTGAGCGCCCGAGGGCATGCCGCCTCCGCGATGCCGGAGTGGAACGCGTACTTCACCACGGGCGTCTCCTACGAGGCCCTTGCAGATCTCCTCGTGGCGATCGACGGCCGTGAGGCGCCCGACCTCGCCTTCGAGGGGCCCGAGACGGTCCTCGACGCGCTGAGTTTCCGGGGCTGGATCCGCGACGTGGACCGCCACCGCACCACTGCCACGGATCCCGGGTTCTCCGCTTGTGTCTCCCTGGAGATGCTGCCGCCGCTCATCGAGGATGCCGTCCCGCGGCCTGACTTGGTGGGGTGGCAGGTGTGGGCGGAGCCCGTGCTCGGCGCGCCGTATTTGTGGTGTGCCAGCTTCAGCGCCAGCGTTCCGCATGACCTGGTGGCCGCGTTCGCGTCCTCACTCGCCTCCCCGGTCCCGGTGCCTCGCCACACTGTGCCCGAGAGCGCGGAGGGGCGGCTCACCGTCGTCCGCTGCAGCTGACGACGCCCGGCCCCAGAGGTGCCGCTGTTGCGCGGCTCGTCGCTGATCTCCCGAGTGGTAGCAGGTCAGACGCGGTGCGCCCCCGCACCCGCCCGATGACAGAAAAGGAGAGAGTCTTGTTCTTTCGACGCGCTCGTGAGGACCGTGCATTCCGTGAAGCCCAGCGTGCGGGCTACGAGTTGCTCCTGCGGCTGCAGTCCGCGCAGCCGTGGCCCGACTGCCCCGAGCCGACCTCACAGGACCCTGTCGCGGAGGAAGCGGCTGTGCCCGACTTCCTGCCGCCGGAGTTGCGGGTGCCGTCGCGCCAGGAGGTGGCCGGGATGATGATGCGCTGGCTGCAGCCGCTCGTCGTCGACGGTGAGGTCCGTACGTGCCCCGAGTGCGGCATGTACCGGGACTGGATCGTCTTGTGCATGCGCGACGGCTCGATATGGCTGCGCTGCAGGGCTGGCCACGAGATGCAGGAGGCCGGCCTGGATGCGGTCTGGTTCAACCGCCACTCCGGTCCCGTCGACCGGTTCCACCCCACTCTCGAAGAGGGCCTGCGCCACCTCGGCCATTGACCTCCCGAAACCCCGTCCCCCTTCGTACTGCCGGCGCCCGGAGGGCCGGCCTGGTCAGACCGTCCGCTTCGCAGGCCACCAAGGGGTTTCTATGCGCGTTCACACCACGACCGTCCTCAGCCTCAGCGCCCTCGCCGTCCTG
Organism: Streptomyces sp. DG2A-72; assembly: GCF_030499575.1. NCBI lineage: Bacteria > Bacillati > Actinomycetota > Actinomycetes > Kitasatosporales > Streptomycetaceae > Streptomyces > Streptomyces sp. DG2A-72. Next base: position 5,672,628 of record NZ_JASTLC010000001.1, read on the forward strand.
GCCCTGACGGGCTGTTCCCGTGGCAGCGCCACCTTCTCCGGCCCGACGTCCTCCACGACCGTCCCGGTGCACCCGGACGGCCAGAGTGCCCCGGCGCCCACTCCCCTGTCCTCGACCGCACTGGCCAAGCGGCTCCTGGACGAGAGCGACCTCGGCGGGGACTACACCCGCATGCCACAGCGCACCGCGGCGCACGACGACGTGACCGTGATCGGCTGCCCTGCGCTGGCCAAGCTCGGCAGCGACGCGGCGGCCGGCGCAAGCCTCGCCTTCCCCCGCAAGGCCAAGTCGTCCTTCACCTACGCCGGCGGCAGCAACTCTGAGCTGACCGAGGAGCTGTACAGCGACACCGAGGACAAACTCTCCCGGAGCGTGGGCCGGATCTTCGAGGCGATGACCTCCTGCCCCACCTACCAGGTCCTCGCTGGCGGTACCGCCGTCACGGTCACGACTCAGAAGGTGCTCGTCGCCCGCCAGCTGGGCGACGAGCAGTGGAGCCAGCTGCTTACCTTCACCGCTGGCAGGCGCAGCAGCATCGTCAAGCAGACGGCCGTCCGCACCGGGGCGGTGGTCGTCGTGGTCTCTGGTAGCCCCGGCCTTGTCGATGCCCACGTGCGCGAAGCGGTCGCCAAGGCCACGGTGGTCAGGTCTACGGGGTCATGAGGCGGGATCGGCAGGCGTGGGCGGCTCCGGTCCCGTGGCGGCGCATCGGCTGGCCGCAGCCGGTGCAAGAGCCGATCGCGCCGAGCACCTCGCTCAACAAGCAGCGGGTCCCCGGCCTCAACGCCGGGGGGACCCGCTGCTCACGTGGGAGCCCCGGAGCCGAGCACGGCTTCTTGGCAGCCGCTTTAGTCCTGCCGCAACGGCGGCCCACTGGGTGGGCCGCCGTTGGTGTGCGCCCGGTCAGTTCTCTCCGTGCAGGGCGCGGTATTCAAGGGTGTCTTCCGCAGCGACGATCTTGACGAGGCGTTCGTACTCCGCGTAGTCCTCGTCGGTCATGATGGCAACGGCGTCGCTGACCACGGATCCCTTGGGGAGCTTGGCGAAGTACTTCATGAGCAGCTCGACGAAGGCATCCTGCATCGCGTCGAGTTCACGCTGCCATTCGGCTTCGAGCCGCATCTGTGCCTTGGCGGCGGCTATTTCTGCCGGGGTGCAGGTGGTCAGCAGGTCGTGCGCGACGGTGAACGGACGTCCATCGCGGTGGTACGGGCGCGTCGGGTCGTCGTGACGGTCGAAGTCCACGTTGGTGATGAAGACGACGACTTCGAGGCGAACGGACAACTGGGGCATGGGCATTCCTTGTGTGGTGTCGTGAGATCGGTTGTGCTTGTGAGCGGTTCGGGGGTGTGCCGACAGGTGGTGCTGGGGGGCAAGACGAGCGGTGTCGTTCGCTGCCCCGTTCGCGGGTTGTGCGGCGGGCGCTGAGGGCGGGGCGCGGTGCTTGGCTCGTCCTGGGGGTTTTCCGGGGCGGGCAGGTGGGTGCTGCGGCGGAAGCGCCGTACGAGGACGTCGCTGAGGGCGGCGGCCGGGCGCAGAGGTGATCAGCGCCGCCGTGCCTGAGGCTCCTGCGGGTGCGGAACGGTGGCGTGCTTGGCGGTGCGGTGTGCGTTGGCTGCTTGGGCTCGTGGGCCGGGCGCGTGGCGTTCGCCGAGGCGGCGGATACGCCAGGTCAGTGCTCGTGCGGGGCTGTGGGCGTCGTCCAGCGTGCGCTGGTTGAGGGCGCGGTCGAAGATCGCGGTCGCGTTGTGCCCGGCTGCTTCCGCCTCGGCGAGCACGGTGGCCAGGGCGTCCCAGGCGGAGTCGGCCAGGATGCGCTCGGCCTGCCCGGGGGCCGCCTGCTTCAGGTGGTGGGCGTAGCGGCGTTTGGTCTGCGGACTGGGTGCCCGGCTGGCGAGGCCGGCCAGGACCGGTCCGGTGACCTGCGCGTACGCGGCCTGCAGGTGGATCAGGGTCTGTTCGGCTGCCGCCTGCTGTTGGGCGTGCTGGCGGGTGCGGTGCCAGTGCATCGCGTAGGCGACCGCGGTGAGCGCGACGTCCAGCAGCATCGCCAGCCCGGCGTTGTCCCCATGCCGTGCGGGGTCCTTCCAGATCGCCTGGACGCTGCGACGCAGGACGCGGGCGCTGGCGTGGTCGGCGGCGACGCGGGAGCGGGTGGCGCGCTCGAAGGCGACGGCGGCTCGTTCGAGTTCGGCCCTCGCTGCGGCGGGGGCGGTGAGCGGGAGCAGGTCGAGTGCTCCGCCGAGCGCGGCCAGCTGGCCCTGGGCCGCTTCGTCGTCGCTGCGGGTGAGGTGGTGGGGGATGCGTTCGGTGGCGGCGGTGGCCTGGTGCCAGGGGTTGCCCGGCCGGACGGCCATTGGTTCGGGGCTGGTGGTGGCGAGGCGTTGGCGGATCTTGGGCAGGGAGAGGTCGCTGGCGAGGGTGGAACCCGCGTAGAACACGGGCTCGCCCTTGTCGTTGGTGTCGCCGGGCAGGGCGAAGTTGCAGCCGAGCGCGTCGCCGGACGGGCCGAGTTTGAGGCGCACGGTCACGCCGGTCGCCTCCAGCAGGGCGAAGAACTCGGCCTCGGTGGAGGCGGCGGCCATCGCGCGGCGGACGTGCAGGCGCAGGATCTCGCGGGATGTGGCGTCGTGGCCCAGGCGCTTGGCCTTGAAGTGCTCCTTGCTGGTGGGGCGCTTGGCGGCGGTGCCGTCGCCCGGCTTCAACCGGCGGAGCCCGTAGTCGATTTCGATCTGGCGGGCTTCGCGTTGCACGGCGCGGATGTCGTAGTCCCGCTGGGGGCGGCGTCCGTCCTGGCGGACGAGGGTGGCGGCGATGTGGATGTGGTCGTCGGCGTGGCGTACGGCCACCCAGCGGCAGGCTTCCGTGTCTCCGGCGGGGGCGATGCCGGCGGCGGCCACGATCCGTCGGGCGATCTCGGCCCACTGGTCGTCGGTGAGGATCGGGTCCTCGGGTGCGGCGCGGACCGGGCAGTGCCAGACGGTGGTCTTGGGTGCCCGGCGGCCGAGCACGGCTACTGGCTGGTCGAGCTGGGTGTGGAGCTGCTTCTCCACCTCCTTGGGGTCGCGGTGGGGGCTGCGGCCGGGGTCGGGTGCGAAGTCGTTCCAGGACGCCACCAGGTGCGGGTCGACGTGTTCGTTGGCGGTGCCCTTGCCGAAGAGGTAGGCGATCAGGCGGCGGGTGTCGCCCTTGCCGAGGATGATCTTCGGTATCACCGGTTCACCGTCCCTCTACGACCTGGGCGACTGCGGTGTCGATGGTGGCGATGGCCGCTTCGATGCGCTCCAGGAGGCGGCGGACGGTGTCGGGCTGGGGCCACGCGCCGTCCTTGTTGAGGTGCCAGGTGAGCTGGTTGAGGTTGTTGCCGACTCCGCCGAGTTGTCCGTTGGCAGCCATCAGCGCCTTGACCATGGCGCGGTAGTCGGCGACCGCGGCCGAGGGGTCCTCGGCGCGGGCGGCGGCCAGTGATGCCTCGGCGACGTAACCGCCGACCGGCATCTGGCTGATGTCGGCGGCGCGTGCGAGTTTGGCGAACTCGCTGTCGCTGTAGCGCGGATGGACACGGCGCTTACGCAGACGCGACTGACGCATGCGGCGACGCGGCGCGGACGGCTGCACAGTATGCGACGACTTGGTGTCGTCCCCTTCCTCGGTCGGTCCCCCCGGGCCGGCCGACTCCGGCGCTACGCCGGACGCCTCCGTCCCCCTCGGGGCGGAGGCCGGGTAAGGACTCCTTACCCGACAACTTGCTGTGCTGTCTGGGGCTGAGATGGTGGATATCGCCTGCTGGGCAGCGAGGGGTTCGTGGTGCTGGTCGGGCATGGAGTGTGTCCTCAGGGGTGTGCGGGAAGTGGGCGTGTGTGTGGGGTCGTGGAGCCGGGTAGGAAGCGCTGTTCGTCGCCCTGGTGGAGGGCGTGAGGAAGTACCGCGGCGTCGTTGGATGAGCTGTTGGCGCAATCGAGTTGAAGAGCCGCCGAGCGGTGTGTGTAGAGGTGGCGGAGTTCGCGTGGCGGCGCCCGGCATTGGCGGGGTGGTCTTCCGCCACGCCGGGCATTCCGCCGTGGCGGTTATGCAGCAGCGTCGGTGTTGGCGGCGGAGGCGAGTTCCGCCGTGACGGCGTTGGCGATCTCCTTGGCGCGGTCCTTCTGGATCGTGTAGCCCTGGGCCCTGATCGCGGCCTCCAGGGTGGTGCGGGGCACTGTGCCCTGTTCGGCGCCGATGGCGCGGGCCGTTGACCACAGCACCGTGTCGGGAGCAGTGGTCTTGCGCTCACCCTTCTTCCGATTCGCCTTGGCTGGGGGCGACTTGGTGATCGTGGTGTTCGCCTCGGGCGCGGAGTTGGCCTTGGTGGAGGGAGCGGTGGCGTCGTCGTCCGTTTGCTCCTGGCGGATCGGGCGGTCGTCCCCTGGCGTGGCGGATGCGGCGGGCGGCGTGGCCGGGGATGCTTCCGCCATGGCGCCGCTTGCGAGGTGGCGGTTCATGACGAGGTAGAGGTGGACGGCGCCGGCGAGGGCGAGCGGGGCGATGGCGGACAGAGCGCCCGCGGTGGCGTTGTTGAGGCGGAGGCGGGTTCCCTCGTTGAGGCCGACGGCGTGTACGACGTTGGCCCCGATGCTGGTGCCGGTGGCTACGCCAACGAGCATCCATACATAGAAGCGGGAGCTCACCGGGGCGGTGCGGAGGATGATCAGGGCGACGATACCGATGGCGATGAAGCCGTCGATCACGAGCGGGAAGAGGTAGGTGAGCAGGCCGCGCACGTGGCCGGCGACGGCCATCTGGCGCAGCGCGTCGTAGGAGAGGGCGAAGGCGACCACGGCGAGCAGGGCGATGCCGACGCGGATGGTGCGTCCGCCGCGAATGGCGGACGGGGCTTTCGGGGCGGGGGAGGGCAAGCCAGATCTCTCCAGGGCTGGTGCGGTGGGACTTGCGGTGAGGGAGCGAGGGGCGTTCACGGGGACACGGGGCGGCATGAGTGTGTGATCGCTGCGGTGTTCACATGGTGGAGGCGCTCGCGGTGAACGCCTTACGCGGCCGATCGATGCCGGGAGTCCGATGACGCCGTTCGGTCCCCATGGCCAGGTGCCACATCGCTGCCGCCATCACCGGCCCGAAGAAGCCGTTCCACGTGCCGCTGACGAGGCCGTACTCGGCGTAGGCGGGGACGGTCAGCACGGCGGCGAGCACCCAGATGAGGACAGCAGGGATGCCAGCGGCCTGCCGTGGTCCGTGCAGGTTCTGGCGGGCTATCACCGCGTTGGCGACCATGGCGAGTTCCCCGATGGCGAAGAAGGCGCAGCGCTCGACGGTGTTGTGCATGTCGAGGTAGTCGGCGGCGAATCGCCAACTGGTACTGGCGCTGTAGGCGGTGCAGCCGACAGCAGCGATGGCGGCGACCCAATCTGCGACGGTTCCACGTCGCCGCCCGTTGGCAAGTTTTCGGGCGCTCTGCCACAGCAGGCAACCAGCGGCAAGGGCGGCGGGGACGAGCAGCGACAGGGCTGCCACGGAGGAAGTTGTCCAGTGCGCCACGAACGACGTGGCGGTCTCTTCGGCGCTCACGGGCGCGGTGTTGCGAGGTGTCATGCCGGAGTTCTCCAAGTGCCCGCGCGGTCGAGGGCATGCCTGTACACGGGCGGGTGAGGCGAGGTGGGCAGGGAAGGCGCGGCTGTCGTCAGACGGGAGGCGCGGTGCGGCGTCGGTCCGGGCCGGTGAGGACGACGCGCTCGGTCATCTCGGCGAGGCGGGACGCGACGCGGTCTCCGAGCGCGATGCGCAGCTCGGCGGTGGGGAGGTTGGTGGTGATGAGGGTGGGGAGCATGCGCTCGTACCGGTGGTTGATGAGCCGGTAGGTGACCTCCTCGGTCCACTCGGTGGTCTTGGCCGCGCCGAGGTCGTCCAGGAGCAGCAGAGGGCAGCGTGCCAGCGTCTGCAGATCCCGTTCGGCGTCGTGCCCCACACGGGGGCGGAGCCGTGCGTGGAGGTCGGCGGTTGTGGTGGCTTCCCAGCGCAGGCGCACACCTCGGGTGAGGAGGGCGCGGATGGCGCCGTACGCCTGGTACGTCTTGCCGGTGCCGGTGGGGCCGGCGATCAGCAGCGACGGGCCTTCGGCGATGCCGGGCCCGCCGGGGCCGGGGCGTCCGGCGCGGGCGATCTGGTCGGCCCAGGCGGTGACCTGCGGGTGGTCGGCCAGGGCACTGCGGTAGCGGGCGGGGATCCGGGCGTCGGCGAGCTCCAGGGCGGTGATGGGCTCGGCCTGCGGTTCCTCGGTGGCAGCGGTGGCGCGGTCGATCCCGCGGCTGGCCAGGATGCCGTTGAGCCGGTCGGCGAGCGGGCCGACCCGGTGGGGCTCTCGGGTGAGGGTGGCGGTCAGAGGTCACCTCCGAAGGCGGCTTCAACGTCGGTGGGATTTGTCCACGCCCTGTGGGCAACCGGCGCGGTTGGCGTGGCGGGGGTCGCGTTCATCGCCTCGTGGACGAGGCTCGGCAGGGTGCTGGGGTGCAGCCCCTTGGCGCGGTGCCGTTCGAGTCCGGCCCGGATATGGGCGGGGGCGATGCCCTCGTCGACGAGCTTGCGCACCTCCCGGCCGAGGTGGCCCAGGACATCCTTGGGCGGGCGGTGGGCGCAGGCGGCGGCGTACTCGGCGATGAGCTGCTGGGCCGAGACGGTGTCGGGTGCGGGGGCGCTCGCGCCCCCCGAAGGGGTATCTCCTAGATCCATGATCCTAGGTCCTAGATCCGGACCGTGAGGCGTCACTGCTGCCTCACGGAGTCCTCCCTGCGCCCTCACGGAGGGCTCCGTGAAGTCGATCTGACCTGCGGTTTCGTGATCGGCGCTGGGATTCACCGCAGGCTCGCGCACTTGCCCGGAGCTTTCACGGAGGGTTCCGTGAGGCTGCGGTGCGGGCTCCGTGATGCTGGCCCGCGCAGTCGGCGCGGCGACGCCTGGCGCGGTGCCGACCGGTGTGGCGTGGTGGGGGCAGTTGGGAAGGCGGCTCGTGCTGGGCCGGTTGATCTTCTGGTGCTGGTGCCAGGTGACGATGTGCAGGTACCGCTTGTCGTCCGGCCCCTTGTAGCGGCAGATCAGCCCGGCGTCGGCGAGCTGGGCGAGGTCTGTCTCGACATCGGGTGGGGTGTGCTCCGGGCGCAGGACCCACAACTGGCCCGCGATGATCGCGGCGTGGTCGCGATGGCGGCCCTGGTCGTCGGCTTGGGTGAGCAGGCCGAGGAAGGTGCGTTCCGCGGTCAGGGAGACGGCGGCCAGGGACTCGGAGACGAAGGCTTCGGGCTTGATGGTGCGGATTCGTGCCAAGAGTGGGGCGGTCCTCACTCGGCGGCCTGTGGGCGGACACCACGGCTCACCGTCGGTCGGGGCAGGATTCGAACGGAGGGGTCGGGATGCTGGCGCGGGGTGCGCCGCGAACCGACTGCGTTTTCCGGGGGTGTCGTCAACATAGCCACACCCGGGTCGCGCAAGTCCAGCCTGATCCGGCGCAATCTCTCACGGCAGAAAGGCCGCAGGAAATCAGGCTGGTAGCGGGCGGGACCAAAACCGTAGGGCACGATCGCCGGTTGACCAAATAGTTGCCCTATCGACCGAGCCAGAAGCATCACATCGGGAAGCCGTTGACGCGCTGGCGACGGCGAAGCTACAACACAACACCCCACGTCAGAAGCGCTTCAAGGCGTCTATGCGAGCTTGCGCGACATCAGAGTGGAGAACTGGAATTTCCCCCTGCTCGCTGACCAAGCGGGCGCAACATAGCCGACGATCGCCGGTTAACCAAACCGGGGAATGCACGCTACAACTGGAGCTATGGCAGCACGTTCTCTGGAAATGGGTCCGGCAGGAATACGGACCGCCCACACCATCGAAATCCTCCGCACCGAACGCGGTCTCGCCCAGCGTCAGTTGGCCGACCGCGTCACGGCCCTCGGCCGTCCGATGTCCAACACGATGCTGTCTCGAATCGAACGTGCCCAGCGGCGTTGCGACGTCGACGACCTCGTCGCGATAGCCGAGGCACTCCTCGTCTCACCCCTCGTGCTGCTGGAGGGACCGAGTACCACCTGAGGCGGGCCACCCACCGCCGCTGATCGAGCATCCTCCACCGAGTAAGGACCCCATCCCTCTTGCCCCACCCCTCGATGCCCCCTGCCCTCGCACGCCTTCCGCACCGAACGGATGGTGAAGCCGCCCTGCCCCGTCTCTACCGCCCCGAGGAGATCGCCGAGACCCTCGGCTGCTCGGCCTGGTGGGTCAAGGACCGCGCACGCCGGCGCCTGATACCGCACACACGAGTCGGCCGCGCCTACCGCTTCACCGCGGACCACCTCGCCGAGATCATCTGCATCCACGAGGAGTCGGCGCCACAGCGAGCCCAGGGAGCGCCGTCACCGGCCAGTCCGCCGGAGTTGGCTATGACCCCGTCGCGTCCGACTCGGCAGACGCGGCCCTCCACGTCCTCCGCCCCACGTCTCAGGGCTCGACCGCCCCGCAGGTCCCAGTACGGCACTGCTGCGTAGCTGTACCCAGCACATCCGAGAAAGGAGGGGATACGAGGCGTGGGCTTCGCCGAGAAGCGCGGCAGTTACTGGCGCGGTAGATACAAGGTCAGCGAGGGCAAGTACGGAACCGTCGTCGACCCGACGGGCGCGGTGGTCAAGTTCGCCACCAAGCGGGAGGCCAAGCAGGCCGCGGACGAGGAAGAGGCAAAGGTCCGGCGCGGCACCTGGCGCGACCCGGCGGCCGGACAGGAGACCTTCGGCGCGTACGCCAGCCGCTGGTACGACGCCCAGGACCTGGCCGCGTCCACCATGCAGAACTACCGCCGCCACATCGAGGAGCACCTGCTCCCCGAGCTCGAGGACAAGGCCCTCGCCGGCATCCTCCGCACGGACGTGGACACCTGGGAGAAGCGGGAGAAGGCCGTCTATGCGGCATCCAGTGTCAAGACGTGGCGTTCGACGCTCCACCTCATCCTGGAAGACGCCGTGGACGAGGGGCTTATTGCGTCCAACCCCGCAGCGAAGCGGCGCGGGCGCGGCAAACGTGCCGGCCGCTCTCGCGACCGCGGTCCTGAGAAGGTGATCACCGACCCGCTCGGTCTGCTCCTGATCGCCGAACGTGCAGCCCTGCTGTCCGGCCGCGACGACGAGTTCGTCGCCGTGATCCTCAAGGGCTACACGGGGATGCGGTGGGGCGAAATAGTCGGCCTGGAGACCGAGTTCGCCCGGCCCGGCGCCATACGCGTGGAACACCAGCTGTACGAACTGGACTCGGGCGAGCTGATCCGCTGCCCGCCCAAGGACGACAGCTACCGCACCATCGACGCGACGGACTGGCTGTCGGCCCTGGTCGCCGACCACATCGCCCGTACGAAACCGACGCCGTGCCCCTGCCACGGCAAGCGCTACGTCTTCCGCGGCCAGGGCACCGCACGCACCGGCGGACACACGGGCGCCAAGCTCGTGGACGTCGCCCGCCGCGCGGAAGTTTCCAGCGGCACCGTGTCCAATGTCCTCAACCACCCCGAGCGGGTACGGGAGGACACCCGCGTCCGTGTTGAACGCGCCATAGCCGAGCTGAAGTTCGTCCGAGGAGGCGTCCCGACGGAGAACGCCGCTCACTGGCGCCGCAACGGCTTCGCCACCTGGCTGTTCGCGCCTGCCACCTCCGGCTGGTACCCGAAGAAAGCACCTCAGGAGGCCCGCCCGGTCCCGCTGCTCGGCGAGCCCTGGCCCGGCGTCCCGGTCCGCGGCCGCAACGCCCAAGGCCGGGCCGACGCTTGCTGGCTGCCCATCGCCAGAGGGCTCACCCCGCATGGCCTGCGCCACTCCCACCGCACGCACATGGAGGACCTCAGCACCGAGAAGGTACTGATGGACGAGCGCATGGGCCACATCGACGGCTCGATCTCGGCCCGCTACGCCCACGTGACTCCTGGCATGCGCGAACGTCTCAAGGCCGGCCTGACTGAGCAGTGGGAGGCAGCGCTCGATGCCCGGCGGGGCCTGCACCCGCGCTCGCCGGTCGCCGTACTCGATCGGCTGCTGCGCGCTCGCGCCACGAGGACGGCCTGATGGTCGGGAGACGGGCTTCGATTACCTCGAATGGAGCCCGTCTTTTCCGATCTCGGTGGAAGGCATGAGAATGGAGTACGGTCACCAGGGATCCGATGGGGGCGGAGAGGAGGAACGCGGTGTCGTATGAGCCCAAGCTCGCCGCCGCCCTTTCCGGCGCCACCCTGCGGCAGCTCTCCCACTGGCGCCGTGCTTCCGGCATGAAGGGCGCGCTCCTCGTTCCGGAGATCTCCGACTCGCGCCCGATCCTGTATTCCTTCCGCGACGTGGTCGCTCTGCGGGCCTGTGTGAAGCTCCGCAAGGAGACGTCGCTGCAGAAGATCCGCAGGGCGGTGGACACACTCCGAGAAGACCTGGGTGAGCGTAAACACCTGTCCTCCTACGTGCTCGTGGCGGGACCGAAGACGGTCTACCTTGCGGAGCCCGAGCAGGCGGTCGATCTGACCAGGGGCGGGAACGTGGTCATCCACCAGTTGGTGGATGTGCTTGCCCCCTTCTACAAGGATGGCCGACACATCCCTGACCTGCTGAAGCCACGCGATCACGTCGCCGTCGACTCCGCGGTGCGTGGCGGTGAGCCGGTCATCGAAGGAACTCGGATTCCCGCCGCAGAGGTAGCGGCCCTGGTCAGGGACGGTGTACCCCCGGACAGGATCAGCGACTTCTACCCAGGGGTCAGTGCGGCAGCCGCACGCGACGCGGTCGATTTCAGCGACTACGTGGACAGCTACGTCGATGGCTCTCGGCAGGTTGTCGCTTGAAGCTGCTGCTCGATGAGAACGTCCCCAGGCCCATGGCCGAGATCGTGCGCATCCTTTTGACCGCGCATGACGTGCTGCACGTCCACGAGCTGGACGGTTGGGCCGGAACGAAGGACATCGAGCTGTACGCGAAGGCCAGGTTGGAGGGCTTCCAGGCGATCATCACCAATGACGCCAAGCAACTGAACCGGCCCATGGAAGTCGAGGCGATCGCTCGGTCGGGACTCCACCGCATCCAGTACCGCCAGAACAACAAGCACGGCGGCCTGGTCGGCCTCGGCACCGCCATCGCCACCGTATGCGCCGCGCTTCCTCACGCCTTGGCCGAGCTGGAGGAGGCGGACGGCCAGCGACTCGTCTCTCTCACGGCCGTCGACCCCTCCCGACGCAGCCGATTGCAGGTCACCGACCCGGCTGTGGAGCCGCCGAAGCACTGGCCAGGGCGCTGAACACGACGTCTACGCCGCCGGCATCAATCGGGCTGACGCTCAGACTCGATGCGTAGTGCTCCCGATTGAGCGGATTCCTCCCCGTTGCCTGGCATATCCCTGCCAGGATCGGACGCGTGACTTACGTAGTGACTGTGGACGCCCACATCCCGAAGGGCACTCCGGAGATGGACCCACTTCAATGCGCCGGCTCCGTGGCGCTCATCGAGGGTGGCTTCGACTCCGTTGAGGCCATCGAGGGACCCGACGGCATGGAGGTCGATCTCCTCGACACCATCGTGGCCGTCTACCCGGGCGGAGCGCTTCTGAAAGTGTTCGTGGAGGCTCCGGCTCTGGAGTTTGCCGAGGAAGCCGTGCGCTCGGTCGTGGGTGAACTGCTGGAACGGTCCGAGCTGTTGGCTGACTGGCAGATCGAGCGATGCGAGGTCGAACTGCACCCGGAGCTCGCCCAGGAGAGCCTCGCCGCCGCCGACGGTCCCGATGCCCCGCCTGATGATCCTGCTGATCGTAAGGCCCGGCATACCGAGCGTCCCACGGCTGAGGACGGCAGTGAGGGCTACGACACCGAGGCGAAAGCTGAGGCGGTACGCGGCCAGATGCTGGCACTGGCAGACGAGCTGCGCTCCTTCCCGCCCGTGATGTTCGGCGTCGTGGACGACGAAGACGACGAGGAGGAAGACGGCGACACCGAGTTCGCCGTCTCGCCGGAGGACGCCAAACTCGCTGCCGGTGCCTTGGTGTACGCGACGGACATTCTGGTGGACGAGCTGTTCCAAGACGTGCAGACCCTGACGGAGGAGGACACCACCGCTGCGGAATGCGACGGTCCCCTGTGGCACTTCGAGGACCTTCCCGAGCGATACGCTATGCAGTACGACGCCCGTTTCGCCCGCCGCTTCCTGGTGACGGTGATCGCCATGACCACACGCTTCACGGATGGCAGCTTCCAGCAGCTGAGCTGTGTCGCCGAGGAACTCGCACTGAAGCTGCTGCTGAATGAGACGAACGTGACCCTGGAGACTTTCGGGCTGCTCGACGAGGGCGTCTCGGCCGCGCTCGACTCGTTCGCCGACAACGTCTACGAGGACATGGACCACGAGTGGCTCTATGACGATTCCATGGACGGGATTGACGAGAGCGCCGTCGGGGCGACTCTTGGAGTTGCGCCCATGGCGTTCAAGGCGTGGTTCACTCCGTTCAACGAGGGCAGGTACGTCCACCCGTCCGCGGCTGATGAACCAGAGGGGGCAGCGCAGTGAGTTGTCCCGCTGCACGAGGACCCTTCCAGACCTGGGAGCCGCAAAACCCCGCACCACGAGCCAGCTCATCCGAGCAGTCGGCTGAGCTCAAGCTGAGCCGGAACTGGGGCGCCGAGGCATAAAGCGCAGCTTCCTGGAAGGATTAGGGTCTTCAGGCGGATCACTTTCGCCTGGCGCGCGCGTCTGAGGGCGGTATACGTCTTCGTACTGCCCAGAGTGCTTCGACAGGCGGACACATCCGAGCGTCGTCGCACGTGGGTGCGGGCTTTCAATGAGGCGATCCCAGGACATTGCGGTTTCGTCAGGCCGGTCATCCGCTGCAAGTAGCCGGGTCCGTCGCCGATCTCCGTCGTATTCGGAACGTCGACCCATGACGAAGAAGTAATGCTGCCGGACCTCTAGTGACCGCATCTGTTCCGGTACTTGGTATTCGTCCAGGAGGCGAGCGGTATTGAGAGGTTCGCGAAACCACGAACGCCACTCGGTCAGTTGTGCGCGAGCATGAACCCAGTCTCCATGAGGTTTGTTATCTTCCCTAAACCACTTCTTCGCCGGGATTTCGATTTCGACACATACAACAGTCAAGTAGCGGCTGTCGCTAGCCAACCACATGAAGTCCGGACGGCGCTCGAGCAAGCCCGTAAGGGGCGGCTGAGTGATTACCGCATTTGGCCATGGAAGCCAGCCTGAGGCGCCGTGCGGCCCGAATGCGCCTGGCACAAATGCCGGGTGCTTCTCCAGCCACTCCTGTAGAACTTTCTCGTCCTTGTGTCCGTCAGTTTCAACGAGTGCCTGCAACTCGGCGGCTGCATCCGCCAGACTAGGGTCGGGTACTCCTACGTTGATCACATACGCAGTATCTCTCATGAGGGGGGAATCTGACATGACTTCTAGCGATCAGCTATGGCGTCTTTGGACGGCGGCACTGGGCGAGGCGATCGTGGCACCAGGTGACGACGACGAGTGGAACGAACCTCCGGTGCCCCGTATCGCTGATGACGGTGGCTTGACCACGCATGTGGTGGGCGACATCGACGTGCGCCTCAGCTCTCGGGGTGTTGAAGCTTTGGCCTCAGCTGTCGAAACGTTGCGTGAGTTGCTTGCGCCAGACGTTGAAGTCAGTCCTTATGAACTGGAGGATGTTCTCTTGCGGCGCTTGGCCTACATTGCCGCCGGCAAGGAGGCCCGCCTAACTGATGTTACAGCTTTGCTGGGACATGTGCGGGAGGCAACGGAGAAGTCTCTCGTTGCTGTGGCTGTTGGGGGAATTTTTAATTCTGCTGTTGATGCGGATGGTGCCGTAGTCCCGCTTAAGATTGCTGATCGAGTAATTGCTGGTCATCTTGATGATTCGTATGCGACAGAACTCAGCAAACATGCGCGTGACCTTGGCCTGGTAGGGTTTCGCTTCGATGAAGTTTGGTGGACTGCGGACTATTGGGCTTCCATCAATGACCCGGATGTGATCCCGGAAATCCTGGAAGACTATAACGAGCAGGGCACCTGGCCATGGATGATTATAGCTGTGCCAGTTAGGGGGATCGGATATCCTGCAGTGTACGCTGCGGTGTATCACGTGGAAGCAATTCTTGGTGCCCTTCTGGCTCTTGATGCTCACCCCGCGCGGGCTGGCGGGAGAGCAGTTCCATGGGTGGGCGGACAGACCACGGTAGCAGACAATCCGCTGGTTCCTGTGTTGGGCGATAGTCCGAAATCTCAGATTGCGGTGCAGGTTATTGACACCAATGCCCACGCCCGCCTCTACACGCTGGACAAAGCTGATGTTCCTTCAGGGTTTCACCTGGGCCTGGACATCGACATCAACTCGGCTATGAATAGTCCTGGACGCTACCTTTTGGAGATGATTGCGGCTAGCACTTCGCCTGAGCCCGGTGACTCTAGTGGATGGCGTCTCGCTTCGGCTTGTAGGCAGTTGTGGAAGGCGATTGGTTCTAACTCTCTGGATTCCACAATTCGCGAGGCGTGGCTTGGCTTGAGGCACATTGATGTGGCATTCTCGAATGCATCTGCCGCCAGGGCTCTTATGGAGCGTTATGATTCCGTGGGTAAAATTCTGTGGAGTGTAGATCGTCACGGCATTGCCGCAGGCGACGATTCAAACCTCAAGGAGTTGTTGCCATCCATCGTCGAAGCGTACGGTGATATTTCACGTACGATTCTTGCGCTTGAGGCAGGGGAGATACGCCCCTGGAGCTACAATCTTGCCCATTGTGCGAGTAAGGCTACTGCCCTCTTGCATGTTGCCTGCCTAGCTAGCATCCCAGATACTCTAATTGAAAGGTGAAAGGCAAGTATTGCCAGGTGGTCAGGGCTATAGGAGTCGCAGCGGTTCCTCATAGTGTGTGCAGGAGCGTGTTACTCACCGAACAGGCTGTCCTGCACATACTCGACGACCTTCCGCTCTGGGTAGAAGACGGCTAGCAGCATGAAGGTCTTGGGATGCGCTGCGATGTTGCCGACGAAGAAGTGGACGGCCCGGTTCGGGGCGCACATCCGGTCGTACCAAGTCTCGCGCAGTGCCTGAAGGACACCGCGCTCGCCGTACTTGCGCAGGAACTTGCGGTACGACTGGCCAGCTTCCCAGTCCTTCAGCCCCATGTCGTGGGTCGGACAGTCGTCGTCGGCGCAGCGGAAGCTGTAGCGGAAGTCGAGTGGCACCCACTCCAGCGGATTCAGTTCCTGCTCGAACAGGTCGAGCTGGTCGGCCAGGGCGGCCTTGGAGACGGACCAGGGTTCGGCGGGCTCCAGCCGGAAGCGGGTGATCTCGGCGGGCTGGAAGATGCCGAGGGACGTTCCTCGCTTCTCCTGATCCCGCTTGATGGCGCAGAGCGACGGGGCGACCAGCGGCTCCACATGTCGGTACCGCTTCTTCCAGCCGCCGTCGGACGGTACCTCACCCACGACCTCCAACGTGTCGAGGTCGGGCCGGAGACTCTC
Source organism: Streptomyces sp. DG2A-72 (assembly GCF_030499575.1). Classification (NCBI taxonomy): domain Bacteria; kingdom Bacillati; phylum Actinomycetota; class Actinomycetes; order Kitasatosporales; family Streptomycetaceae; genus Streptomyces; species Streptomyces sp. DG2A-72. Next base: position 5,688,137 of record NZ_JASTLC010000001.1, read on the forward strand.
CGGGCGGGAGTCTCGACCCGGGCGGTGCGGTTCGACATCGACTTCGATGATCGAGTACTTGGAGAACTGAGCGTCCTCACTGAGGAGCCGGAAGGGCACCGGGAAGAGCCGTACGTGCTGTGGCTCGCCCTGGTCCAGACGGATGCCGGCCACGCAGCTGGTCTCGCGGTACTTGTTGGACAGCTCTGGATACGTCTTGACCGTGATCATGATCCGTGCGCGCTGCCGTTCCCCGAATGCCGACGACGCCATGGTGTACCCCCTCCATCGATCTCCCCGATCTGATTGGAAGAGAGGCATGCATCGCTGGCAAGGGCGCGCGCGAAAGCCGGGGACGAAGTCAGGCCAAGGGATTTACTGGCACTGAGATCCGGTTGCGGACCGTCTCCAGGACGACCTGCCGGTGGCAGCGGCTCTCGTCCTTCTCGAAGCACAGCACGGCGACCCGCGACGACCGGGCGTGCTCCGCGAGGCGATCGAGGTCGGACTGCGCTTCCTCGGACCGCAGCAGGCCACGGAAGCGCGCCCGGCCCACTTCGACGCGGCCGTCCCAGAAGGGCTCCCGGTTGTCCTTCGGATTGCCCAGGCCGCGCAGGTGGGTGTACTTGATGTCGGCCTCGGCCAGGGCTTCCCCAAGGCGGGTCTTGCTGAAGCCCTTCTTGCGGCTGATCGGGGTGAGCCGTACGTCCGCTACGACGCTGATGCGGTTGCCGACGAGCGAGGCGACGAATGAGTCGATGTCCCGCCCTTCGTATCCGGCTGACCAGAGACCGGGCGTGACGGGCGTGGCCCGGGTCGCCCGGAACAGATCATCGAGGGAGACATCGAGCGCCTGGGCCACCGCGCCGACGGTGAGGAAACCTGGCTGGATCGCTCCCTCGCTCTCCAGACGGCCCAGCGTCCCGACGGCGATGCCTGCCTCCTTGGCCAGCCGCTCCCGCGTCCACCCGCGGTCTTCCCGCAACGCACGCACCCGCTGGGCGAGCGCACGGGCGTGGTCGTGGGAAGGCGCTGAGCGATGACCTGCCATGTGCGGTGTTCCTAACGACCGTTGGGGCGGCCCGCCGCGGTGTTCCTGGTCAGCTACGAGCCCTGGATTCGCGAACGCGCAGGTCCGAGGGCGCGTAGGCGCCGCTCTTCCTGCGGCACTGGAGACTGCTCCTGGGAGAAGCCGACCAAGATCTTCTCCCAGATTTCTCCCAAGCGATCTCCAGGAACCACTCAGGGGCCCGACCCGCACTGCGGATCAGGCCCCTGACCTTGTACTTCACTGTCGGGGTGGCGGGATTTGAACCCACGACCTCTTCGTCCCGAACGAAGCGCGCTGCCAAGCTGCGCTACACCCCGATCGTCGCTGCTCGTCGCGGCGACGTCGTTTACTTTAGCCCACCGGTGGCTGGAGACGAAATCCGGTTTTCGCGCGGTGACGGGGGCGGTGGCGCAGGGGATTCGGGCGGATGTGGTCGAGGGCTGTCAGGAGGACGGCCAGGGCGTAGATGGCGAGGCCGAGGAGGAGGGCGTTGCCGAGGACGCTCTTGTAGCCGTGCTGGTCGACGTCCAGGAAGGGGTAGAGGTAGCGGGCCGGCGTGCCGGGCAGGATCAGTTCGCCCCGGGCGAGGGAGAACGCCAGGTAGGCGAGCGGGTAGAGGAGCCACGTCGCCGCCTGGCGCAGGTGCAGGTGGCCGGGTGCCGTCAGCAGCAGCCAGTCCAGGACCGCCGCGATCGGCGTCACCGTGTGCAGCACCTGGTTGGTGATCGCCTGTATGCCCGTCGGTGCTGCCAACTCGTCGGTCATCGAGAACGGGCTCGCGGCGTTCGCCAGCAGCAGGTGGTGGACAAGGCCGGTGATCGCGACGTAGAGGAGTGTCGCGCCGGTCAGGGCCGACGGCAGCGGGCGGCGGGCGGTCCAGGAGCGGCGGGCCGCGAGGGTGAGGACCAGGGCCAGCAGGATGTTGCTCTGGATCGTGAAGTAGCTCAGGACCCGGACCGGGCTGCCCAGGGCCAGGTCGATGGCTACGGCTCCGGCCGCCACCAGGGCGACCAGCAGCCGGAACAGGGCGGCCACCGGGCGCCGTACGGGAGGCACCACCGCTGTGGCGGGGACGGGCGAGGGCAGCAGCGCGGGTACTCCGGGAATCGCGGGCAGGTCCGGGATGTCCCTGGGTATCGGGGCGGTCATGCCCTCACGCTACTGAGCGTGGACAAAACGGGCGATACGGGTGGGCCGTGTGGGTTACCCGGTCATCGCCTTCACCGCTGCTACTTCCGCCCTACTCCCGCCTACTCCCCGGCTGCTCCCCGGCTGCTCCCCTCGTACTCCTGAACCCCCTCCTACTCCCGCCCCACCAGCGTCAACAACGTCGCCTCCGGCGGGCACGCGAACCGTACCGGCGCATACCTGCTCGTCCCGCACCCCGCCGACACATGCAGATACGCCGTACGGCCCTCCGCCTGATGCGTGGACAGCCCCTTCACCCGCTCCGTGTCCAGGTCGCAGTTGGTGACCAGGGCGCCGTAGAAGGGGATGCACAGCTGGCCGCCGTGTGTGTGGCCAGCGAGGATCAAGGGATAGCCGTCCGCCGTGAACGCGTCCAGCGTGCGCAGATACGGTGCGTGCACCACGCCCATCGAGAAGTCGGCGTCGCCGGAGGGGCCGCCGGCCACCCGCTCGTACCGGTCCCGCTTGATGTGCGGGTCGTCCAGTCCCGTCAGCTCGACCGACGCGCCCTCGATCTTCAGCGTGCCGCGCGTGTTCGTCAGGTTCAGCCAGCCCGCCGCGTCGAAGCCGTCCCGGATGTCCTCCCACGGGTTGTGGACGGCGCCCACGACCGGCGGGTTGCCGTTGAGGCCGTGCTTGCCCCGGACCTTCTCGATCAAGTACCGGCCGGGGTTGCGGAGTGTGGGGCCGTAGTAGTCGTTGGAGCCGAAGACGTACGCACCCGGGAACTCCATCAGCGGTCCCAGCGCGTCCAGCACCTCGGGGACGCCCTCCGGGTCGGACAGGTTGTCACCCGTGTTGAGGACGAAGTCGGGGCGCAGACCGGCCAGCGAGCGCAGCCAGCGCTGCTTCTTGCGCTGGCCCCTCACCATGTGGATGTCGGAGACCTGGAGCACGCGCAGCGGCCGCATCCCGGCGGGCAGGGCCGGGACGGTCACCCGCCGGAGACGGAAGGAGCGGGTCTCGAAACCCGCCGCATAGACCAGACCGGCGGCACCAGCCGCCGCGATTCCCAGGGGGACTCCGTATCGCGCGCGCATCCATCCATCGTGTCAGACCGCGGCGGTTTCCTGCGCCGGGCCCTCGGCAGACTGCGCCCGCCCTCCGGTTAAATCAACGGGCGTTGGTCGTCTCGTACCTGCGACAATCAAACGCATGACCAACCTCAAGTCGAAGCTCCAGGACGACCTCAACACCGCGATCAAGGAGCGCGACGAGCTCCGCTCCTCGACGCTCCGGCTGACGCTCTCCGCGATCACCAAGGAGGAGGTCGCGGGCAAGGAGAAGCGCGAGCTCTCCGACGACGAGGTGCAGAAGGTGATCACCCGCGAGGCGAAGAAGCGACGCGAGGCCGCCGACGCCTTCGCGCAGGGCGGTCGCCCCGAGCAGGCCGAGCGGGAGAAGGCGGAGGGCGAGGTGCTCGCCGCGTACCTGCCCAAGCAGCTCAGCGACGCCGAGCTGGAGCAGATCGTCGCGCAGGCCGTCGAGGAGGCCAGGGCGGCGGGCTCCGAGGGGCCGCGCGCCATGGGCGCCGTGATGAAGATCGTGAACCCGAAGGTCGCCGGCCAGGCGGAGGGCGGCCGGGTCGCCGCCGCGGTCAAGAAGCTGCTCGCGGGCTGAGTGCGCTCGACGGCCGAGAGCACTCTCGGCCGTCGAGTGGCGGTGGACCGGCCCTCGAACGCCTTTCGGCGGTGGCCGATTGCGCCGGGTGGCGGTGCCGTGTCAACGTGACGCCTGTCCCTCAGGCCGGGCGTCGCACACCGGGCACGGATCTCGACGGCAATCCTCGCCGGGCCCCGATGGAGTGATCTCGGCGACGCCGTCACAGGCCGTTCCCTTCAGGTTCGGGTCGCCGGTGGACACGGGAGGCGCCCGGGTCCGGAAATCCCCGTTGTCGGTGACCGCAGGTTGGCCGCGGCCCGGGAAGGGCCGGCCGGCATCGACGGCGGTGGCCGCGAAGTTCCCGAACCAGACACTTGGCCGTTGAGGATCATGGCGACGGTGAGTGACCAGTGCCCACGTGCCGGTGGTACGGCGACCGGGCGGTTCTTCAGGCGCCCGGGTGCCGCGCCGAACACGCCGCCGGCGGTGTCGTCGGCCGTGCACAAGTGATCATCGACCTGTTCCAGCGGACTTCATCGCCCCGGAACCGGGATGGAAGTACATGGGCGGCAGCTTGTATCCATCTGATGAAACCCCGTCATCTGGCCACGGGCACTCGTGCGCCGGCAGCTCTCCGGATACGTAGCCAGGCTCCCGTCAGGTAGTCGAACGGTCCGGCCCGAGATCGTCCACGCCGGGGACAGCGCGAAGTCTTGCTTACGGGACAAACCTTCCCGAAGGCGCCCCAGGCGCATCGGTGTGTCTGTGCTGTACCACAGCCAAGCGGAACGGCCGAAAAGGCACTCTCGGCGTGACCGTAATCGAATGAGGTCGAAAGATGTCGAGTGTTTCAGCCTGCAGGGGGTCGAGGCGGTCACGCTGAATACAGGAGCTCACGTGTTAATCAGTTGGCGAAATATCTCCCTTGAGGCCTGTGAAGGAATGGCGGCAAAGCGCAACATAGGAAATTCCTGTGCATTTCAGGCATTCTGAATACCCGTATCGCTCCAAGTGGCCGCTGCCGTCCGGCTCTGGTTTCCTCGGTGCGTCAAAGAGTCTTCCCGTATCTGCCCGGATGATTTAAATTCCTAGTGATCACGAGGGCTCTTCAAGGCGCTCGTAGGGTGGGATACGGCCGTTCTCCGGGGGGATTCGGGCATGTGGAACACGGGCCGAGGGCAACGTGCGCCCAAGAGTGACCCCGGCGCGGTCCCGGGGCTCTCGATCCCGTCGTTGTTCACCTGAGGCCGTTCCCCTGGGGCCGCTGCAGTACTCGGCTTTTCGCCGTAGGCGTCCCTGTCAGTCCGGGGTCCTGTCAGTCCGATTTCACCGCTCGTGGGTCGTGCCCGGCCCCGAGCCGAAGGTGCAGTGCTGCGGTCGCCCCGGGGTGAGCCGTCGGGAAATCGGCAGCCTGGCACCTCCTGTCCCGCGCAGTGAGCCCGGAAAATGCCAGCTGGATTTCCGGCGGCCGTGCGGACCATCGGCCGTTGCGGTATCAGGACCGTTTCCTCGCCCCACCTCCGATGGTGAGTCAATCTGGTGTGCGCCGAGATGCCCACCCGCCCCTACTCCTCTCTTCATGACTCCTCTCTTCATGGAAGGACCTCAATGGCCGACGAGATGGTGCTTCGCGCCCAGAGATTCATCAACACCACCTATGGGAACGGCGCCACCCTCGGGATTTCCAAACTGGAGGAGAACGGCCGCACGGGCTGGGTTGTCATGTATGCCCTCACTCGTGCCCTGCAGTACGAGATGGGCATCACCGCGCTGTCGAACAACTTCGGCCCGACCACGCTCTCGGCCCTCCAGGAGAAGTACGGCAAGCTCGACGAGACCACGATCCCGTCCGCGAACTTCTGCCGGATCATTCAGTCGGCCCTCTACTGCAAGGGCTACGACGGCGGCGAGATCGACGGGACCTACAACTCCCGCGTCAAGGCCGCGGTGGCGAAGCTGAACGAGAACATGGGCGTCAGCGGAACCTACCCCGGCAGCTCCCTGTGGCCAAAGGTGGTCAAGGGCCTGTTCAACATGGACGCCTACGTCACCGTCAACAACGGATCGGACACGATCCGGTCCATACAGCAGTGGCTGAACGGCCGTTACGTCCTGCGCAAGGACTACTACATCATCCCCTGCGACGGTCATCATTCCCGTGACGTCACCAAGTCGATGCTCCTGGCCATTCAGTACGAGCTGGGCATGGCCGACGGCGTCGCGAACGGGGTCTTCGGTCCGGGCACACAGTCCGGGCTGAAGAGCCACAGTGTGTCCACCGGATCCTCCGGGGTTTGGGTGCAGCTGTTCACCGGGGCGATGATCCTCAACAAGCGTCCGGCGGCCTTCTCGGGTTCGTTCACGTCCTCGCTGGCCAACAGCGTCAGCACGTTCCAGTCGTTTCTGAAGCTCCCCGTGACCGGCAAGGGGGACTTCCAGACCTGGGCCTCACTGCTCGTCTCGTACGGGGACCAGAGCCGCCAGGGGGAGGCGTGCGACGGCGTCACGAAGATCACCCCCGCCCGGGCACAGGCCCTGAGGTCCGCCGGTTACACGTACGTCGGGCGGTACCTCTACAACCCCTCCACCACGTCCCTGCCCGAGAAGGAGATCCAGCCGGGCGAGCTTGCGACGATCAAGGAGTACGGGCTCCGCTGCTTCCCGATCTACCAGACGTGGGCGCGATCGGTGGACTACTACAGCCCCGAGCAGGGCGTCACGGACTGTCTGACCGCCGCGTTCAAGGCGGAGGAGCACGGGTTCAAGCCGGGCACGCGCATCTACTTCGCCGTCGACTACGACGCGGTGGACGAGGAGGTCACCTCGCACATCCTGCCGTACTTCCGGAGCGTCAGGGAGCAGATGAACGCGTTGGGCAGCCCCTACAAGATCGGGGTGTACGGCCCGCGCAACGCGTGCTCCCGGATCGGTGCGGCCGGCTACGCGGACACCAGCTTCGTGTCGGACTGTCATCCGGGTTCTCCGGCAACCTCGGCTACTCGATGCCCGAGAACTGGGCCTTCGATCAGATCGTCACCAAGACGGTCGGCTCCGGTAGCGGCCAGATCGAGATCGACAACAACATCGCCTCGGGCCGGGACACCGGGCAGGGCGACTTCTACCCCACTCCCGCCCAGAAGCTGGACATCGGATTCGACATCGCCCTGTTGCCCTCGCTGCTGAAGGAGGTCGAGGACTACATGGCGTTGATCGGCAAGCCCGGCGGGGCGCGTATCTACACCCTGCGGGAGTGCCTCGAAACGATCATCAGCCATGACGCGGCGATCACCTCGGCGGCCCGCAGGTACCGCATGCGCAAGGCGCTCATCCAGACCTCGGCCTTCTGGGAGTTCTGCCACTACAGCCAGAAGGATCTGATCGAGGACGCCGGCGTCGGGCTCTACCACACCGGCATCATCCCGGACTGGGCCAAAGACCTCCCAGGGATCGTGCGCCTGGTCGACAGCAGCACCGGCATCGCCAAGATCTCGGGCCGCACCTGCATCCTGTCGCGCAACAACTCGATCCGCGCGGGACTGCTGGAGGGCGCCATCCTCGACGCGACCGCCGACGGCGATCGCTGGGCCATGTGGCAGAAGGTCAACCAGGACAACGTGTTCAACTTGAGCACCGTGCCGCACCTGCACATATGGGCGGCCGATGGAAAGCAGGGGGATCACGCCGAGACCCCGATACGCCGTCCGGCCCTCGACTACACCGCCACGGAGATCTTCGAGGTCCTGCGCCGGTACCAGGGCTTCGGCGACGAAGCGGTGGCACACGCGCAGGAGCGCATGCCGCTCTACGACATCTTCGAGAAGTACAACCTCGCCGTCCGCGGGGCCTGACCGGTCGTGGTCATGGCATCCGATCCCTGGCAGGGACATGATGTCACCGGGCTGCTCACGGTCCTGCTCACAGGAGTACCGACCGTGGTCGGTCTCACCGTGTACCTCTGCTCACGGCTCACACGGCGGGCCCGCCGCCGGAACACCCCGTTCCGGACATGGCGGGACGTCTCCTTGGCGGCGGTCGCCGCGGCAATCGCCGTCTACCTGTGGGGGCTTCTCCACATCCTGTTCCTGGAGGACCAGGAACAGGCCGAGGAGTGCGAGCGGCAGCGTCCCGAAGGAACGCCGGCCCTCGTCGGCCGCAGAGGGGACTTCATCCTGCTGCGGCTCGTCTGCGAGGCCTCGGACGGCCGTGACTACTCCGTCGTCATCCCCGGCTACATCAACCCGTCCCTCGCCGTTCTGCTGCTGCTCGCGCTCCTCAGCGCCGTGGCCTCCGGCCTCCTTCACCGCAAGCAGCGCACGTCAACACGGAAGAAAGGCTGAGTTGTTGAACAACCCCGGCATAACCCGCAGAGTCACTCTCATCGCCGCCGGTGTCACCGCCACTGCGAGCCTCGCCACCACAGGCCTCCTGTCGACCCCTGCCGTCGCCGCGCCGCAGCCCCTAAGGAACGACGAGTTGAAGGAGGCGTTGCGCCGTGCCGAAGCCCGTCGCCGGCGTCTCCTCACCGGTCGTCCGTCCGCCAACGCATGGGAGATGCAGAAGGCCGTCGACGCCGACGGCGACATCGTCACCTGCGCCGTGGTGGGTACCGGTCTGGCCGTCGCGATGCGTATGGGCGACGCCGCAGCGGTCCTGATCCATGTGGTCCGCCGCTTCCACTACGAGGTGGACCGTCTGGGTGCGCACGGAGAACCGACCCCCCTGGAAGGCTGGGTGGCGCCGTCGGCGGTGCGTGACACCCGGCTTCCCGAGTCGGCGCTGGCCTCCGGTACCGCCCTCGTCATCCGGCCGGGCTCCTACCCGCCGGGCGTGCGGGACGGTTTCACCGCGGGACAACAGTTGATCATCCGTGACATCATCGCCGACACCGAAGGCGTCGTCCGCTGGGGTGGCGACGACCGCCGCCCCTACGAGGGACTGTTCTACCTCGACGTGCCGCCGGGCGACGAGCGTCTGACGCGGGTAGCGGCCAAGATCCGTGACTGGGCCGGGACACCGGGTGCAGGGGCCGGCGTGGTGCCCGATGTCACGGAACCCTCCCGCCGCCAGGCTGCTCGCTACCGCTGAGGGATCCGTCACCCGACTTCACGGTCTCCGGCAGCGCTCGCGTTGCCGGAGACCGCGACTTCCTTCGTTGCCGCCACAGCTGCTCACTGTGCGGCGGGGACGACCGTGCGCGGTGAGCGCAGCAGACCCAGTTCCTGGGCCCGTGCTCCCAGGGCCACTCGCCCGTTGGCCTGCAGCAGCTCCATGAGCCGTTGAACCCTGCGTTGGACAGTACGGTGCCCTATGGCGAGTTCCCGTGCGATCGAAGCGTCGCTGAGGCCCGCATACAAGAGGTTCAAGATCTTTCGGTCGCTGGCGTCGATATGGGAGATATCGACAAAGGGTTCCGAGCCGGCGGTCAAAATTCCCCCTGTGCGGTATGTGGCCTCTCTTTCACCCGATATTTTAGATGGGATTATTGTCCCGGGGAAGTCGAATAAATGGAACCAAAGGCTGGCGAAAGGGTGGGCCCTGGGCCGGCTCAGTACCAGGGCGTGCAGCTCTGCGTGCCCGAGGGGCTCTCGACGCAGGCTCGCATCATGTGTGTCGAGGGGTTGTAGTACATCGGTGTGCGTGTCCAGTAGTAGTTCGTCCCACCCGGGATCTTGGCGCTCCAGCCCGAGGCGCCGCCCTTCTTCAGGCCGAGCCGCCAGTAGCAGGTCGACTGGTCCTTGGTGCAGCGCTGGACGTACACGCTCCAGTCCTGCTGGTTCGAGCCGCTGATGTAGTGCAGCCGGGCCCAGCTGTACTGGTCGCCGTCCGTCTTCCCCCACCGCAGCTCGTACAGGAAGGAACCGCCGAGGTCGTAGGGGCCGTGCGGGCTGACGGGACCGGACTCCCAGCTCTGGATGTTGGGGTCGTGGCCGTCGCACCCGAAGTTGTCACAGGCCAGAGCGGCGGCCGACGCCGAATTCGGGACGGCGAGTGCGAGGGTGCTCATCAGTATGCCGAGTGTCACACCGAGACGGGTTCGGATTTTCATGGCCCTCCATATGAGTGGAAACGGAAATGGGCACCCTCGTGGCCGTGCCGTGAGTGAATATTTCACGGTCTTCGCCGGTCGGGTGCCCAATTCGAGCAGTTGGCGCAATTACGCCAGGCCGTCCCAGTGGTGGGTGGGAAATGAATGGATCCTGTTCAGCGGCCGATCAGTGGTGTCCCCGGGACCGTTCCCGGGGTCCTGGACCAATCCCTCCGGGATCGTGAACCCCGTGTCCGGCTCGGTGTCTCCACTGCCACCGCCATTGCCGGCGCCCTCAGCGCCGTACCACCGCATCGGCCGGACCCGTCAGGGCCAGTTGCCCCCGTTGCCGTTTCCGTTGTTCCCGCCGTCCTGCCCCTGGAAGAGGTTCTCCGGGATGGAGAAGGAGGGCGTCGGTTCCGCGCCGCCGCCGTTTCCGCCGCCGATCAGGCCACCGATGAGGCCGCCGTTTTCGTCGCCGTTGTCGCCGTCTTCGTCACCGCGGCCGTTGCCGTTTCCGTCGCCGTCGCCGCGGTCCTCGTCGCCGTCCGGGATGTTGACGAGGTTGAAGTCGGGCGCTTCCTTGTTCGCCAGCGCGCCGGTCATCATGTCCCGCCAGATGGGGCCGGGGACCTGACCACCGAACACCTTGTCGTGCCAGACGCCGCCGATGGTGATGTCGGACATCTGCCGGTCGTGCGCGGGGTCGCCGACCCAGACGGCACCGGCCATGTTGGGCGTGTAGCCCACGAACCAGGCGGCGTAACGCTCGTCCGTCGTACCGGTCTTACCGGCGCTCGGCCGGCTGCCGAGTCCGGCCTGCGTACCCGTACCGTCCTCGACCACGCCTCGCAGCAGCGTGTTGATGGTGTCGGCCGTGGTCTCGGACATGGCGCGCGAGCAGGTCGACTTCGGGACGTCGAGCGACTTGGTCTGCCCGCCGATCCGCTGGCTGATGGACTCGATGGCGACCGGTGTGCAGTACATCCCGCGCGAGGCGAAGGTCGCGTAACCGGCGGCCATGGTCAGCGGGGACATCTCCTGGGTGCCGAGGGCGATCGCCGGACCCTGGTCCATCTTCGCGCCGTCCGCCCGCTCGACGCCCATCTTCTTGGCCATCTCGACCACCGGGCAGGTGCCGACGTCGGCGATCATCTGCACAAAGTAAGTGTTGACGGACTTCGCCGTCGCTTCCTTCATAGAGTACGGGCCGACCTCGGACTCGTTCTCGTTGGTGAGCGTGACCGGCTTGGGCCCGTCGTTCCGGTAGACCTTGCCGCCGCACTGCTGGATCGGGCTCGGGTACTTCATCTCGTACGGCGCCGAGTACGTCTTCGTCGCGGGCATACCGCCCTCCAGCGCGGCCGCCGCCACGATCGGCTTGAACGTCGAACCGGGCTGATAGCCCGCGCCGCCCCCCATCGACCGGTCCACGGAGAGGTTGATCTGCGTCTCGTTCTTGCCGAAGCCGTACGGACGCGACTGGCCCATCGCCAGGATCTTGCCGGTGCCCGGCTCGACGATGGTGGCGGCGGTCGCCACGTCGTCGGTCTTGTACACGTGCTCCTTGATCGACTGCTGGGCCGAATCCTGGGCCTGCGGGTCGAGCGTCGTACGGATCGTCAGACCGCCCTGGTTCCAGACCTTCGCCCGGTCCTCCTTGGTCTTGCCGAAGGTCCGGTCGCTCAGGAACACCTCGCGCACGTAGTCGCAGAAGAAGCCGGCGCCCTTGACCGCCGTGATGCAGCCGTTCTTCGGCTTGCTGACCTTCAGCCCCAGCGGTGCCTCCTTGGCCTTGTCGGCCTCCGCCTGGGAGACGTCGCCGACCTCGACCATGCGCTGCAGCACGGTGTTGCGCCGCTTGGTGGCCTCGGCCTCGTCGTTGACCGGGTCGTACCGGCTGGGGGACTGGACGATGCCGGCGAGGAGGGCCGACTCCTGGAGGTTGAGGTCCTTGGCGGACTTGGAGAAGTACCGCTGTGCGGCCGCCTCGACGCCGTAGGCCTGCTGGCCGAAGAACGTGATGTTCAGGTAGTTCTCGAGGATCTTCTTCTTGCCGAGCTCCTCCTCGACCTGGATCGCGTACTTCAGCTCCTTGATCTTGCGGCCGAGGGTCTGCTGGGTGGCCTGGGCGACCTTCGTCGGGTCGTCGCCGGCCTCCTCCACGAAGACGTTCTTCACATACTGCTGGGTGAGCGTGGACGCGCCCTCGGCGACTCCGCCGCTCTGCGCGTTCCGGTTCAGCGCGCGCAGGACGCCCTTCAGGTCGATCGCGCCGTGCTGGTAGAAGCGCGAGTCCTCGATGGCGACGATCGCCTTCTGCATGTACGGCGAGACGCTCTTGAGGTCGACCACCGTGCGGTCACGGGAGTAGACCGTGGCGATCTGGTCGCCCTTGGCATCGAGGATGGCGGTGCGCTGGCTCAGCGGTGGCTGCTTGAGGTTGGCCGGGATCTCGTCGAACCCCTCGACCGATCCCTTCGCGGCCAGCCCCAGCGCGCCGAACGCGGGCAGCGCGATGCCGGCCAGCACGGCTCCCGCGAGCACACTGACACCGAGGAACTTTGCGGCCTCCTGCGTGGGCGACAGCCCACCACCCGAGCGCTTCTTTGGCATGAGGGCAGCCTAATCCGTACTTGAGTCCGATCCGAGGGACCGGTGCGTCCCGAGAGGTTCGAACCCGTCACATACAGGGGTACACACAAGTGTCCCCAGCCCGTCCGCATCACGGCATGGCAACGCCGACCGCCTACCTTCTCATTCGCCGGACACGCCGACAGGCCTTGGCCTAAGCTGCTCTCAACTGTCACAGCAGTGAGGTCACGTATCAATACGTCCGGCGACCCCGAATCGTTCCGGAGGTAGCCCAACTTTTTGTGGGGCGCGTGCCCGAATCCGCCTTGTGTGTCACTCGGCGTCCGTTGTGACTCTGGAGAACTGTCCCGGTTTGCCGGGATAATCACGCATGTCGTCACCTCACTCCCCCGGGTGATCTGCCGCTTACCCATAGTCCGTTCGGGCCATTCAAGATTGGGCCCGCTGGGGGTGTTGCGCTGTGCCCACCTTCCGTAACGTCCTCAACTGGCGGCGGTGAATATGCCGCTGCCGCCGTGGGGGAGCCTCGATTCGGGAGAGGACGGCGCCGGTATGGGCTGGGTAACCGACTGGAGTGCGCAGGCGGCCTGCCGCACTACCGATCCGGATGAACTGTTCGTTCAAGGAGCAGCGCAGAACAGGGCCAAGGCGGTGTGCACCGGATGCCCGGTGCGGACCGAGTGCCTGGCCGACGCGCTGGACAACCGCGTCGAGTTCGGCGTGTGGGGAGGAATGACCGAGCGGGAGCGCCGCGCGCTGCTGCGCAGGCGACCCACCGTGACCTCTTGGCGCCGACTGCTGGAGACCGCGCGGACGGAGTACGAGCGGGGGGCCGGCATCCTGCCCCTCGACGACGACGAGGTGTACGAGAACTACGCGGCCGTGAGCTGAGGCCACCCCTTCAGGGGTTTCCCTCAGTCACTGCTCGGTAGCTCCGGCCGGTTGGCCGCGAGCCGGTTCCCGATGTCCCGCAGCCCCGCGAGGTCGTGTACGTCGCCGGGCAGCGCGGCCACTTCGGCCATCGCCACCTCGGGGTGGAGTGCGGTGAAGCGATCACGCGTGCGCTGCTCGCGGAAGAGCAGCTGCATACGCTCGGCGTGCAGCCTCAACAGGCCTGCGGTGAGCTGGTCGACGGAGCGCTCCGGGTCCGGGTCGGCGGTATCGGCGGGGGAGCCTTCGGCCGGCGCTGGTGTTGCGGGAGCGGGAGATTCTGAACTGCCGTACGGGTCGGGAGAGTTACGAAGTCCAGCTTTCCCGCCCTCCTGATCGACAATGCGGGGCTCTTCAAGATTTTCCGCGGCGGGGTCACCCACGGGATCGCCCACGAGATCAAGATTCTCCGCGGCGGCGAGCGCCCGCTCGGCCGACAGCCGGGTGGCGCCGCTGCCGTGGACCCGGTTGAGCACCAGACCCGCCAGCGGCATGTCCTCTGCGGCCAGCCGCTCCACGAAGTACGCCGCCTCCCGCAGCGCGTCCCGCTCGGGCGCCGCGACCACCAGGAACGCCGTCCCGGGCGCCTGCAGCAGCTTGTACGTCGCGTCCGCACGGGTACGGAAGCCGCCGAAGGTCGTGTCCATCGCAGCCACGAACGTCTGTACGTCCTTCAGAAGCTGTCCGCCGAGCAGCTTGCCGAGAGTGCCGGTCATCATCGACATGCCGACGTTCAGGAACTTCATCCCGGCGCGCCCGCCCAGCTTTGCCGGGGCCGTCAGGAGCCGGATCAGTCGGCCGTCCAGGAAGGAGCCGAGCCGCTTGGGCGCGTCCAGGAAGTCCAGCGCGGAACGGGACGGGGGCGTGTCGACGACGATCAGGTCCCACTCGTCCTTCGCCCGCAGCTGCCCCAGCTTCTCCATCGCCATGTACTCCTGCGTGCCCGCGAAGCCCGCCGAGAGCGACTGGTAGAAGGGGTTGCCCAGGATCGCTGCTGCCCGCTCGGGGTCCGCGTGCGCTTCGACGATCTCGTCGAAGGTGCGCTTCATGTCGAGCATCATGGCGTGCAACTCGCCCTCGCCGTCCACGCCCTTCACCCGGCGCGGGACGTTGTCGAGGGAGTCGATGCCCATGGACTGGGCGAGCCGGCGGGCCGGGTCGATGGTGAGGACGACCACCTTCCGGCCGCGCTCGGCGGCGCGCAGCCCCAGCGCCGCCGCCGTGGTCGTCTTGCCGACCCCGCCCGAGCCGCAGCACACCACGATGCGGGTCTCCGGATCGTCGATCAGCGGATCGACGTCGAGCATGCGTGTGGGGGAGAGGTGGTGGCGGGCGGTGTCGTGCGTGTGGGCCGAGTGGTCCGGACTCATGACATCCCCTGTTCCCGCAACTCGGTGGCCAGTTCGTACAGGCCCGCCAGGTCCATGCCCTCGGCGAGCAGCGGCAGTTCGTGCAGCGGCAGGCCCAGCTCGCTCAGGACGGCCCGCTGTTCGTGCTCCAGCGCGTACCGCTCGGCGTACTCCTCGGCCTGCGCCAGCAGCGGATCGACCAGCTTCTCGGCGTTTCCGCCGCGCCGCGCGCCGCCGAGTCCGGCCGCGGACAGCGACCTGGCGACCGAGGTCCGCGGCACTGCTCGTACGAGATCCAGATCGGCCCCGTCCAGCACCTCGGGCCGCACCATGTTCACCATGATCCGCCCCACCGGCAGCCGCGCTCCCCGCAGCTCGGAGATCCCGTCCACGGTCTCCTGTACGGGCATCTCCTCGAGCAGCGTCACAAGGTGGACGGCTGTCTCCTTGGACTTCAGAACCCGCATCACGGCCTGCGCCTGATTGTGTATCGGGCCGATCTTCGCGAGCCCGGCCACCTCGTCGTTGACGTTCAGGAAGCGGGTGATGCGCCCGGTGGGCGGCGCGTCCATGACGACGTAGTCGTACACGAACCGCCCGGCCTTGTCCTTCCTGCGCACGGCCTCGCATGCCTTGCCGGTCAGGAGTACGTCCCTCAGGCCCGGCGCGATGGTGGTGGCGAAGTCGATGGCGCCGAGCTTCTTCAGGGCCCGGCCCGCGCCGCCCAGCTTGTAGAACATCTGGAGGTAGTCCAGCAGGGCCAGTTCGGGGTCGATGGCGAGTGCGTACACCTCCCCGCCCCCGGGAGCGACGGCGATCTTGCGCTCCTCGTAAGGCAGCGCCTCCGCCTCGAAGAGCTGTGCGATGCCCTGCCGACCCTCGACCTCGACGAGAAGCGTGCGCTTCCCCTCGGTGGCAAGGGCCAGCGCGAGTGCGGCGGCCACCGTGGTCTTACCGGTTCCGCCCTTGCCGCTGACGACCTGGAGCCTGCTCACATATTCGAGCCTAACCAAACGGCCACCGGAGTACGCCGGAGGCTGTGGACAACGTGTGCGCGAGGCCTCGCGCGGCAGCGGATACAGTCGGCCCCATGACCAAGTGGGAATACGCAACCGTGCCACTGCTCGTCCACGCCACGAAGCAGATTCTGGACACCTGGGGCGAGGACGGCTGGGAGCTCGTCCAGGTCGTGCCCGGGCCGAACAACCCCGAGCAGCTGGTGGCCTACCTGAAGCGGGAGAAGCAGTGAGCGCGGTCGAGACGAAGCTGGCCGAGCTCGGCCTGACCCTGCCGGAGGTCGTCCCGCCGCTCGCCGCGTACCAGCCGGCCGTGCGGAGCGGTGTGTACGTCTACACCGCCGGCCAGCTCCCGATGGTGGACGGCAAGCTTCCGGTCACCGGCAAGGTGGGCGCCGAGGTCACGCCCGAGGAGGCCAAGGAGCTCGCCCGCACGTGCGCGCTGAACGCCCTCGCCGCGGTCAAGTCCGTCGTGGGTGACCTGGACCGCATCGCGCGCGTGGTGAAGGTCGTCGGCTTCGTCGCCTCGGCCCCGGACTTCACCGGCCAGCCGGGTGTCCTCAACGGCGCGAGCGAACTCCTGGGCGCGGTCCTGGGCGACAAGGGTGTGCACGCGCGCAGTGCGGTGGGCGTGGCGGTGCTGCCGCTGGACGCGCCGGTGGAGGTCGAGGTGCAGGTGGAGCTGGTGCCGTAACGGCGCCGGGTACATCTCGAACATCAGCCCACCCCGGGATACCCTCCGCCCATGGCAAACGGGCAGTGGTATCCCCAGGAGTGGCCGGCCCTGATCCGCGCCCTCGCGGAAGGGACCCTCACCCCGGTCACCCCGAGGCGCGCGGCCACCGTCATGCTCCTGAAGGACACCGACGCCGGCCCCGCCGTCCACATGCTGCGCAGACGCGCCTCCATGGCCTTCGCCGGAGGCGCGTACGCGTATCCGGGCGGCGGTGTCGACCCGCGCGACGACGACCACCACATCCGCTGGGCGGGCCCCACGCGCGCGTGGTGGGCGGACAGACTCGGCGTCGACGAGACGACGGCGGCCCAGGCGATCGTCTGCGCGGCGGTACGGGAGACGTACGAGGAGGCAGGCGTCCTTCTCGCCGGCCCCACCCCCGACTCGGTCGTCGGTGACACCACCGGCGACGACTGGGAGGCGGACCGTGCCGCCCTGGTCGCCCGGGATCTGTCCTTCGCCCAGTTCCTGGAGCGCCGTGGACTGGTCCTTCGCTCGGATCTGCTGGGCGCCTGGACCCGCTGGATCACCCCGGAGTTCGAACCCCGCCGCTATGACACCTGGTTCTTCGTGGCGGCCCTCCCCGAGGGCCAGCGCACCCGGAACGTCTCCACGGAGGCCGACCGCACGGTGTGGACAGCACCGGCCGACGCCGCCGCGTCGTACGACAAGGGCGAGCTGCTGATGATGCCGCCCACCATCGCGACCCTGCGTCAGCTGTCCCCGTACGCCACGGCCGCCGCGGCGCTCGCCGCCACCCCCGACCGTGACATGACCCCTGTCCTGGCCAAGGCCCGCCTCGAGGACGACGAGATCGTGCTGTCCTGGCCGGGCCACGACGAGTTCACGAAGCACATCCCCACAGGCGGGGCCTGAAGCATGACGCACGCCACAGCCACTCGCATGAACCGGACCGCCGCCCCGTACGCCCCGGAGGATCCCCTCGTATGACGGACGCAGCCGCCCTTCCCGGCCAGCCGAGGGGCGGGGTCCTCTCGGGCCCCGCCACCCCACGGGCCGTCAACGTCCTTGCGCCCAACGCCTCGGCGATGACCCTGGACGGCACCAACACGTGGATCCTGTCGGAGCCCGACTCCGAACTGGCCGTGGTGATCGACCCGGGCCCACGGGACGAGAGCCACCTGCGCACCGTCCTCGACACCGCCGAGAAGGCCGGCAAGCGCATCTCCCTGACCCTGCTGACACACGGTCACCCCGACCACGCCGAAGGCGCCGCCCGTTTCGCCGAACTGACGGGCACGAACGTGCGGGCCCTGGACCCGGCGCTGCGACTGGGCGACGAGGGGCTGGCGGCCGGGGACGTGGTCACGGTCGGCGGCCTGGAGCTGAGGGTCGTACCGACGCCCGGGCACACCTCGGACTCCCTGTGCTTCCATCTCCCGGCCGATCGCGCGGTCGTGACCGGCGACACGATCCTGGGCCGCGGTACGACGGTCGTGGCGCACCCCGACGGCCGCCTGGGCGACTATCTGGACTCCCTGCGACGGCTCAGGTCCCTCACCGTCGACGACGGCGTCCACACCGTCCTGCCGGGCCATGGACCGGTCCTGGAGGACGCCCAGGGCGCCGTGGAGTTCTATCTCGCCCACCGTGCCCACCGTCTCGCCCAGATCGAGACGGCCGTGGAGGACGGCTACCGTACGCCGTCGGAGGTCGTCGCCCATGTGTACGCGGACGTGGACCGGTCCCTGTGGCCCGCGGCGGAGTTGTCGGTACGGGCACAGCTGGACTACCTGGAGGAGCACGGCCTCATCTAGGAGTGGGGCCGGGGCGCTTTGACGCCGTGCACGCGCGCGTACTCCTCGGCGAGCCACGGCCCGAGGTCCTCGACGTACGACACCAGGACTTCCCGCTCGCCGGTGGGCTCGTACCCGAGGACCGCGGCGGCCTGCATCTGCTCTCCGCGCGCGGGGTAGTACGCGGCGAACACCTCGGCCATCTCCGTCAGATCGCTGGTCCAGCCGTTCCAGCGGGGCATCACGAGCGTGAAGCCGGTGCGGACGAGGCGGCGGGACATGAAGCGTACGAGGGGCCGCCGGGCCTCGTCGGCCGCGGCGATCCGCTCGCGCCAGCTGGGGAGGAGCAGGGCGAGGTCACCGTTGGTCTCGCGGGCGAGCAGCGAGTCGGGCCGGTAGCGCGGCAGGTACTCGGCGAGATCCTCGCCGAGCAGCGGGGTGCACAGGCACGCGACGAACCACCCCAGGTCGTAGCGCTCCGGCTCGCTCAGCACCTGCGTCCGGCTGACCAGCAGGATCCCGACGCCGTCGACCTGCGGAAACTCCTTGTCGACCGCCTCACCCAGCGTCCGCGCCCCCTCCCGGTCCGCGTCACCTGGCTCCTCGCGCAGCACGGCGAGCAGGTCCAGATCACTGAGCCCCACGCGCGCGGTGCCCCGCGGAATCGACCCGTAGAGGTAGGCGCTGTCCAACCGCGCCCCGAAGAGATCCAGCACGCGGTCACGGGTGGCGGCGACGACGGGACGGAAGGCGGGCGGGACTCGCCCGAGAGAGCCCTCACGTTCGATGAAGCCGAGGGAGTCGAGCCCTCTGCGGGGAGCGGCTGCGGCCATGGGGTCACTGTGCCCTGACGGAATCGCCGGGGCCGGGCGTCAACGTCGTCAACGGCGTGGCTACCGCGAGCGCTTGGCGAGCCGCTCCACGTCCAGCAGGATCACCGCGCGAGCCTCGAGGCGGAGCCATCCGCGCTGGGCGAAGTCGGCGAGCGCCTTGTTGACCGTCTCGCGGGAGGCGCCGACCAGCTGGGCCAGCTCCTCCTGGGTGAGGTCGTGGACGACGTGGATGCCCTCCTCGGACTGCACGCCGAAGCGGCGGGAGAGGTCCAGCAGGGCGCGTGCGACACGGCCGGGGACGTCGGAGAAGACCAGGTTGGACATCTGGTCGTTGGTCTTGCGCAGCCGGCGGGCGACGGCGCGCAGCAGCGCGGTGGCCACCTCGGGGCGGACGTTCAGCCAGGGCTGGAGGTCGCCGTGGCCCAGGCCCAGCAGCTTGACCTCGGTCAGCGCGGTGGCGGTCGCCGTGCGCGGGCCCGGGTCGAAGAGCGACAGTTCGCCGATGAGCTCGCCGGGGCCGACGACGGCCAGCATGTTCTCGCGGCCGTCGGGCGAGGTGCGGTGGAGCTTGACCTTGCCCTCGGTGACGACATAGAGCCGGTCGCCCGGGTCGCCCTCGTGGAACAGGGAGTCGCCACGTGCGAGGGTCACCTCACTCATGGAGGCGCGCAGCTCCGCGGACTGCTCGTCATCGAGCGCCGCGAAGAGCGGGTTGCGCCGCAGAACGTCGTCCACGAGTTCTCTCCTTGTCGACCTGCTCAGGGG
This sequence comes from Streptomyces sp. DG2A-72, assembly GCF_030499575.1. Lineage (NCBI taxonomy): Bacteria > Bacillati > Actinomycetota > Actinomycetes > Kitasatosporales > Streptomycetaceae > Streptomyces > Streptomyces sp. DG2A-72. Next base: position 5,707,963 of record NZ_JASTLC010000001.1, read on the forward strand.
ATCACTCCCCCGCGTACCAGGGGACCGTGCTCCCCATTTTGCCGGACGGTCCAAACAGTGTGATCTGTCACAAGGATGCCGCACAGGTGCGCCGGGGTACGCGGCAGGGGTCCAATCGGGGGCCGATCTCACGGGTCCGGGGCGGATGTCAGTGCCGGGCTTTAGGCTGGCCGGGTGTCCAAATCGCCGGTGAGAGCACAGGCCAAGGGGGCTGTACGGGTGGTTGTACGTCGGGATTCTGCTGTGGGCGAACAGATCCCCACCGGCGGAGAGAAAGCGACAAAAGTGACAAAGGAGCCTGTGAAGGAGCCTGTGGAAAAGAAGGCCGCGGTGAAGAAGGCGGCTTCGAAGCCTCCGAAGGATTCGAAGCCTCCGAAGCCTCCCAAGGACGAGTCCCGCACCGCCCTCGTCCGCCGGGCCCGCCGGATCAACCGCGAGCTCGCCGAGGTCTATCCGTACGCCCACCCCGAGCTGGACTTCGAGAACCCCTTCCAACTGCTGGTGGCCACCGTGCTGTCCGCCCAGACCACCGACCTCCGCGTCAACCAGACCACCCCGGCGCTCTTCGCCAAGTACCCGACGCCCGAGGACCTGGCGGCCGCCAACCCGGAGGAGGTCGAGGAGATCCTTCGCCCGACCGGCTTCTTCCGGGCCAAGACCAAGTCGGTGATGGGGCTGTCGAAGGCTCTCGCGGCGGACTTCGGCGGCGAGGTCCCCGGCAGGCTCGAAGACCTCGTCAAGCTCCCCGGCGTGGGCCGCAAGACCGCGTTCGTCGTGCTCGGCAACGCCTTCGGCCGCCCCGGCCTCACCGTGGACACGCACTTCCAGCGGCTGGTGCGGCGCTGGCAGTGGACCGACGCGACCGAGCCGGACAAGATCGAGGCCGCCGTCGCCGCGCTCTTTCCCAAGAGCGACTGGACGATGCTCTCGCACCACGTGATCTTCCACGGCCGGCGCATCTGCCACGCCCGCAAGCCCGCCTGCGGCGCCTGCCCCATCGCCCCGCTCTGCCCGGCGTACGGCGAGGGCGAGACGGACCCGGAGAAGGCGAAGAAGCTGCTCAAGTACGAGAAGGGCGGCTTCCCGGGCCAGCGTCTGAAGCCTCCGCAGGCGTATCTGGACGCGGGCGGCAAGCCGGCGCCGCCGCTGGGGGCCGGATGAGTCCTCAGGAACGATCTCGGTGCCGTCCCGCGTTGGGCAGTGCAGGACGACGGGGGTGGCGATGACGCGAGCAAGCGACACACAGGGCGGCCCGGTGGCGCTCAGCAAGGAGGGCCTGCCCGGCTGGCTCGATCCGGTGGTGTACGCGGTGGAGACGGTGCAGCCGCTCCAGCTGAGCCGCTTCCTGCCGCCGGAGAACGGCGCGGGGCGGCAGTCCGCCGTACTGATCCTGTTCGGTGAGGGCGAGCGCGGTCCCGAGCTGCTGCTGATGGAGCGGGCGAGTTCGCTGCGCTCGCACGCCGGGCAGCCGTCCTTCCCGGGCGGTGCCCTCGACCCCGAGGACGGCGACCCGAAGGCCGACGGGCCACTACGGGCCGCTCTCCGCGAGGCCGAGGAGGAGACCGGCCTTGATCCGGCCGGCGTCCAGCTCTTCGGCGTGCTGCCCAAGCTGTACATCCCCATCAGCAGCTTCGTCGTGACCCCGGTGCTGGGCTGGTGGCGCGAGCCGAGCCCGGTCGGGGTGGTCGATCCGAACGAGACCGCGCGCGTCTTCACCGTTCCCGTGGCGGATCTCACGGATCCCGCCCACCGCGTCACCGCCGTCCACCCCAGAGGTCACCAAGGTCCGGCATTTCTGGTCGAATCGGCCCTGGTGTGGGGGTTCACGGCGGGGATCATCGACCGCCTGCTGCACTACGCGGGCTGGGAGCGACCATGGGACCGCGCGAAGCAGGTCCCGCTCGACTGGCGCTCATGACAGGGTGGCCCCCGTGAATGTGCTGGACATCCTGCTCCTGGTTGCCGCTGTGTGGTTCGCCATCGTCGGCTATCGCCAAGGCTTCGTCGTCGGCATCCTGTCGGTGATCGGCTTCCTGGGCGGCGGTCTCGTCGCGGTCTATGTGCTGCCCGTCATCTGGGACGCGCTGACCGACAACGCCGAGGTCGGCACGACCGCCGCCGTCGTCGCGGTCGTGGTCGTCATCGTCTGCGCCTCCGTCGGCCAGGCGCTCACCACCCACCTCGGCAACAAGCTGCGCCGGTACATCACCTGGTCCCCGGCCCGCGCCCTGGACGCGACCGGCGGCGCGCTCGTCAACGTCGTGGCGATGCTCCTGGTCGCGTGGCTCATCGGCTCCGCCCTCGCGCAGACCACGCTGCCCACGCTGGGCAAGGAGGTCCGTAACTCCAAGGTGCTGCTGGGGGTGTCGGAGGCGCTGCCCACCCAGGCCGACACCTGGTTCAAGGACTTCACCTCGGTCCTCGCGCAGAACGGCTTCCCGCAGGTCTTCAGCCCGTTCTCGAACGAGCCGATCAAGGAGGTCGCGCCCCCGGACCCGGCCCTCGCGGGCAGCGCCGTCGCCGCCCGCGCCCAGCGCTCCATCGTCAAGGTCATGGGCACCGCCGAGAGTTGCGGCAAGGTCCTCGAAGGCACCGGCTTCGTCTTCTCCGACCGCCGCGTCATGACCAACGCGCATGTCGTCGGCGGCGTCGACGAGCCCACCATCCAGATAGGCGGCGAGGGCAGGAAGTACGACGCGACGGTCGTCCTCTACGACTGGGAGCGCGACATCGCCGTACTCGACGTACCCGATCTGGACGCTCCGGCGCTCGAGTTCACCACCGAGGACGCCGGCAGCGGAGACAGCGCGATCGTCGCCGGCTTCCCGGAGAACGGGGCGTACGACGTGCGGTCCGCGCGGGTTCGCGGGCGCATCACGGCCAGCGGCGCGGACATCTACCACCGCGGCACCGTCAGCCGCGACGTCTACTCCCTGTACGCGACCGTCCGCCAGGGCAACTCCGGCGGCCCGCTGCTCACCCCCGAAGGCCAGGTGTACGGCGTGGTCTTCGCCAAGTCCCTCGACGACGCCGAGACGGGGTACGCGCTCACCGCGGACGAGATCCAGGAGGACATCACCAAGGGGCGCACCGCGAACCAGCGGGTGGACAGCGACAGCTGCGCTCTGTAGGTCGTACGGAGTACGGAGCTCAGCCGCGCGTATGACGCAGCCGTACGGAGACCCAGCGGGCCCGGCGGCGCAGGATGTGCGGGATGCCCACGCGGAGGTCGGTGCCCGGCAGCTGCGGGGTGCCTCGCTGGTGAGAGCTCAAGGCGTTGCCCGAGCGTCGATTGCGTGCTGCGTCACTGTAGTCGTGCGTCCAGCCCATACCCGGACGTGTGCCCCTGCCCCAAGGTCGATAACCGCCCCCACGCCCCCCAATTGGCCTATGCGCCAGGCATTTGGCTGTTCGTAGGACGGTTGTTCCGAACGGGCGACACGGCACGCGCCGACACGGTCACCGATCGGGTTCGGGATCCTTCAGCCAGCTGATCAGTTCGGTCGAGAAGGCGACCGGATCCTCCTCGTGCGGGCTGTGTTTTCCCGAGGGCTGTGACATCAGCGGCTCCGCCGCGGGCCCCGGACCCCCAGCCGGTCGCAGCTCAGGCGCACTTCATCGGTCCGGCTCGGGATCCTTGAGCCAGCTGATGAGCTCTGCGGAAAACGCCACTGGGTCCTCTTCATGCGGGAAGTGCCCGAGTCCGTCGAACAGGCGCCAGCGGTACGGTGCTTCGACGTACTCTCCGGAGCCGGCCGCGCTGCGGGTCCGCATCACCGGGTCAAGGGAGCCGTGGAGATGGAGCGTCGGCACCCGTACGGGTCGCTTCATCCGCCGGTTGAACTGGACGCCGTCCAGGCGGGCGAGGGACCGCACCATCCACCGGTACGGCTCGATCGAGCAGTGGGCGGTCGACGGGATGCACATGGCGCGTTGGTACGTCTCCACCGCCTTGTCGTCCGGCAGGCTCGGCCCGGACCAGTCCCGCATCAGCCGGGCGACGAGCGCCCCGTCGTCCGCGACGAGCTGCCGCTCCGGGATCCAGGGCCGCTGGAACCCCCAGATGTACGAACCCGCGGCCGTCTGCCTGACGTCGGAGAGCATGGCGGCCCGCCAGCGCCGCGGATGCGGCATCGAGGTGACCGCGAGCCGCCGTACGAGCTTCGGGCGCATCACGGCCGCCGTCCACGCCATGTAGCCGCCCAGGTCGTGCCCGACGAGCGCGGCGTCCGGCTCGCCGAGCGACCGTACGACGCCCGTGATGTCGAGGGCGAGGTTGCCCGGGTCGTAACCCCGGGGCGTACGGTCGCTGCCGCCGACACCCCGCAGGTCCATCGCGACGGCCCGGAACCCGGCGTCGGCGAGGGCGACCAGCTGGTGCCGCCAGGTCCACCAGAACTGCGGGAAGCCGTGCAGCAACAGCACCAGCGGCCCGTCGCCCATCTCGGCGATGTGGAAGCGCGCCCCATTGGCGGCCACGTCCCTGTGTGTCCAGGGACCGTCCGGCCGTACGACAGAGGCGGGCTGAGCCGAAGGGTCGGTCATGACGACGAGCGTGCCACAGCTTCGATGGCCTCCGGGACCCGGTCCTGCGGCAGTTCGGCACGCGGGTGCGGCTTGGCCTTCTGCAGGACGACCGCCGTCTCCTTCATGGAGGCCGCGACCTTCTGCGGGCCCTTGCCCTTCTTGGCCTTCTTCGCGAACACGACGCCGATCAGGGCCAGGACGAGCGCGATCAGCACGTTCGCCGCGAAGGACAGCAGGAAGCAGATCGCGAGATTCCAGTCGCTCCAGGTCCGGATGCCGTACGCCAGAGCGAAGTTCAGCATCGGCAGGGAGAAGACCAGCACGCCGGCGGCCACCGTGAACGCGCCGCCGCTCATCGCCCCGCGCTTGACGTCCTGCTTGAGCTGCGCCTTGGCCAGCGCGATCTCGTCGTGCACCAGCGCGGACATCTCGGTGGTCGCCGAGGCGAACAGCTGGCCGATGCTGCGTTCGGTACCGACCGGGCTGCCGTCGGGTGCGCTCATCGCGGTCTCCCTCTCCTGCCTGACTTCTTTTCGACGGTCATTTTGTACCGTCCCGTCAGATCATGCCGGACCGTCGTCCCCGTCGCCTGCCCCGGTCGTCACTTCGGCATGCCGGTGCCGTTCTCCGCGGTCATCAGCTCGGCGATCCGGCGGTGCTCGGCGGCCTTGCGCTCGTAGATGCCGGCCATCCGCAGGTGGTACGCCGGGTCGTCCTCCTCGTAGATGTCCGGGATGCCGTCGAGGTCGTCGTCGCGCTCCTCGTCCTCGCACATCTTGCGGTACTTGGTGTTCCGTACCTTCAGCAGGACGGTCGCCAGAGCCGCCGAGATGAGCGAGCCCAGCAGCACGGCAGCCTTGATCTCGCCGGTCAGCACCGCGTCGCCGTCGAAGGCGAGCTCGCCGATCAGCAGCGAGACGGTGAACCCGATGCCGGCCAGCGACGCCACCGCGAACACGTCCGGCCAGGCGAGGTCGTCACTGAGCGACGCCCTGGTGAAACGTGCCGTCAGCCACGTACCCCCGAAGATGCCGAGCGCCTTGCCGACGACCAGACCCAGGACCACGCCGAGCGTCTCCGGCTGGGCGAATACGTCGCCCAGGACGCCCCCCGAAAGGGAGACACCGGCGCTGAACAGCGCGAACAGCGGCACAGCGAGGCCCGCCGACAGCGGCCGTACGAGATGCTCGATGCGCTCGCCGGGGGAGTGGTCCTCGCCCTCGTGGCGGTGGCAGCGCAGCATCAGGCCCATCGCGACGCCCGCGATCGTGGCGTGGATGCCGCTGTTGTACATCAGCCCCCAGACGACGAGGGCGAGCGGGACGTAGACGTACCAGCCGCGTACGCCCTTGCGCAGCAGCAGCCAGAAGACGAGCAGGCCGACGACGGCGCCGCCGAGCGCGGCGAAGTCGATGGTGTCGGTGAAGAAGACCGCGATGATCAGGATCGCGAACAGGTCGTCGACGACGGCGAGGGTGAGCAGGAAGGCGCGCAGGGCGCTCGGCAGGGATGTACCGATGACCGCGAGCACCGCCAGCGCGAAGGCGATGTCGGTGGCGGTGGGCACGGCCCAGCCCACCAGCGAGCCGCCGCCGGTGACGTTGGTGAGGGCGTAGACGAGCGCCGGTGCGGCCATGCCGCACAGGGCCGCGACGACGGGCAGCACGGCGGCCTTGGGGTCGCGCAGATCACCGGCGACCAGCTCACGCTTGAGCTCGATACCGGCGACGAAGAAGAAGATCGCGAGCAGTCCGTCGGCCGCCCAGTGCGCGATCGACAGGTTCAGGCCGAGCGCCTCGGGGCCGAGGTGGTAGTGGCTGACGCTCTCGTAGCTGTCGTGCAGCGCGGGTATGTTCGCCCAGAGCAGCGCGGCGATCGCGGCGAGGAGCAGCAGCACACCGCCGACCGTCTCGGCGCGCAGCGCGTCCGCCACGAAGGTTCGCTCGGGCAGGGACAGACGTCCGAAAACCTTGCGGGTGCTGGCGTTTTCCCTGTTACGGGCGGGCGCGGCCACGAGGAGACCTCCAGTCGGTGGGCAGGACGGAACACATGCCGACCAGACTTCCCGGCGCACCTTGGTTCGTTGTCACGTTCTTGACGGTTTGCTTAGTTTACCTAAGATGCGGCCCGGGCTCGTCGGGGGGTCTTCACGTTAAGCGCGAAAGGGGCACCCGGCGCGCTTGTCGCCGGGTGCCCCTGAGGGCGTGCTTCAGTCCTCGGTCGGCGCCGCCGGAAGCTTCGCCTGGATGAGGTCCATGACCGTCGAGTCGGTCAGCGTGGTGACATCGCCGAGCTGACGGTTCTCCGCCACGTCCCGCAGCAGACGGCGCATGATCTTGCCGGAGCGGGTCTTCGGCAGCTCCGCAACCGGCAGGATCCGCTTCGGCTTGGCGATGGGGCCGAGGGCGGCGCTGACGTGGCCCTGCAGGTCGGCGACGAGGTTCTCCGTCTCCGACGCCGTGCCGCGCAGGATCACGAAGGCGACGATGGCCTGGCCGGTCGTCTCGTCGGCCGCACCGACGACGGCCGCCTCGGCGACCGACGGGTGCGAGACGAGCGCCGACTCCACCTCGGTCGTGGAGATGTTGTGCCCGGACACGAGCATGACGTCGTCCACCCGGCCGAGCAGCCAGATGTCACCGTCGTCGTCCTTCTTCGCCCCGTCACCGGCGAAGTACTTGCCCTCGAACCGTGACCAGTAGGTGTCGAGGAACCTCTGGTCGTCACCCCAGATGGTGCGCAGCATCGAGGGCCACGGCTCGGTGAGCACCAGATAGCCACCGCCGCCGTTGGGCACCTCCCGCGCCTCGTCGTCGACGACGGTCGCGGAGATACCGGGCAGCGGGACCTGAGCGGAACCCGGCTTGGTCTCCGTGGCGCCCGGCAGCGGCGAGATCATCATCGCGCCGGTCTCGGTCTGCCACCAGGTGTCCACGATCGGCGTCCGGTCGGCCCCGATGTGCTTGCGATACCAGATCCAGGCCTCGGGGTTGATGGGCTCGCCGACCGAGCCGAGGACACGGAGGGAGGAGAGATCGAACTTCGCGGGGATGTCGTCGCCCCACTTCATGAACGTACGGATCGCGGTCGGCGCCGTGTACAGGATCGTCACCCCGTACTTCTGCACGATCTCCCAGAACCGCCCCTGGTGCGGGGTGTCCGGCGTGCCCTCGTACATCACCTGGGTCGCGCCGTTGGCCAGCGGCCCGTAGACGATGTATGAGTGCCCGGTGACCCAGCCGACGTCGGCCGTGCACCAGTACACGTCCGTCTCCGGCTTGAGGTCGAAGACGGCGTGGTGGGTGTACGCGACCTGCGTGAGGTAGCCGCCCGAGGTGTGCAGGATGCCCTTCGGCTTACCCGTCGTACCGGACGTGTAGAGGATGAACAGGGGCTGCTCGGCCTCGAAGGGTTCCGGCGTGTGCTCGGCGGACTGCCGGTCGACGATCTCGTGCCACCACACGTCCAACTCGTCGTTCCAGGCGACCTCCTGGCCCGTACGGCGGACCACGAGCACATGCTCGACATTGCCCGCCTTGGTGATCGCCTCGTCGACGGCCGGCTTCAGCGCGGACGGCTTGCCGCGCCGGTAGCCGCCGTCGGACGTGATGACGACCTTGGCGTCCGCGTCCTGGATACGGGTCGCGAGCGCGTCCGCCGAGAAGCCGCCGAAGACCACGGAGTGCGCTGCGCCGATCCGGGCGCATGCCAGCATCGCGATCGCGGTCTCGGGGATCATCGGCATATAGACGGCGACCCGGTCGCCCTTGCGCACGCCCAGCTCCAGCAGGGCGCCCGCGGCCTTGGAGACCTCGTCCTTCAGCTCGGCGTAGGTGATGGTGCGGCTGTCGCCGGGCTCCCCCTCGAAGTGGATGGCGACCCGGTCGCCGTGCCCCGCCTCGACATGCCGGTCGACGCAGTTGTACGCGACGTTCAGCTCGCCGTCCTTGAACCACTTGGCGAACGGCGGGTTCGACCAGTCCAGTGTCTCCGTCGGCTCCTTGGCCCAGGTCAGCCGCCGGGCCTGCGTGGCCCAGAAGCCGAGCCGGTCAGCCTTGGCCTGTTCGTACGCCTCCGCCGTGACATTGGCGTTCGCGGCCAGGTCAGCGGGCGGCGCGAAGCGTCGCTCCTCTTTCAAGAGGTTGGCCAGGCTTTCGTTGCTCACGACATCTCCCTTTCCCAGGGTGTCCGTTGTGTCCCAGGCCACAGCTCATCAGACCTGGGGGCCGGATGACAAGGGTCGACCGGAAATTGGTTTAGACCTGCCGGTCCGGTTCCGTAGCGGCCTTCCGGTGACCGGGGTCATCCCTTCCCACGGACGGCGGAGCCGGCGAGTTCAGATGGTGTAACGCCTCTCACATCGCTGGTCACGCCGATACGTCCGCCGCCCCCACCCAGTCGAACACCTCGCCCCCGTCCGACTCGGCGAGCAGGTACGCCTGCGCCTCGCCCACGTGGAAGTACATCCCGTGCAATTCCAGCGAGCCCTCGCGCAGCGCGCGGGTCACCGACTCGTGGGCGCGCAGGTGCTCCAACTGCTGGACCACATTGGTCAGGCACAGCTGCTCGACCGCGTCGGCGGGCCGGCGTCCGGCCAGCCGGGCCCAGGGGCGGCTGTCGTCGACCATCCGCTCCAGGCTGGGTACCCCGTGCCGCAGCCACCGCTTGAGCGGCGTCTGGACGTCACCGGCCTCGGAGTCGAGCAGCGCCTGCATGGCTCCGCACCCGGAGTGCCCGCACACCGTGATGGACCGCACCTTCAGCACCTCCACCGCGTACTCGATCGCTGCCGCCACCGAGTCGTCCCCGCTCTCCTGACCGGGGGGCGGCACGAGGTTGCCCACATTGCGCACCACGAACAGATCGCCCGGACCACTGGAGGTGATCATCGACGTGACCAGCCGTGAGTCGGCGCAGGTGAGGAAGAGCTGAACCGGCTGCTGTCCCTCGCGCGCCAGCCGGGCCAGCTCGCCCCGCACCAGGGGCGCGGTGTTGCGGTGGAACGCGTCGATGCCACGGGCCAGTTCATGGCCGCTGCGCCCGATCTCGGCCGTTTCGGCGAGGCCGGTCGGCTGCCCGTCGGGCGTGGCCGCGGACTGCGGGGGTTCGCACTGGTGGTTGCGCCACGGTGTCCAGGGACGGCAACGGCAGCCGGCGTGCTCACCGCCACCGGTGCCGACGGGCTCGGCGATCCGGACCCCGGTGCGACGGCCGCTGACCTCGACGGTGCCGCCGTGCGCGGTGTGCGAGTTCTGCCAGTCCTGCAGTGACTCGTACGCCGCATGGTCCATGAACGAGCCGTCCAACTCGACGACGACATGGGCCCCTTCGGGAACGAGATGCAGGGCACGGCTGAGCCGCGGCACCGCGAGGAACGTCAACTGCCCTCGTACATGGACGTGATGGACTCCTTCCTTCTCTTCGTGCGTGATGCGTGTGCGGGTGAGGCGGTGCAGGGCGACGGCGACGGCGACGGCGATCCCCAGCGCCACGCCCTCCAGGACGCCGAAGAGCACCACGCCGAGTGTGGTGACGGCGTACACCAGCACTTCTCGGTGGCGGGTCACCGTGCGGATGTGGTGCAGGGACACCATCTGGATGCCGACGGCCATCACCAGGGCGGCGAGCGAGGCGAGCGGGATGAGCTCCAGGATCGGGACCAACAGCAGCGCGGCGACTACTACGAAAACGCCGTGCAGCATCGTGGAGTTCCGGCTCACGGCACCGGATCGGACATTCGCCGCGCTGCGCACCGCGACCCCGGTGACGGGCAGTCCGCCGAGCGCGCCCGAGACGAGATTGGCGGCGCCCTGGCCGCGCAGCTCCCGGTCGAGGTCGGCGCGCGGCACGGGCGGCGCCTGAGTCCGGGCGGCGGCCAGCTTGTCCACGGCCACCGCGGACAGCAGCGACTCCACTCCGCCGACCAGGGTGATGGTCAGGACGGCGGCGACGATCCCGAGCACGGGGCCTTCCGGCAGCCCGGCCAGGGCGTGACTGCTCCACGAGGGCAGGTCGACCCGGGGCAGCCGCAACCCGGCGAGAGCGGCCACCGCCGTCGCCGTCGCCACCGCGGCGAGGGGCACCGGCAGCAGTCGTACGACTCGCCCCACCTGACCCGGAATCCGCGGCCAGACCAGCAGCACGGCCAGGGTCAGGGCGCTCATGGACAGGGCGGTGGGATGCGGGTCGGCCAGTTGGGCGGGCAGTTCGCGCACGTTGTCGACGACCGAGCTGTGCGGGGTGCCGCCGAGGACGATGTGCAGTTGGGCGACGGCGATGGTGGCGCCGATGCCGGCGAGCATGCCGTGCACGATGGCGGGGCTCACGGCGAGCGCGGAGCGCGCCACGCGCAGGAAGCCCAGGCCGAGTTGGGCGAGACCGGCGAGCACGGTGATGGCGCAGGTCGTACGCCAGCCGTAGCGCTGGATGAGATCGGCGGTGACCACCGTCAGGCCGGCCGCGGGGCCGCTGACCTGGAGGGGGGCGCCACCGAGGCGTCCGGCCACGAGCCCGCCGACGGCTGCGGCGACCAGTCCGGCCTGGAGGGGCGCGCCGGTGGCGAGGGCGATGCCGAGGGACAGGGGCAGAGCGATCAGGAAGACCGCGATCGAGGCCGACACATCGGCGCCCGCGATACGGAAGCGGCGACGGGACGGCGGAGGGCTGTGGGGCTCGTGCTCGGGCCGGGGGGAATCGGATGGGCGGGTGGGGACGCAGGCTGACATGGTTCCCGTCTCCTCCGGGGCAGCGCGGTCGCGGATCTGGTGGTCCTCCGCTCGGTGGCGGGGGGTCGGGTCGCGGCCGTGGGTCACGGCGTGCAGCGGCGGGATGAATCAACGCTCGGTAAATGGATCGTAATGGAGAGTAAAGGGCGAGCATAGATTTTTCGGGCAAATGGGCTAATACACAACTCTCATGAGTGAAGCGAGCTTTTTATCGGCTTGTCGTATTAATTCCTTCTCTGTCCCGTGCGACCTTGGCGCCACTGTCGGCCCTTCCCGGCACATCACCCGAGATCGACTCATCAGCGTTGGCCTGAGAGAAGGAAAGGTGGGCGGAGTATGGCCGCCACCCAGAGGATCGCCGCCGGCGCTGTGGCCGCCGCGGCCTGTGCCGCATCCCTCGCCGGTTGTACGGCGGGGGACACCGGTTCCCAGGGCGCAGAACAAGGAGCCCCCGGCCCGCAGAAGGCAGCGGCGGCACCCAAGAGCGTGGTCCGTCTGATCGGTGACGGCTCCACCTCGTACACCGGAGCCCAGCCGCATCTGCCCAGACCCGAACGCCTGAAGCCCGGTCAGAAACCCCCGCAGTTCGTGGTGTTCTCCTGGGACGGAGCCGGCGAGGACAGCCAGAAGCTGTTCTCCCACTTCCGCAGGGTTGCCAAGCAGAACGACGCGACGATGACGTACTTCCTCAGCGGCGTGTACATGCTGCCTGAGGAGAAGCGCGACCTCTACAGGCCTCCGCAGCACTCGCCCGGCCGCTCCGACATCGGCTTCAACGACGACCGCGGCATCGCCGACACCGCCAAGCAGCTGCGCCTGGCATGGCTGGAGGGCAATGAGATCGGCACCCACTTCAACGGTCATTTCTGCGGCAGCGGCGGCGGGGTCGGTGAGTGGTCGGTCGAGGAATGGAAGGACGAGATCGCCCAGGCGAAACGATTCGTGAAGTCCTGGAAGACCAACACCGGCATGAGAAGGGCCGCCCCGCTGCCCTTCGACTACGACAAGGAACTCATCGGCGCCCGCACGCCTTGTCTGGAAGGCCAGGAGAACTTCATGAAGGCGGCCCGCGACCTCGGCTTCCGCTATGACACCAGCGGCGTCAACGACCAGGTCTGGCCGAAGAAGAAGCTGGGCCTGTGGGATCTGTCGATGCAGCTCGTGCCGTTCCCCGGGCACACCTACGAACAGCTCACCATGGACTACAACTTCATGGTCAACCAGTCCGGCACCACCACCCAGGGCGACCCGGACAAGTACGACTACTGGGGCGACCAGATGCGGGACGGCCTGCTCAAGGGCTTCTACCGGGCCTACGACGGCAACCGCGCGCCCCTGATCATCGGCAACCACTTCGAGTCCTGGAACGGCGGCACCTATATGCGGGCCGTCGAGGAGGTCATCGAGGAGGTGTGCACCAAGTCCGAGGTGCGCTGTGTCTCCTTCCGGCAACTGGCCGACTGGCTGGACGCCCAGGACCCCACGACGCTGCGCAAGCTCCGCACCCTGAAGGTCGGCGAGGCCCCGAAGCAGGGCTGGGCATCCTTCCTGTCCGCCCGCCCGGCCCCGGCCCCGAAGGGCGCGCCCGGGGCACCGGCGGGCCGGCGGTAGGAGCCGTCACGCGGGGGTGCCGACGCCCTCGCCGAGCACGAAACCGGGGTCGATCTGCGCGGCCAGGTCGACCCCGAGGCGTTCATTGCCCCAGGACTCGGCGTTCTTCAGATGGAAGTGGACCATCTGACGCGTATAGCGCTCCCAGTCGCGCAGCTCATACGTCGCGTCGGCGGCCGTCCGCAGCAGGCGCAGGGCGCGGCGGCTCGCGTCCTCCAGGAACTCGAACCGGGGTGGCCGGCCCTTCTCCATGGCCCGCACCCAGTCCGAGTAGCCCACTGACACCAACAGGTCGTCCCCGACTTCGGCGCGCAGGAAGTCGAGGTCCTCCTGGCCGTGCACCTTGTTGCCGATGACCTGCAGGACGACTCCGAAGTCGGCGGCGTACTCCTTGTACTGGCGATAGACGGAGACCCCCCTCCGGGTCGGTTCGGCGACGAGGAACGTGATGTCGAAGCGGGTGAACAGCCCGGAGGCGAAGGAGTCCGAGCCCGCAGTCATGTCGACCACGACATACTCGTCGCGGCCGTCCACCAGGTGGTTCAGGCACAGCTCCACCGCTCCGGTCTTGGAGTGGTAGCAGGCGACCCCCAGGTCGGCGTCCGTGAAGGGGCCCGTGACCATCAAACGGACGTCGCCGCCGTCGAGTTCCACCGGCCGGGCGCAGGCGTCGTACACGGGATTGTTCTCACGGACCCGCAGCAGCCGTGAGCCCTCCCCGGGCGGCGTCGTCTTGGTCATCGTCCCGGCGGAGGTGATGCGGGGGTTGGTGCCGCGCAGATAGTCCTTGATCATCGGCAGCCGGTCGCCCATCGCGGGCAGCTCGCCCGCCTCCGTCTCGTCCAGGCCGAGCGCGACCCCAAGGTGCTGGTTGATGTCCGCGTCGATCGCGACGACCGGTGCGCCGTCGGCCGCGAGATGACGGATGAACAGGGAGGACAACGTGGTCTTGTCGCTGCCGCCCTTCCCGACGAAAGCAATTTTCATGTTCACGAAGGGTAGTGCGGCGATAGCTGTAGGTGGCAGACGGGCGTGAAGAAGACCACTCCATCGTGGGGTGCGCGCCCGGTGTGGCTAGTGTCGTACTCATGAGTACGACAGGTGCGACCGCCGATCCGCTCGCGGCTCTGGGCTCGCTGCCCGGAGTGGCCGAGTCCGTGGAGTCCGTGCGCAAGGCCGTGGACCGGGTCTACGGCCACCGGATCATGCGGCGTCGCAGCAACGAGATCACTTCCGAGGCGGCGTTGCGTGGTGCCCGTGGCTCCGGGGCGCTGTCCGGTGCCGACTGGGCCCTCGAAGAGGTGCGTCGGCGCACCGACTTCAGCGGCGACGACGAGGCCCGCACGATGGGCGCGGCCCTCAGGCTGACCGCAGAGGCAGGCCAACTCCTGTCCGTCTGGCGGCAGTCACCCCTGCGTGTGCTGGCCCGGCTGCATCTGGTGGCGGCGGCAAGCGACTCCGACGAGGTCGGGCGGCCCCGCCAGGAGGGCGAGCCGGTCGACGAGCCGCTGGTCGAACTGCCGCTGCCGAGCGCGGCCGAAGTGTCGGGGCGGCTGGACGGCCTGTCCGAGCTGATCATCGCGGGGAGTTCCGCACCCGCACTGGTGACGGCCGCGGTCGTGCACGGGGAACTCCTTGCGCTGCGGCCCTTCGCCTCCCACAACGGCCTGGTCGCGCGCACGGCCGCGCGCATCGTCCTGGTCGGCAGCGGCCTCGACCCGAAGTCGGTCTGTCCGGCGGAGGTCGGCCACGCAGAACTGGGCCGCGCCGCCTATCTGGCGGCGCTCGACGGCTATGTCTCCGGCACTCCGGAGGGCATGGCCGCCTGGATCGCCCACTGCGGCAGGGCTGTCGAGCTGGGGGCGCGCGAGTCGACGGCGGTGTGCGAGGCGCTGCAGCGCGGGGCGGCGCAGCAGGCGAGTCGCGGGCCGGCGCAGTAAGAATGCAGTGAGAAAAGGCGCATGAAAAAGCCCCCCAAAGGGGGCATGAAGGGTTGCGGCGGTACGAGTCCTCGTACCGCCGCTGGCATGTCCACCGGGGTACCAAGCGTCCTCGATATATTGCCCATCAGGTCGGGACTTCGCCCGTCCCTGGTGCGGCTGGCCCGTAATCGACGGGTCGACGTCGCGTGGGTGCCCGGTGTCCATGCCCGGTCCGTGGGGCCAAATGCGTTATTAAGGTGATCCTCTCGGATGTCCTTGGTCTCGCGGGCCGTTGACTCCTTTGTACTCCAGGACATGGGCAAGCGGAAGTGGTGGCTGCACTTCTTTACTTTTATGTTCAAAGGCGTACTAAACGGTCACCGATATGTCGAAGCACGCGCGCGTGACGGCAACGAAGCAGGTCAGGCCGCTGTGGCACGACGCCGACTGGCGTACCAGACGAGGCCCGCGGTGGCCGCCGCGGCCCCTATGGCGGCTGCCGCGACGAGCGCCGGACGCGACGGTACGGAGAGGGTGGGCATCCGCTGCTTGAGCCGTACCGGGCGGTGGAAGTCCAGAATCGGCCACCCGCGCGCGAGTGCTTCACGGCGCAGTGTGCGGTCGGGGTTCACGGCATGGGGATGGCCGACCGCCTGAAGCATCGGCAGATCGGTCGCCGAGTCGCTGTAGGCGAAGCAGCGTGCGAGGTCGTACCCCTCGGATTCGGCCAGTTCCCTGACCGCCTCGGCCTTCGTCGGACCGTAGGCGTAGTACTCCACCTCCCCGGTGAAGCAGCCGTCGTCGCCCACGACCATGCGGGTGGCGACCACCCGGTCCGCGCCGAGCAGTTCGCCGATGGGCTCGACCACCTCGGCACCCGACGTGGACACGATCACGACGTCCCGCCCTGCGGTGTGGTGCTCCTCGATGAGGGAAGCGGCCTCGTCGTAGATGATCGGGTCGATCAGGTCGTGAAGGGTCTCGGCCACGATCTCCTTCACCTGCTGGACGTTCCAGCCGCGGCACAGCGCGGACAGGTACTTGCGCATCCGCTCCATCTGGTCGTGGTCGGCGCCGCCTGCGAGGAAGACGAACTGGGCATATGCGGTGCGCAAGGCGGCTCTGCGGTTGATCAGCCCGCCTTGGTAGAACGACTTGCTGAAGGTGAGCGTGCTCGACTTCGCAATGACCGTCTTGTCCAGGTCAAAGAAGGCCGCTGTGCGGGGCAAGGAGTGGTTTTCCACAACCCTGAGCATAGGGGCAGCCCATTCGGCGTAAGGTGGGCGCGTGGGTTTGCCTGAGAGGGCTCTCGGGTACACCATGGAAGTCACGGATCGTTCGCGACCGTGCTAACCCGGTCCGGCTCCTCCCCCCCGAGTCGGCCGTGGAGACGACCCCCGCTCTCCCCGGCGGGGGTCGTCGCATGTCCGGACGCGTTTTCCTCCCTCTGTTCACGGCCGTAGGGCCATCGCGAGGCCGCTGCCGCGAGTCTTGGCATGCCCATGATATGTGACTGAGTGTAGTCATTGGGCTGCTCTGCGGAAGTCGCACAGTGGGCAGTACAGGGGTCACCGGTATGGGTGAGGGCGATATTCACAACCGTCGAGTTGTCCACAGTTATCGACCAAGATCCACACGATTTCCCGGTTCGCTGCACCGTGATTCCAGCGCGCCCCGACCGGGCCGACTTCATGGCCGGTTCCGGTTTGTCGGGCGTGTTTGGCCGGTTCCTATCGGCCGTTCATATGGAGACCGGTTGCCGGTTCTTCACACGTTTGGGAATCGCGGGGCCTCAGGGGGCTGCGCGAGAGATGTGTCGCGGGTCCTGCGTGGGCCCGCGCGAAGGGGGATGGACATCGTGGCCGCAGCCGTCACTCACGATCCGCAGCCCGCCGCCGGAGGGCGACAGGGCGGACCGCTGATCGTCACGGAAGACGCCGATCTGCTCGACGACCTGCTGCGCCTGTGCGCGGCGGCCGGTGCCACACCCGAGGTGCATCACGGGGTGCCGGAGCCCAGAGGCCGCTGGGAGGCGGCGCCGCTGGTCCTCGTCGGGGACGACGCGGTGCGGCGGGTGCGCGGGGCCGCCCGCAGAAGGGGAGTCGTGCTCGTCGGCCGGGACCAGGACGACCCCGGCGTCTGGAAACGGGCCGTCGAGATCGGCGCCGACCATGTGCTGATGCTGCCCGATGGCGAGCAGTGGCTGGTGGACCGCATCGCCGACGTGGCGGAGGGCGTCGGGCGGCCCGCGCTCACTGTGGGCGTCATCGGTGGCCGTGGCGGGGCCGGCGCGTCCACGCTCGCGTGCGCTCTCGCCGTCACCTCCGCCCGGGAGGGCCTGCGCACACTCCTCGTCGACGCCGATCCGCTGGGCGGCGGACTCGACGTGCTCCTCGGTGGCGAGACCGCCGAGGGACTGCGCTGGCCCGCCTTCGCCGCCTCGCGCGGGCGGGTCGGCGGCGGCGCCCTGGAGGAGTCGCTGCCGCGGCTGCACTCGCTGCGGGTGCTCAGCTGGGATCGCGGCGACCGTATCGCCGTCCCGCCGCAGGCCGTACGCGCGGTGCTCGCCGCCGCCCGACGCCGGGGCGGCACGGTCGTGGTCGATCTGCCCCGCCGTATCGACGACGGCGTCGCCGAGGTACTCGCGCAGCTCGATGTCGGGCTGCTCGTGGTGCCCGCCGAACTGCGCGCGGTCGCCGCCGCCGGGCGGGTGGCCTCCGCCGTCGGCATGGTCCTGCGCGACCTGCGGGTGGCGGTGCGCGGACCTTATGCGCCCGGCCTCGACGACCGCGAAGTGGCCCGGCTGCTCGCACTGCCGCTGGCCGGCGAAGTGCCCGTGGAGTCCGGGCTGCTGCGCCCGCACGAGAGCAAGTCGCCACCCGGGGCCTCCGGACGCGGACCGCTGGCGCGGTTCTGCAAGGGGTTCTGGGAGCGGGCGCTGATGGAGGCGAACGCCGCATGAACACCTTCCCCGGGCCACTGCTGGACGGCGTGCGGCAGTGGCTGGCCGAAAGCGGTGCCGAGCCGACACCCGCGCGCGTGGCACAGGCCCTGCGGGAGCAGGGGCGGGTGCTGGGGGACGCCGAAGTTCTCGGCGCGGCCCGGCAGTTGCGGTCCGAGCTGGTCGGCAGCGGCCCGCTGGAACCGCTGCTCGCCGACCCGTCGGTGACCGACGTCCTGGTGTCCGCCCCGGACCGGGTCTGGGTCGACCGGGGCGGCGGACTGGAGCTGACGGCGGTCTCCTTCACGGACGCGTCGGCCGTACGACGTCTTGCGCAGCGTCTGGCCGCGGTGGCCGGACGGCGGCTGGACGACGCCCGGCCGTGGGTGGACGCCAGGCTGCCCGACGGGACGCGGCTGCATGCGGTGCTGCCTCCGGTCGCCGTGGGCTGTGCGTGCCTGGCACTTCGAGTCGTACGGCCCCGGGCCTTCACGCTCGACGAGCTGGTGACGGCGGGCACGGTGCCGCCCGGCGGGGACCGGGTGCTGCGGGCGCTGCTGGAGGCCCGGCTGTCCTTCCTGATCAGCGGCGGGACCGGCAGTGGCAAGACGACGCTGCTGAGCGCACTGCTGGGGCTCGTCGGCTCCGGCGAGCGGATCGTGCTTGCCGAGGACTCGGCGGAGCTGCGTCCCGACCACCCGCACGTAGTGCGGTTGGAGACACGGCCCGCCAATCAGGAGGGCGCGGGTTAGGGAAAGTAAATGTAACTGTCTCAATGGTTCTTACGGGGCAGATGAGTTCACTGATGAAGCTGTTAGGTTCGGTGATCTCTACTTGTCTCATGGGGAGTTGGGATGGAGCACTTCTTTGTCTCGCCGAGCAAGGTGCGCCGGTTCTACGAGGCGCCTTCTGGTGTCGACCCGGACTTCGATGCCGAGGCGTACGTACGTCGGCCGGGAGCGGTGAAGGAGGGTACGCCGTTCTACCTCGGGCCGGACATGCGCCCGTTGGAGCCGCTTTGCTCCTTCTTCCTGGAGCTGTCCAAGACGCTGAAGGCGAAGTCCCTTCAGGACTACGGCTACGACGCCATGGACGTGGTGGAGTTCCTGGCCGAGCTTGATCCGCCCACTGACCTTCTGTCTGCCACCGAAGAGGATCTGGTGGCCTACCGGGAGGACTGCACCGAGAACCGCGAGAAGCCGGATGAGCCGGCCACGTGGAAGCGGCGCCGGGTCTTGATCAACAGCTTCTACGACTGGGCGACGGATTCGAAGACGAAGCTGCTGGAGGAGCGGCCCTACTACCGGCGGCCCAACGGCCGGGATGTGCTGTCCTGGGGTGCGGTGAGCGAACTGGACGTGCGCCACCTGACCTATCGGCAGTGGCGTTTCCTCAAACAGGTGGGCCTGCGCGGCTACTTGCCCGATGGCCGGGTCGATCCGGCATTCCGTTGCAGGACACCGCTGCGCAACAGCGTGGCGCCGGAGCTGGCGATCACGACGGGGATGCGGTCGCGGGAGTTCAGCTCGCTGCTGGACATTGAGGTCGGGCCTCCGCGTCGGGACGCATCACCGGCCGAGGTTCTGCTGAGGGCGACCGCGAAGCGTGGGTGGCCGCGCATGGCAGCTATCCAGGATCCGACGCTGCGTGAGCTGGACCTATACCGCCGCACGGAGCGGGCCGCGATGGTGCGGGCGTCGGCGAAGACCCTCTATAAGGCCCGTGCGGAGCTGTTCGTCGTGGACGACATCGACCTGCGGAAGATGGAGCTGAAGGGCGTGCTGCACGGTCGCCGCCGCACTTTCAAGGTCGCGGGGATGCCGGCGGAGATCCGTCGCATCGCTGTCATCGAAGGCGACCGGGGGCTGGAGGCGATGGCCCTGTTCATCGGCCGGGGCGGCCGGATGCTGTCCAAGCAGCGGTGGGGGCAGATCTTTGACGAGGCTCACCTGCGGTCTCTGCGGCTGAGCGAGGAGTACAAGTCTGATGTCGTGATGCCTGCCCGGCTTCGGATCCATGACACGCGGCACACGTTCGCGATCTACATGCTGCATATGCTCACCCGGCTCATCCTGCGTGAGGAGGCCGAGCGCTACCTGGCGGGCGACGTCTCCGCTTACCTCACGGACCACCTGTCGAGGAACCCGCTGCTGATCCTCCAGCGAATCCTCGGACATCAAAATCCGAAAACCACTCTGCGTTACCTCACCTACATCCGGAACACGAACGCGCTGGTCACCAGGGCCATCGCTGAGTGGAACGACCAGGAGGCGACCTACGCGGACTACGCGAGTGCCCTGGCGGACAAGGAGGTCGCGTAATGCCCAGACGAGGCGAGCGCAAGACCCGCATCCGCAGCAAGGGCCCGGCCAATACCCAGGTGACGCCGGGTCGCATCGGAGTACGGGTGTTCCTGGAGCAGCGCCGAGGCCGCACCATCAAACACAGCATCGACCCGTCTGATTACCGGTGCACGACGTTGGCGGCTCAACTGGCGGACGAGTGGCTGAAGATGACCCGCCACGCGGCTCTGAGCGGCGGGGGCTCCGAGTACTCCGGCGCGGTGCGGAGCTTCGCCCAGTTCACCGACAAGCACCTGTCCGAGGCCGGCGTGAACCCGGTGGATGTCCGGCTGGACGGTCACGGCGTCGATCTCGTGGAGGTCCTCTACGCGTGGGAGGGAGACCTGCGGCAGAAGCACGGCGTGAAGTCCAAGCAGCCCTATCGTCTCGCGCGGGCACTGCTGGCCCTGATCGAACAACGGGCCTCCGTCGACTCCGGGATTCCCGAGCATCTGCGGCAGCGGGCCAAGGCGCCGGCGTCCTACGGCAAGCCGACGCCTCAGCCGCTGGACGAGTTCTCAAACGCTGAGCGGATCGCTCTGCGCGACGCAGCCCGCGCGGCAGTGCGGGCCACGGAGGCGAGACTGGCACGTGGGCGTGAGCTACTGGCCGCGGGCACCGACCCACGGGAAGGTGGCTGGCGTGACCTTCCCAATCTCCTCTGGGCAACCCAGATGCGGATGGTGAACTCCCAGACACTGCAGACGCATCTACCGGCCAAGACGCGATGGTGGCCACCCGAGGTCGTCGACCTGCTGCCCGCCCCGGAAGGCCAGTCGAGGCGACCCGGCGTTCGAGTTCTGGGACAGGAGCTGGGGCGGCTGCTGTTCCCCGATGAGTACGACCTTCAGGCGTTTCGCATCCTTCTCCTGCTGGGAATGGCGGACACGACCCCGGAGGAACTGCACGACCTGCAGCTTGACGACATCGAGTTCACCGACGGCGGCCTGCGGCTGGTGCAGACGAAGATGCGGGCCGCGCGGATCCGCGCAGATCTGCACCCGGAGGTCGACCTGGAGGTCGTGAGCGAGGACGGTGAGGGCCAGGAATTCACGGGCGGCGGAGCTTGGGACGTGCCGGGCCTGATGCGGCGCCTGCTGGCGGCCACGGCGCTGATCAGGGAGATCTTCGACCCGGAGCCCTACCTGTTCGTGGCAGTACGACAGTTGCTCGGTGGTGGTGAACTCACCGGCAAGGTGGCGCAATTCAGGACGCCGCAGCGGTGCCGGTTCAGCTTCTGGATCACATCCCAGCGGGACGCGCAGGGCCGCCCTCTGGACATCTCCGAACCGCACGAGGTGCGTCGGCTGCGCAAGACCACCAAAGTGGTGCGGGCGGTCGCCCTGGGCGGCACGGTCTCGGACCTGGCCGGCGATGACCACCACGTCGAGGTCTACCGGGGCCACTACGCCCACGGCACCACCGCCCACATCATGGCCGGGCGGGCCATCAACCGGTCCCAGGAGTGGGTCTTCCAGAGAGTCGTACACAAACCGGTGCTGGTTGACGAGGCGGCCGAGGAAAGGCTGGAGGAGTCAGAAGTCGCCGGGGAACTCGGAATGGACATCGAGGTCGCCAAGGCCATGCGGGCCGGGGAACTGGACATGGGCCTGGTGAACTGCCGCAATCCCTACGACTCCCCGCAGCGAACCGACAACAAGCTCTGCCACGTCGCGCCGGGAATGTGCATGCTCTGCCGCAACGCCGTCATCTTCTACTCGCAGCTGCCGCGGCTGCTTCTCATGTCCGACCGCATCGAACGGATGCGGACCGCGTTGCCGCCTCCGAGATGGCACGCCATCTACGGGCAACAGCGCGCCGCCCTGGACGAGGTCTTCGCGGAGTGCGCCGACCGGCTGCCCGCAGCCCGGCAACAGATCACCGAGATGGAGCTGAATCTGGACGTGCCCCTCGGCCAGCGAACGGAGTTCGACCGATGACGAGTCAACCTGTCATCGAGCCGCTGACGTCGGCCAGCTTCGGCGACGACGAGCCGGTCTTCGGCGACGGGCACCAGGTCCGGGACGGGTTCACCGTTCCGCTGTTCGGGGATGTCGATCGCTGGTCCGGGGAATGCATCGGCCGCCCCGCCAACCGCCAGCCCGCCGACTGGGAGGTGGCTTTCCCGGAGGAAGACGCGCTGGTCAACCTCCAGTTGAGAGAGATGGCCTTCGCCTGGCTGAACCCCACTCACGCAGTGCTGCGACGGGCCGGTGTCTTCCTCGCGGCCGAGCCGATGGGGTTCGGCACGGTCAAGGCGCACTGCCTCAAACTCCATGCCCTCGCCCGCCACGGCCGCGAACTGGGCCTGGGCCAAGGGCTCGGCTCATGGGACAAAGAAGATTGGCAGCTGATCGTCGCCGACCAGGGCGCCGAGCTCGATCCGAGCACAGTCGCGACCTATGTCAACGGAGTGCGGGCGCTGCGGAGAGTGGCTGCCGTTGTCTCGGGCATTGACCCGTTCGACGATCCGTGGGATGGCCTTGCGGCCGCCAAGGTCGCCTTGCAAGAGCGTCCGGACGAGACCGCCGAGACCGATGGTCTGACCACACCCGACATCCCTCCAGGCACCTGGTGGGCACTGCTGCGGGCGGCCTGGACCTACATCCATGCCCTGGCCCCGGACATCTTGAGCTGGCGCGAGGACTTCGAGCGACGCGCGGCCGCACTGCCCGAGCCGAAGCTGCGGGCCGAGCGCGTCGACTCGCTCACACCGGCGGACCTGGATGCCCTGCTGAACGCGTGGCTGGCCGACCCGGGTCACGTCGTCCCGCTGCTGGCCAAGGAATGGAAGGGTTCCCCGGCGGGGACGCCGATCTGGAAGACCCTCAGCCGGATCATCACCAGCGGGCGGAACCAGGACCTGTTCAGCGCCCGCAACGGCCGACTGTCCAAGCGGACCGCGGCACGTCGGACAGCGGTGCTCAAGGCGGTCGGCGAAGGCCGCTGCGTGACGGTCCACGGACCGACAGCCTCACGCACGCTCGGGGCTCCCGCCTACCAGCCGCACCGGTCCCGCCCCGTTTCGAAAGCCCAGCTGGATGAGGACGTGCGGCGCTGGCTGGCCCATCCGGACAACCGCGTCCCGGTGCGGGCCGTCGACGATCTGCATGGCAAGGCCGGAACTCCGATCTGGGTGACGCTCGCCCGCCAGATCTGGGGACCGCGGGACGCGGCCCGGTCCCACCCCTGTCTGAAAACGAACCGGTCACGATCGGCGATGATCACGCAAGCGGTTCAAGCCGGGAAGGTCGTGCTGGTGGACAGCACCGAGCGGTCCCGCGCGGGATGGCGTTCGCTGCCGATGCCCTGCCCCCAGGCAGCTACTGTCACCCGGAGTGACGGCAGTTCGGGACCTTGGCGCACGACGATCACCCAGGGGGAGCTGGATGACGAACTGCGGATGCTGCGGGCAGCCTGCTACATCTTCATCGCCGCCCTGAGCATGATGCGGGACTCTGAAGTTCAGGAGATCGAGCGGAATCCGCTGGTGACCTACTTCGGGTCGCCAGCGATCACGTCCCGCAAGACGAAGCTCGATCCGGCCCGGCCGGAACTGTTCTGGTGGATCTTCGAGCCGGTGGCGGACGCCGTCGCGGTGGCAGAAGCCTTGTCATGGCATCCCACACACCTATTCGCCACGCTGGAGCCGCCCCGGCAGGGCACCCGGCCGCGGCGGAGCGACGGCAGGCCCAGGAAGATCGGGCGCAACGGCATCACACCCGCCGACGAGATCGACTTCTTCATCGAGCGGATCAACAACACCTGCGGCCGTCTGGGGCTGGACGAGATTCCCGCTGCCCATGTCCGCCCGCACATGTTCCGCAAGACGATGGCGGCCATCGCTGCCCGGGAGCCGGACTCCGAGATCGCAGTGGGGTTGCAGCTCAAGCATGCCGCCCGCAGGGCCATGGCCAACCGCACCTCCCAGGCCTACGGGAAGATGGATCCAGAGTGGGCCAAGGAATTCGACCGGGAACTCGAACACGCAGCTGCCCTGAAGCTGGTCGGTCTCCTGAGCGCCCGCCGAGACGGCGAGAGCGTGGCGGTCGGCCCCGGCGCCGCCCGCCTGCATGCCGGGCTCGACAGGGTGATCGAGACGATGAACAGCGATCCGCAGCTGCGGGCACAGATCGCCGACGAGAGGGTCGAAGCCGCCCTGCTGGCTTCCGAGTTCCCTGAACTGCACCTGGGCACCATCAACCACTGCATGTTCGACGCGCCGCAGGCGGAGTGCCAGGACCAGCTGCCCGAAGACCAGCGCGGGCAGGCGCCACTGCTCGGCGCATGCGAGCCGGCCCGCTGCCGCAACTCGGTGGTCACCCGCTCGCATGCGCCGATCTGGATCTGCGAGGAGGACGACCTCATAGCGATGGTGAAGAACCGGCGGCTGGCGCCTCCCCGGCGCGAGGCCGTGCTGATCCGCTTGGCCGATGTCCAGCGCATCACCGATGCGCTGAAGGACGAGATGGGAGACAACCTCTGATGCCGGTGTCCGCCGCCACCGAGACGAAACTGCGGGAGGCCATGGCCCGGCTGCTGGCCGGCGAGCCCCTGCACACCGACGGGGCCCTGACCAAGGAGAACCTCGCCCGCGAGGCGAAGGTCAGCCACGCGACCGTCCACCGGGCCGAGGAGATCCTGGCCGAGTGGGACGCCAAGGTCGCCCGCCCGGTCCTCCGCACTCCCGGCGAAGTCCAGCGAGACGAGACGATCGCCGACCTCCGCAAGCAACTGCGGGAAGCGAAGAGCCAGGTCACCGAGACCCAGGGCAAGCTCGACGCCCTGGCCACGGTCACCGCGAACCTCTACGCGGAGAACTTCGCGCTGAAGAAGAAGCTCGGCAGCCGCCAGCGGCTGGCCGTCGTTCCGGCCCAGGACGGCTGATGCGACAGCCGGATCGAACAGTCGGCTGAGCACGCACATTCGTACGCGCGATGTTCGCCGACAACGTCCCCTTGGTTGCCGTTGCAACGGCGACCAGCTGTTCCACCAGCTAGGCGAACTTCAACGGCCGCTTCTGCGGACCCACACCAATGGCAGGGGGACGTCACTACTCTCCGAGGGGTGATCGTGCTCGACGCAAATCAGCTGCGAAATGTGCTCCCGGGAAAGCCAGCCTTGAGGCTGCTTCAAGCTGCAGCACAGCGGTCAGGGCACACGCTGGCCACGACAGATGTCGTCATCCGCGAAGTCGCCCGCCAGCGGCACGACGAGCTCACGGCTGCCATTGCCCAGCTTACGAAGGCCCAAAAGGACTTCAACAAGATCGCGCCGCCTGCGAAGAAGCTCGCAGGCGGCCCTTTCGACAAGCTCACCACACTCTTCGTCGACGAAGAGGTGGAACGCTTCAAGGACGCCCTGCACCAGGCGTTTCGCGTCTTGGAAACGATCCCCGAGGACGCCCTCGAAGCGCTCCTTCGTGAAGCAGACCACGCACCTCCATGCCTCAAGGGAGTGGAAGGCCGTGACGCCTCTATCTGGCTCACGACACTTCGTGCATCCCGCAGTCCAGACGCGGCCCCAGACGGGAAGGCGTTGCCGACGATCCTCCTCTCCGAGGACGGGGCGTTCTGCGGAGCCGATGACCGGCTTGCACCCTCGCTTCTTCCGGACGTGCCGGAGGGCGCCGACGTGCTACTTCGGCGCACAGTGATTGCCGTCATGGACACACTCGGCTTCCAGACCCAATGGACCGACGTTTCCGCGATCACCGACAGCCCTGAGTTTCAAGAGGCTGTCGTCGCGGCAGTCGCCCTCGTTGGCGGCCCGATTCTGCTGGGGCAATTGGGCACAGAGATGATGACACCGCCACGGCTAGAACGCTCCAGAGGCCAGCAATGTCAAGGAGAAGGCACGACTCTGACCAGCGTGAGTGGCGAGTGGACGTTCCAGGTGATCGTTGGGAAGCCAACTTCGGATCCTGCGGAAACCCGCCCGCTTGGTTACACCGTCCGGGTCGACGGCGAAGCCCTCGTCACACAGGACGCCTTAGGCAGTTTCACTGACATCTCATTCTCGGCTCACGTGGTCAGGACGTCCCGACGCTGAACAACAACGGCGAGCCTGGAACGGGCCCCAGCCGCGCCAGTTGCACCTCTTGTGCGACATCCCATGAGTTCCCCTGAGCCTCGTTGATCTGCTGGCTTACTGACCAGGGTGTTTTCCCTCGTCGGGGCGTCTTACCGTCGGCTGACGAAACTTCAGGATCTCTGAAGCGTTCGCATCTTGTCCGATCGATGTGCGGTCCGGGTGAAGCCGAGGAAGCGCCCGTTGCCGACGATGGCAACGATGGGCGTAGGGAGAGGGACTTATGGACCAAGGACTCGCGGCTTTTCTCGCCGGCATGGCGGCCCTGCTTGGTGCCCTTATTGGTGGCGGTTTCACGGCGTGGGGGGCACGTATCGGCGGCGAGAAGACCGTG
Organism: Streptomyces sp. DG2A-72; assembly: GCF_030499575.1. Taxonomy (NCBI): domain Bacteria; kingdom Bacillati; phylum Actinomycetota; class Actinomycetes; order Kitasatosporales; family Streptomycetaceae; genus Streptomyces; species Streptomyces sp. DG2A-72. Next base: position 5,734,455 of record NZ_JASTLC010000001.1, read on the forward strand.
GAGGCTGCGCGCCAGCAGGTGAAGGATCAGGCTCACGTGGAGTCGAAGCGATGGCTTCTGCAAGCACGGCACGACGCCTATCGGGTGATCTTGGGGGCTACGGAGTCGTACATGAACGCCCTCATCATGCCTACGCCAGAAGCAGAGGCGGAGGTAGCGAAGCAACTGTTTCACTCGGCCAAGTTGCGGGTCGAGCTGGTGGGTCCCGATACGGTCCGAAGTGCAGTCGGCGAGCTGTCGTTTGCCTTTGTTGTCGTACAACGCGTGATCGACGATGGGCGGTCGGTCGAGTCCTGGATGGTGGAGAAGCTCAGCGAACGCCACAGGGCTTTCCTGGATGCCGTAACCGCCGTTTACGCCATGGAACCCGATGCCGCCCGCGATATCCCGTGAGTTCTCATCCTCCCAGCCAGTGTCCGTGCCTGGGCCCGAACCCACGGGGCCACCCCGGAGAGCGGCGGCATCACCCCTCGGGTTCCCGCTGAAGAACCTTCAGTTTCCTGGAAGTCGCGGGGATCCCGGCCCTGTTCTCGTATAGCTACGGCGAACGGACATGTAGCGCAGGGTGAGGCTCGGGGCTGGAGCGGGCGCGAGGGTCGACGGCACAGCGATCGGCGGTGGCAGCGATTCAGCTTCGAGGTTCATTTATCGGACTTCCGGTGCGCCTGGTGACTCGCCAGGATGGTGCCGCAGTAAATACCGGATTTACTGCGGCAGAGCACCGACCGTGATCATCGCGACCTGCTCAACGGCACCAAGATCAGTCTGAAGACCAGCACTCCCGATCCTGAGTTGCACGGCGGATGGCCACCGCGCATGACCTGGGCCCGCGCCGAGAAGGCAACCCGCATCGCCGTCAACTCGGTCGTCTTCCGCTCCAGCGGCCAGAACCTCACCACCGCCGGCACCTACATCGAGATGACCTCCCGCCTCCTCGAACCCATCCTCCTCGCCCTCGGCGTCCTCGCCACGCATCAAACGCTGCCCCCCCGCAGCACAGGTAGGGCCCGAGGACCGTCTCAGCTGAACAGCCGTTCCGGAGACGGTTCGGTCGAACCGTCTCCGAGTCCTCGTTGCCTTACGTGCCTGACCGCAGGCCACCCCCTGTGACCTGCCCAAAGCCCTTCGGACCCTAGATAATTGTGGAGGCGAAGGCGGTTGGTGAGCACTTCCGCGGACGCCAACAGTCAGGGCGTACAGACAGCCAACGATCACTGCATGCGTCACTCCGTGGCCAAAATCTCCCAGTGCCCGCTCTCCTCACCGACCGCTCGGCCAAAGCTGCGACTGATGTCCGTGCCCCATGACAGGCTGTCGGCGTGATCATGCAGCCCCCTCACGACGCGGCCGACTTCGTCTTCAGCCCGACCGACGCCCTGGACATACCCGTCGTCGTACGCGACTTCAGCTCGCTGCGGCGGCCCTCCGAAGCTCTGTGGAGGGGTGCCACCCAGCCGTGGCCGGGGGTGGCAGACATGCCTTCGTACGGGACCTACCTGGCGACCACGACCTGGCGGCAGGTCCTCCTCGCGGCCAAGGGCGTCGGGCGCGACCTGACCCCGTGGCTGCGCCGCACCCCCTGGCTCGCCGTCAACGAGCTCATCTCCCGTACCGCCCCCCTTCAGGCCTACCTCCAGCTCAAGGACGTGCCCGCACCCGCGCCCGCGGCCGGCCGCAGGCTCTTCGTGAACGCCCTGTACCAGTACGGCAGTGAGCGCAGCGCCCACTCCGCCTTCGGCTACCACTTGGGCATGACGATGGCGCACTGGCTCTGCGCCGGGATGGCTGGCCTGGGGAGCACCTGGCATCTCGAAGCCCGAGGTCCGGGCGGCCTGCCCGGCTTCACCGACCCGGCTGCCAAGCTGCCCGACCTGTGGGGCAACCACCACGCCGCCGGCCTGCCCTGGCTGATCGAGGCGAAGGCAGCCCGTGCACTCGGCGCCGGCGTGCTGAAGAACGGGAGAATCCAGCTGGACGGTGGCAGCGCCCTCATGCCCGGCATGGCACACCGGCAGGTCCTCTGCGGCACGTCGCTGCCCGGCAATAGGCCCGGCAAGTGGGAGCAGGACCACCTGTTCCTGGCCCTGCATACGGCCCACCCTCACGGCGGGCCGCAGACCGGCGCCTCCCCCGCCGGCAGTCCGCAAGGCGACGCGGAGGATTACGTCGCCGATGACCCCGAGGCCCTGATGGCCGTCACCCGGCAGCAGCTCCTGACGTACCAGGCCTTGGCCTTCGGGGCCGTGGAGCAGCGGCGCGTCGTCCCGATGCATCGTGACCGTACGGATCGCGGGCGTCACCGCACCGGTTCCCTGACACTGCTGGAACACGACGAATCCACCACCGGCCTGCGCCGTCGGCTGCGCGCACAGCAGGTGGACACCGAGGGGAGCCTGGCGTCGCACACGGACGCCACTGCGTTCATCGCCGCCCGCATCCCCGGCACCGGCATCCACCTCGGTCTCTCCCGCCGCCTCTACGCAGCGTGTGCGGCCCTGCACCTCCAGCAGACCGACATGCCCGACACCGTGGCCTTCGCCGACGGCCCCCGCCTGAACGACCCCAGCTTCGGACAGGACCACGAGGACGACGAGGCTCGCGAGCAGTACGCGCGTCGGGCTCGCCAATCCCACTACGAGCAGGAGCAGCGGTATCGGACGCGCGTTCGTGAGGCGGTCAGCACGGCCTTCCGGCTGACTGAGGAACACCCGGAGGACAGCTCGCTCACGGGCCGACTTCTTCCCGTACGCGTGGACGACCCCGACAAGCCTCTGCTCCTCGAAGCCGCCACGGCAGAGAGTTACCTGGCCCTCGAGCCGACCGACCCCGTCCTCTCCACGGCGGGCCGTGGTTCTGTCGGTAGTTGGTGACGTCAGTTGTTCGTGAAAGCTGACGAGATGCCGCCTGGCCAGTCGAAGGTCGAGTTGTACGCCGCGCTGCTGCGCGACTCCCGCGATGGCATGTCGAACCGGGCGTTGCAGTGCAAGTACGGCGTCACCTGGAGCACGGTCAACAAGGCCCTGACCTCGGCTTGGCCGTAGCCACGCACGACAACCGCTTCGGCGCGGCCGTCGAAGCTGGATCCGTTCACGCCGCTGATCGACGAGATCCTGCTCATTGATCTGGACGCGACCAGGAAACAGCGCCACACCGTCACCCCGGATCTACCGCCGTCTGATCGACGAGCACTCCTCGTCCGAGGCGTTGCGTTGACCACTTGAACCCGCACCGATGAGAGGGCGCAAGCGTCCTGCGAGCAACCGCGCGGTCCGGCCAGGGACTGAGAGTCCGGTGTTTATACCTTGCTCGCGACCACCATGTAGTTCTCGGCCTCAAGATCGAACGTGCTCAGTTCCGTTTGGAGTCCGACCCGGTGCAGCTCGACTTCGAGTTCCTCGTACCGGTAGGGCCAGCAGGACAGCAGTTCCGAGCGGACAAGAACCAACCCGGTCGCATCAACTTGCGCGATCGCGATCTCGATGTGGTGCTCCTCCTCCCAATGCGGCGCAATCTCCCAGCGGTAGACCACGACGGCATCGCGACCGTTCCGGCGGACGAGTCGGTCACTGATCTCCAGCCGGGAACCTCTGGTCCTCACGAGTTCCCAAGTGCGGGATGTGAGTACCAAGCGCCCGCCGGGGCGCAGAAGCCGTGACATCGACTCCAGAGCAGCACCCCTGCCTGTCGCGCCCGCGGCATGGTGAAGCGAGTTGCCAACGCAGAACACCATGTCGAACGTGTTGTCCTGGAAATGGTCGGGCAACTCTTCCCAGTTCGCCCGTACGGCCCGGACGGATGCCCCGAACTCCTCAGATAACTCTGCAGTCCGGCGAACCATCGCCTCGCTGGCGTCAGTTGCGACAACCTGCATGCCACGACCGGCGAGGCCAACCGCCAACTGTCCGGTTCCGCACGAGCAGTCGAGGACGTGAGCGTTCGACGGCAGGAGATTGAGGACGTCGTCGAACGACGCAGCGAACTCGGCTGGAGGCAACTTTGCATCCGAGATGAGCCATTCGTACACCTCGGCAAGCACGTCATAGCCTGTCACAACCACTACCTCCGTCACGCGGCAGCCTCACGGTAGGACGTCAGTCCATCAGCGGAGCAAGCCGGGCACCAATGGTTTTCGCAAGGATGGCTCTGACGGTGTTTGTCCTCCAGGAAGCCTTGAAGTCGGCATCGAACGTCACGAGCATCAACCACCGACCACCTCGTCGTTGAACCAAGAACACCAAGATCTCGTGCTAGACCGCGGCCGCCGTCAGGACCGGAGCACGGAGCGGTCAGCTCTCTGCGTTCGCAGTGTCAGGGGGCACAGGCCAAGACCACCCACCGCAGTGACCGACGCCCAAGGTGACCATCGACTACGGAAAAGTACGAGCCCGCGGGCCCGCCAAGGAAGAGCATGGAGCCCGAACGCCCGCGAGCGGTGGATCAGCGTTACGTGATCGGAGAAGTACGTGAGCAGCAGATGGCACTTGTTCCTGGAGGACCTACAGATATTCGAGGGGAAGTGGGACGCGCCAGCCAGGCTCATGACCGTCTTCCAAGAGGAAGACAAGTACATGCACCGAAATTGGGCAATGATGGTCGACAGGGATAACGCTGGCCTGCCCGACATTGACTTCGACGACCCTGAGGCACACGGCAGTTACCCTGATATCGACCCGGATGACTACAAGCATGAATCCGTCGATACGTCAGAGCGTTTTGGCTACAAGACAACTGTTGAGACAGCTGTCACGCGGCTCAATCTGATGGGCTTCACTGCAGAGCGATGCCGCCGAGAGATGGCGGCCTGCTTCCGGGACCTGACAGCATGGGACGGGCCGGACGATGCTCACGAGCACATTGCACCCGGATCGGACCCGGCGCGCAACGTCACCGACGACGACATCGCTGAGATTGGTCTCCAGGCATACCTGAAGCGCGGCCCCGCATGGATGGAGACAAAGCTGACCGAACTGGAAGAGCTCTGCCTGGACAAGATCGAACTTTTCTTCGAGGGCGACCTAGACCGCCGCTTGCTCATCGCAGGGCTTCTGGATCGTCAGGATCCGCAGGCGACCTTCCGCCTTGACCTCAGCGACCTGCTGTCAGGTGGTGCGTTCAAGAGCACTGATCAGATCTCGACGAAAGCCCTTCAGGACCTACGGGAGGAGACAGCCAGCACCGGCCCCATCATCGTGCTCACGGAAGGCAAGTTTGATTCCCGCGTTCTTCCCCGGGCGCTGAAACTGGTCAGACCGGATATCGCTGGGTATTTCAAATTTTTGGACTTTGACACCACAAGGGCACCGGGGGGAACGGATAAAGTCGTTGCAAATCTCAAGAGCTTCGCCGCAGCCGGAGTGATGAACCGGGTGATCGGACTCCTCGACAACGACACCGCTGGCCGGGAGGCGATCAAACAGATCGCGGGTATTGCGCTGCCGAATCACTATAGCGCCTGCCTACTTCCCGATCTCATATACGCACGGTCCTATCCCACTCTCGGGCCGTCAGGAGAGGTCAGTGACAACATCAACGGCCGGGCATGCTCCCTTGAGTTCTACTTTGGCTTGAACAGTTTGCAAGGTCCGAAGGGTGTCCCCGTTCCAGTGCAATGGAAGGCATATAAGGAGTCGGTCCAGGATTATCAAGGTGAACTCGCTAACAAGCAATACGTTCAAGCCAGGATCGACGCTCTCCTGACCGCGGCCGAGGCTGGCGATCCGCTCGATGAGTCGTGGGAACCGGTTCGATTGATCGCTCAGACCCTGATTGAGAAGGCGCAGACGCGCTGAGCGGGACTGAGCAACGATCAGCCACTGCCGCTGCCCCCGGCTGACGTCGCAGCCGGGGGCAGCGGCAGCTCCATGTCAGGCGGCCGATGGTCAGTCACAAACGAGGTTCACGACACCAGCTTGAGCGCTGATCTCGGAAACCACAGGACGGAACCGTTGTCGGTCACCGAAGATGTCTCGCTGTGATGCAGACCCTCTCGAGTCCCACTCTGGCCGTCCTCATCAAGATCGCTGTCACGCGGACGGCGAAGGAGATCCACACCAGCTTGCTTGCCGCCAACCTGGACCGGTTCATCACCGAGACATCCTCCAAAGAGAGGCTTGTCCAGACGGTCCTGGTGGACGCGCGGCGGGCAGCGCATAAGGGCGACAAGGATGCCCACCGTGGCCTGCTCGCGTTCGCAAAGGAGCAGACGAGCGGCTTCCGGCATCCCAGCGAGCTAGGCCCGGAGAGTCTGCTGTTCCAGCTCAAGGAGGCGCTCCTCGCGGACGGCTACGACCTTATGTGGGATGACCCGACCATCCGGACGGAGATCGATCTCGACAGCTGGATCGAGATCGACAAGGGGCCCGTCACCTATCACATCCGCCCGACCGAAGCGCCAGGCACCGAGATGGCCGGGGAGATCAGCGCCTTGGAAGCGCAGCTCAATGCTGCCGGCTTCGAGGTCGCTCTCAACCACTACAAGCAGGCTGTCGACAACCTCAACCACCATAACTACGAGGCCAGCAACGGGGCCCTCCGCCCGATGCTCGAAGATGTGACCTTTCGAGTCGCGCAGAAGTACGGCTACACAGGCGCCTCGGGCGGCAATGCCATCAACTTCATGGTTGACCAGAAGAAGGTCGTCCCCGAGAAGTGGGGCCGACTCATGCAAGGGGCCTGGGGCATCTCGCACCCGGAGGGTCCCCACCCCGGCCGTTCCAGCGCGGACGAGGCGCGCTTCAGGATGCTGATCATCACCAGCATCGTCAGAAGACTGCTTCAGCACGCTGGACTCTGACCCAACCCTCGATCGTCGAAGCAGCCCTCGGCCAGATACGCGGTCGGGGCTGCGGCGTGATAAATGGTTCTGGCTTGCCGCAGGTCCGCCTGCTGGCGGTCAGTGGTCAGTTCCAAACGGTGTCCACAAGTACGAACGGGATCCGCTTCCCCCGCAAGGGCCTGCAAAGTCCTGGTCCTGGACGGTCTGCCACAGGCCTATGGCAACGCCATTGCCCCGCCCGGCACCCGCATGGTCACCGAGGGCATGATGACGAAGCTGGGCGAGGCGCTGCGCAAGGCGACGCTCGCGCTCGCCGACGCCAACAACTGGGGTGATCCGAAAGCAGTGGCCGAATAGTTCAGCGCCCACCGGCTCCTCGCACAGGGCCTCGTTGAACGATTCAGCGTCAAGCCCCGCTCCTTCTGACCGTCGCGTCTCCGGATCGGGCGGCGGTACGGAGCCCCATCTTCGGTGCCCGGCCGCCTGTCAGAGTGCCGCTGACCTGTGCGCGGAGTGGTTATCCACAGGCCTGCGCGTGACCAGACCCCGGACCGTAAGGTGTGGACCTCCATGATCACGAGCACGGGGGTGCACAGTGCCGTACGAGGTCGACCTGGCGATCCGGGTGGAGAACGCCCTAGATGAGCTGCCGCCGGAGGGGCGCAAGGTGGTGATGGAGACAATCGCCACCGCTCTCGTGCGGCCGGGTGAATGGCCGCAGCCCGGAGGCTGGCACGCCGCGCTGGTCTTCGGGCCTCGCTCGTGGGTGTGCTTCACCTCCTTCCTCGACGGCATCGAGGTGATCGATATCGGCTGGGCGGGCTGACACCGGCAGGCGGCCTGCGGCACCGGGCTGCTGGCCAGCCTCTTTGCGGGGGTTCATTCGCCTTCCGCCTGCTGGGCGGGTGTAGTCCATGCCAGGCCGCCGAGGTCGAGTCGATGGCGGGCACGAGTGACGGCGACGTAGGCGAGACGGGCATCGGTGTCGCTCACTTCAGGGGGCTGGCTGGCTGCGGTCGCGCCGGGATCGGTGTCCTTCGGCTGGGGAAAGTCCTTACCGATCCTGACCGTCGGCCATTCGCGGCCCTTGGCCTTATGGGCGGTGGAGACGGTGACGTCGGCGTGCGCCTCCTCGGCGAGTTGCGATACGGCGGCGAGGATGGCGTCGGGGCCGTGGGTGTCGACGAGGTCGACGAAGGGCTGCAAGTCGCGACCTGCCGGATCGTAGGCGGCGTAGTCCTGCAGGTTGCCCCAGGACGCGAACAGCACGAGTTCGGGGTGGTGCGTGCGGCGGCCTTCCTTCAGATCACGGGCAGCGAAAGCGAGTTGGGCCAGCTGTTGTCCTCCCCGGGTAAGGGCGACGCGGCGTCCCTCACCGAGCAGGCGCATGACCTCCGTCATCGCGCCGATGTTGGTCCGGCACAACACCGCATCCGGGTGGTCGATGCTGCTCACCTCTGCGGGAATGCTGGTAGTCCCCGTCAGGCGAATCGGGGCGTCGGCGAGCGCGAGCCACCGGTTGGCCTCGTCGGCGATCTGCGGCCCGAACCGGAACGAGCGGGTGAGGGTCAGCTGCTCGGCGTCGAAGCCGGTCATCACGTCGGTTGCGCCCCGCCAGCCGTAGATGGCCTGCGCCGAGTCGCCGACCATGACTAGCTGGGCGTGGTCTCGTTGGGCGATGAACACTTGCTCCAGAACCGGGTTGGTGTCCTGGGCCTCGTCGAGGAAGAGGAAGTTGGCTTCGATCTTCGGTCCGGTCAGGGCCCACATCTTGAGGTAGTGGTCGTGCTCGAAGCGGACGACGCCGTGGTCGGGGCGTTGCAGGTCTGCCCACGCCTTGGCCGCGAAGGGGAGCACGAGCTCGGCGAACTGCCGGTGGTCGGCGGGCAGGTCGAGGCCCCGCACACGCGGCACGTGGCGGTGCGTCAGAGTGCCGTCGGCGGAGTGGCAGAAGCGGGTGACGGTGCGTAGCACGTTGTGGGACAGGGTTCTCTGGCTGATCTCGTGATCGGCGATCCGCAGGGAGCGCAGGATGCCGAGGGCTTGTCCGGTCTTCCAGGCCGGCTGGCGGGGGCTGTTGAGCCGGTCGGCGTAGCGGTGGCCGAGTGCGGCAAAGGCGGTGGCGTGGGCGGTGCGGCACTGCACCGTGGACGGGAAGCGCGCTGCGGCGTCGCGCGCGATGTCCTTGTTGAAGGCCAGGTAGCGGCCTCGGCGTTTGGTGCTGGCGGCGAGCAGGCACAGCGTGCTGGTCTTCCCTGTTCCGGCTCCAGCCTGCAGCGCGAGGTGCTGGCCGGAGCGGAAGGTGTCCGCCGCGTGGACCTGTTCGGGGGTGGGAGTGTGCAACAAGGACTCCGGGGGATGGAAATGGCCAGACCGACGGCAGTTGGTGATGCGGATGCTGGGCGAACGACGGTTGGTTCAGCGGGGCGGGCGCGCCTGGAGAAGACGGCCTGCGGCGCAGGCCAGGACTTCTTCCGGCGTGTGGTGGGTGAGCAGGCGGCGCAGCTGCGACTCGAGACGCTGATGCCGTTCGCGCTGCTCTCGCGCAAGGCCGGCAGTGATCCGCTCGCGCAGGACCTCACGGGCGCGCACCGCTGGCGGCCGCCTCCTGGCGAATCTGTGCGTTGGCGCTGCGGCTGAGGACGACGTTGAGCAGGACCCGGCCGTGGCGGTCGGGGTAGTGCGTGCTGAGCACGTCGATCGGCAGGACCGAGTCCAGCCGACGTCGCAGCCGGTGCAAGGCGCGGCCCGGGCTCTTGCCGCTCTGCACCGTCATCAACCGGGTGCGGTCCGCGTTTGCGGCGAACGCTACGAAACAGCGGGCCCGGTGAAGCTCCCGGGCGGAGGCGGGCCGGGTCAGGGCGATCTCGACGACGTACTGACGTGTCACGACTGGGCCTGCCGCGGAGCGGGGCCGCCGGGACGGCGTCCGTGCGAGGGCAGGCGGGTGCGGATGTGTTCGTGGTGCCGGAGCGGATCGAAGGACTCCCAGTCCGCAACGGCGAGGTCACCCGCCGCAGGGGTGGCGGCATGCTGGTCACACCGCTGGGCACGCCACCGCAGCTGTTCCGGGTAGGGCAGTGCGGACAGGCTGTAGACGGCCATGACATCCGACGGCAGCGCGAGCTGGCCTTGGTCGGCGCTCACTGGCACCAGGGCCCACACACCGTGCAGAGAGCTGGGGCCGAGAACCTTGGCGGTGCAGCGGGTACGGCGCAGCGTCTGAGCGACGCACTGGATCTCGTCGACGGGGCGGGAGGCCAGGTAACGGACGAACAGCAGCTGCACGACAGGCCGGGCCGGTTGGCAGACGGCCTGGCCCGGCGACGGACTGCTGGCCGGCGCGGCTGGCGGAGCGAGGACTCCGGCGTCGAGCAGACGGCGTGTGCGCAGGGCGAGAGACCGGCGCAGCCCGGACAGCTGCGGCGCGGCAGGCGGCGCCGGGCGGCCGGGGCACAGCAGTGCGTGCGCCAGCCGGCACCAGCTGCTCCCGTCGCCCGCGGGATGGGCGATGCCGCGGCTGACGTGCCAGCGACAGGACTCCGGCACCCGGGCCGCGGGCACTTCGTGCGGATGCAGCTGCACCGGGCGGTCGTCGGCGCGCCGGTACCACTCGACCGGATTGCCGCACGCGCGGCAGGAGGCGGTCTGGCCGCAGCGCAACAGCTGGCTGGCGCTGTCGGGAGTGATACGCAGGGATCGCCGCCGAGGCGCGCTCGCGCGGCTGCCGTCCCAGCGCCGTGCAGAAGGAGAAGGTGATGAGCACATGCGGGCGAACCTGCCAGCCGACACGCCGCACCGGCGGCACCCGGCCCGGATGGTCCCCCGGGCAGAGCAGAATGGGGCGACAGCAGTGCGAACGACTGCTCGCGCATTCGATACGGCGTTGCCGGATTGGGTGAATCGCCGCCGGTGCCGGACGGCCCGGATCAGATGTCGGAGCTGCCGTCGGCTCCGGGCAGGTCGTGCTCGTGGCAAAGGGTGGCGAAGAGGTCGTCGAACGGTGTGTCCAGGGCGTGTGCGAGGGCGTGCCACGTCTTGAGGGTGCCGATGGTGCGGCCCTGCTCGATCTCAATCACGGTGCGCCTGGCCAGGCCGCTGCGGCTGGCGAGCTCGTCGTAACTCCACCCTCGTTCAGCCCGCAGACGCCCCAGCTGCAGCCGGAGCGCATTGAGGTCCGGGTCGGGCGGCAAGATCGTCACCCAACTATCCGACGGTGCAGACCCTTGCCCTGTCAGTGCAGACCTCTGCCCTATTTACCCCAGTGGCCCACCGGCGAGAGGGCAGGGGTCTGCACTACCGTGTCGGCCGCCGCCGTACGGCGCGGTAGGGCTGGCGCAGGACAAGGAAGGGAGGGAAATACGCGCCCATGAAGCTGCACACCGTGTGTCCACCGGCGCCGCGGACCTGGACGGTGGAACTGAGACGCGAGACCGGCGGAATCGTCCTCGTCTGCCGGCAATGTCCCCAGGACGGCCAGCGGGTCACCGCGGAGTCCGCCCGCTCGGCGGCCCTCGCCCACCTTGCCCGGCACGCCCGCGGTGATCTTCGGGCCACCTACCTGCGCATCTGCCAGTGCCACGAACGCGGATGCCGCTGGCACCGCCGCCATCGCGGGTGCGCTGGCCCCATCCGGCTGCTCCTAGCCTGCGAACGCGGCGGCCGCATCTGGCGCCTCGCCGACGCCTGCCGCGCCTGCGCCGCAGCCACCGTCCAGGCAGCCATCGTGCCCGACACCCTGCTTGCCGCACCGCTGCGCCCGCCCTCTGCACGACCGCGTCACACACGGCGGCGCAGGGGACCGGGCGAACGCGTCCGCGTGGGCGAGATCCTCAGCTACCTGGCCGCCGCCCTGCCTGCGGACGTCTCGGCCGGGGCGAGGCTCCTCGCCCTGCAGTGCGCGCTGCGCATGAACGCGTACATGCACGTCGAACTCCCGGCAGGCCTGCTGCGCGGTCTTCGTATCGACGCCGGGGAAACCTGCTACGAGTTGGAGCGGGCAAGGTGGCTAAACGTGGTGAACGGTCCCGGAGCCGGCGGGGTCGCTGCAAAGCTTCGTGACGCCACGCTGCTCACCCAGTCACCCGCCCGCCCCGACCGGCGGCGCGCCGCCGACTGGGCATTGCGCACTGCGCGCCCTGCCCGAACGGGGCAGACCGAGCACCGGCTGTGGCTGCTGGGCGTCTACCTCGCGGCGCACAGCGATCCGTCCTCGAGCGAGGGGCTGAGCGAAGGCGACCGGATCATCCGTGAATGCGGCCTGCATGATCAGGGGTTCCACAGCGTGCTGACGCGTCTGACGGCGACCGGCACCGTAGAGGAGTGGGGGATCTGCCCGGACTCAGGGGACGTGCGCTGGAGGCTTGCCCTGGGGCCTCACGGGAGGCGTCTTACGGACCGTGGGTGTGATGCTGGTGAGTTCGCGTGAACGTGGAGCTGTGTCCTTCCACCGCATCTCGATCCACCTGATGAGGGGGCAGCGATCAGTAAGTAATCTTGATGCCGAGGGACTCGCCGTGACGGCGGACGAAGTCTTCGACGAGTTGCGGATTCCGCCGCATGGCAGCCTTCAATTGATTGGCCTGAAACTTGTCCCGGCTGGTGTTGAGTAGCTCTTTCCAGCCTGGTCGCGGGTTCACGATGCCTTCCACGATGAGGAATTCAACGATGTCTTCGACGCATGGGCGGAACCTTGTGCCGCCCATGGGAAAGTGCAGCTTAGGTAGGGGGCGTCCCGGGAGGACTTCTTCCCATGTGGTTGAGGATCCGTATACCTGGAGGTGTGCGTCGGGGTATCCGTCACCTTTGCGGCGTTCGTAGTCGTAGTGGAAAAGACCCTCCTTGGACTCTTTGTCTTTAAATACGCCTACGAACGACTGCTGGACCGCAAGGTACTCGCGTTCTTCGTCGAACCGGAGCTGGAAACTGACCTCCATCCACAGGTTCGGGCGCCCGGGCGGTGTGTCCAACTCAAACCGCTGCGACTTCATCGGATTTTTCTGCACGTTGCTGGCGACTAGAAACGTACGTTCCTGGCGGTGCTGCATAGCCAGTGCCCGGACCTGAACGTGACGAGCCACGGTCTGGCTGAGCATGGTGTCCATCTCCACTGCGAACTCGGTCGCCATTGACCGCAGAGCATCAGAGATCAAGAGTGCCCCCGATGAGTGACCACAGGGCGTGCGCCTGAGCGGAGGAGAAGTCGCGGTTACGGGCCTGTTCCTTCAGTTCGGCATAGGTGAGGCCGAGCTCTTCGAGAGCTGCCAGGGCGCCGGCGTGCCACTCGTCGTAAGACAATTCCTCATACCGTGCGTCACCCTGGTCTGTGGGGCGCTCCTCGATCGCTGTCATGGTCCTTCCCCCTCCTTCTCGCGCTCGTACGTGCTGGTCCTTCTTGAACCGTACGGCAGAGCACTGACAGCGACGAGAGCGCGGCCATGAAGTCGCCATACGTGCAGGTCACAGACGCGGGTAGGTGTCGGTCCCGTGGTGCTGGCCGATCAACGGTGAGTCCCATCGTCTGCGGATTTCGTCGGTTCTGCAGCTGAGTGAGCTCGGGCGCCGTCGCGGCCGCCCCGATGACCTGACCAACCGGCTCGCGTTATCGGTACGCCGCTGACGGCCGAATCCTGCCGGGGACATCCGCCCCGGCGCCGAGCCGTCACCGAGGCCCGGTGGAGGCGCGCGCCCTGTCCATCGACGATCTCCGATGGTAGAAGTGGGCAGCGGCGTGTACTTGGGGGAAACGGCGCACCGGGGGGGTAGGAGTGGACGCATTACCGCAGGGCGGTGGCCAGAGGAGCGCGGACGGTGTGTCCGTGTCGCAGTATGTGCCGCCGCCGTCGGTCGTGCCGCACAACCAGTTCGACACCCGGACACCCCTGCAGCAGGTCTTCTACTGGACGCCGGAGCAGTGGGAGCAGTTCACCTGCGAGTGGGTTCGCATGCGCAGGGACGAGTTCGGCTACCTCGGCGTGGAGGTCCTGGGCGGGACCAACGACCGCGGCGCCGACGTCGTCGCCTTCATGAGCGAGCAGCGGTTGAACGGTGCCTGGCACTGCTACCAGTGCAAGCACTACACCGACGACCTCACGCTCGACGACGCGCTGCCCGAGATGATCAAACCGTTCGCGGCGACGCTGGAGACGAGCCGGACGCTCCCCGCCCGGTACATCTTCGTGGCACCTAAGATCCATCCCCGGCTCAAGGACATGGTGCTGACCCCGGCCGCGCTGAAGGACCGGTTTCTCACGTACCTGGACGGGCGGACCAAGCCGGTCGCCGCGTTGTCCCCACAGACCCGGGCGGCCGTGCGGGCGTTGGCGGAGCGCACGGACTTCTCGATGTTCTGGACCGTGAACCTGGACGAGGTCTTGGAGGTCTACAGCAAGTCGCCGCTGTTCGCCTCCCGCTTCAACCTGCCGCCCACCGGCAAGCCCCGCAAACTCCTTCCCCCTCCCGAGCCCCAGGTCAACGAAGCGCGCTACCTCCAGCAGCTCCTGGACGTTTACCAGGAGAGGTTCGGCGAGGACATCGCCACCGTGCAGCACGCCTTCGAGCACCCCGATTCGGGAGAGCATCTTGGGCGGCAGCGAGTGGCGTTCTTCGATGCGGAGGCCCTACGCATGTATGCACGAGAGAGCATCGCGGGGGACACCTACGAGGAGCTACAGGACGACGTGCTGACCAACCTGATCGAGGTGGCCGCCATCGACTACCCCTCAGGGTGGGACCGCCTCCAGCAGGTCCTCAAAGCCTCCGGGCAGATGACCCTCACCGGGTCGCCCCTGCTGCACCTGTTCCGCAACAGCCAGCGTCAAGGCATGTGCCACCAACTGGCGAACGTCGACAAGCTGCACTGGTGCAAAGGAGGTTGCCGATGAACCCGCTCAACAGTCCGGTCGAAGTGGGGATGCGTACGTTGGTACTGCTGGCCCGCAGCCATCCTCACCCACTGGACCTCTCCTGGCTGGTGGTCCTGGACCACGCCATGCTGCACAGCAGCCAGTTCGACGGTCCGCCCAGCCTCCATCCCCGCCTGCCCGCCCAGCCGGGCGAGCTCGGCATGAAACGGCAGATGATGCAGGAAGGGCTGGAGGTGCTGCTGCGCGCCGGCCTGGCCACGGTCGAGGCGACCGATGACGGGCTCGTCTACCAGGTGACCCCGCGCGGCTCGGGGTTCGTCGGCATCCTGGAGGCCCCGTACGTCGGCGAACTGCGTCAGCGCGCGCAGTGGGCCGTGGAGCAGTTCGCCTCGACCACGGACGCGGTGGCGGCCACACGCGACATCACGACCCGCTGGCACAACGAATTCACTGCCGGCATGCAGCACCTGGGGGTCGGCCATGGCTAACTTCACCCTGACCCATCTGACGTACGCCGGTGCGGGCCTGCCGACGGCCAGCGTGGAGTTCGACCCCAAGTTCACGGTGATCTACGGCTCCTCCAACACGGGCAAGACCTTCCTGGTCGACTCCATCGACTACATGCTCGGCGGTCATGTCCGTCCCTCGATCCCGCGCGCCGAAGGATACGGACAGATCCTGCTCGGCCTGGTGCTTCCCGACGGCAGGCCTCTCACGCTGGTCCGCAAGCCCGGCGGCAAGAGCATTCATGTACACCAGGACGACCTGAGGGAGCTGTCCCACGCCACCCCCGACGCGATCGTCTCGGCCCGCAGGATTCGCAGCCGCCGTGACATCTCGCACTACCTGCTCAGCAAACTGGGACTGGACGACACCTACGTTCGCACCAACGAGGGCGGCAACACCGAACTGCTCAAGCTTGCCGACCTGACCCACCTCAGCGTGGTCACCGACACCCGCATGATCGATCCGAATCCGCCCTCGCAGCGCACCCGCGGCACCGCGGCCAGGACCACCGCCCGCTCGGTCATGAAACTGATGCTGACCGGAGAGGACGAGCCCCCGGCGACCAAACTCCCCAATGCTGCTCAACGGCGCGTCCAGCGGGGCAAGATCAACCTCATCGATTCGCTGGCACTGGACCTGCACGCCAAACTCTCCCGCGACCAGACCCCCGACGAGCTGCGAGATCAGCTGGCCCGGTTAGAGGACAGCCTCAACAACATGGCCCGCTCGCTGGCCGGCGAGTCCGAGCAGCAGGCCCGCGTCGTCGCCGCCCGTGCACACCTGGCCGAGACGGACGCTGAGCTGGAGGCACGCCTAGGTGAGGTGCTCGACCTGCTGGGGCGATTCGACACCCTGCGTCAGCAGTATGAGACAGACCTCGCTCGTCTGGAGATGGTCAGCGAGGCGGGCAATCTGCTGGGCTACTTCCAGGTCGGCCGCTGCGTCTTCTGCGGGGCGGACCCCGAACACCAGCAGGCCCAGCACGGCCATCAGGAGACCACCCAGCTGCACGAGGCCGTGCTCGTCGAGTCAGCCAAGACGCACTCCCTTCTCGCCGACCTCCGGCTGACCATTCAGGGGCTGGAGGGCCAGCGCGACGAGCTGGCCGAACGTCGCACGGCCCTGAGCGCGCAGGCGGCCGAGGCCGACCGGGCCCGGGCGCAGATCGAAGCACGACTGGCCCCTCTCCGTGACGGGCTGCAGGACACTGTCGACGAGCGGCTGCGTGTCGAACGCGACCTGGAACTGCGGGCCCGGCTCGATGAACTGGAAGAGCACCGCTCCCAGCTGGTGGCCCAGGGCGCCCTGCCGTCCAAGCGGCGGGAATCCCTGATCGCGGGCAGAATCCTGTCGTCGTTCGACGAGCTCTTTCAACGCACCCTGGATTCCTGGCGGATCCCCGACGTGGAAGGCGCCGGCTACGACCCCTACAGCGGGGACGTCAGTGCTGGCGGAACGGCGCGCGCCGGCCACGGCCGGGGCATGCGCGCTCTGCTGCACGCCGCGTTCTCCATCGCCCTGGCCCGCTACTGCCTGGACCGCAGACTCCCGCATCTCGGCTTCCTGGTTCTGGACTCGCCCCTGGTCACGTACAAAGAGCCGGACTTTGACGCCGACCGCATCCCCCCGAACGTGATCGACCATTTTTACCGCTCGTTCCTGGCCTTCCCCGGCCAGGCCATCGTCGTCGAGAACGCGACACCGCCCCCAGACGTCCTCGAGCAGGCACGGATCGTCACCTTCAGCGGCAGCGGAGCCCGCCCCGGCTTTTTTCCCGCGCGTCCCAGCACCGCCAACCGAGCCTGAGTCGCACCGAACCCGCAGGGATGAAGCGCCGGATGGCCCGGCATGCCGATACCGTGCTGACCGGCCGGCCACGACGTGGAACTGCGGCGCACTAGCCTCGTGCTTTCACGGCTGCGACGCTGAACGTCGCCCTAGCCAGCCGTCACACTCAATCTCCGCTGCTCCTCCCGGGCGCGCCCCGTGGGGCGCGCAACGGCTTTGTCGGAGAGGAGCACACCCGGGAGCTCACACAGAAGCGCGCAAACGCTCCAACTTGATGCGGAACTCCTCCACTCCCGGTGGGCGGACCTGCTGATCCTGGCCAGCGCGGGTCATGAGCGCCTTCTTGAGGAACTGATGCCTTCCGAAGACTTTCGTCTTTCCCTGAAGCGATCTAAGCAGAATCTTCGGGTCAACGAGATCCAGCCACTCTTCTTCCCAGCGGTCCTGAACCAAGTCTCGTTGCGTGGCCACAACCTCCTCCCATGCGCTTGCGCGGTTTTCATGAACGCGAGCGGAGGCTCGATTGAGTTCAGGGACGGAGCTGAAATCCGTCCGGCGAGGCTGGGGATGCATGCGGTTGATCTCCGCATGCGCCAGTGTCTCGGCCACCTCGCCCATGAGTGGGTCGGCCAACTCCCGGAGCAACTCCTCTACTTCACCCTCCAAGATTTTATAGCCAACCGTCGTCAGGAACACGGAAGAGATCAGGGGAGGGTGAAGAAGCATACTTTCGATCGCCCGGCGCGGCCAGATGTGAAGATTTGAATACTCAGAGGAAAGGCGTTGCGTCTCCTCTTTGGGCATGAGGTCACGGTCCCGCAAACAGAGCCACGGCAACCGGTTTAGGCTAGCCGCCAAGGAGCGGTGATGGCCCATGACCTCATGTGAATTACCGGCCTTTACGATTCTGGCGTGGCTGATTTCGTCGGGAAAGAGTGAGAGGAGGTCATCCTCGTCATACTTTCCTTCGACGACGAGCTGGAAATCCATCAGCATGTCATCTGCGGCGCCATGGCCAACCGCTGCTGATACACCATAGGGGGCAGATGGGCGATGAGCTTGGTTACCTTTTCCTGAATCTCGATGAACCTCGATAATGCAGCGCGGAGGGAGGGCGGCAACGATCTCCCGGGAGTGGGTAACCATCACGGCCTGAGACGATGAGGTGAGGTCACGGAAGGCGTTCAGTAGTGGAACATGAAGCGAGGCGTGAAGGTGAGCTTCAGGCTCATCAAGTAGTACAATCCCGCCCGTCGTCTTCAGGTAATGGCCAAGGCAGAGAAGCCCCAGAGCCACCCGCTGGCCGCTGGATAGCCCCTCTAGCCCATGGTGATGGCCATTGGGCAGCGCCACCGAGATATAGCTGGACCCGGTAGTTCGTTTCGAGGAAGGCCTGAGGAGAATCCGCCCCGTCACCTTTCTGAATTGCTCGGAAATACCGGCGAATGCGTCTTCACCTCCCGCTCCCTCTCTATTGGCGAGCATCGACTCGTAGTCAAGTGATGCTAGATAGCCCTCAGTGTCCACAGCAGGATGGTTCCAGCCGGAGTGAGACTTGACAGTTGCCTGAGGGTTGAACGGGGCGCCAAGGCTGATCCGCGGGCTGTTCTTGAGCTGGAAAATCTGTGTGGAGTCAATGAGGGTCATCACTGAAAATGGGTGACTTGCTCTGAACTCGGGAGAGAATGCGACCTCTAGTTCTTCGGATCCTGATATCTGTCGATTCTTGCCCTCGCCAATGATAGCTCTGCGGCTATACTCACCCTTCTTCTCTGCGGGACGCCCGAGTTTATCTCGGCACTCCATGTCGAGAATCTCGAACTCGCGGTCATTCAGGGTGAACGATGCCTCTACTTCGGCGTGACTCCCGTAGGGGCCGATCACATTCTTACCAAGGCCGGACGCGCGCCCGACGAATGCCAGGATCTCCAGGATGGACGACTTTCCTGCACCGTTTGACCCGGTCAGCACCGCAATCGGGAGACTGGAGGCGTCGGTGATCGCAAACTCTCTAACACCCCGGAAGTTGGAAACGGAAAGGCGTGACAAGCGCACGATTTCACCTCTGCGATGCAGGTGCAGGATGTTGACGTCCGTAAAATACAGCGGGCCACGGGATATGGAAAGTCGTTAATTGATTCAAGCGCTTTTCGCTACAATGCGGGGCTCCCTGGCGCACCCATGGTCAAGAAACGGCAAAGTCTGTGAGACACCTGGGTGTGTGACGGGAGGAGCGCTCGACCGGAGGCGCGGGTGGGCGGATGAGACAGGGCCCCCGCTGAGACTGCTGAACTGTTCCTAACAAGGGCCTGGTCACTCTCGAGGACCTCGTACGGCAGGCCCTGCGGATGCGGCCCGACCGGCTCGTCGTGGGGGAGGTGCGCGGGCCCGAAGTGGTCCATCTGCTGGCCGCTTTGAACACCGGGCACGAGGGCGGCTGCGGGACCGTCCACGCCAACGCGGCCGCGGACGTGCCTGCCCGGCTGGAAGCGCTCGGCACGGCGGCCGGGCTCGACCGGGCCGCCCTGCACAGCCAGTTGGCGGCCGCCCTGGCGGTCGTACTGCATCTCGTGCGCGACCGGGCCGGGCGGCGGCGGATCGCCGAGGTCCATGTGCTGGAGCGGGACCCGTCAGGGCTGGTGCGGACGGTGCCGGCGCTGCGGTGGGGCGAGGAGGCCTTTGTGCGGGAGCGGGGGTGGGGGCGGTTGCGGGAGTTGCTGGGGGTTCCGGCGGACGAATGCGGTGCCGGGGAGCGAAGGAGTGGTTGGGATGGGTGAGCTGTCGGCGGGGGCTGCTGTGGCGTGTGCCGGGGCCGTGGTCTGGCTGATGGGTGGATGGCACTCCGGGGCGCGGCGGGCGGAGTTGCTGCTCGCGGGCGGCGGGGTGGTGGGGACCGGTCCGCCCGCGTGGCGGGATGCGGTCGGTCGGCTGCGGCGGCTCCGCGGTCGGCTGCGGGTCGAGTGGTGGGCGCCGGCCGCCGGGCTGGTGCTGGCGGTGCTGGGTGCGTCGGTGCTGCCGCTCGTCGCGGGGGTGGCCGGAGTGCCCTTGCTGCGGCGGCTGCGGCTGGCCGCGGAGGCGCGGCGGGCGCGGGAGTGGCGCGCGGACGGGGTGATCGCGTTGTGCGCGGCACTCGCCGGGGAGGTGAGGGCCGGGCGGCAGCCGGGTGAGGCACTCCTGTGTGCGGCGCGCGACTCCGGTGGGCTCGGGGGCGCGCAGGCGGCGGTGCTGGCTGCGGCGAGGTTCGGCGGGGACGTGCCGGGTGCGCTGGCGGGCGCGGCGCGACAGCCGGGGGCCGAGGGGTTGCTGGGGCTCGCGGCCTGCTGGCGGGTGGCCGTGGACCAGGGTGCGGGGCTTGCGGCGGGGCTCGACCGGCTCGAGGCGGCGTTGCGTGCGGAGCGGGACCAACGGGCCGATCTGCGCGCCCAGTTGGCCGGCGCCCGCTCCACGGCGGTGATGCTCGCCGCGCTTCCGGCCTTCGGGCTCACCCTCGGGACGGCTCTCGGTGCCGACCCGCTGCACGTCCTGCTGCACACCGGGGCGGGGTTCGGGTGCCTGGTGGTCGGGGGGCTGCTGGAGGTGGTGGGGGTGTGGTGGGTTGCCCGGATCGTGCGAGGGGCGGAGGTGATGTGAAGGCGGGGGGAGGGCGGGGTGGTGTGAGAGCGGGGTGGTGTGAGAGGTGACGGCGGATGCAGTTGATGCCCGGAGCTGAACTCGGTCGGAATTGGCCGAGATCGGGTGAGATCAGTTGAGATCGGTCGCGACCGGTCGGGATCGGGAGAAGGAGGCGGAGTGAGTGCGGAAGTTTTCCACAGGGTGGGGGCGGTTCTGGGGGCCGTGCTGGTGCTCGGGTGGGTAGTGCGGTGGGTCGGGGCGGTACGGCGTGAGCGGAGGGCGCGGCGGCGGGTCGCCGAGTTGCTGGGGCTGGAGGTGGCTTCCGCGGGGGTGCACGTCGATGTGGGGGGCGCCGTGCGGCGGTGGGCCCCGGTGGCCGGGGTTCTGGGCGCCGGGTGGGCTGTCGTCGGCGGGGTCGCCGGGGTCGTTGTGGGGCTGGTCGGTGCGGTCGGGCTGTGGCGGTGGCGTCGCCGGCAGGTGGGCGCTGGGCCGGGCGAGGCAATCGACGTCGGTGAGGCGGCGCGTCAACTCCCGCTCGCAGCCGATCTGCTGGCGGCCTGCATCGCCGCCGGCGCCGGTCCGGTGATCGCAGCGCAGGCCGTGGGCGAAGCCCTGGGAGGCCCCGTGGGGGAAGCGCTGGCGCGCGGTGCGGCGGAGGTGCGGCTCGGCGGTGAACCCGGTGAGGCCTGGCGGAGGCTGGCCTCGTTGCCGGGGGCCGGGGCGTTGGCGCGGCTGCTGGAGCGGGCCGACGTGTCCGGGATCCCGGCGGCCGGACCCGTCGCCCACCTCGCGGCGCAGGCCCGCGCCGACTGGGCCCGCAGCGCGACCGCACGGGCAAGACGGGCGGCCGTCATGGTCACCGTTCCGGTGGGCCTGTGCTTTCTGCCCGCCTTCATCGCAGTCGGTGTGCTGCCCGTGGTGATCGGGCTCGCGGGCGGGGTGCTGGGAGGGGGTGGTGGATGACGGTGCGGCGCGGATGAAGGACGCACGACCAAAGCGGATGAAGGACGCACGACCAAAAGCGAGAGAGCAACAGAACCGAACCTTACGGGGGTTGAGATGTACAAGGCGGTATGGGCGCGGCTGCGTGCCCTGATGTGCGGGGCGCGGGCGGCGCGGAGGGACGCGGGGATGGTCACCTCCGAGTACGCGATGGGGATCGTCGCCGCGGTGGCGTTCGCGGTCGTCCTCTACAAGGTGGTCACGAGCGGGCAAGTCGACGCCGAGCTGCAGGCCATCGTGAAACGGGCGCTCGATGCGGGGATGTGAGCGGGAGAGGGACCGGGGATTCGTCACGGCGGAGTCGGCCGTGGTGCTGCCGGTGCTGGTGATGTTCGCGATGGCGTTGGTGTCGGCGCTGCTCGTCGTGGTCGCCCAGATCCAGTGTGTGGACGCGGCCAGGGCGGGCGCCCGCGCGGCGGCCCGCCAGGACCCGGCCGACGCGGTCGTGGAAGTGACCCGCGAGACGGCACCCCGCGGCGCGAAGGTCACGCTCAGCCGGGAGGGGGACCAGGTTCGCGTGGCGGTCGTGGCGAAGCCACCGGTGCTGGACGGGTTGCCTTTCGAAGTACGGGAGGAGGCCGTGGCGTTGGCGGAGGACAGTGTGGGGGTGGGGAGTTGAGGGCCAGGGGCATGGTGGGCGGCTTCGGTTCGCGCCGGGGCTTCGCCGCCGTCCGGTGTTCTGACCAGGGTTCCGCCCTCCGGTGTTCCGACCATGGCTCCGCCGACCGGTGCTCCGACCGCGGTTCCGCCACCGTCTGGACTGTCGGTGCGATCGCCGTGCTGTGCGTGGTGTTCGGCGTCGTCCTTGCCTTGGGGCAGGCCGTCGTGACCCGGCATCGTGCGGCGGGCGCCGCGGACCTGGCCGCGCTGGCGGCGGCCGATCACTGGGCGGAGGGTGGCACCGCGGCCTGCGCCCGGGCGGACCGGGTGGCGAGAGCCCAGGGCACGCGGCTGGTGCGGTGCGATGTCGTGGGCGAGATCTCGGACGTGACGGCGAGATCGGGCCGGGGCCCGTTCGCGGCGGAGGTCAGGGCACGGGCGGGACCTGCGGAGACGGTGGCGCGGGATCCTGGACCGGCTCCCGGGCCGGACCGTTCCTCGGGTCCTGGATCGCACCAGGGACCGGCTCCTGGACCGGACCGTGCGCCGGCTCCTGGCCCGGACCGTGCGCCGGATCCTCGACCGGACCGTGCACCGGTTCCTGGACCGGATCAGGGACCCGCTCCCTCGCCGGCTCCTCTTCCGCCTTCTCCTCCGGAGCCCCCCGCAGCAACACCGTGAGCAGTCGTACCGCGCCCCTCTTGTGCAACGGATCGTTCCCGTTGCCGCACTTGGGGGACTGGATGCAGGACGGGCACCCGGCGTCGCACTCGCAGGACGCGATGGCCTGTCGGGTGGCCGTCAGCCAGGAGTGGGCGGTGTGGAAGGCGCGTTCCGCGAAGCCGGCGCCGCCCGGGTGGCCGTCGTAGACGAAGACCGTCGGGAGGAGCGTGTCGGGGTGCAGCGGGATGGAGACGCCGCCGATGTCCCAGCGGTTGCAGGTCGCGAAGAGGGGCAGCATGCCGATCGACGCGTGCTCGGCTGCGTGCAGGGCGCCGCCGAGGATCTCCGGGTTGATCCGGGCGGCGTCCAACTGGTCCTCGGTGACCGTCCACCACACGGCACGCGTGCGCAGCGTACGAGGAGGGAGGTCGAGCTTCGTCTCGCCCAGCACTTCACCGGTGATGACACGTCGACGCAGGAAGGAGACGACTTGGTTGGTGACCTCGACGGAGCCGTAGCAGAGGCGGCCGTCGCCCCAGGGGATCTCGACGTCCGTCTCCAGGACGGAGATCGACGTCGTGTCGCGGGCGACGGTCGTGTACGGCGGGTTGGCCTCCTCGACCAGGGCGACCGAGTCGTCCAGGTCCAGTGAGCGGACCAGGTAGGTACGGCCCTGGTGAAGGTGGACGGCGCCCTCGTGCGCGGTCGTGTGGGCAGCGCCCGCGTCCACCGTGCCGAGCAGCCGTCCGGTGCCGGACTCGACGATCTGCACCGGCTGGCCGCCGCCTCCCCGGAGGTCGGTCAGGTCGGCGGCCCGTTCGCGGCGGGTCCAGTGCCACGCCTTGGTCCGGCGGCGCAGCAGCTTCGCGGCCTCCAGCTGCGGCAGCAGGCTCTCGGTCTCGGGGCCGAACAGCTCCAGGTCTTCGTCGGTCAGCGGCAGTTCCGCCGCTGCCGCGCACAGGTGCGGGGCGAGGACGTACGGGTTGTCCGGGTCGAGGACGGTCGACTCGACCGGCTGGTCGAACAGGGCCTCGGGGTGGTGGACGAGGAAGGTGTCCAGGGGGTCGTCGCGGGCGACCAGGACGGCGAGGGCCCCTTGCCCGGAGCGGCCCGCCCGGCCTGCCTGCTGCCACAGGGACGCGCGCGTGCCCGGGTAGCCGGCGATGAGGACCGCGTCCAGACCGGAGACGTCGATGCCGAGTTCGAGGGCGGTGGTCGCGGCGAGACCGAGGAGTTCGCCGGAGTGGAGGGCCTGTTCGAGGGCGCGTCGCTCCTCGGGGAGGTAGCCGCCGCGGTAGGCGGCCACCCGCCGGGCGAGGGAGCGGTCGACCTCGGCCAGCCGCTCCTGGGCGATCACCGAGATCAGCTCGGCGCCGCGCCGGGAGCGTACGAAGGCGACCGTGCGCACGCCCTGGACGGCGAGGTCGGTCAGCAGGTCGGCCGTCTCGGCGGTGGCGGTACGGCGGACCGGTGCGCCCTTCTCGCCCTGGAGCTCGGTGAGCGGGGGTTCCCACAGGGCGAAGACCAGTTCGCCGCGCGGGGAGGCGTCGTCGGCGACCTCGACGACCGGGAGGCCGGTGAGGCGGCGGGCGGCGACCGACGGCTCGGCGGCGGTCGCGGAGGCCAGCAGGAACACGGGCGAGGCGCCGTACCGCGCGCACAGGCGGCGCAGCCGGCGCAGTACCTGGGCGACGTGGGAGCCGAAGACGCCGCGGTAGGTGTGGCACTCGTCGATGACGACGTACTTCAGCGACTTCAGGAAGGAGGACCAGCGGGGGTGGGACGGGAGTATGCCGCGATGCAGCATGTCCGGGTTGGTGAGGACGTAGTTGGCGTACTGGCGGATCCACTCGCGTTCCTCGAACGGCGTGTCGCCGTCATAGACCGCAGGCCGGACCGAATTGCCCAGCGGTTGTGAAAGTTCCTTCACAGATCGGCACTGATCCGCCGCAAGGGCCTTCGTGGGGGCCAGGTAGAGGGCGGTGGTGCCGCGGCCGTTCGGCGCCTCGGAACCGTCCAAAAGGGTCGACAGAACCGGGACCAGATAGGCCAGGGACTTGCCGGACGCGGTGCCGGTTGCGACGACCACCGAGTCGCCGTCCAGGGCGTGCTCGGCCGCGCGGGCCTGGTGGGCCCAGGGATGCTCGATGCCCGCTGCCTGCACGGCGGCGATGACCTCGGCACGGATCCGGTCGGGCCAGACGGCATGGCGACCCTCGCGCGGGGGCAAATGCTCCGTATGAGTGATGCGCGAAGCCCGGCTCGGCCCTGCGGCGAGCCGGTCCAGGACCGTGCCCGGAGCGAGGCGCGAGGCGGGGTCCGTCGAGGGTCGATCGGATCGGTGATTCTTGGCCATCGGCACCGAGTGTGTCACTGGCGTGACGGACAATGGGACCAAGGCGTCGTGCACGCCTGCCGTAAGTGATTGAATGCCATCGCGGCTGGCGAACCGTCCCGGGCCCTGCCGAGGTGTCCCGAGGGGCGACCGCTCGATAGCAAGGTGCTGGAGGATCCGTGGACCTGTCCCTGTCGACCGAGACCGTCGGCGATCGCACGATCGTCAAGGTCGGTGGCGAAATCGACGTTTATACCGCGCCCAAGCTGCGCGAGCAGCTCGTCGAGCTGGTGAATGACGGGAGTTTCCACCTCGTCGTCGACATGGAGGGCGTGGACTTCCTCGACTCCACCGGTCTCGGCGTGCTGGTCGGCGGCCTGAAGCGTGTGCGTGCCCATGAGGGTTCGCTGCGCCTGGTCTGCAACCAGGAGCGCATTTTGAAGATCTTCCGCATCACCGGTCTCACCAAGGTGTTCCCGATTCACACCTCGGTCGAGGAAGCGGTGGCGGCCACAGACTGACCGCCGCGCCCGGGCCAGTGATCAGTCGTCCGTGCCCGGGACGGAAGAAGTTCATGAGGGGGTCCGGGCTATCGGCAGCCCGGTCCCCCGACAGCACGCCCGAAGTTCCGAGGGGGATGCATGGCCACCGTTGAACTCCGCTTCAGCGCGCTGCCCGAGCACGTCAGGACCGCCCGACTGGTGGCGGCAGCGGTGGCGCGCAGGGCCGGAGTGGACGAGGCCGTCCTCGACGAGGTCAGGCTCGCTGTCGGCGAGGCCTGCACCCGTGCCGTCGGGCTGCACCAGAGCGGCGGCATCACGGCGCCGGTCAAAGTGCTGCTGATCGAGGAGGAGAAGCAGTTCTCCATCGAGGTCGGCGACGAGGCGCCGCGTTCGGCTCCCGGGGATCGCGCGCCCGGTGGCGCGGCCGAGGATCCCGACGCGGAGACCGAGGAGGACGAGATGGGCCTCGCGGTCATCAGCGGCCTCGTCGACGACGTGGAGGTCACCGCCGGCGAGCACGGCGGGTTGATCCGTATGACCTGGCCGACCACGCCGCCGACCGCCGTGCTCCCCTGAGTCCCACCACGCTTCACCACCAAGGGCCCTGCTGAGCAGGGCCCTTGGTGTTTTCTGTCGCAGCGCCGCGCAATTCGTGAAGGAATTCACGATCATTCACCTGATAATTCGATCAAGCGTCAATGCAGGGGTCAATGCCTTTGAGGCATTACTGCTTTCGGGTTGTGTGGCGTGACGTCGATCATTTGCTGAAGAGCATGTGAAGGCTAATTCCGTTTACCGCGCACTGTTTTGATCAGGTCCGGGTACCTAGAATCCGTCCACATCTTGAGCTCAGCACAGGCGTCAAGGAGGACGAATGGCGGGGCTTTCTACCCCTCATCAGCTGGACCATCCCACTACCTTCGCAGCCGCAGTACTGACCGACGACAACCGCATCCTCGTGGTGATCATCGGTGTCGTCGCGCTGGCGGCACTCGTGGTCGCAGGTGTCCTGGTACGCCAGGTGCTCGCGGCCGGCGAAGGCACCGACAGTATGAAGAAGATCGCAACAGCCATCCAGGAAGGCGCGAACGCCTATCTGGCCCGGCAGTTGCGCACGCTCGGCGTATTCGCCGTCGTCGTGTTCTTCCTGCTCATGCTGCTACCCGCGGACGACTGGAATCAGCGCGCCGGCCGATCGGTGTTCTTCTTGATCGGTGCGGCGTTCTCGGCGGCCACCGGCTATATCGGTATGTGGCTCGCCGTACGGAGCAATGTGCGAGTCGCCGCCGCCGCGCGCGAGGCGACCCCCGCGGAGGGTGAGCCGGAAAAGGATCTCACCGCCGTCTCGCACAAAGCCATGAAGATCGCTTTCCGCACGGGCGGCGTCGTCGGCATGTTCACAGTGGGGCTCGGTCTGCTGGGCGCCTCCTGTGTGGTGCTGGCGTACGCGGCCGACGCGCCGAAGGTGCTCGAGGGATTCGGCCTCGGGGCCGCCCTCATCGCCATGTTCATGCGTGTCGGCGGCGGCATCTTCACCAAGGCCGCCGACGTCGGCGCCGACCTGGTCGGCAAGGTCGAGAAGGGCATTCCGGAGGACGATCCGCGCAATGCCGCGACCATCGCCGACAACGTGGGCGACAACGTCGGCGACTGCGCGGGCATGGCGGCCGACCTCTTCGAGTCGTACGCCGTGACGCTCGTTGCCGCGCTGATCCTCGGCTCGGCCGCCTTCGGCGACGCCGGACTCGGCTTCCCGCTGCTCGTGCCCGCGATCGGCGTGATCACGGCCATGATCGGCATCTTCGCCGTGGCGCCCCGCCGGTCCGACCGCAGCGGCATGACGGCGATCAACCGCGGGTTCTTCATCTCCGCGGTGATCTCGCTCGTGCTGGTCGCGATCGCCGTCTTCATCTATCTGCCGTCGTCGTACGCCGAACTCGACGGCGTCACCGACGCGACCATCGCCGCCAAGGACGGCGACCCGCGGATCCTCGCGCTCGTAGCGGTGGCGATCGGCATCGTGCTCGCCGCTGTCATCCAGCAGCTGACCGGCTACTTCACCGAAACCACCCGCCGACCCGTGCGGGACGTCGGCAAGACCTCGCTGACCGGCCCGGCCACCGTCGTCCTCGCCGGTATCTCCCTGGGCCTCGAATCGGCCGTCTACACCGCCCTGTTGATCGGCCTCGGCGTGTACGGGGCGTTCCTGCTCGGCGGTACGTCGATCATGCTGGCACTGTTCGCGGTGGCGCTCGCCGGTACCGGTCTGCTCACCACGGTCGGTGTGATCGTCGCGATGGACACCTTCGGTCCGGTCTCCGACAACGCGCAGGGCATCGCCGAGATGTCCGGTGACGTGACGGGCGCCGGCGCGCAGGTGCTCACCGACCTGGACGCGGTCGGCAACACCACCAAGGCCATCACCAAGGGCATCGCCATCGCCACCGCGGTTCTCGCGGCATCGGCGCTCTTCGGGTCGTACCGTGACGCGATCACGACCGGCGCGCGGGACGTCGGCGAGAAACTGACCGGCGAGGGCGCGCCGCTGAACCTGATGATGGACATCTCGCAGCCCAACAACCTCGTCGGCCTCATCGCGGGTGCGGCGGTCGTCTTCCTCTTCTCGGGGCTGGCGATCAACGCGGTCTCGCGGTCGGCGGGGGCCGTGGTGTACGAGGTGCGACGGCAGTTCCGTGAGCGGCCCGGGATCATGGACTACACGGAGAAGCCGGAGTACGGCAAGGTCGTGGACATCTGCACCAGAGACGCCCTCAGGGAGCTCACGACGCCCGGTCTGCTGGCCGTCATGGCGCCCATCGCCATCGGGTTCACGCTCGGCGTCGGCGCGCTCGGCGCGTTCCTCGCGGGCGCGATCGGCACCGGCACGCTGATGGCGGTGTTCCTCGCCAACTCCGGCGGCGCCTGGGACAACGCCAAGAAGCTCGTCGAGGACGGTCACCACGGAGGCAAGGGCAGCGAGGCCCACGCCGCCACGGTCATCGGCGACACGGTCGGCGACCCCTTCAAGGACACCGCAGGGCCCGCGATCAACCCGCTGCTGAAGGTCATGAACCTGGTGGCACTGCTGATCGCACCCGCGGTGATCAAGTTCAGCTACGGCGAGGACAAGAGCGTCGGTGTCCGCATCGCGATCGCGGTCCTCTCGCTGCTGGTGATCGTCGGCGCGGTCTACATCTCCAAGCGGCGCGGCATCGCCGTGAGTGACGAAGGCAACGCCGAACGGGTCGCCAAACCGGCCGATCCCGCGGTGGTTTCGTAGGCGGTCTTACGACGCCCAGCTCACGGGGCGGGCGGGCGGCGCGCATTGACGCGTCGTCCGCCCGCCCCGTGCGTGTTCACGCCTTGTGCCGTGACCCTTCTCTCTCTGGTGTAAATCACATGAAAAGGGTTCTTAGTGGACCTTCGGCGTGTAGTTGTCGCCCGTCCGGCGTGTATGTTCCGGGGCCGAGAGCCATGGAAGGGACCAAACCGGTGAACAAGAAGCTCGCGGCCGCACTGTCCGGCGGTGCGGTACTGGTACTGGCGCTGTCGGCATGCAGCGGCGACGAGAGCAACGAGGAGCTCGACGCCTGGGCCAAGAAGATCTGCAACACGGCCACGGCGCCGAACGCGAAGATCGCCGCAGCCGACGCCGCGATCAACAAGGTGGCCACGGACAGCGAGCCCGAGGAGCTCCAGAAGGTCGATTCCAAGTCATTCGGAGACCTTGCCGATGGCTTCAAGGAGCGGGCGACCCACCTTCAGGACGCCGGAGCGCCTCCGGGTGTCGACGGCGGTGCGACCAAGCAGCAGGACGCCGTCAAGAAGCTCAACGCCGTCTCCACGGCCTACGCCGACCTGAAGAAGCAGGTCGATGCGCTGAACACGAAGGACCAGGCGAAGTTCGCGTCCGGGCTCAATGAGCTGTCGAACGGGATGAAGGACGTGGTGACCCTGCGCAAGAACGCGGTCGCCGCGCTCAAGCAGCTGGAAGAGGGCGACGCCAAGGCGTCTCTGGTCAAGCAGGAGAGCTGCAAGAAGGCAGCCGCGTCGGCCTCGGCCACTGACAGCTGAGGCACCACCGCGGCCGGACGCAGAGCCTGCGCGCCCATCGCCGCGCCACCAAGGCCCGACCCAGAGCCCTTGCGGCCCGGTGCGGGTCACAATGTGGGCGTGAGTAACTCCAGCCTGTCCTCGCTGCCCTCCATCGACCGCCCCGAGATCACCTCCCGCCTCCGGGACGCCCTGCTCGCGGCCTCCTTCACCGCCGACGGACTGCTCGAGCTGCTCGGCGCGCCCGCGTACGCGGCGCTCGCACGGAGCGAAACCGTGCCCGCGCTCCGGGCGACCCGCGGCGACACGCCGCTGGAGATGCTCGTACGGCTGTTCCTGTTGCAGCAGCCCGTGCCGCACGCGCGCGTGGCGGACGTTCTGCCGCTCGCGGAGTGCCTGGAGGGCGGGTGGCTGGTGTCCATCGGCGGGGACGAGGTCGCGGCCACCGTGGATGTACGGCCGTACGGCGGGCCCGGTGGCGAGGACTGGTTCATCGTGTCCGACCTGGGGTGCGCGGTCGGCGGGGCCGGTGGGATCGGCAGCCGGGACGAGCGCGTCGTGCTGGGCGTGGGCGGCGCCTCCACGACCCTGGCCGGCATCACCGTACGTACGCCCGTCTCCGCCGCCCTCGACCTCGGCACCGGCTCCGGGATCCAGGCCCTGCACGCCGCGCAGCACGCCACGCGCGTGACGGCGACCGACGTCAACCCGCGCGCGTTGCACATCACCGCGCTCACGCTGGCGCTGTCGGGCGCCCCGGGGGCCGACCTCAGGGAGGGCTCGCTGTTCGAGCCGGTCCGGGACGGTGAGACGTACGACCTGATCGTGTCGAACCCGCCGTTCGTGATCTCGCCGGGGGCGCGGCTGACCTACCGGGACGGCGGGATGGGCGGGGACGATCTGTGCCGCTCGCTCGTTCAGGGGGCGGGGGAACGGCTGCGGGAGGGCGGGTTCGCGCAGCTCCTCGCCAACTGGCAGCACGTGGAGGGGGAGGACTGGCAGGACAGGATCAGGTCGTGGGTGCCGCGCGGGTGCGATGCGTGGATCGTGCAGCGCGAGGTGCAGGACGTCACGCAGTACGCCGAGCTGTGGCTCAGGGACGCCGGCGACCACCGGGGCGACCCGGCCGAGTACCAGGCGCGGTACGACGCGTGGCTGGACGAGTTCGAGGCGCGCAAGGTGAAGGCGGTCGGCTTCGGCTGGATCACGCTGCGCAGGACGGGGACGGCCGTGCCCTCGGTGACGGTCGAGGAGTGGCCGCATCCGGTCGAACAGCCGCTCGGTGAGACGGTCCGGGCGCACTTCGACCGCCTCGACTTCCTGCGCACGCACGACGACGCCGACCTGCTCGAAGGCCACTTCCGGCTCGGCGCCGAGATCGTCCAGGAGCAGGTCGGGCTGCCCGGCGCCGAGGACCCGGAGCACGTGGTGCTGCGCCAGCACCGCGGTATGCGCCGGGCCACCAAGGTGGACACGGTCGGCGCGGGCTTCGCGGGCGTCTGCGACGGCACGCTGAGCGCGGGCCGCATCCTGGATGCCATCGCCCAACTGATGGGCGAGGACCCCGTCCTGCTGCGCGACCGCACGCCCGCGCAGATCCGGCTGCTGGTGGAACAGGGGTTCCTCGATCCGGCGTAGGGACGAGGCCTGCGGTCAGTGGGCACGGATTTGTTCCGGCGCCGAATGGAATGAGCCAGAAGAAGGGCAGCGACAACTCGATCAAGTTGTGCCGCGACAAAATCGAGTCGACCTGGGAACCCGGTTCGGAGCCGGTCGAGATCGGGCCGAGACCGGTCAGCGTTCGTCGGCGGATGATCCACAGCCGCGCCGGTCCCTCGTTCACCCGAGGTTCGCCGGGTCGCCGTCCGCACGTGTCAGCCTCCCGGCACTGGGCACGCGTGGACGGGAGAAAAGGGGCACAAAGGGCCATGGAGAGCGGACCGGCGATCTTCGCGGGTGTGGTGTTCGCCCTGTTCGGCAGCGGACTGCTGGTGTGGACGGCGGTGCGCGTACGACACCGCGAACCCGTCGCCCACGGTGTGAGCCCCGTCGCATCGGCGACCCTCGCGACCATCGCCGCGGTGATCGCGCTGATCCTCGGAACGTGGTGCTTCACCCGCGTCTGAGAACCGCCCGGGGACAGGGACTTCGATAATGAGGAGGTCACCCTCCGGATAGGTTCGAAAAGGCCGGTGGGCACTCCGGGCGGCAGGAATGGCGGGAGTCGGGTTACCGTTCGAGTGGCCGTTGCGGGCTTTTCCCGTTTGACACGGGGGCGGGATGTACCGTCACACTCCGCAGCGTCAGCATGACCCGACCCCGGGAACCAAGACCTGGGGAGTGACCCCAGCGTCGACCGGAGAGAAGAGCGAAGTTGTCCCCGACCAGCGACACCGCACACGGCGGCCGCCGACTCGTCATCGTCGAGTCGCCTGCCAAGGCGAAGACGATCAAGGGCTATCTCGGCCCCGGCTACGTCGTCGAAGCGAGCGTCGGGCACATCCGCGACCTCCCCAACGGCGCCGCGGAGGTGCCGGAGAAGTACACCGGCGAGGTCCGCCGCCTCGGTGTGGACGTCGAGCACGACTTCGAGCCGATCTATGTCGTCAACGCCGACAAGAGGGCCCAGGTCAAGAAGCTCAAGGATCTGCTGAAGGACTCCGACGAGCTCTACCTCGCCACCGATGAGGACCGCGAGGGCGAGGCCATCGCCTGGCACCTCCAGGAGGTGCTCAAGCCCAAGGTCCCGGTCAAGCGGATGGTCTTCCACGAGATCACCAAGGCCGCGATCCAGGCCGCCGTCGCCAACCCGCGCGAGCTCAACCAGAAGCTCGTCGACGCCCAGGAGACCCGCCGCATCCTCGACCGTCTCTACGGCTACGAGGTCTCGCCGGTCCTGTGGAAGAAGGTCATGCCGCGCCTGTCGGCCGGCCGTGTCCAGTCGGTCGCCACCCGACTCGTGGTGGAGCGGGAACGCGAGCGCATCGCGTTTCGTTCTGCTGAGTACTGGGACCTGACGGGCACCTTCGCGACCGGCCGCGCAGGGGATTCGTCGGACCCGTCGTCGCTGGTCGCCCGCCTTCAGACCGTCGACGGCAGGCGGGTCGCGCAGGGCCGTGACTTCGACTCCCTGGGACAACTCAAGAGCGCGAACATCCTCCACCTCGACGAGGCGAACGCCCGCGCCCTGGCCGCCGCCCTGGAGCGGACGCAGTTCTCCGTCCGGTCCGTCGAGTCCAAGCCGTACCGCCGCTCGCCGTACGCCCCGTTCCGTACGACGACGTTGCAGCAGGAGGCCAGCCGCAAGCTCGGCTTCGGCGCGAAGGCCACGATGCAGGTCGCGCAGAAGCTGTACGAGAACGGCTACATCACGTACATGCGTACGGACTCCACGACGCTGAGCGACACCGCCATCGGGGCCGCCCGCGCCCAGGTCACGCAGCTGTACGGCGCCGACTACCTGCCGTCGTCCCCGCGGACGTACGCCGGGAAGGTCAAGAACGCGCAGGAGGCGCACGAGGCGATCCGCCCCTCGGGCGACCGCTTCCGCACGCCTGCCGAGACCGGACTGACCGGCGACCAGTTCAAGCTGTACGAGCTGATCTGGAAGCGGACCGTCGCCTCCCAGATGAAGGACGCGACCGGTAACTCCGTCACGGTGAAGATCGGTGGCACCGCCGCCGACGGCCGCGACGTCGAATTCAGCGCGTCCGGCAAGACGATCACGTTCCACGGCTTCCTGAAGGCGTACGTCGAGGGCGCCGACGACCCGAACGCGGAGCTGGACGACCGCGAGCGCCGCCTGCCCCAGGTGCGCGAGGGCGACGGGCTCAGCGCCGAGGAGATCACGGTCGACGGGCACGCCACCAAGCCCCCGGCCCGCTACACCGAGGCCAGCCTGGTCAAGGAGCTCGAAGAGCGCGAGATCGGCCGCCCGTCGACGTATGCGTCGATCATCGGCACGATCCTCGACCGCGGCTATGTGTTCAAGAAGGGCACGGCACTCGTCCCGTCCTTCCTGTCCTTCGCTGTGGTCAACCTCCTGGAGAAGCACTTCGGGCGGCTCGTCGACTACGGCTTCACCGCCAAGATGGAGGACGACCTCGACCGCATCGCGCGCGGCGAGGCGCGGGCCGTGCCGTGGCTGAGGCGGTTCTACTTCGGTGAGGGCGACGCGGCCGGTGCCGCTGACGCCGGGAACGGCGACGGGGACCACCTCGGCGGCCTCAAGGAGTTGGTGACCGACCTGGGTGCGATCGACGCGCGCGAGGTGTCGTCGTTCCCGGTGGGCAACGACATCGTGCTGCGGGTCGGGCGCTACGGCCCGTACATCGAGCGCGGCGAGAAGGACACCGAGCAGCACCAGCGCGCGGACGTGCCCGAGGACCTCGCCCCGGACGAGCTGTCCGTCGAATTCGCGGAGGAGCTGCTCGCCAAGCCGAGCGGGGACTTCGAGCTGGGTGCCGACCCGGAGACGGGCCACCAGATCATCGCCAAGGACGGCCGCTACGGCCCGTACGTCACCGAGGTGCTCCCCGAGGGCACCCCGAAGACCGGCAAGAACGCCGTAAAGCCGCGTACGGCCTCGCTGTTCAAGTCGATGTCTCTCGACACGGTGACGCTCGAGGACGCGCTGAAGCTGATGTCGCTGCCGCGTGTCGTCGGCACCGATGCCGAGGGCCAGGAGATCACCGCGCAGAACGGGCGCTACGGGCCGTACCTGAAGAAGGGCACGGACTCGCGTTCGCTGCAGTCGGAGGAGCAGCTCTTCACGATCACCCTCGAAGAGGCACTGGCGATCTACGCCCAGCCCAAGCAGCGCGGCCGGGCCGCCGCCAAGCCGCCGCTGAAGGAGCTGGGCGAGGACCCGGTCAGCGGGAAGCCCGTCGTCGTCAAGGACGGCCGCTTCGGGCCGTACGTCACCGACGGCGAGACCAACGCGACCCTGCGGTCCGGCGACAGCGTCGAGGAGATCACCCCGGAGCGCGGCTTCGAACTGCTCGCCGAGAAGCGGGCGAAGGCGCCCGCCAAGAAGACGGCGAAGAAGACGGCCGCGAAGAAGGCCCCGGCGAAGAAGGCTCCGGCCAAGAAGACGGCTGCCAAGAAGACCGCGGCGAAGAAGACAACGACGACGGCGAAGAAGACGGCCGCGAAGACGGCGGCGGCCAAGAAGGCGACGGCTTCGAACTCGGCGGCGTCTTCGGCGAAGGACTGATTCGGCGAAGGACTGATTCGGCGAAGGACTGATTCGGCGGAGGACTGAGGCTCACCGCGCGTCGTGTGAGCGTCCGTATCTTCACTTCTGGTTCGCAAAAGGCGCGCCCCGGCAACGCTTTGGTGTCGGGGCGCGCGCACGTTCGGACGGGCGCGTCGGGCTGTCGGTGGCTGCCGATAGGCTGAATGCATGACCCGAGCCGAGCAGCCAACGGCCCCTCACCCGGCCCCCGACGACACCCTGGTCGCGGATTCCCGCGAGCGTGCCGTCCGCGCACTGCTGCGCCAACCGCAGCTCAAACGCTTGTGGAGCGCGCACCTCGTGGGCGGAGTCGGTGATGTGCTCGCGCTGCTGGTGCTGGTCGTCCTCGCCCTCCAGGTGGCCATCGCCGATGGCTCGTTCGGCGGCGGCTACCGTGGCGTGGCGTTCGCAGTGGCGACCGTCTTCGCCGTGCGCATCCTCGCGACGCTGCTCTTCGGAGCCGTGCTGCTGGGCCCGCTCACCTCGCTGACGTCCCAGGACGGTCCGCTCGACCGCCGCTGGACCATGGTCGGCGCGGACGGGCTGCGGGCCGCGCTGCTGATCGTCGCGCCGCTGTGGATCGACTGGACGCCGGACGACGCGCTGGCCGTCCTTCTGGTGACCGTCTTCGTGACCGGTGTCGCCGAGCGCTTCTGGACGGTGTGCCGGGAGAGCGCGGCGCCCGCGCTGCTGCCGGCCCCGCCCCCGGAGGGGGCGACGGTGCGCCCGCTGCCGGACCACCTGGACGCCCTGCGGCGCCTGTCGATCCGTACGACCTTCGTGGCGATCCCCCTCGCGGCTGCCGCGCTCATCGCGGCGGGCCTGCTCAACAACCTGCTGGGCGCCGGAATCGACTGGTTCGAGCAGCACCAGGCCGCCCTCGCCTCGTATGTGGCGGCCGGTCTCTTCGCCGCCTCCCTGTCCGTGCTGTCCTTCCTGGAGGTGCCCGGCACCCGCACCCCGCGCGCGCGGTCGCCGCTCGAAGGGCTGCGCCGGCCCAAGACGGGCGATGGCGTCGACAGGGGCCGGACTGGCGCGCTGCCCTTGCTGGTGCTGGCCTGCGCCGCCGTTGCCGCGGCGATCGCGGCGGCCGTCGCCGTGTCGGTGCTGCACGCCAAGGACCTGGGCGGCGGCCCGGTGACGTACGGGCTGCTGGTGCTCGCGCTGACCGGCGGTGTCGTCGTCGGCATCCGTACGGCTCCTTCGGTGCTCCCCGCCCTGTCGCGCCGCCGGCTGCTCGCGCTGGCCATCGCCTTCACCGGCGTCGCGCTGCTGGCCGCCGGGCTGGTGCCGGACCTGACCACCGTGCTGCTCATCGTCGCGCTGGCCGGCGTGGGGGCGGGCGTGGCCGCCAACACCGGGCACACGCTGCTCGACCAGGAGGCCGAGGACCACCGGCGGGCGCGCACGACCGAGCATCTGCACGCGGTCGTACGGGTTTTCGTGGCGCTCGGCGTGGTGATCGCACCGCTGGTGGCGGCGCTCATCGGGCCGCACCGCCTGGAGAACGGCAAGTTCGTGTTCGCGCACGGCGGCGCCGCGTTCACGCTGATGCTGGTCGGCGCGCTGCTCCTGCCGGTGGCCGCGCTGGTGCTGGCCAAGGTCGACGACCGCTCCGGTGTGCCGCTGCGGAAGGACCTGCGGGACGCGCTGCTCGGCGGTGACGACCCGGAGACGGTGCCCGCCGCGTCCGGTTTCTTCATCGCCCTGGAGGGCGGCGACGGTGCCGGGAAGTCCACCCAGGCCGAGGCGCTCGCCGAGTGGATCCGGGCCAAGGGACACGAGGTCGTGGTGACCCGCGAGCCGGGCGCGACGCCGGTCGGCAAGCGGCTGCGGTCGATCCTGCTGGACGTGTCGTCGGCGGGGCTGTCCCACCGGGCGGAGGCGCTGCTGTACGCGGCGGACCGCGCGGAGCACGTGGACACGGTCGTACGGCCCGCGCTGGAGCGTGGCGCGGTGGTCGTCTCGGACCGCTACATCGACTCGTCCGTGGCCTACCAGGGGGCGGGGCGCGACCTGTCCCCGACCGAGATCGCCCGCATAAACCGGTGGGCGACGAACGGGCTGGTGCCGCACCTGACCGTGCTTCTGGACGTCTCGCCGGAGACCGCGCGCGAGCGGTTCACCGAGGCGCCGGACCGGCTGGAGTCGGAGCCCGCCGAGTTCCACGCGCGCGTGCGGTCCGGTTTCCTGACGCTGGCCGCCGCCGACCCCGGGCGGTACCTGGTCGTGGACGCGGGCCAGGAGCCCGAGGCCGTCACGACCGTCGTCCGCGCGCGGCTCGACCAGATGCTGCCGCTGTCCGAGGCCGAGATCCAGGCCCGCGAGGAGGCGCGCCGGAAGGCCGAGGAGGAGGCCCGGCGCAAGGCCGAGGAAGAGGCCGCCCGCAAGGCCGAGGAGGAGCGGCTGGAGCGCGAGCGCCAGGAACAGCTCGAGCGGCTGCGCGCCGAGGAGGAGGAGCGCAAGCGGCGCGAGTTGGAGGAGGCGCAGCGGCGCGAGGCCGAACGGCAGGCCGAGGAGGCCCGGCAGCGGGCCGAGGAAGCGCGTCGGCGTGCGGAGGAGGAGCGGGTTCGGCTCCTCGCCGAGGAGAAGGCGCGCGCCGAGGAGGAGGCCCGCCGCAAGGCCGAGGAGGAGCGGCGGCGCCAGCAGGCCGAGGAAGAGGCCCGGCTTCGCGCCGAGGCGGAGGCACGGCGCCTGGAGAAGCAGCGGAAGGCCGAGGAGGCGCTGCTGCGCGCCGAGGAGGCACGCCGGCTGGCGGAGCAGGCGGCGGCTGCGGCAGAGGCGGGGCCTCGGCAGGAGACGGCTCCTGGGGCGCCGGGTGGGGCTCGGGAAGCGACGCCGGGTGCTGCTTCGGATGCGGCGCGCGGTGCGGCTTCGGACGCGGTGACGGTGCCTACGCCGGTCGTGACGCCGGAGGAAGCGGCGCGCGGGCGGTCGGCTGAGGAGACGGCTGTGCTGCGCCCGGTGCGGGGGGATGCGGCTGAGGGCGGGACCGGTCAGGCCGGTTCCTCGGAGGCCGGTTCTTCCGGGGAGGCCGCTGCTGGTTCTTCCGGTGTCGGCGAGTCCGAGGTGACGGCCGAGCTGCCCAAGCCGGAGGTGGCTCCGGGGGCTGCGGACGAGACCGCTGTGTTGCCGCCGGTGGCGCCCGGTGCCGCCGATGAGACGGCCGTATTGCCGCCGGTCGTCCCTGGTGCCGCGGATGAGACTGCGGTACTTCCGCAGATGCCGCCCGGTGCGGCGGACGAGACCGCGGCGCTTCCTCCCGTACAGGGGGAAGATCCGGCGGACCGGGTTCCGCCGGGGTTCTTCCGGGACGAGTCGGCGGGGGCGCGGCCGGACGGCACCGAGGACCGTACGCGCGAGATGCCCCAGGTCGATGCGGAGGGGGCGCCCCGACGGCGGGCGCGGTCCGACTGGGCCGAGGAGACGCCGCTGGATGATCTGCCCACGTTGGCGGACGAATTGCTGGGGCCGCGCGAGGACGACGAGTTCGACGACGAGCGGGGTGGGGGGCGCGGCCCGCGGCGCTGAGCTCGGCTGGCGGGCCGCCCCGAGGCGGGCTCCCGGCTGTCCCGGCGTCTCGGCTGTCCCGGAGTCCCGGCTGTCCCGGAGTCCCGGCTGTCCCGACAGTCTCAGGAACCCCGTTGTCAGTGCCACCCCCCACAATGGGTGGCACAGCACGGACCGTGACGAAAGGGCGGGGTGACCCATGACCGTATGGGATGACCTGGTCGGCCAGGAGAAGGTGAGCGCGCAGCTCGATGCCGCCGCTCGCGATGCCGATGCCCTGGTCACCGCCACGGCCACGGACACGCCGCCCCCCGAGGCGTCCAAGATGACGCATGCCTGGCTGTTCACCGGCCCCCCCGGCGCGGGGCGCATCCAGGCGGCGCGGGCCTTCGCCGCCGCACTGCAGTGCGTCAGCCCCGACCGCGCGCTCGGCGGAGCCCCCGGCTGCGGGTTCTGCGACGGCTGTCATACGACACTGATCGGCACGCACGCCGACGTCAGCACGGTGGTCGCCGTGGGCACGCAGATCCTCGCCGACGACATGCGGGACACCGTCCGCAAGTCGTTCACCTCGCCGGCGACCGGCCGCTGGCAGATCATCCTCGTCGAGGACGCCGAGCGGCTGAACGAGAAGTCGGCCAACGCCGTTCTCAAGGCCGTCGAGGAGCCCGCCCCCCGCACGGTGTGGCTGCTGTGCGCCCCCTCCATCGAGGACGTGCTGCCCACCATCCGCTCCCGCTGCCGCCACCTGAACCTGCGGACGCCCTCGGTCGACGCCGTCGCCGACATGCTCGTACGACGTGAGGGCATCGAGCCCCCGGTCGCCGCCGCCGCGGCCCGCGCCACCCAGGGGCACATCGACAACGCCCGCCGCCTGGCCACCGACCCGGCCGCACGCGAGCGCCGGGCCGCCGTGCTCAAGCTGCCGCTTCGGGTCGACGACATCGGCGGCTGCCTCAAGGCCGCCCAGGAGCTCGTCGACGCGGCGGCCGAGGACGCCAAGCAGCTCGCCGCCGAGAGGGACGACAAGGAGACCGAGGAGCTGAAGGCGGCGATGGGCGCGTCCCAGGGCGGCCGTATGCCGCGGGGCACGGCCGGCGTGATGAAAGACCTGGAGGACAAGC
The DNA here is from genome assembly GCF_030499575.1 of Streptomyces sp. DG2A-72. Classification (NCBI taxonomy): domain Bacteria; kingdom Bacillati; phylum Actinomycetota; class Actinomycetes; order Kitasatosporales; family Streptomycetaceae; genus Streptomyces; species Streptomyces sp. DG2A-72. The sequence continues at coordinate 5,774,028 of NZ_JASTLC010000001.1, forward strand.
AGAAGCGCCGCCGCACGCGTACGCAGCGGGACAGCCTCGACCTCGCCCTGACCGACCTCACCGGCTTCTACCGCGACGTCCTCGCCCTCCAGCTCGGCTCCCGCGTGGCCATCGCCAACGCCGACGCCGAGGAAACCCTGCAGCGCCTCGCCCGCGCCGGCTCCCCGGAGTCCACACTCCGCCGCATCGAAGCCATCGCCGCCTGCCGAGACGCCCTCGACCGCAATGTGGCCCCGCTGCTGGCCGTGGAGGCGATGACGATGGCACTGAGAGCGGGCTGAGGGGCGGCGGTCGAGCATCCTCGAACATGCGGGGGTGGCCGATGTGTTGACGACGTAACTCGTACGAGGCACAACTGCAGCAGCCGTCCGAGGCGGGACGGGCGGTCGGGCGGGACAGGCCCCGCACCTGTCCGAGGCGGAGCTCGTACCCGTACGTGGCAGGCCCCGCACCTGTCCGAGGCGGAACTCGTACCCGTACGTGGCAGGCCCCGCACCTGTCCGAGGGGGGACCCGTGCCCGTACGGGGCGCACCGCAGGCCCGATCTCGGCCGACCTGCGTCCGACCTGTGTCTGACCGAGAGGCGACCCGCATCCGACCGAGACCTCACCCGCATCCGACCGAGACCTGACCCGCACGCCTACGAGCCACACCTTGCACGCACAGCGACCAGTCCACCGCGCAGGGTTACGCTCGCTGGATGCACATCAGGCGCGCATCCCGACCGACCAGCCGGAGCCCGAAGCCGAAGCCGAAGCCGAAGCCGAAGCCCAGGCTCCAGCACCCCGCCCGCCCCGGCACTCCCGGTACTACAACCACCGCTGCTGCACTCCTCACGGCCATCACCCTGCTCGCCTCCGCCTGCTCCTCCGGAGGTGCGACGACGTCGGCCGGTACGGCGGCCGAGGCGGCGCTGGCCGCGCTGCCTCAGGCGACGCCGGCGGCGCTCTCGCCGTTCTACGAGCAGAGACCGGGCTGGCGCAGCTGCGGGGTCCCCGGGTTCGAGTGCGCCACGATCAAGGCGCCGCTCGACTACGACCGGCCCGACGCCGGCGACATCCGGCTCGCCGTCGCCCGCAAGAAGGCCGCGGGCCCGGGCAAGCGTCTGGGATCGCTGCTGGTGAACCCGGGCGGGCCGGGCGGCTCGGCGGTCGGCTACGTGCAGGCGTACGCCGGTGTCGGCTACCCGGCGGAGGTCCGCGCGCGCTACGACATGGTGGCCGTGGACCCGCGCGGGGTCGCCCGCAGTGAGCCCGTCGAATGCCTCGACGGGCGGGAGATGGACACGTACACCCGGACGGACACCACGCCCGACGACGAGCGGGAGACGACCCAACTCGTCGACGCGTACAAGAAGTTCGCGGAGGGCTGCGGCAGCGACTCGCCCGAGCTGCTGCGCCATGTCTCGACTGCCGAGGCGGCGCGGGACATGGACATCGTGCGGGCGGCGCTGGGGGACCGGAGGCTGAACTTCGTGGGGGCGTCGTACGGGACGTTCCTCGGGGCGACGTACGCGGGTCTGTTCCCCGACCGGGCCGGGCGGATGGTGCTGGACGGCGCGATGGACCCGTCGCTGCCCGCCCGCCGACTGAACCTCGACCAGACCGCGGGCTTCGAGACGGCGTTCCAGTCCTTCGCGAAGGACTGCGTGCAGCAGCCGGACTGTCCGCTCGGCGGCAAGGGCACGGCGCCGGCGAAGGTCGGCGACAACCTGAAGGCGTTCTTCACGAAGCTCGACGCACAGCCCATCCCCACCGGCGACGCGGACGGCCGCACGCTCACCGAGTCCCTCGCCACCACCGGCGTGATCGCGGCGATGTACGACGAGGGAGCGTGGGCGCAGCTGCGCGAGGCGCTGACTCTGGCGATGAAGGAGAAGGACGGCGCGGGCCTGCTCGCCCTCTCCGACAGCTACTACGAGCGTGACGCCGACGGCCGCTACACCAACCTGATGTTCGCCAACGCCGCCGTGAACTGCCTCGACCTCCCGGCCGCCTTCGACACCCCCGAGGAGGTGCAGAAGGACCTCCCCACCTTCGAGAAGGCCTCCCCGGTCTTCGGCGAGGGCCTCGCCTGGGCCACCCTGCCCTGCGCGTACTGGCCAGTGGCGCCCACGGGCGTACCGCGCCGCATCGAGGCCAAGGGCGCCGCCCCGATCATCGTGGTCGGCACCACCCGCGACCCCGCGACGCCCTACCGCTGGGCCCGCGCCCTGGCCGGCCAGCTCTCCTCCGCCCGCCTCCTCACCTACGAAGGCGACGGCCACACCGCTTACGGCCGCGGCAGCGACTGCATCGACTCCACGATCAACGCCTACCTGCTCCGCGGCACCCCTCCCACGAAGGGAAAACGCTGCTCATAGCCCACCTCACCGGCCCCGGCGCGGGTGGCCCGGGGCCGGTACGGAGCACCCCCCGAAACTGTGTAGACTTACCGACGTTGCTGATCGCACCATAGTGCGGACAGCGCGCCGCCTTAGCTCAGATGGCCAGAGCAACGCACTCGTAATGCGTAGGTCTCGGGTTCGAATCCCGAAGGCGGCTCCACTTAGGACCAGGTCAGATGCCCTCTGACCTGGTCTTTTGTGCTGGGCCTCTGATGGCTGGTCAGCTTGTTGGGCGGCGGCGCCTGAGGGGGAGCGCAAGGGGTGCGCATTGAGATTCGCTGTCCCATGCCTGTGACCTGGTACTTTGCGCACGGGGGTGTCTCGGCCCGCGAGTGTCGGGAAAGCCGGGCGTGTCGATGGCCGGGTCAGGGTGGTCGGTGCAGGGGTGGAAGTGACTGGCTATCGGTGTTCCAGGTAGGAACGGCGCTGCGGTGGCCCCGTCTCCGGCGGTTGCCGGCGTGTGGACCCTGGGTTTGGGGAATGCGTGGAGATCGCGACTTCTGTTGGGAGTCCACAAATTCTGTCCGGGCCGCGGTCCCGGCCACGGACTCTGCGAGATGTGCGTTGCCGAGGCCTATGCCGACATCAGCGAGGCCGACCGGGCCGTCAGCGCGGATCAGGACCGAGCGGAGGGCGTGGCGGCTGATCTTCTCCGCGGTGGGGTCCAGTAAGCGGCCCTATACCCAGGAGTGTCCGCTGTGGCCGACCATGATCAGGTCCGCCCGGTGTTGTTCGGCTGCACGCACCAGTTCCTGAGCCGCGTGCCCGGCCCGTGTCCCGCCCTTGAAAGTGACGCTGTGCTCGGTGACGTATGGCTCGGCGGCAGCCAGCCAGCGGTGGCAGGCCCGTTCCTCGATCTCCAGTTCCTCGGTCACCTCGCCGACCGTCTCGCCGTAGTGCGGCAGATGCGCCTCCACGGCCACCGCGGTCAGCTCGGTCTCGTGCGGGTGGGCCTGCTATGCGCGGCGATCCGCAGGGGCTGCCGTGCTGATTGTCGAAGCGGGCCGTGATGCGCAAGTACGGCGTCGGCCACCCGATGGTGCAGAACGACTTGGAGTCGGCCTGGCTCCGGCCACGTGATCAGCGAGTTGACGTCCATGGGTACCTACGGGCGGCAGATCCTGGCCGGCCGGCAAGCCGAGGAACTCCTGCGCAGCCTGCTCCACCTGGCCGCCAAGCACACCCACACCGCTCCCGGCCACCCCGCGATCTCCGCCGCCCGCTACTGCTTCCAGGCCCACTGCGCCGACCACGCCCACCTGTCGGAACTGGCCACCCTCGCCGAGACCGTCGCCCAGTGGTGGGACGGCATCGAGGCGTACGTCCTGACCGGGATCACGAACGCCGCCGGCGAGGGCAACAACCGCGTCATCAAGCTCGACGCGCGATGCGCCTTCGGCTACCGCAACCGCGCCAACCAGCGCCTACGGTCACTCTGCGCGACCACGAGACGCTCCCGACGCGAAGGGGTCCCCGACTGAATTCGATGACCCACTCATGTACGGCACCTGTTATTAAGGTGAACGATCGAATTCTTTGCGCCTGTGCGGTCGGTTTGTTGCCCGATCTTGGAATATCCCTTGGTCTTCGGCTGTGCCACCCCTGCCATGATCCTCAATCGCCAAGTGATTGTGATCGCTTCGTCAAGTGTTCAGGGGTGGGCTGTGGGGGATTCGGGGGGTAGACGTGTGTGGTCGTCGCGTACGGCGTGGCTGGCTGCGTTCGTCTTGTTGATTCAGCCTGTTGCGACGGCCGCCGCCTATACGGCCGTTGCCGGTGGCCAGGTCACCGGTTCCGACGGCACGACGTCCCTTTCTGCGGAGGCGACCGCCTCCCAGAAGGCGGTGGCCAGTGGTTCCGCGGTTGAGGTCGGCGCCGACCGTACGGAGTACACGACGACGTACGCCAATCCGGACGGCACGACGTTCAGGCTGGACCAGTCGACGGTGCCGGTGCGGGTGCACCAGGGCGACGGGTCGTGGGTGTCCCCGGATCCGAGCCTGGAGATGCGGTCGGACGGGACGGTCGGCCCGAAGGCGACGGTGGTGGATCTGGCGTTCTCTGATGGCGGTGACGGTTCGGGGCTGGTGGACATCGCCCGGGGTGGCAAGTCGTTGCGGCTGGGCTGGCCGGGGACGCTGCCGAAGCCGACGCTGGACGGGGCGAGCGCGGTCTACGCCGATGTGCTGCCCGGCGTGGACCTGCGGATGACGGCGACGACCGAGGGCTTCCGTGAACTGCTCGTGGTGAAGACCCCGCAGGCGGCTGCCGACCCGGAGCTGAAGAAGGTTGCCTTCTCGCTGCAGTCGGACGGGCTGACGGTGGCGTCGACGAGCGGCGGCGGGATGACCGCCGTGGACGACGACGCGCGCCCCGTCTTCTCCGCTCCGGCCGCGCTGATGTGGGATTCACAGGGCGACGCGACCACCTCCGGCACATCCACTCAGTTGGAGCGGACGACTGCGGTCACGCAGGCGAGCGACCCCTCCCCGGCGCCCACCACGGACCCCTCCGCCGGGGCGTCGGCGGACGGTACGGCGGGCCCGGGCGGCGGCGACGCATCCACGGTGCTGCCGGTCCAGGTCGGCCCGGATTCGCTGGCCGTGGTGCCGGACGCGGGCATGCTGGCGAACAGCGACAGCAGCGCCTACCCCCTCTACATCGACCCCAGTGTCGGCCTGGACCAGACGGCCCACACGTATCTGCGCTCGGACGGTGTCACCGACTTCAACTGGGATAACGGCAGTAGCAACGAGGGCAAGGGCATGGGTCATTGCTCCTCGTGGAACGGCTACTACTGCGGCCCCGGCTACACCGAGCGGCTGTACTTCCAGTTCTCGCCGAGCAGCCTGGCGGGCAAGAAGGTGTTGTCGGCGACTTTCCGGGCGACCGAGAGCTGGTCGTTCACCTGCGATGCGCGCTGGATCGATCTGGAGCGCACCGGCAACATCTCGTCGTCCACCACCTGGTCGACCCGTCCGCCATACCTGGGGACGATGGCCAGCCGGGACGTCTCGGCGGGCCGCAGCTCTCTGTGTGATCCTTCGCAGCCGGACGCTCCGATCGAGTTCAGCGGTTCGAGTCTGACGTCCGCGGTGGGGGATTTCGCGGCGGGGAAGTTCTCCCGGTTGACGCTGCTGCTGAAGGCTCGGGACGAGACGGACACCAGCGCGTGGAAGCGGTTTCGGAACGACGCGGTGCTGTCGGTGACCTATGTGGGGCTGCCTGCCGCGCCGACCAAGGCGGGCCTCGTCGAGGGCAGCGGGATCAGCTGCGAGACCAACTCGGGCGACCCGGACGTGATCGCGGATCCCACCCCCAGTCTGACCGCGACGGTGTGGACGGCGACCGGTGGTGGCAGCGGGGCGAGCCTGCGCGCCCACTTCTACATCCAGAAGCAGAACAGCGACGGCAGTTGGTCGGTGGCGACCGAGCCGGTGCGGCCCACCAGCGGCTACGTCGGCAACGGCGCCGTGCTCACCTACCCGTCACCGATCACGTTGTCCGAGGGGCCGCTGTACCGCCTGGCGGTGTTCTCCCGCTCCTACTACAACAGCGGTGCCGATTATCTGGAGTCGCACAGCACGGTGACCACCAAGGGCTGGTGCTACTTCAAGGTGGACACCACCGCCCCGAAGGCGCCCACGATCACCTTCGGCAGCCCGTACTCGGAGTGCACGGCCAACGCTTGCGACCCGGCCGGAGGCCCGGGCGTGGCGGGCCAGTTCACCTTCTCGCCGGCCTCGGGGGACACCAACACTGCTTACGAGTACAAGCTGGCGACCTCCACCTCCTGGTCCAAGCCGATCTCCGGCAACAAGGTCACGGCCGGGATCACCCCCAGTTGGCGGGCACCCAGCAACTGCAGGTGCGGGCGCAGGACAGTGCCCAACGCTGGGGCGCGAAGACGATCGTGAAGTTCAATGTCGCCGAGGGGCAGACGGCGATCGGCCGCTGGCACTTCGACGACGCGGCACCGGGCTCCGGCGTGACCACGGCCGCGGACACGGCGACCGAGGGCACACGTCACCCGGCGACCCTCTACACCCAAGGCGCGGGCTGGTCGTCGCTGGCACGCCGGGGTGACGGGGACCGTTCGCTGTGGCTGAACGACACCTCCGACACCACCCGCCAGTCCGGGTATGCGGCCTCAGCCACTCCGGTGGTCAACACCCAGTCGTCGTTCACTGTTTCGGCATGGGCCTACCTTTCGGACGGATCCGACTTCCGCACGGTGGTGTCGGAGACGGGCAGCGACGGCTCCGGGTTCGCCCTGTACTACTCGCCGGGCATCCAGCGCTGGGTGTTCCTGTGGAACTGGTACGAGAACGGAGTACGCAAGTACCTGGGCGCGAACGCCGACGCGGCCGGGGTGCCGCTGAAGGCGTGGACGCACCTGACCGGCGTCTACAACTCCGTGGACCGCACCATCTCCCTGTACGTCAACGGTCGTTTGCAGGGCTCGCCGGTGGCGCTGCCCAGCACGTCGGACGCCACAGTCACCGACGGCACCCTGCAGTTCGGCCGGGCCAGCTTCACCCCGGGCAGTTACGTGAACTACTGGCGGGGACGGGTCGACGAGGTAGCTGTCTGGCAGCGCGTCCTGACGGACGACGAGGTCGCCACTGAGGACCAGTTGCTCGACGCCAATGGCGCGACGGGCGTGGAGCTGATGGGCGCCTGGAACCCGGACGGCGCCGGCGGCACCACGCTGACGGACTCCACCTCCGGCTACGGCCGCACGCTCACCCTGGCCGGCGGTGCCTCGCTCGACGGCCGGGCCCTCGTCCTGAACGGAACGGACGGCGCCGCCACCGCGCCCGGACCGGTGCTCGACGACACGGCCTCGTTCACCGCCACCACGCTGGTGGACGTGGACAGGGACGCCCTGTTGTCCAAGCCGGTCGGATACACCGCCCAGGTCATCGGCCAGCGCGGTGCGGACGGCTCCTCCTGGGGTTTCTGGTACCAGTTGACCGGCACCGACCTCGACCCGGACACCGACACCACCGTCCCGGTCGGCAAGTGGTACTTCGGCCGGCTGAACACGGACGGCGGTTTCGACGGAGTGGTCTCCGACGAGGCCGCAGTGCTCGGCAGCCCCGTACGGATGACCGGAACCTACGACGCCCCCTCCGGCACGATCCACTTCTACCTCGGCCCCGACGAGAACGGCGCGGATGCCACCCATCCCTACACGGCTGTGGCGGGGGCCGGTGACTTCGCGGCCGGTGAGGGATACGTCGGCGGAGCGTGGGGCCACTACCTGCCCGGAAAGATCACCGACATCAGGCTCTGGACCGGTGCCATGGCCGACCAGCAACAAATCATCGACACCGTCGGGGACTGACCCCACGACGCACATCCGGTGGGGCGGTGAACAGCCGTCCCACCGGGCCGCAGCGCAAATTCTCCCACTTCCACTTCTCCCGCTTCCACAGCTTGATCGCATGGAGGTCCGGTCATGAGTTCCGGCATGAAAGCCCGCTGGATCCGCGGCGCCCTGACACCTGTCGTCGCCGTGCTGAGCATGGCCTTGGCCGCTTCGGCGGGGCTGGGGGCACCGGTGGCGCATGCGGCCGGTGGCGGCCTGGGCAAGCCCTCCCTGCCCAAGCAGCGGGTCGACAAGGTCCGGGCGCACCCCGGCCTCGGTGCCAAGCGGGCCCGGGAGCAGGTCGCGAGAGGCAGAACCGTCAACGCGGCTCAGGCCAAGCGAGCGCGTGCCCAGCAGCACGCCGTCTGGCCCGCCGACGCCACGGCCACTGGGCGGATACCCGGGCAGGGTGCGACGCGGCTGATGGCGGGAGGACTGGCGGTCACGGTTGCGGCCGGTCGCGCGAATGGCTCCGCGTCAGGCCAGGTGCAGGTGCGGATTCTCGGGCAACGGCAGGCGCAGGCGGCAGGCATCAAGGGTGTAATCCTGACGGCCTCGGCGAGCGCACCGGGCTCCGCCCGACTGAGCGTCGATTACTCGGCGTTCGCCTCGGCCTACGGCGGCGGCTGGTCCGGGCGGCTGCGGCTGGTCCAGCTCCCCGCGTGCGTCCTGACCACACCGCAGAAAGCGGCCTGCCGGACGCAGACCCCGCTCGGCTCGCACAACGACATCGGCAAGCAGACCCTGACGGCCAAGGTCGGTCTCGGCCAGGCAGGCCGCGGCGCCGGTCCGGAGCGGGCCTCGCGTTCGATGCCGCGCGCCGCCCTGATGGCCGCCGATACGACCTCCTCGGCCACGGTATTGGCTGCGACCGCCACATCTGGGGAATCGGCGTCCGGCGCCGGCAACTACGCGGCCAGCCCGCTGTCGGCCTCCACCAGCTGGGCAGCCGGCGGCTCTTCGGGCGCCTTCAGCTGGTCGTATCCCATGACCACGCCGCCCGCCGCCGCGGGGCCGGCTCCCCAGCTGTCGTTGTCGTACGACTCCGGCAGCGTGGATGGCAGGACCGCGTCGACGAACAACCAGGGTTCCCAGGTCGGTGAGGGTTACGACCTGACCTCGTCCTACGTCGAACGGTCCTACGGCTCCTGTGACGACGACGGCCAGGACGGCAAGTACGACCTGTGCTGGAAGTACGACAACGCCCTGCTGGTGCTGAACGGCAAGTCCACCGAGCTGGTCAAGGACGACACCACCGGCGCCTGGCACCTCAAGGACGACGACGCCTCGACCGTCACCCACTCCACCGGCGCGGACAACGGCGACGAGGGCGACTCCGGCCTCGATGGCGCGGGCGAGTACTGGACGGTCACCACAGGCGACGGCACCAAGTACGTCTTCGGTCTCGACAAGCTGCCCGGCGCCGACACCCAGCGCACCAACTCGGTGTGGACGGTCCCGGTGTTCGGCGACGATTCCGGAGAGCCCGGCTACTCGGCCGGAGACTCCTTCTCCGGCCGTGCGCTCAACCAGGCCTGGCGGTGGAACCTGGACTACGTCGTGGACCCGCACGGCAACGCGATGTCGTACTGGTACACCGCCGAGACCAACTACTACGGCAAGAACGGCGCGTCCACCGGCACCGCCCAGTACACGCGGGGCGGCTACCTCACCAAGATCCTCTACGGCCAGAACAAGGACACCCTGTTCACCGGCACGGCCTCGGACGAGGTCACCTTCGGCTACGACGAGCGGTGCACTGCCTCCGACTGCTCCTCACTGACGTCCTCCACCGCCTCCAACTGGCCCGACGTCCCCTTCGACCGCATCTGCGCCTCCGGCGCCGACTGTCTTGCCACCGGTCCCACGTTCTTCACGCGTAAGCGCCTGACCAGCATCGACACCCACGCCTGGTCGGCCTCCACCAGTGCCTACACGGATGTCGACTCCTGGGCGCTGGCCCAGCAGTTCCTGGACCCCGGCGACATCGGCAACAGCTCCGACCAGACCCTGGTCCTCAAGAGCATCCGGCACACAGGCAAGAACGGCACCGCCGTCTCCCTGGATCCGGTGACGTTCACCTACCAGATGCGGCCCAACCGTGTCGATTCCTCCACCGACAACATCCTGCCGCTGAACCGGCCCCGTATTCAGACGATCACCTCGGAGACGGGCGCCGTCACCACCGTGACCCTCTCGAACCCGGAGTGCGTACGCGGCTCGACCATGCCGTCGTCCGAGGACAACGACACGATGAGCTGCTACCCGGTGTACTGGCACATCAACGGCGCCACCGAGGCGTCGCTGGACTGGTTCAACAAGTACCGGGTGACCGACGTCATCACCTCCGACCCCACGGGTCACGGCGAGACGATGGAGAGCCACTACAGCTACTCGGGCCCGGCCTGGCACTACAGCGACAACCCCATCACCCCGGACAAGGAGCGAACCTGGTCCGACTGGCGGGGCTACCGCACCGTCACCACCGTCAAGGGCGCGTCCAGCGAAACCCAGTCCAAGACCGTGTCGCTGTACCTGCAGGGCATGGACGGCGACAGGCAGAAGGACGGTACGACCCGCTCGGTCTCCGTTCCGGGCATCGGCTTCACCGGCCTGAGCGTGGCCGACCAGACCGACAGCGACCGCTTCGCCGGTTTCAGCCGTGAACAGGTCACGTACAACGGCTCCGCGCCGGTCTCCGTGACGGTCGACTACCCCTGGTCCCAGCTCACCGCCAGCCAGAAGAAGTCGTACGCCGACATCCAGGCCTACTTCGTCCGCACCTACAAGACCGAGACCTCCACCTACCTGACGGCCACCGCCGGCTGGCGCACGCACAGCGTGAACACCAGCTTCGACAGCTACGGCATGCCCGTCAGCGTCAACGACTCCGGCCAGCTCGGCCTCAGCGGCGACGAGACGTGCACCCGCACCTGGTACGCCCGCAACGCGAGCCTGGGCATCACCTCACTGGTCTCCCGCACCCGGGTCGTCGGCCGCGCCTGCTCCACCGCCGAGACCGACCTGAACCTGCCTGCCTCGTCCGGCTCCCGCGGCGATGTCCTGTCCGACAAGGCCACCGTCTACGACGGCACCAGTGCCACCGCCTGGACCGCCTCGCAGACTCCCACCCTCGGCAACGCCACCTGGACCGGACGTGCCTCCGCCTATCCAGCGACCGCCACCAACGGCGAGCGGTACCCGACCTCCTGGCAGACCGTCGCCAGCACGACGGGCTACGACACCCTGGGCCGGCCCGGGACCGTGACCGATGCCGCCGGCAACCCGACCACCACCGTCTACACCCCGACCACGACCGGCCCGCTGACCAAGGTCACGGTCACCAACGCGAAAACCCAGAAGAGCTACTCCTACCTCGACTACGCCCGCGGCACCCCCGTCAAGGTCTACGACGTCAACACGAAGCTGACCGAGTCGACGTATGACGCCCTGGGCCGGGTCACCGCCGTCTGGCTGCCCAACCGTTCCCGTGCCGCCGGATACGGCGCCAACTACACCTACGCGTACTCCGTCACCGGCACCGCCCCGTCCTGGGTCTCCACCTCCACCATCCGCGCCGACGGCGTCTACAACACCAGCTACACGATCTACGACTCGCTGCTGCGCTCGCTGCAAACCCAGTCTCCGACGGCGAACGGCGGCCGTCTGCTCACCGACACTCGCTACGACAGCCGCGGCCTGGCCTACGAGACCTACGCCGACGTCTTCGACTCTGCCACGTCCCCGTCCGGCACCTACGCACGGGCTGAATACGGTGGCGCGCCCAAGCAGACCGACACGGAGTTCGACGGCGCGGAACGTCCGACAAGCAGCACCTTCTACGTCTACGGCGTCAAGAAGCGGTCCACGTCGACGACGTACACCGGAGACTCCACCGCCACCACTGCTCCGGCCGGCGGCTCAGCCGTCCGCACCATCGCCGACATCTTCGGCCGCACCACCGAGCGCCGCGACTACTCCGGCAACGACCCGGCCGACACCGCCTACGGCGCGGGCAGCGGTGCCGCCTACACCTCGACCAAGTACGCGTACACCCGCGACGGCAAGCCGGACACCGTCACCGGCCCCGACGGCACCAAGTGGTCCTACACCTACGACCTGTTCGGCCGACAGGTCTCGGCGACGGACCCGGACAAGGGAACCACCACCACGTCGTACACCGACCTGGACCAGGTCTCCGGCACCACGGATTCCCGCAACACCACCCTCCTCTACGGCTACGACGAACTCGGCCGCACGACCGACGAGTGGCAGACGGCCAGGACCGATGCCGACAAACTCACCCACTGGGCCTACGACACCCTGGCCAAGGGCCAGTTGGACTCGGCCACCAGCTACGTCGGTGGCGTGACCGGCACGGCCTACACCCGGAAGGTCACCGCCTACGACAGCCTGTACCGTCCGACCACGACCCAGTTGGTCCTGCCGTCTACCGACCCCCTGGTCACCTCCGGCGCCGTGGCAGCGACGACGACGTCCTCGACGTACTACAACCTCGACGGCACCCGGCAGTACATCTCCGAGCCCGCGGCCGGCGGCCTCGCCGCCGAGACCGTCAACACCGGCTACGACACCGTCGGTCTGCCCACCACCGTCAGCGGCTCCAGCGGATACCTCCTCGGCGCCGCCTACTCCGCCATCGGCCAGACCGACCAGCTCACCCTCGGCACCTCCGCGGCAGCCGGCACCAAGAAGGCCTACATCACCAACGCCTGGGAGGAAGGCACCGACCGGCTCAAGCAGTCGGCCGTCACCGACCAGACCCACAACTACGAACTTCAGGAACTGAACTACGCCTACGACGACGCCGGCAACGTCACCTCCATCACCGACCCCACCACCCTCGGCGGCACGGGCAAGGCCGACGACCAGTGCTTCACCTACGACGGACACCGGCGCCTGACCGAGGCCTGGACTCCGACCACCGCCGACTGCTCCACCTCCGGCCGCACCGCGGCCAACCTCGGCGGTGCCGCCCCGTACTGGACCTCGTACTCCTACAGCGACAGCGGGCTGCGCGACACGGAGACCAGCCACACCTCTGCCGGCGACACCACCAAGACCTACTGCTACGGCGACACCGCTCACCCGCACGGACTGACCGCGACGACCACGGCGTCCTCATGCACGGGAGTCACCGCCACCTACGCCTACGACAAGACCGGCAACACCACCGGCCGACCCAACGGCACCGACTCCCAGAGCCTCACCTGGAACCCCGAGGGCCGGCTCGACACCCTCACCGAGAAATCCAGCTCCGGCACCACGAAGAGCACCACCAGCCACATCTACGACGCTGACGGCAACCTCCTGATTCGTCGCAACACCGGTGGAGAGACCGTTCTCTACCTTGACGACGCCACCGAGGTCCACCTCGACGCGTCCACCTCGACGACCAAGTACTGGGCCCAGCGCTACTACACCGCAGGCGCCACCACGATCGCCCTGCGCAGCAACCAGACCGGCACCGAAACACTGTCCTGGCTCGCCGCAGACCGGCACGGCACCAGCAGTCTCGCCCTCGACGCCACCAGCCAGGCGATCACCACGCGTTACACCACCCCCTTCGGGGCGCCGCGCGGCGGCGGCACCGGAACCTGGCCCGACGACAAGACCTTTCTCGGCAAAGCCACCGACTCCACCAGCAGCCTCACGTATGTCGGCGCGCGCGAATACGCCCCTGCCACCGGCCGCTTCCTCAGCGTCGATCTTCTCCTCGACACGAGCGACGCACAATCCCTGAACGGCTACACCTACGCCGACGACAACCCCACCACTGGCAGTGACCCCACCGGGCTGCGGGACTGCGGCGAAACCGAATACTGCGGAAAGGGCAGCAGGCCCAACCTGGAGTACGGAACCGCAGCGAGCGCTGACGCGAAGGACATCCTCCCCGACGGCAGGCACGTCGACGCGGCTGTGGTCGGGGCCACCGCGGCCGCGATCCGAGCAGCAGCAGCACAGACCACGTACGAGCAGGACGCGTACATCGCCAAGATCAGCGGCAAGAATTCGGTTTCAGGGGCCGTTGCCGTTGCTGATCAGGAATGGCAGACGAAGGAATATCTTGCGGCTGCGCGCGAGGTTCGGGCGGATGTGCTGGCGAGCCTGCAGAAACTCGTCGCCGAAGGAAAGCTTTCACCCACTCAGTTCAGGCGGTTCACGACCATCTCCGTGGCGTGGGACGAGAAAAAGAAGACGATCTACTGGGCCGCTCTGAAGTCGCAGCGCAAGGGCAGTAGAGGGTACTGCGCCGAAGACCTTTGCGACAGCGAGGCGGAAAGCCACGGTTCCAAGAAGGAGGACCTTCAATTCACGGAGACTCTTCGGCCTCGCGACGAGGAGGAGGTGGAAATCTGCATACGATGCCAGGACTCCCACGAGCTTGATCAGTTCAAGGCGTCCGGTGCGAAGATGCAGGAAGGAGGGCGACTAGCCGAGCTCCAGAATTCCGAAGCGGTGTCGGAAGCCGAAGCGGAAGAGTACGCAGAACTCGAAGCGGAGAGTATGGCTCAGGCCGAAGCCATGGCGTTTGAGGATGAGTGACATCCGAGAATGAGCAAGTGTTTGGGTTTCTGTCGCCTGAGCGTTCCCGGAAACCGCAAAGGCGACAGAATCCGGACTTTCGCATGGGCTAATATGGCGCTATGGATGAAGACTGGTTCGAAGTTGAAGACGATGAAGTGGACGACCGACAGAAGGCGTTCGTGGACCGGGTGAGGTCGTACGCTCGGAATTGGCCAGAATGCCTACCCCAGTACACGACCGTGCTGGTTTTCGAGCCAGGGGAGGAGATGGACGACGATGAAATCGAAGAGGACAAAGGCGAACTGCGCCTGATCGTCGACGTATGCGATATTATCGGGAAGCGTGTCCTTCTGACGCTCGGAGCCATTCTGGTCGAAGGCGAACTTCTGTGCAGCGCTGTGCACAACCAGACCTACTGGCCCGAGGAGAACCCGTTGGTGACGACGGTGAAGTCCTCCGGTGACCCGGAGGAACTGGGAGAGACTGCTGCGGCCTGGTTCGAGGAAGTCCTGCGCCGACCGGTGATCGGACAAATCAGCGGTCCAGGCCGCTGGTCGTTCGTCCCACCGGGAAGCCCCCTTCCGAAGGGGTACCGCTGGATGCGTGGAGGGCACCTGTCGCAGGCGTAGCCGTCCATCGAGACGCCGTCCCGCCTCTCTGGCGGTGGCCTCAGAGCGGTTCGCATCAGCGGCTCAGGTCGACCCGGACGACATGGCCGACCTGACAACCACTGAGGCCGGGGAGCCCGCACATGCGGATCTCGTTGCGGAACTCGCCGCTTCGGCGGAAATCCTGCTCGTGTCGCTGCTCCTCAATGTTCCAAGGCGGCTCGCGACGCGGACACGTTGACCGGTGTCTTCTCATGGGTCGCGGTCGATCTCGATCGGATCCACCGAATGAAGCCGACCGGACTGCGGTCGTGTCCCGATCCGTTGGCAGGGGAGCGCAAGGGGAGCGCGGACGCCTGTGGACGGTGCAACACGGGGTACGAACAGCGGGACCACGACATGTGCTCTGATCTGCGAAAACGGGATCTGATGCGACCACGCAGCACAGCCCGGCACGACCCCTATCGGGCTCGTAATGCGTAGGTCTCGGGTTCGAATCCCGAAGGCGGCTCCATCTGAAGCCCAGGCCAGACGGCGTCTGACCTGGGCTTCTGTCGTTCAGCGGACCCGACGACGACGGCGCGCACGGGCCGTGCGGCTGTCCGTGGTCTCTATTGTGGTCTCAATTGCAGGTTCCGGCTCTTCTTCGTCTTGGGGCGGGTGAAAGTCAGGCCCCGCCCTTGCGCTCCGGGCAGATGCTCGCGTGCTTCGTGCAGTCCTTCGGGCACGGCGCGGGGCATCCGCGCCTGTAGCTCTTGTGCGTCCTGCAGCCCGGCGGACACGGCTCGAAGCCGACCGGGCTGGCGGAGCCGCTGTGCGAGGAGAGGGCAATCAATTGGGGACGGGAGTAACTTCCGTGCTCATGGGAGTAGGCGCCGCTCCGTTCTGATTCACGGTATTTTCGCCCCATTCAAGCGCACATTTCGGCCCGTCATGCAATCCTTATGCGTTTTCAACATGCGAGGCGCATACTTCGCAGAGGGATTCCTTTTAGTTGATTCTGATAACGGCTTAAGGGTTTCCTCATGCTCCGCTGAAGGTGGCATCCCAGTGTGACGGCCATGAACGAATCGGTCGTACTGGCGCGAGAGCCCGCCGACGAGGCGACGCCACCCGGCCCGGACGGTCCCGCATCGGGCCCGGCACACCTCGTCGAGGTCGTGATCCCGGTCTACAACGAGGAAAGGGTCCTGGAGCGGAGCGTCCGAAGACTCCACGTCTACCTCACCGAGGGCCTGCCGTACCGGTTCCGGATCACCATCGCGGACAACGCCAGCACGGACGGCACCTGGCAGGTCGCCACCGCCCTGGAACGGCGGCTCGCACACGTCCAGGCGGTGCACCTGGACCTCAAGGGACGTGGCCGGGCCCTGCGCCATGTCTGGAGCCGCAGTGACGCCGACGTCGTCAGCTACATGGACGTGGACCTGTCCACAGGGCTGGACGCGTTCCTGCCGCTGGTCGCCCCGTTGATGTCCGGTCACAGCGACCTGGCCATCGGCAGTCGTCTGCACCGCGGCTCGATGGTGGTACGCGGCCCGAAGCGGGAGTTCATATCGCGGACGTACAACATGCTGCTGCGTACCACGATGGCCGCCCGTTTCTCCGACGCGCAGTGCGGCTTCAAGGCCGGCCGCACCGATGTGGTCAAGGCGCTGCTGACCCACGTCGAGGATGAGGCATGGTTCTTCGACACCGAGCTGCTGCTGCTCGCCGAGCGCAGCGGGTTGCGGGTGCATGAGGTACCGGTGGACTGGGTGGACGACCCCGACAGCCGGGTCGACATCGTCCGTACCGCATTGGACGACCTGAGGGGGATGGTCCGAGTCGGTCGCCGGACGCTGTCCGGGTCGGCCGGAGTGCGGGTGCCGCCGCGGGAGCGGCCCCGCATCTCCACCGGGGTGCGCGGGCAGCTGTCCAGCTTCACGGTGATCGGCATCTGCTGCACCGTCGCCTACCTGCTGCTGTACCTGCTGCTGAGGCAGTTGATGCCCGCGCTGGCCGCCAACGCGCTGGCGCTGCTGGTCACCGCCGTCGCGAACACCGCCGCCAACCGTCGCTACACCTTCGGCCTGACCGGCCCGCGTGACGCATTGCGCCACCAGGTGGAGGGCGGGCTCGCCTTCGTCATCGGGCTGGTGGTCAGCACCGGCACCCTGGCCCTGGTGCGGACGGACGAGCAGCACGCCTCCCGGCTGGCCGAACTCCTCGCGCTGGTCGGTGCGAACGTTCTGGCCAGTGCGGCCAGGTTTCTTCTCATGAGGGTGTGGGTGTTCAACCCGCACCGCACGAAACGCCAGTTGTACGGCACACCTGTGCCGTCCGAGGAGCACTGAATGAGTGACAGAACGTACGCACCGCCGCGCGGGGTACTCGACCGCACAGCCGAGGCCGAGCGACCTGGCAACGGCGGCTCCCGACTCGGGCGGCTGCTGCTCGGTGGGCCGGACGATCCCCGGTGGGCCCGGCCCGCACTGTGGGCCGTGATGGTGCTGGCCGCCGCGCTCTACACATACGGGCTGGGCGCGAATGGCGATGCCAACAGCTACTACGCGGCGGCGGTGCTGTCCGGTACCAAGAGCTGGACCTCCTTCTTCTTCGGCTCCCTGGACACCGGCAACTTCATCACCGTGGACAAGCCTCCGGTGGCGTTGTGGCTGATGGGACTCTCCTGCCGGGTATTCGGGTTCGGTACCTGGCAGATGCTGCTGCCGATGGCCGCTTCCGGTGTGGCCTCGGTCGCGGTGCTGTACAGCGCGGTCCGGCGGGTCTTCGGGTACGCGGCTGCCACGGTCGCGGCGCTGGTCATGGCCCTGACTCCGATCACGGTGGCGATCACCCGGGACAACAACCCCGACCCCGTCCTGGTGCTGCTCTGCGTCTGTGCGGCCTGGTTCCTGCTGGAGGCGGTGCGCAGCGGCAAGCTGCTACCGCTGGTCTGGTCGGCGGTGCTGGTCGGTTTCGCCTTCAACGCCAAGATGCTCCAGGCCTTTATCGTGCTGCCCGCCTTCTTCGTGACGTATCTGTTCGCCGCGCCCGGCCGCATCGGGCGACGGATCAGGCACATCCTGGCCGCCGGGGTCGCGCTGGTGGTGTCCACCGGCTGGTGGATGGTGACCGTGGACTCCATCCCGGCCGCCGACCGGCCCTTCATCGGCAGCAGCACCAAGAACTCGATCTGGGACCTCGCCACCGGCTACAACGGCCTGGCCCGCATCCTGGGCAAGGGCGGCGGCAAGGGTGGCGGGCGGGGCGACGCGGTACGGCATGCCGGTGGTACGACAACCGATGCCGTACACCAGTTGGCCCAGACCGCTGCCGGGCGGGCCGGCGGTGGTGGCAGAGGCGGCTTCGGCGGGTCCACCGGCATCAGCCGGCTGTTCAGCGAACAGCTCGGCGGGCAGATCTCCTGGCTGCTGCCCTTCGCGGCGGTGGCACTGATCAGCGCCCTGGTACTGCGCGGGCGTCGGCCCCGGACCGACTGGAAACGTGCCGCACTGGTGCTGTGGGGCGTGTGGATGCTCACCCACTTCGTCACGTTCAGTTACGCCTCGGGGACGTTCCATCCCTACTACACGACGATGCTCACCCCGTCGGTCGCCGCTCTGACCGGCGCGGGCGGGGTGGCGCTGCTCCGGGCGGTGCGCCGGGGCTCGGTGTGGGCGGGCGTGCTGGCGGCGGCGGTGCTCGGTTCGGCTGCCTGGGCGGTGGTGCTGCTGCGCCGGACGCCGGACTTCGCCTCCTGGTTGTGGCCGCTGATCGCGTTGGCCGGCCTGGTCGCGGTGGTGGCGTTGCTGGTCGGCACGGCTCGGGAACCGCGTGCGGCGGTGCCCCGACGTGGGCGACGGCTCCTCCCCGTCGGCGCGGTGACGGCGCTGGTCGCGCTGTTGGCCGGTCCGGCGGCGTACGCGACCGACACCGTCGCAGCGGGAGCCATCCAGGGCAGCAATCCGATGGGCGGCCCCTCAAGCCGTACCGGCGGCTTCGGAGGCTTCGGCGGCCTCACCGACCTCCGGCCGGGCCTCAAGGGCCAGTACGGGCACGGCGCGTACGGCGGCTTGGGTCGCTTCATGGGCGGCGGCGGTCATGGTGGCGCGGACATGATGGAACAGCTCCGCACAAGCAGGGGCTTCGGCGGTGGGCGGGGCGGCTCGACCAGTCCCAAGCTGATCAGCTACCTCGAACGGCATCAGGGCGGCGCGAAGTGGCTGGTGGCCACCTCCAACGCCACCTCGGCGGCCCGGATCATCCTGGCGACGGGCGGCAAGGCGGCCCTCGCCATGGGCGGTTTCACCGGCAGCGACCCGGCGATGACGGTCACGAAGTTCCTGAGGTACGTGTCATCCGGCCGACTGCACTACGTCCTCGCCGGTGGCGGCGCGTTCGGCGGCGGTTTCGGTGGCGGCCGGGGCGGCGGCACCTCACAGGTCATGTCGTACGTCCAGACGCACTGCTCGGCGGTGCCCGCATCGGCGTACGGGGGCACTGCCACATCCGCCACATCCCTGAGGACGGCGGGCTCGGACACGTCCGGCACATTCGGCGGCGCGTCGCGCGCATCGGGTGCTTCGCCCCGTTCGGCCGGGATGGGCCGCCAGGCTGCCGGCAGTGGTCGTCCTGACAGTACGGCCGCCTCGCAGACGCTGTACGACTGCACTGGTTGACCGGCACCACACGGCCCCGCCGGAAAGCCCGGCGTGGCAGGCGCGCCCCGGGCCGGCGCCAGGTGGGCGGCCCGCGTGAGCGTTGCGTGAGCGGACGGCCCGGCACAGGCCGTCCGCAGCCGGACGGCGCAACGCGCCGCGCGGCGCTGATCTGCGGAAACAGCACCGCGTGGCACACGCCGACACCACCCGCCACGACCCCGGCAGTCCTCGTAATGCGTAGGTCTCGGGTTCGAATCCCGAAGGCGGCTCATCCAAAACCCAGCTCAGACAGCGTCTCAGCTGGGTCTTGTCGTTCAGCGGATGCGGCGGCGACGCTGCGCGCGTGCCGCGCGGCGGTCCGTGGTCTCGGTCTTGGTCTCAATTGCGGGTTCCTGGCCAGGCATGAAGGCGTCTTCCATGCGGCGCATCGCGTCCTTCGAAAGGTGCGATGCAGTTCCTCTTCGGACGGGTGAAGACCAAGCCCTCGCCTTTTCGGTCCGGGCAGGCACTGGCGTGCTTCGTGCAGTCCTTCAGACACGGCTTGGGGCATCCACGCTTGTAGTTCTTGTGTGTCTTGCAGTCCGGTGGGCACGGATCGAATCGGTGAAGACGCTCACCGCAGGCCCAGAGTCTCGCCCACCGGAAGCCCATACCGACGCCAACGCACCACCGTATGAAGGTTGGCCGCTTGGCGGCAGCCTCCAGGAACGCCTTTGCCTCTTCTGTCGTGAATGGATTCGCCTCGGTCTCGTCCACGGCGGGCGGGTCCAGGAGGGTGGCCACGTTCTCGACGATGAGTCGACGGCGGTGTGGCCCTCATCGAGCATCACGCGATACATCCGCTCCAGATGCTCCGGCTGAAGCTTGTCGATCCGGTGCTTGCCGATGCCGGGGACGATGTCGTTCCTGGTCTTGGACCAGTAGTCATCCGGGGAACGCGGCTTGAGCTTCAAGGATGCGATGTCGGTCAGGTAGGTGGTCATCCACTGTCGGCTTCGAGGCGGTGGAAGAGTTCGTTGTCGTCGTCGGGGTGCTTCACTGAGGGTTCCTTCCAATGGGAGGCAGGCGGGGTCCGGCCGTCGCTGTAGGAGGTGGGCGGACGGACCCCGCACGGTGGTGCTACGGGGGGTGGCATGGGGGAATCCGAGTTCAGGACGCGGCCGTGCAATTGGTGCGGCCAGCCGGTGCAGCAGCCAGAGAGCCGCTGGCGAAGGCGGCGCTTTTGCAGCAAGGCACACCGCCGCAGGAACCGGATCCTGGAGGCTGTCACGGAATTCCTGGACATCTGGTAGGTCACGCAGCGCGTTCGTCGGGATAGGCGCAGGGCACGCACATGCCGAGCGAGGCAGGGATGACGTATCCGGCGTCCTGTCGGCAGGCGGGGCAGGTGCGGCGGGCAGGCATGGCCTTGGCGAGCGCGGCCCACTTGCCCGGCGTCATCGGCCGGACGGGCTTGGCGCGGTCGACGTGGTAGGGGTAGGCGACGAGCGGGCCGCGCCGGTAGCGCGGGCGCATGATCTGCGCCGCTGTCGACTGCCCACCGGGGCGTAGGCCGCGGGCCCGTAACTGCCGTTTGGTGGCGAGTCCGTCGGGGGCGTAGCGCCACGGGTGGGTGGGCAGTCCGTGCCTCGCGCCGGTCGGGTCGAAGCACTTGGCGAACATCAGGCGGCCTCAGCCGTCGTGCCGTCGCCCTCCGGGGCGGCGTGTGTGGCGGCGCAGGCGCTTGGCGTTGCGGTCGCTGTATCCGCGCGGCACGTCTGTCCCTCTCGCGCGCTGCCGACCCAGCACGGCAGGTACGAGAGCGGACTGCTTCGACTTGGTGCTGTGGGTACTGCGGCGGGTGGAGCAGACCTCGACTTCTTTCTCCCGGGACGACACCGCGGTCGGGCGGTGTCAGGAGGGGCCTCCCGTAAGGCCGTCTCCCAAGGTGCCGTCACGGTCAGTCGGTGTCTTGCGATACGCCGATGCGCTCACCCGTGTGCAGCAGTGGTACGCGGCGGGCTGGGCTGTCCAAGCGTCCAAGACCTCTCTACGGTTGGTGTTCGACTGCCTTGAGGGACTGGATGAGGGCGAAGGGGGCTGTGTGGAAGCCGAGTTGGCGGCTCTTGCCGCGTCGGGGGCAACGGCGTTGGCCGGGTTGATGGTTTCGGATGCGTACGAGCGAGCGAAGAGCGGGCTGACCCGGCTCTTCGGGCGACGCGCTTCGGATGAGGCCGCCGAGGAGGAACTGCAAGCCACGTACGAGGAGTTGGACAGGGCTCACACGGTGGGTGACGCCGAGGCTCAGGCAGTTGTCCAAGCCCGCCTGCGGCAGCGGCTGGAAGGCCTGTTCCAGGAGGATCCGGACGCAGCCGAGGAACTGGCGCGGCTGTTGTCCGAGCTGGCGCCGGACGCGTCACGTACCTTCGTCAACTTGGTCAGCGGCGGAGTGAACCACGGCCCGGTCTTCCAGGGCTCACCCATCCACGGTGACGTCCACTTCCACGTCCCCCCGGCGCCCTCGTCTGCGGCGGGCCGGTCCGCCAGGCCGGATCAAGTGCCCGTCGTGACCGGGCCGTTCAGTGATCGGACGGCTGAACTCGGGACCCTGCAGACGAGGCTCGGCGCGCTGGCGGGCGGCTCCGGATCTGTGGGCGTCGATGTGCTGTTCGGGCCTCCGGGGGTCGGCAAGTCGGCCATGGCCTGGCGGTGCGCGGAGAAGGTCAAGGGGCATTTTCCGGACGGGCAGTTGTACGTGGATTTCGCGGCCCTGCGCGACCAGGCCACGCCGCTGACCGGTCCTGGCGGAGACGTCTCCGAGGCCCTGGCCATGTGCCTGAGGTCGTTGCCGGGAGGTGAGCTCGGCATTCCGGACTCGCTCCTCGACCGGACCAATCTGTTCCGGTCGCGCACGGCCGACCTGCGCATCCTTCTCGTCCTCGACGACGTCGACCAGCCTGCACAGGTTCGCGCCCTGATTCCCAAGGGGGCAGGCAGCGCCGTACTGGCCACGAGTCAGGGCAGGATCGGGGAACTGGCCGTCCAGGGCGGTGCCCGGTTGGTCCGCGTCAAGCCGCTGGACACACATGGTGGGCTGGAACTGCTGAAAGACCGGTGCGGACCGGAGGCGGTCGAGGCCGAACCGGAGGCCGCGCGGCGGCTGGTGGAGCTGTGTGACGGGCTGCCCGTGGCCTTGCTGGTGGTGGCGGCGCGACTGGACGACGAGAGTCTGAGCATGGCGGAACTGGCCGCCGAACTCGACGACGAGGCAGGCCGGCTGGCCGGACTCGCACTGGACGGGGAGGAGTCCTCGGTGTCCGCAGTTCTGGGCCCCTCCTACCGGCTGCTGCCGCCCGACGCGGCCCGGCTCTACCGGCTGCTCGGATGGCTGCCGTTCGGACTCTTCGACGCCGGCGTGGCCGCGGTCGCTGCCGGCGTGGACCCGGGGAGCGCGAAGCGCCTGCTGGGCGTGCTGGCGAAGGCCAGCCTGGTGGAGAAGATGCGCGACGACCGGTACCGCATGCACGACCTGGTCCGTCTGCACGCCCGCGAGTGTGCGGCCGACGAGGAGCCGCGGACCGAGCGGACGGCACTGACACAGCGCGTCGGAACCCACTACCTCGTGCTGAGCGCTTTCGCCGACCGGGCGCTCAGGAGAGAGCGGCTGCGGATCGCCAACCTCGACGACCTACTGCGGGACGCCCACGACCCATTCGCTGGAGCGAGCGGTCCATCGCCGCTGGAGTGGCTGAACGCTGAGCGTTCCGCCATCCTCGCGGTACTGCGCGAGACCGTCCGGCACGAGCTGTACACCCTGGCCTGGCGACTGGCCGAGGCGTTCTCGGTGCTGTTCCTCTACCACCGCTACCTCAGGGCGTGGACGGAAACACTGGAGCTGGGCATCAAGGCGGCCGAGGCGGCGATCGTCGTAGCGGAAACGGCAGGGGGGACCGACGAGGAGGCCACGGCGGGCTGTGCCCGGCTGCGCAGCCTGCTGTCACGTCCGCTGCTGGACCTCGGGGAGAACGACCGCGCGGGAGAGCAACTGGAGGGGGCCGTCGCCCTGGCCGAGGCGACCGATCGCCTCGCCTTGCGGGCCTCCGTTCAGGAATTCCTCGGCCGTTACCTGGATGTCGTTGCCCCGACCGAAGCGGCCGGGGCGTACCGGCGCTCCCTCGAACTCAACGAGCGGGCCGGGGAAACCCGCGGTGCCGCCCTCGCCACCTTCTTCCTCGGATGCGCCCTGGATGCAGGGGGCGATCACGCGGAGGCCATGGACCTGCTGCGCCGGGCACAGCGGGACTTGGAGGACCGTGAGGAGCCCGACCGGCGGATGGCGGCGCGGGTGAAGGCCGCCATCGGCGTCGTACACGGGAATCTCGGCGACACCGGGCAGGCGATCAACGACCTGCGGGAGGCGATCCGGGAACTGTCCGAGGTAGCGGACGGAATGCAGTACGAGGCGCAGGCCCGAGTGCGACTCGCCGACATCGCCCAGAGGGAGGGCGGTCACGAGGAGTTGGTGCGCGAGTGCCTGGGCCGAGCCGCCGACATCTACGAGGCGCTCGGCAACCAGCGCCTGACGGAGGAACTGCGCCAGAGGTTGAGCGATCTCGACCGCTGAACCTGGTTCCCGATGTGCCCAGGCGGCACTATCCGGTCGGCAACGCGGGACGAAGCCGCAGAACGACGTCCTCGTCCCGCAAGTCACCGATCCGCAGCGTCACTTGGGTGTCGTCAAGCGGAAGTCCCGCGCGCAGGCAGGCATAGACGACTGCGGCCGGCAGGCCCGGATCCAGTACCGGGCCCGTGGCCGCCGCCTCCACGACCCGGCCGTCCCGCAGCCCGACCAGACAGCCGCCCCCGCGCACCGCCGATGCCGCGAGAAGGCTTCCGGGCAACCGAGCGAGGCCGTCCTCGATCCAGCGCAGCGCCGTCACCGCGGCGGATGTGGGCCGGCGTCGGACGAGAACCGAGGCGCTCTCGGTCAGCCGACGGTCGCGTTCGTCGTCCGCGCAGGCGAGGTGCGTGAAGAGGGCGGCGGACTCCGGGCGGGTCTTGCCGTACGAGGCGACGGCTGCCGGAAAGCGGTGCACGGTGACGGTCGGTGCCACGCTGTCCCCGGTGACGTTCGTGGTCACCTGCCAGGAGGTGGCTGGCGCGGCGGGCGGATCCGGATCCGGCAGTACCAGTGGAGCGGGTGGGGGAGAGGAGGGCTCCGGAAGCTTCAGCAGGCGGTAGAGGGCGGTGCGGAGCCGGGCCAGGGCGTGCCCCGGTTCGGCGAAGGCCTGCGCGGCGACGGCGGCGTACTGCTGGGGCGTGTGCCCGCGTATGACGTCCTCCACCTGCCGGCGCAGGTTCCCGCGAGTGTCGAGCCGGGGCGCGACGGCCGCCAGCTCGTGGACGGCGGTCCCGGGCACCGCGTCGCTGCCGAATGCCGCGAGCAGCAGTGGGTTGCCGGCCGCCGCGCTGTACAGCGTCACCGAGCCGTGATCGCCCACGACGACATCGGCGGCGACGAGCGCGGGCCGCCAGGCGTGGACGGCGGGCATCAGCAGCAGACCCGCGTCCAGGGCCGCGGCCAGCAGGGTGCGGATCTGCCAGGCCCCGTGAGCCGACCACACATTGGGGTGGACGATCGCGCCGACCTGGTACTCGTCACAGGGCAGTTGGGCGATCAGACGCGGGAGAAGATCCGGGAGACTCCCCAGGAGCGAAGTGCGGCCCCAGGTGGAACTGACCATGACCAGACGCTGATGCTCCGCGACGCCCAACGCCTCTCGGTACGCCCCCCTGCGCGACCGGCTGCCCACCAGCTCGTCGAAGCACGGGTCACCCACCATCAGCGTGCGACCGGCCGCTTTCGGATGGGTGGCGATCAACTGTTCCTCCTGCGCCGGATGCGAGACCGCCAGCCAGGCACGTCCCGACTCCAGGAGGGAATCCGGTACGACTCCGGAGAGCCTCTCGTGTGGACTGCGGGAATCCGGCACGAACTTCTGGAAGCCGACGCCGTGCGGCAACACCAGCACCGGGCAGTCGCCCTCCGGCACGTCGATGTTCTCGCTGGCGGACAGGATGAGGTCGGGGGCGATGTGCCCCAGCTGCTCCCAGGGAGCGACCCGGCAGCCGGCGGCGTGGAGGAGGTCGAGGACGCCGTCGTTGAACGCGGAGGTGGGGTCGTAGGCGAAGACGACGGTCACGCGGGCGTCGTCGCGCAGGAGCGACGGCAGTGTTTCGAGGGCGCGTACGGTCGAAGTGACGGTACGGGCGGCGACGACAAGGGTGCGGTCGCCGTGGAAGGTGCTCCAGCGGTGGGCATCAGAGCCCACGGGCACGCGAAGGGGTTGGCTACCGAACAAGCCGACCGCCTCTAACAAACCCACGCCTCCAGTCGGTCAGCGGCTCGCGGCTCGCGGCTCGCGGCTCGCGGCTCGCGGCTCGCGGCTCGCGGCTCGCGGCTCGCGGCTCGCGGCTCGCGGCTCGCGGCTCGCGGCTATGGTTGCTTTATCGCATTTCAAGCCGGTTAGCAATCCTTTGGGTGGCCCTGTGGTCAGTGGGGCAGTGTCTGAACTCGTACACGGTAACGAACCATGCCGACTGCAATGTAAGCCTTGGTCGCATGATCGACAGTTGGCGCTTAGGCACGAAACGCGGGTTCGTAGACGGGGCATGGACGATAGGTCCGTTCGAACGTCGACCACCTCGGCAGCACGGCGGAGGTGGAAGCGACGCACCGCCGGAGAGGTCGGGGCGAGTCGCTCGAAGAGGTCGGAGATCTTGTCCGGGTGGAGGAGGGAGCCGTCCTCCTCGGTGAAGATGCGGCCGCTCGCCTGGCCGCTGGTACGCCGACTCCCCGACGGCCCCGCGGTGCCGGCCTCCGGATCCGCCGTTACGGGAGAGGTGGCCTCGGCGAGACCGGCGGTCGTACTGCTTGTCGGCACCGGGCTCCTGTGGGCCGTCACCATGGGCGCATGGTCGTACGCCTTGGTCCTGGGGCGTCAGCACACCGGCATAGCGTCGTCGCACTCGTCGGCGCCGTGGTGGGACCCATCGCCGCGCGGCACTTCGGGCGTATGCGGTCGATGGCCGTCTTCGTCACGGCGCAGGCCCTCGCGATGGCGGTCCTGATCTTCACCCACGACTCCGTGCTCTTCGTCGTCGCGGCCGTCCTCTGGCAGACCTGCCAGCCGGCCGTCCTGGTGCAGATGATCGCCGCCGCGGCGCTCATCGACCCGACCGGCCGCCTGGTGGCCTCCGACGGTGCCGGGGCCGGCGTAATGAGTCTCGTCCTGGCGATCGGCACCTTCGCCGCCTCGCTGCCCCTGCTGCGGATGACGGTGGCCGGCGGGAAGGCCACGACGAACCGCGGCCCGGACGCGTGCCGACGGTCTGAAGACGTCGTCCAGTTCTCCCGACCTCGCGGAACGGCCGCTGCCCCTGTCCGATGTCAGGGGCAGCGAGGTCGGCCTGTTCCGCCCTGCCGTCAGCTCGTAGGCAAGGTCACGAGCTCCAATCGGCCTCCGCCGAGAGCGACGACAGCGGAGACCAGGGCCTGCAGACAGGTGAGCTCGGCCTCCTCGTCGGGCAGTGAGAGATGCTGCTCCGCGAGGCCGTCGAAGCCGGCCAGGAAGAACCGGGCGATGGTCTCCGGCGGCTGGGCGAGCTGGTGAATCGACTTAGTCCCATGAGCAAGTCGTTCGATCAAGTGGCCGTGGAGGGGAGGCGACCTGCCGTCCCTCGACCAGGCTTCACACGGACCCCCCGGATTCCCCACAGCGGAACGAGGCCTCAACGGTTGAACCACTCCCGCCCCGGCGCCCCCAGCATGGTCTTCGCGATCAGGACGGCGATGATCATCCCGACCACCGCGGTGGGCATCCCCGCGACGAAGAAGTTGATCAGCGAGAACAGCACGATCACGCCCTCGACCGCGACCACAGTGATCCGCACCCACCCGAACCGCTTCCACGCGAAGATCCCGGAGACGACGAGTGCGATCGCCGCGCACAGGGCGGAGTACGTGGAGAAGCGGACCAGTCCGAGCTGCTCGACCTCCTGATTGTGATCGAGACGGTCGTTCACCAGCATCATGAGGAAGAACGCGCCGAGGAGATTGAACACGGCCTGGATCCACACGCCCACCAGCGCCGCCTTGACGCCGCCCGGCATACGCTCGCTGCGCTCCGACACCTGAGTGACCACGAGTCCCACACCCCTTCCCGTGCACCTGAGGACCGACGCGACGGCGGAGTTCCGCACCGCCGCCCGCCTCACTGTGCTGGGTGTGCCTCGGGACCGGTCCCCGCGCGGCGGGGCTACAACGAGACCGTTCCGATCTCCGACGTCTCCGACGACCGGGAGTCCCTGTGAGTGCCTCGTCCCCGTTCCCGCGCTGGTCGGCGGGTGGTGCCCTGCTGCTCGCGCTCCTGGTCGCCGGGTGCGGCTCCGCGTCCGACGGCGATACGTCCGACAGCGCTGCGTCCGGCAAGGGCCGAGCCGATGACCGTACGCCTTCGGCCGAGCCCACCCCCACTCCCACTCCCACCCCCACCCTCACCGCCTCCGACGGCACGCGCTACTCCGCGTGCGCCGACGGCACCTGCGAAGTGGCCATCTCCCGCCCCGTGGAGTTCGCGGTGAACGGCAGCATGTTCAACGTCACGAAGGTGAACCGCGGAAACAGCCTCGAATTCAAGCTGGCCCTCTCATACGGCGCGCGGGGTTCCGGCACCCTGGCGGCCAACTGCGGCGTCACCAGGTTCATGCCGGGTCGCCTCAGCACCGAGAGGTGCACCGACGACAACCGCTCCCAGAAGCCGCCCGCTCCGCAGGCGGGCACGCTGGCGCTGCAGATGGCCGGATGGGACGCCGACAACGCCGCGGTCGTGCGGCTGGTGTCCGGCTGAACAAGTCCGCTGCGCAAGCGGGCATGAGGACGTCATGCGGGGATCAGGACGTCAAGCGGGCATCCGGACGTCGCGGGAATCACGACGCGGCCCCCAACCCCGCATCCCGCGCCAGCAGCGCCGCCTGCACCCGGTTCTCGCACTGCAGCTTCGTCAGGATCCGGCTGACGTAGGTCTTCACCGTCGCCTCGCTGACATGGATCCGTTCGCCGGCGTCGGCGTTCGAGAGCCCCTCCCCGAGAAGCGCGAGGACTTCCAACTCCCGCTCGCTGAGCGACTCCAGGCGCCGCCGCGCCTCCTCCGCGCGGGCCGCCGCCCGGCCCGAGGCGAGCGAGTCGACGACGTGGCGGGTGGCGCCGGGGGAGAGGTACGCGTCCCCGGCCGCCGCAGCCCGTACCGCTTGGATCAGCTCGCCCGGTGCCGAGTCCTTCAAAAGAAATCCCGCGCCGCCGTGGCTCAGTGCGCGCAGTACGTTCTCGCGTTCGCCGAACGTCGTGAGGATCAGCGGGCGTACGGACGGCGCGGCCCGCCGTAGCTCGGCCAGGGCACTCAGCCCGTCCAGCACCGGCATCTGGATGTCGAGCAGGGCCACGTCGACGGCGTGGGCCCGGACCAGGTCGACCGCCTCGCGGCCGTTGCCGGCCTCTGCCACGACGTCGATGTCGTCGGCGGAGGTGAGGATCATCCTGATGCCCGCCCGGATGAGCGGTTCGTCATCCGCGACGAGGACCCTGATCACAACTCTCCCGCAAGGCTTCCGGTAGGGACGCGTAGGACGTCGCGTAGGACGTCACTTAGGACATCGCGTAGGACATGAGGACGCCTCTACCTTACTCACGCCCCAAGAGAGGCCGTATGACTACGACTTGACCGTGTACGACTGCTTCTCGATCAGCTTTCCGTCCTTGAAGCAGAACCGGAAGAGAGGCTCGTCATCCAGGTTGTCCGGTATCTCAGTCGACAGGAGGACGAGGCAGTCGGCGCCCTTCGGCTTCGCGGGCCCCTTGTCGTGCAGGCCGTCGGTCAGGAACGACTTGCCGTCCGGCAGCTTGCCTCGTACGACCGTCTCGGTGTCGCCGACCTTCACGGACTTGTAGACGGACGGTTCGATCATGGCCTTGTCGCTCTCGTCCCACAGTTTGGCGATGCCCCAGACGGCCAGCACTCCGAGACCGACGATGATCACGAGTGCGGCGCCGCACCCGATCGCGATGCCCTTCTTCTTGCTTCCCATGGCGAGGTCGAGCTCCTTCTGCTTCTCCGGCGGGCCGGACCAGTCGATGACCGCTCCACCGTCGCCGGGCCGCACCCCCTCGCTCTGCCCCCGGAAGTCGTTCGCCGCTTCGACGAACGTCGTCACCTGCGGCGCCGAACCCGCCCGCTCCGCGCTCCCGTACGGCAGGACGCCCGCGACCCGGAACCCCCCGCCCGCCGCCGGCCCGGCATGCACCATGCCGCCGACCAGCCGGGCCCGTTCCTGCAGCCCGGTCAGCCCCTGCCCGCCGCTCACCACGAGCCGCCGCCCGCCGTCCGCCGCCGCGGGCACCGGCCCGTTGGCGACCTCGACCACCAGCGAGTCCGGCTCATACCGCAGCTCTACGACGATCGGGGCGCCCGGCGCGTGCTTCAGCGCGTTGGTCAGCGCCTCCTGCACGATCCGGTACGCCGCATGGTCCGCGGCGGGGGCCAGCGACCGCTCCTCGCCCGCCCGCCGCAGCTCTACGTCCGCCCCCGCGCCCCGCGACGCCTCCACCAGGCCGTCGATCCCCGCCACGCCCCGGGTCGCGGGCGCCGCCTCGCTCTCGTGCTCCTGCGCGTGCGTACCGTCGCGCAGGATGCCGACGGCCTCGCGCAGCTCGTGCATCGCGGCCACGGACGCGTCGCGCAGCACCCCGACGGCTTCACGCTGCCCGTCCGTCAGCTTGCGGTCGACCTCCAGCGCACCGGTGTGCACGGCGATCAGCGCCAGCTGGTGGCCGAGGCTGTCGTGCATGTCCTGGGCTATGCGCTGGCGCTCCCGCAGGCGGGCATGGGAGGCGATGATCTCGCGTTCCCGCAGCAGTTGGGCGTTGTGCTCGTGCAACGCGTGCATGAGGGTGCGGCGTTGGGCGCGGTAGCGGGCGGCGAGGCCGGGCACGACGGTCGTCGCCAGGAACGAGAGGGTGGTGAACAGCAGCGTCTGGGCCGCGGGGAGGCTGGACTCCGTCTGGAGGACGGACACCGCCGCATTGAGGACGTACGAGAGCGTGAACGCCGCCAGTGCCCATCGCGGCGCCTTGATCCTCGGGCCCGCCGACCAGCCCGCGACCGTCAACAGGGCCCAGAAACCGGGGAGTTCGGCGGCGAGCGCGCCCGTCAGGACGAGCACGCTCGCCGGGAACGCCCGTCGCAGCAGGGACATCGCGGCGGCGGCCAGTGCCACGGCGACCGTCGCCGCCGGGCCGTCGTCCAGCACACCCAGCGTCGCCGACAGGGCCAGCAGCAGGGCGAGGACCGTCTCGCCGACGATCCGCCGACGGGACCACATCCCCGCCACGACCAGTCGTTTCCAGCCGGCGCGGGCCATCGTCGTCACATTCACACGCCAAAGGTAGGTGTCGACGACCTTGCCCACAGCATCCGTTCGTCGCACCCGCGTCCGACGAAAGTCGCACCGTACGCCTGGACGGCGCTCACTTCCGGCAGGTCGGGTTTCCGGTGGGCAGCCGCCCGGACTCCAGGTACGCGTTCACCTTCGCGTCGACGCAGGCGTTGCCGTACTCGCCGTACACACCGTGCACGATGGCTCCTTGCAGGGTCAGCAGGCGGGAGCCGGTCAGCAGGTTGTGCATGGCCCTGCTGCCCCGGTAGGTGGTGGCGGTGTCGCCGGTGGCGGAGACGATCAGGGCGGCGGTGTCGTTGGCGATCGTGGTCGGCTGCTCGCGGGGCGGCTCGGGCCAGAAGGCGCATGGGGCGATGTTGTTGGTCATCGGTCCGAAGAGGGGGTGGCGGGCCCGGCTGCGTTCGACATCGCGCCAGTAGACCTCGGGATCCCGGGGCGCGGCCGCGTCGCCGCAGATGATCGCTGCCGCGGGGCTGGCGAGAGGCGAGCTCGAGGCGTCGAGCGCGAAGCGCAGGAGACCCGCCAGCTCCGGGGTCGGTTCGACGGCGACCCCCTTGGCCGCCTTGTCCAGCACGCCGACGGCGCGTGCGAACGCGGCACGCTGCTCCTCGTGGTCGCTGCCGCTGCTGTTCGAGATCAGATACGGCAGCACGTGCTCGTCGATGTCGTACGTGCCGACGCGCAACGGCCGTTCCCTCGCCGCCTCGGCGATCCGCTGCACGGTGGCGAGCACGGCGGCCCGGCTCGCGCCCAGGCCGTACGTCCCGTGCCGCGCCGCGGTCCAGGACGCCCAGGCGCGCAGCGCCCGCTCCGCGGGGATCTCCCTGCCCCGCAGCAGTCGGGGGCCGTACGTGCGTGGATCGCCGGCGCTGTCGAGGACCACCCGGTCGGTGCGGCCGGGGAACATCTGCGTGTACACGGCGCCGAGATAGGCGCCGTAGGAGTAGCCGAGGAAGGAGATCCGGCGCTCGCCCAGCACCGAGCGGACGATGTCCATGTCGCGGGCGGTGTTGCGGGTGGTGACGTACGGCAGAACGTCGCCGTGCCGGGCGGCGCACCGCTCGGCGAGATCCTTCTGGAAGGCGACCTGGCGGTTGAACGCGGCCCGGCTGTGCCCGGCCGAGCGGATCCAGATGCCGGCGGGCCAGCCGCAGTCGAGTGCCTCACTGCGGCCCACGAACCTCGGGTCCATGCCGATCACGTCGTACCGCGCGGCCGTCTTGCCGAGGTGGGCGCGGGTCCTCAGCGGCATGCCCAGCGTCGGCTCGGCGGGACCGCCGCTGTTGAGCATCAGCGTGCCGATCCGGTGCTTCCGGTCGGCCGCGGGTAACCGGGACAGGGCGATCTCCATCGTCCGGCCCGTCGGGCGGGAGTAGTCGAGCGGCACGGTGACCCGCGCGCACCGGGCCCCGGCCCGGTCCAGAGCGATCCCCTCCTCGTCGTCCGGCCCCTGCCGGCAATCGGTCCAGGTGATGTGCTGGCGGTGGTAGGCGGCCAGTCCGGTGCCGGAGTCCTCGGCGGCGTGGGCCGCGGTGCCCGAGGCGGCGAGCGCCAGTACGCCGAGGGCTGCGCCCAGGCGCTTTGCCGAGGTACCCCAAGTCAGCGCGTGGGTGCGTGTTTTGCGTGTTTTCGTCATCATGCGGCGAAGCTAAGCGCTCCGCGGGATGTGCCGCAATTGGCCGTCTGTTTTCTGCGGGTCCGTCGTGGCTTGTCGCGCCCACGCGGCGGAGCCGCATATCGACACAGCCCCGCGCCCCTTCGGGGCGCTGCCGAACCCCAGCCAGAATCGGCGTACATGACGACTCTCGCGGCGGGCTGATCATTTCGCGTCCGCGTAACACTCCACGACCGCCGTCGTGAACGGAAACCGCACCGGCGTCTCGCCGAACGTCAGCCGGCCCGCGAGGTCCGACGCCTCCCGGATCGCCGCCACGACCGTCTCGGCCTCCTCCTCGGGACAGTGCACGATCACCTCGTCGTGCTGGAAGAAGACCAGCTCCGCCGCCATGCCCGCACAGGCCTGCCGCAGCGCGGCGAGCAGCAGCAGGGTCCAGTCGGCGGCGCTGCCCTGGACGACGAAGTTGCGGGCGAAGCGGCCACGGGCGCGGGCGTTGGTGGAGGCGTAGCCCGGCACCCAGGCGTCGTCGCCGGGCGGCGCGTCGGCCGGACCGTCCTGCGGAATCCCCGCCTCCTCCGTGGTGGCGTCGGTCGCTCCGGCCGCCGGGGGACACGTACGCCCGAGCCAGGTCCGTACGAGCCGCCCCTCCGCGCCCTCCCGCGCCGCGTCGTCGACGTACGCCACCGCCTTGGGGAAGCGGCGTCTGAGGGCGGCGAGGTTCTTCAGGCCGTCGCCGGACGTCTGCCCGTACACCGCCCCCAGGACGGCGAGCTTGGCCTGGGCGCGGTCGCCGGAGAAGGCGCGGTCGGACACCGACTGGTACAGGTCGGTCTCCCGGCCGGCCACCTCCATCAGTCCGGGGTCGCGGGAGATGGCCGCGAGGACGCGCGGCTCCATCTGGTCGGCGTCGGCGACGACCAGCCGCCAGCCGGGATCGGCGACCACCGCGCGCCGGATGACCTTGGGGATCTGCAACGCGCCCCCGCCGTTGGTCACCCAGCGGCCGGTGACGGTCCCGCCCGCGAGGAACTCGGGCCGGAACCGGCCGTCCCGGACCCAGTCCTGCAGCCAGGACCAGCCGTGGGCGACCCAGATGCGGTACAGCTTCTTGTACTCGATCAGCGGCTTCACGGCCGGGTGGTCGACGGACTCGATCTCCCAGCGGCGGGTCGATCTGACCTTGATCCCGGCCTGCGCGAACGCCTTGATCACATCGGCCGGCAGATCGGGCCGCACCCGGCGCCCGAACGCGGCCGACACCTCGTCCGCCAGCTCCGCCAGCCGCCGCGGCTCCCCGCCGCCCGCATACCGCTCGCCGAGCAGTTCGTGCAGCACCCGGCGGTGGACGTCGGCGCTCCACGGCAGCCCCGCCCGGTTCATCTCGGCGGCGACCAGCATCCCCGCCGACTCGGCGGCCGTCAGCAGCCGCATCCGCTGCGGATGCGCCGCCCGGTCGTGCCGGCGCTGCTGCTCGGCGTAGACCTCGACGAGGTCGGCCAGCGGTACGTGCACGGACTGCGGCTCGAAGAGGGGTGACTGGGCGCCGGGTTCGGCCGAGCGCTGGGGCGGATCCGGCGGTACGGGGCCGCGGCGCAGCCGGGCCAGGGCGGCGGCTGCCGAGCGGGGTTCGCCGGACCGCCCCTCGTGGCCGAGCAGGAGGGTCTCGGCGTCCTCGATGTCGTAGCACCGCTCCACTCGCACCCCCGTGGCGAGCAGACGCGGATAGACCTCGGCGGTGGAACGCCAGACCCAGCGCGTGACCTCCGGCCGGCCGCGCACCGCCGCGGCCAGGTCCGGCTCCCGCACGACCGGTCCGGCGGGCAGCCCGTCCGAGCCGAGGGGGGCGAGCTCGGCGCCGCCGTCCTCGGCCGGAGCGAGTGCCCACCGATCGGTCATGCTGCGAGTGTGGCACCCGGGTCTGACAACGGCCTCAGCCTTGCGTTTCGCCCTTCCCAGGAGCCTTTCCGGGGGCCTCCCCGGCAGCCTCCTCGGTGGTCTCCTCGCCGCTCTTCAGGAACTGGGAGAGCAGCCCGACGATGTACTCCTCCATCGCCTGCTTGGTGAGCCCGAGGCCGGACAGAATGCCCGTGCCGTTCTCGAATTCCAGCAGGGCCAGCAGGATGTGCTCGGTGCCGATGTAGTTGTGGCCGAGGCGCAGGGCCTCGCGGAAGGTGAGCTCCAGGACCTTCTTGGCGTCGGAGCCGTAGGGGACCAGGTCGGGGACCTTGTCGGCGGCGGGCGGCAGCGCGGCGGTGGCGGCCTGGCGTACGGAGTCCAGGGGGACGCCGTGCGCCGTGATCGCCTTCGCGGCCAGACCGTCCGGGTCGGCCAGCAGACCGAGCACCAGGTGCGCGGGGCGGCCCTCGGGGTTGCGGGCCGCGATGGCCTCGTTGTGGGCGGCCATCACCGCGTTGCGGGCACGCGGCGTGTAGCGGTCGAAGCCCGTTTGCGGGTCGAGGTCGGCCGACTCCTTCGGCACGAAGCGCTTCTGCGCAGCCTGCCGGGTGACGCCCATGCTCTTGCCGATGTCGGTCCAGGAGGCGCCCGATCGCCGGGCCTGATCCACGAAGTGGCCGATCAGATGGTCGGCCACCTCCCCGAGGTGATCGCCGGCGATCACCGCGTCCTGGAGCTGGTCGAGGGGCTCGTCGTGGACCTTCTTGATGGCCGCGATGAGTTCGTCGAGACGTACGGATGACGTGATGGTCGGGTTCGTCGACATGTGTCAACCGTAGGTTGCACTCTCCGCTGGTGTCAACCCTTGGTTGACAGTGGTTGGCGCCCACGCGCGCGTGCCCCCATGGCACGATCGCCGGGTGAGCAGCAGCACCGTCGAACGCGCCTTCCAGGCCGCCCTGTACGGCGACACCGACACCGCCCTCGACACCGGCGCGTCCCTCCTCGCCGCCGACCCGAGCGCGGACGCCGAACTCGCCCGCCGTGGCCAGGAGTTCGTGGCGACGGCCTGGCGACGCGGCTGGCAGCCCGCCGACGTCGTACGGATCGTGCGGCGCGAGCTGGACGACGTACACGTACGCCTCGTATCGGCCCTCATCCGCGCGCAGGTGTCGTACGACCGACCGCGCGGCCCCCGCTGGACCGCACAGCTCGACGAACTGACCGCCAAGGCCCCGCCCTCCACCGACCGCTTCTCGCACGCGACAGCCGTCCTGGAGCTGTACCGGCTGCTGCTGCGCCTGCCCGCGCTGGAACCCCTGGACGAGCCGTCCAGCAGGCACCCCAGGTCCGATTCCCGCATGCTCACCCGCATCCGTGCCCTGCTGGCGAAGGCGGAGGCGACCGGCTTCCCGGAGGAGGCGGAGGCGCTCAGTGCCAAGGCGCAGGAGCTGATGGCGCGGCACAGCATCGACGAGGCGCTGCTTGCGGGCCAGGCGCCCACCGCGGACGTGCCCGGCGCCTGCCGGATCGGGGTCGAGCCACCGTACGAGCAGGCCAAGGCGGTGCTGCTGGACGCGGTCGCCACCGCCAACCACTGCCGGGCCGTGTGGAACGAACCCCTCGGCTTCTCCACCGTCGTCGGCTTCGAACCCGACCTGGAGGCCGTCGAACTCCTCTACACCTCACTGCTGGTGCAGGCGCAGACCGCGATGACGCAGGCGGAGGCCGCCCAGCGCGCGGGCGGACGCAGGCGGACCAAGACCTTCCGGCAGTCCTTCCTCGCGGCCTACGCCCACCGGGTCGGCACCCGCCTCGCAGCCGCCGCCGAGACCCAGGTGACCGGCGACCTGCTCCCGGTCCTCGCCTCCCGTGAACTCGCCGTCACCGGCCGCCTGGACCGCATGTTCCCGGAGACGACCACGACCCGGCTGCGCGGGGTCACGGACGCGGCGGGCTGGACGGAAGGGGCTCAGGCGGCGGACCGGGCGCAGGTCGGCCGTCGTAAGCCGCTGCGCTGAGCCTCCTGCCTCCTCAGTCGCCGGACTGCGTGAACCCGCTCACCGTGGCGTCCGGCTCGTCCCCGCTCTTCAGGGCGACCGCACCGTACGTCCACGGGAACTCCTGCGTGTCGGCGTCGTCGCCGGGCAGCGAGACCTTCATCGTCTTCGCGGCGACGCTCGACTTGCCGCCCTCCGCACCGCGTACGTACGTGATGGTGAACGACGTGGTCGAGCCCTTGGCGAGCGTCAGCTTCTGCGACGGGGCCGCCTTGTCCACGGGGACGGCGGCGGAGGAGTCCCCGGCGTGGAGGCCGACGCCGGGGAAGCCGTCCAGGGTGCATTGGGCGCTGCTGTTCGTGACGGTGACGGAGACATTGCCCGTGTCCCCGGCGGCGGGCGCGGCGTTGGCCGGTCCGATCTCCAGACTGACCTCACCGAGCGTGCAGGCGGTGCTCTTTTCCTTGCCGGTTTCCTTGGCGGAGTCGCCGCCACTGTCACAGGCAGTCAGCAGCAGGGCCGCGGCAAGGGCGGTGACGGCGAGAGGTGTGGCGCGCATGTGCTTCCTCGGGGCGTGGGCGGTCGCGTGCATGGATCATCACGCATGAGGAAGTGGCGCGGTTGCCCGCCCCCACCCAAGGGCCCCGAGGGGCCCGTCAAGCGCTCCGGGCGCCCCGAAGATCAGCCGAGACTCGCCGTGGGCAGCCCGGAAGGCAGCTGCCCGCCCTCCGCCTTGGTGTACGTCTCCGTGCCGAGCCCGTCCTCCCACGTCACCTTGAGCGTCTTCCCGTCGACGGAGTCGACCATCCCCGTCGCCCGGTCCTTGCTGCCGTCGGTGCACTTGAGGTGGATCATCCGCATGCCGGACTCCTCGCCCGCGGTCCCGCTGCACACGGTTCCGCCGGTCGCGAAGAGCCCGGCCTCCGTGCCGGTGATGACCAGCGCGACGGCCTTGCCGTCGGTCGTGGCGAGCCAACTGCCCGCCAGGTCGCCGGACGCGGACGCCGACCCGCCGGTGCCGCCGCCCGTGTCCGCCGTCTCGGCCGAGGAGGCGGAGGCGCTGGGGCTGGGGCTGGGCGCGGAATCGTCTTCCGAGCCGCCGCCACCGCAGGCGGTCAGCACCAGCGCGCCCACCACGCCGGCGACCGCGAGTCGCACGTTCGTCACCGAAGTCACTGCTGGCTCCCAAGCTCTGGCCGGAGGTCCGCAGCAAGCTACCAGTACTTACCGGTAGGGGACTTTTACCAGGAGGACTTCCGGACCCCCGGCAGGTACCCCGCGTGCGCCTGTCCACGCAGGTTCACCCGGGACAGCCCGAAGGTACGGAGGTAGCCGCGGGGCCGCCCGTCGACGCTGTCGCGGTTGCGTACGCGCGTGCTGCTGGCGTCGCGCGGCTGCCTGCGCAACTCCTGCTGGGCGGCGAGGCGTTCGGCCTCCGTCGAGGACGGCCGGCGGATGATCTCCTTCAGCTCGGCCCGGCGCTCGGCGTACCGCGCGACGATCTCCTGCCGCTTCTCGTTCTTCGCGATCTTGCTCTTCTTCGCCATCAGACCTTCACTCCCCGGGCACGGATCCGGGCCACGGCGGCCTCGATGCCGATCGTGTCGATGGTCTTGATGCCCTTCGTGCTCAGCTTCAGCCGGACGTAACGGCCCTCACTGGGCAGCCAGTAGCGCTTGGACTGGATGTTCGGGTCGAAGCGGCGGGAGGTCCGCCGGTGCGAGTGGGAGATCGTGTTGCCGAAGCCCGGCTGGGCTCCGGTCAGCATGCAGTGGGCGGACAAGGGTGACGCACCTCTCTCGACGGTGTTGTGTAAATGGAATTCATTTTCAGTAAGATACCAGCATGGCACGCAACGAACTCCGACCGGTCATCAAGCTCCGGTCCACGGCGGGGACCGGCTACACGTACGTGACCCGCAAGAACCGCCGCAACGACCCGGACCGTATGACCCTGCGCAAGTACGACCCGGTCGTCGGCCGTCACGTCGACTTCCGAGAGGAGCGCTGAACCACCCCCATGCGCAAGGAAATCCACCCCGAGTACGGCCCCGTCGTCTTCCGTGACCGTGCCGCGGACTACGCCTTCCTCACCCGCTCCACGATGACCAGCGAGAAGACCATCGAGTGGGAGGACGGCAACACCTACCCGGTCGTCGACGTCGAGATCTCGAACGTCAGCCACCCCTTCTACACCGGCACCGCCCGCGTCCTGGACACCGCAGGCCGCGTCGAGCGCTTCGAGCGCCGGTACGGAAAGCAGGGCTGATGCTCTCCGTCGTCATCGTCGGCGGGCTGCACGCCGACGCCCGCAAGGCGACCGTGGAGCGGTTGCTCACCGACGTGCCCGGCAGCGTCGTACTCCATCACGACCTGGCGACGGCCGTCGCCGGCACGGTCGTACGGACCGTGCGTGACGCCACCGGCATCCTGTCCGCCGGTGAGGCCCCACTGGTCAACGACTGTGCGTGCTGCGCGCTGCGGGAAGACCTGGTGCCCGAGCTGCTGCGCCTGCGCGACGCCGGAACGGTCCGGCTCGCGGTCGTCGAGCTGTGGGACTCCGTCGAGCCCAAGGCCATGGCCGAGGTGGTCACCGGCGGCGGGCTCACCGTCACCGGCGTGATCACCGCGGTCGACCCGGCACTCGTGCTGCCGTACCTCGGCAACGGCGACGACCTGGCGGAGCGCGGCCTCGCCGCCGCGGCCACCGACCAGCGCACGGTCGCCGACACCTTCGCGCGACAGCTGGAGTACGCCCCCGTCCTCGCCCTCGTCGACTCCCCGGAGGCCGACGACGAGGACCGTGAGCTGCTCGCCCAGCTGCACCCGACGGCCCGCCAGGTCCCGATCGGCCACGGTGACCTGGCGGGCGCTCATGGCGATCTCGCGCCGGACGCGGCCGACGACGGCCTGACGGTGCCCGCCCCGCGCCGCCGCCCCCTGACGCCCCTCGCGCAGGCGGCCCTGGCCGGCTTCGACGTCGAGTCGGCCGCCGCCGCCCAGCACCCCGCGTGCGCGCTGCTGCCCGCCGACGCGGACGCGCACGGCGTCTCCACGCTGGTCTGGCACCGACGCAGGCCCTTCCACCCGGAGCGGCTGTATGCGGCGCTGGAGGACCTGACCTGCGCGGCGGCCCGCAGCCGGGGCCGGTTCTGGCTCGCCGACAAGCCGGACACGCTGCTGCACTGGGACGCCGCGGGCGGCGCGCTGTGCGTGGAGAGCGCGGGCCCCTGGCTCGCCGCGCTGCCGGACGCGGCCTGGGAGATGGTGCCGCCGGTACGCCGCGCCGCCGCCGCGCTGGACTGGCATCCGGAGCACGGCGACTGCTGCCAGCACCTGGTCTTCACGTCCCCCGGCCTCGACCGCGACGGACTTCAGGAGCTGCTGGAGTCCTGCCTGCTCACCGACGCCGAGTACGCCGCCGGGCGCGACGCCTGGAAGCGGCTGCCGCCCGCCTTCGACACCCTCCTGGAGGTCTGACCCCATGGCCCGCAAGCCCGAACGCAAGCCCGCCAAGCACCGCCCCAACCCGCTGGACCAGGCCAAGGTCGAGTACATCGACTACAAGGACACCGACCTGCTGCGGAAGTTCATCTCCGACCGCGGAAAGATCCGCAGCCGCCGCGTCACCCGCGTCTCCGCCCAGCAGCAGCGCCTGCTGGCCCGCGCGATCAAGAACGCACGCGAGATGGCACTGCTCCCGTACGCGAGCCGCTGAGGCTCCGCGCTCCCTCAAGACACCGCCGGCTCTGGAGACACCCGGCGTCGACGCGGGGCCTGCCCTCCCCAGCAGGCCCCAGCCTCGGCCCTGAGCCCCCGGCGGTGCGGTGCAGGACCCCGAATCTGCTCGTGCAGCGGCACCGTCCCCCGGGCGATGGAACAGGAATCGCGCGGCGCGCGTCTGTTCCTAGGACACGAGGAACTCGATCCGGTCGATCCGGCGCGGCTGATGGCGCGGAAGAGCATGGACGGGGGATGGCGGTCGCATGTCATGCGGTCCCCGGGGCAGACGCTGGAGAAGCTTCGGTAAAGGGGTCGCCAAAGCTGTAACCGCAGGACCACCCCGCGTGCACGTGCATCTGCCCATGCATCTGCACAGGAACACGGTTATGATCCGGGTCAAGTTGACCACTGCATCAATGGCCTCACCAGCCAGTGCACCACCGGGGAGCGACCTGTGGACCACGACGTGTACGACGTTGACGACGCGTCCGGCGTGTACAACGGCATGGCCGCCACCCAACTGCACGGGGTGGCCTGGCAGAAGAGCAGGCACAGCAACTCGCAGGGCTCCTGCGTGGAGTTCGCGCGGCTGCCCGGCGGCGAGGTCGCCGTGCGCAACTCGCGCTTCCCGGACGGTCCCGCGCTCGTCTACACGCGTGCGGAGATCGAGGCGATGCTCCTGGGCATCAAGGACGGCGAGTTCGATCACTTGACAGCGGGTTGAGACCCGGTCCGGCAGCGGACCGGGAACCGGCCGACCAGGCGACAACTCAGGGTGATCGCCCTCTGGCATTGCGTAACGCGCGTAGAACCGCGGCCCCAGAGAGGGCCGCGGTCGATCACTCGGCCGAGCTGGGCGCCGACAGCAGGAACAGCGCCCAGACGACCTTGCCGCCCATGGTGCCGGCCAGCGGATGCCAGCCCCAGCTGTCGCTGAACGAGTCCACCAGGAACAGGCCGCGACCGGATTCCGCCGAGAAGTCGTCCGAATCGCGCGCGACCGGGCTGTCGTCACTGGGATCGCGCACCGCGCACACCAGCCGCTCCGTCCAGCGCATCAGGTGCAGGCGCACGGGCGGTATCTGCTCCGTGATACAAGCGGGCGCAGGCAGCGCATGACGCAGGGAGTTGGTGACCAGTTCGGAGACGACCAGGCACACGTCGTCGAAGCGGTCGCCCAGTTCCCACTGGTCGAGCGTTCTGCGGGTGAACCGCCGCGCCTCGCGCACCGCTTCGTAGCGGGCAGGCAGGGCACAGGAGGCGGCGCTGGACACGGCCGCGGGATCCAGCGGCGGAAGGCCCTGCCGTAACGGCTCGAGCATGGTCGATCCATTCGTCCCCATGCGAGGCACTCCCGGGAATCGCGGTCGTTGCGATGCAGATGCAGCGGTGGCGCGGGACCATGGTTTCGGATGCGCCAACCAGATGCAAGGGCAGATGCACGTGCACGCGACCGAATTGGACCCTCCCGTACCGCTTCTTGGTCATTTTTTCTGCCCACTTCCCTCCTGTTGGTGGCCCCTCCTCCCTTGAACCCGGGTGGAATCTTTGGCTTCTTTCCATCTCTGTAATCGGACGAGTACTGCTCGGAGTGTTTTAGTGGCAGACTTCGGGCCCTGAAGACGGTTGGGGAGGCTGGCGAACGTGAGCGCGGGAGAGCCCGGATCGGTGGTGCGGCGGATGCTGCTCGGCTCGCAACTCAGGCGACTGCGTGAGACACGTGGCATCACGCGCGAGGCCGCGGGGTACTCCATCCGTGCCTCCGAGTCGAAGATCAGCCGGATGGAGCTGGGCCGGGTGAGCTTCAAGACGCGGGACGTCGAGGATCTGCTGACGCTGTACGGCATCACGGACGAGTCGGAGCGCACCTCGCTGCTCTCACTCGCCAGGGAGGCCAACGTGGCGGGCTGGTGGCACAGTTACTCGGACGTCCTGCCGAGCTGGTTCCCCACATATGTGGGCCTGGAGGGCGCGTGCTCCCTCATCCGCGCCTACGAGGTGCAGTTCGTGCACGGGCTGCTGCAGACCGAGGCATACGCCCACGCGGTCGTCCGGCGCGGTATGAAGGGCGCGAGCGAGGCGGACGTGGAGCGGCGGGTGGCGTTGCGCCTGGAGCGGCAGAAGTACCTCGTCGACGAGAGCGGCCCCGAGTTCCACATCGTCCTCGACGAGGCCGCCCTGCGCCGTCCGTACGGCGACCGCGAGGTGATGCGCGGTCAGCTCCAGCACCTCATCGAGATCTCCGAGCGGCCCAACGTACGACTGCAGATCATGCCGTTCAGCTTCGGCGGCCACTCCGGCGAGTCCGGCGCGTTCACGATCCTTTCCTTCCCGGAGTCCGACCTGTCGGACGTGGTCTACCTGGAGCAGCTCACCAGCGCGCTGTACCTCGACAAGCACGAGGACGTGACCCAGTAC
The DNA here is from genome assembly GCF_030499575.1 of Streptomyces sp. DG2A-72. Taxonomy (NCBI): domain Bacteria; kingdom Bacillati; phylum Actinomycetota; class Actinomycetes; order Kitasatosporales; family Streptomycetaceae; genus Streptomyces; species Streptomyces sp. DG2A-72. The sequence goes on from NZ_JASTLC010000001.1 coordinate 5,816,735, forward strand.
GAGAAGGCGCTGAAGGAACTTCAGCAGGACAGCCCGGGGCCCGACGAGAGCCGCGATCTTCTCCGGGGTCTCCTTCAACTCTCTTGAAACACAAGTACGATGACTTGTGATCAGACCGTGAAGTCGATCGACGGTGATGGCAGTCGATCGGTGTCTGCTAGGGATTGAGGGATCACATTGTCGTCCTACTTCACCGACCTGGCTCAGCAGTACATCGACGGTGAGTGGCGCCCGGGCACAGGCTCCTGGGACATCATCGACTTCAACCCGTACAACGGCGAGAAGCTGGCGTCGATCACCATAGCCACGGTCGACGAGGTCGACGAGGCGTACCAGGCGGCGGCCCGCGCCCAGAAGCAATGGGCCGCGACCAATCCGTACGCGCGCCGTGCGGTCTTCGAGAAGGCCCTTCGCGTGATCGAGGAGCGCGAGCAGGAGATCACCGAGGTGATCATCGCCGAGCTCGGCGGCACCCGTCTGAAGGCCGGCTTCGAACTCCACCTCGCCAAGGAGTTCCTGCGCGAGGCGATCCACCTGGCGTTGCGCCCCGAGGGCAAGATCATCCCGTCTGCGGTGGACGGCAAGGAGAACCGCGTCTACCGCGTGCCGGTGGGCGTCGTGGGCGTCATCAGCCCCTTCAACTTCCCGTTCCTCCTCTCGATCAAGTCGGTCGCCCCGGCCCTCGCGCTCGGCAACGGTGTGGTCCTCAAGCCCCACCAGAACACCCCGATCTGCGGCGGCTCCCTGGTCGCGAAGATCCTCGAGGACGCGGGCCTGCCGGCCGGTCTGCTCAACGTCGTCATCACGGACATCGCGGAGATCGGCGACGCCTTCCTCGAGCACCCGATCCCGAAGGTCATCTCCTTCACCGGCTCCGACAAGGTCGGCCGCCACGTCGGCACCGTCTGCGCCTCGCACTTCAAGCGCTCGGTCCTCGAACTGGGCGGCAACAGCGCGCTGGTGGTGCTCGACGACGCCGACATCGACTACGCGGTCGACGCGGCGGTCTTCAGCCGGTTCGTCCATCAGGGCCAGGTCTGCATGGCCGCGAACCGTGTGCTGGTGGACCGCTCGGTCGCCGACGAGTTCACCGAGAAGTTCGTCGCCAAGGTCAGGACCCTCAAGGCCGGCGACCCGAGCGACCCGCAGACCGTCATCGGCCCGGTCATCAACTCCTCGCAGGCGGACGCCCTTTCGGCCACCGTCGAGCAGGCGATCGCCGAGGGCGCGACGGCCCTGGTGCACGGCACGACCACGGACAACCTGGTCGAGCCGTCCGTCCTGACAGGCCTCCCGGCCGACTCGCCCCTCCTCAGGCAGGAGATCTTCGGCCCGGTCGTCTTCCTCGCCCCCTTCGACGGCGAGGCCGAGGCCGTACGCCTCGTCAACGACACGCCGTACGGCCTCAGCGGCGCCGTGCACACCGGCAACATCGAGCGCGGCGTGAACTTCGCCAAGCAGATCGACACCGGCATGTTCCACGTGAACGACGGCACTGTCCACGACGAGCCGATCGTCCCCTTCGGCGGCGAGAAGAACTCAGGGCTCGGCCGCCTCAACGGCGAGACCATGCTGGACTCGTTCACCACCATGAAGTGGATCTCGGTACAGCACGGGCGGAGCGGGTTCCCGTTCTAGGGCGCGGGTTCCGGGGGCATGGCAGACATGCATCTAGGTGTACAGTAGATGCATGTCTGCCACCTATCCCATTGCGGAAGCGCGGGGCAAACTCGGCGAGCTCGCTCGCCGGGCCGCGCAGCACGAGCACATCACCCTGACTGACCGCGGTGTCCCGGCTGCAGTGCTGATCTCACCGGCCGAGCTGGAAGACCTGGAGGACGCGCTCGCGCTGGCCCGCCTGGAGCGGGACAGGGCCCTGGGGCGCGCCGAGGCCCCCATTCCGCATGATGAGGCGCGGCGCGCACTGCTCGAAGCGGCGGGGAGGAGTGAGTGACCTGGCAGGTTGTCTGGGAGCCCGCGGCCCTCAACGCGGCCGCGGGGCACCTCAAGGACGACCCGCACAGTGTCGACGCGCTTCTGCAAGCCACCGACCGGCTCGCCGAGAACGAGCGGCCAGAGGGGTCGCGTGCCTGGGGTGCGCAGCACCGCCGCCTGCATCACGGCCCCTGGCGCGTCCTGTACCGCGTCGAGCCGGACACGCACACACTCCACATCGAGCACGTCGGCCGCACGGCCATATAGGTTGCCCCCGCCGAAAGGTGAGGTCATAACCTGGACCGCATGTCAGCGATCCGTCTCCTCGTGCTCGGTGCGGTCCGTCAGCACGGGCGGGCCCATGGGTACCAGGTGCGCAACGACCTGGAGTACTGGGGCGCGCACGAGTGGTCCAACGCCAAGCCCGGCTCGATCTACCACGCCCTGAAGCAGATGGCGAAACAGGGACTGCTGCACGCGCACGAGATCGCGCCGTCCACAGCCGGCGGGCCGCCGAGGACCGAGTACGAGATCACCGAGAAGGGCACCGAGGAGTTCCTCCGGCTGGTGCGCGAGGCGCTGACCTCGTACGACCAGAAGATGGACGTCAAGTCGGCCGCCATCGGCTTCATGGTGGACCTGCCGAGGGCCGAGGCGGTGGCCCTCCTCAAGGAGCGGATCCGGCGGATCGAGGAGTGGCGCGGGGCCGTAACCGAGCACTACGTCCCCGAGGACGGCCCTGAACAGTTCGGCCACATCGGCGAGATCATGAACCTCTGGATCCACACCGCCGACGCCGAGGCCGCCTGGGCGCTGGGGCTCATCGAGCGGATCGAGGGCGGGGCGTACACGTTCGCGGGGGAGGGCGAGCCGTTCGTCGGTGTCCTCGCCGAGGGTCAGGAGAACCCGTACGCGACGAAGCAGCCGCATCCCGAGGACCACCATTAATCAAGTTTGACTAACCGAGTTCGGGGTACTACCTTCGGCTGGTAGTCAAGATTGACTAGCGAGGGAGTCCCAGTGGCCGACACGGCGATCACCGTCGAAGGCGCACACAAGAAGTACGGCGACAAGAAGGCACTGGACGGGCTCGACCTGGTGGTCGGGCGCGGCACGGTGCACGGAGTGCTCGGCCCGAACGGCGCCGGCAAGACGACCCTGGTCCGCATCCTGTCCACCTTGCTGCGACCCGACGGCGGCCGTGTCGAGGTGGCGGGACACGACGTGCTGACCGAGGCCCAGGCGGTCCGCTTCCGCATCGGCCTGCTCGGCCAGCACGCGGCGCTCGACGAGGAACTCGGCGGCCACCAGAACCTGGAGATGTTCGGCCGCCTGTACCACCTCGGCGCCCGCCACGCGCGCGTGCGGGCCGGCGAGCTCCTGGAGCGCTTCGGCCTCGCGGACACCGGACGCAAGGCGGTCAAGCAGTACAGCGGCGGCATGCGGCGCCGGCTGGACCTGGCCGCCTCCCTGATCACCGAGCCGGAGGTGCTCTTCCTGGACGAACCCACGACCGGCCTCGACCCGCGCGGCCGCGCCGAGGTGTGGGCCGCGGTCCGCTCGCTGGTCGGCGGCGGTACGACGGTCCTGCTCACCACCCAGTACCTGGAGGAGGCCGATCAACTGGCCGACCGTATCTCGGTCGTCGACTCCGGCCGGGTCGTCGCCGACGGCACGGCGGACGAGCTGAAGCGGCTGATCGGCGGCGACCGCATCGACGTCGTCCTGCGCGAGGCGGGACAGCTGGGAGCCGCCGTGGCCCTGCTGCCCGTACCGAAGGACGACATCTCCGTCGACCCCGACCGCCGACTGCTCAGCGCCCCGGTCACCGACCGGATGGCGGCGCTCTCCGGGGTCGTACGGGCCCTGGAGTCGGCCGGGATCGAGGCCGAGGACGTCGCGCTGCGGCGCCCGACGCTGGACGAGGTGTTCCTGCATCTGACGGCGGACCGAGCCAAGGAGGCCGTATGACCACATATGCACTGACCGACTCCTGGACCATGACCCGCCGTGAACTCGCCCACTGGGCGCGGCAACCGGTCCAGATGATCGTCGGGCTCGTCTTCCCCGTGATGCTGCTGGTGATGTTCGGCTACCTCGTCGGTGGCGGCCGGGGCGTGAGCGGCGACTACATCGACTACCTGATGCCCGGCATGCTCGCGCTCACCATGGCCTTCGGCCTGGAGGGCACGATGCTCGCCGTCACCCAGGACCTCAACAAGGGGGTCATCGACCGCTTCCGTTCGATGCCGATGGCCAACGGGGCGGTCCTGGTGGGCCGTTCGACCGCCGACATGCTGCAGTCGGCGGTCGGCCTGGCGGTGATGATCGGCGTCGGCCACGCGCTCGGCTGGCGGGCGAACGGCTCGATGGGAGGCTTCCTGGGCGCGGTCGGCCTGTTGCTGCTGTTCCGGTTCGCGATGCTGTGGATCGGCATCCACCTGGCGATGGTGGCGGGGAAACCGGAGATGCTGATGGCCGTCCAGATCCTGGTCTGGCCGGTCGGCTTCCTCTCCAACGCCTTCGCCACCCCCGCCTCCATGCCCGACTGGCTGGGCACGGTCGTCGAGTGGAACCCGATGTCCCAGACCGCGACCGCGGTACGGGAGCTGTTCGGCAGCCCGGGCGGCGAACCGGGCCACGTCTGGGCGGCGGTCGTATGGCCGCTGGTCCTGCTCGCGGTGTTCTTCCCGCTGGCGGTACGGCGGTTCGGGCGGCTCAGTCGCTGAGCGGGACTGGTGAGGGCCGGTGGCGCACAGCGCCCCGTAAGGGGCGCGGGGCTGTGTCGATATGCGGCTCCGCCGCGTGGGCGCGACCAGCCCTCACCGGCCCGCAGCAGGCGAACCGCTCAGTGATGGAAGCCAGTGGCCATCTCCCTGTCCCGCGTCAGCGGATGCGGCTGCCGGCGCAGCTCCGGCAGCAGGCGGCCCAGGTCCTCGGCGAACAGCTCGGCGAGATCGACCGAGAAGCCGTTGCGGCAGACGACCCGCAGCACGGACAGGTCCTCGCGGTTGGGCGGGAAGGTGTACGCCGGGACCAGCCAGCCCCGCTCGCGCAGCCGCCGGGAGACGTCGAAGACGTCGTACGACGTCACGTCCGGGCCGGTCGTGAAGGCGAAGACGGGCAGCTGGTCGCCCTTGGTCAGCAGCCGGAAGTCACCGAGCGCCGCGACGCGTTCGGCGAGAGCCCGGGCCACGTCCCGGGTGGACTGCTGCACCGCCCGGTAGCCCTCGCGGCCCAGCCTCAGGAACGTGTAGTACTGCGCGACCACTTGGGCGCCGGGGCGGGAGAAGTTGAGTGCGAAGGTGGGCATGTCGCCGCCCAAGTAGTTGACCCGGAAGACGAGTTCCTCGGGCAGTTCGGCGGGGGAGCGCCACAGGGCCCAGCCGACACCCGGGTAGACGAGCCCGTACTTGTGGCCGGAGGTGTTGATCGACGCCACGCGCGGGAGGCGGAAGTCCCACTCCAGGTCCTCGTCGAGGAAGGGCGCGACCATCGCGCCGGACGCGCCGTCGACATGCACCGGGATGTCGAGGCCGGTGCGCGCCTGAAGGTCGTCCAGGACCGCGCACAGGTCCGCGATCGGCTCGTACGAGCCGTCGAAGGTGGAGCCGAGGACGCCGACGACCCCGATGGTGTTCTCGTCGCACAGTTCGGCGGCGGCCTGTGGATCGAGGTGGAAGCGGTTGCCGTCCATGGGGACTTGGCGGGCTTCCACCTCCCAGAAGGTGCAGAACTTGTCCCAGCAGACCTGGACGTTGACGCCCATCACGAGATTCGGCCGGCCACCCTGATTCCGTTTGCTCCAGCGCCGCTTCAGCGCCATCCCCGCGAGCATGCACGCCTCGCTCGAACCGGTCGTGGAACAGCCCACGGCCGCGGCCGGGTCGGGCGCGTTCCACAGGTCGGCGAGCATCGCCACACAGCGCCGCTCCAACTCGGCGGTGCGCGGGTACTCGTCCTTGTCGATCATGTTCTTGTCCCGGCACTCCGCCATCAGGATCCCCGCCTGCGGCTCCATCCAGGTGGTGACGAAGGTGGCGAGGTTGAGCCGCGCGTTGCCGTCCAGCATCAACTCGTCGTGGACGAGTTGGTACGCCGTCGTGGGCGCCATGGGGTTGTCCGGGAGCCGGTGTTTGGGCGGCGCCTGGGTCATGCCGGCGACCGGGTTGGCCTCGCCGTAGAAGGGGTTGACGGAGAGGGGGCGCTCGTCGGGTTCGGCTGGGCCTTTGTGGAGGGGCATGGGGGCCTCGCAGCGAGGGGTGGGCTTTTCGCCGGTCTCACTGGGAGGGTACGGAGGAAGCGGGCGTATCGCCTGGTGGGTCAGTCCTCGATCAGGGAGCGCAGGTCGATCTCCACGGGGAAGGGGACGATGGTGCTGAGCTTGTCGGTGTGGACGGGGCGGTCTGGCCGGGGGACCATCATTCCGCTGTCTGTTTCGATCCAGAGTTGGTGCACGACCGGAATGTCGTTCTCGCCGCGCTCGACCCGCCAATAGTGGGCGATTCCGGCTTCTGCGTACATGGCGGGCTTCAGGAAGCGGTCCTCTCTGCGCGAACCGGGTGAGACCACCTCGACGGCGAGGACCACGGACGCGACGGGTGTGCACTCCATGGTGCGGACGTCGATCTCGGTCTTGTCGTACACGATGACGTCCGGCCTGGGAACGTTGTGCTCATCCAACTGGATCGGACGCTCGGCTTCGGCACCGTACGGCGGGCGCTTGGCCAGTTCCAGCGCCATGTACAGCCGGTTTCGCACTCGGTCGTGCCACCACTTCGGCGCCCCACGTACCACGATCTTCCCATCCACGAGTTCCCAGTCGAACGGGACGTCCAGCTCCTTGACCTGGTCCCATGTCCAGCCCTCTTCGGGCGGGCACATCCAGTTCTCAGGAGTGGCCCGCGGGTGCTGCTCGGTGTGTGCCTCAGCGGCCATGACTGCTCCCATGGGGAAGATCGTGTGTGGTGGCGCTCGTATCTTTTCCCGCTACGACGGTAGCGCCACCCGTACGAGTGAAGCGGCATCGTTCCTGCATATGGGTGCAGGCGGGAATCGGGCTTGCACCTCACGCAACGTGAGGCCCCAGCCTGGAGCGCGTACCCAGAAGGGAGCGGAAACCGTGAGCTACTCGGTGGGCCAGGTCGCCGGATTCGCCGGTGTGACCGTGCGCACGCTGCACCACTACGACGACATCGGCCTGCTCGTCCCGAGCGAGCGCAGCCACGCGGGGCACCGGCGTTACAGCGACGCCGACCTCGACCGGCTGCAGCAGATCCTGTTCTACCGCGAACTCGGCTTCCCGCTCGACGAGGTCGCCGCCCTGCTCGACGACCCGGAGGCGGACCCGCGCGCACACCTGCGCCGCCAGCACGAACTGCTGACCGCCCGGATCGAGAAGCTGCAGAAGATGGCGGCGGCCGTGGAACACGCCATGGAGGCACGCAAGATGGGCATCAACCTCACGCCCGAGGAGAAGTTCGAGGTGTTCGGGGACAAGGACCCCGAGCAGTACGCCGAGGAGGCGGAACAGCGCTGGGGCGGCACGGAGGCGTACGCCGAGTCACAGCGCCGCGCCGCGAGCTACACCAAGGAGGACTGGAAGCGCATGCAGGCCGAGGTGGCCGACTGGGGCGAGCGCTACGACGCCCTGATGGCCGCCGACGAGCCGCCGACCGGCGAGCGGGCCATGGACATGGCCGAGGAACACCGGCGGCACATCACCAAGTGGTTCTACGAGTGCACGTACGAAATCCACACGGGACTGGCCGAGATGTACGTCTCCGACGAACGCTTCAAGGCGTTCTACGACTCCATGCGCCCGGGCCTCGCCGAGCACCTGAGGGACGCGATCACGGCGAACGCCGCCCGGCACACCTCGTAACCCCCTGGCCCGGGCGTTGCCCTACTCCCGGGCCAGGACCACCGCCGTCCCGTACGCGCACACCTCCGTGCCGACGTCCGCGGCCTCCGTCACATCGAAGCGGAACGCCAGTACTCCGTTGGCTCCACGCGCGCGTGCCTGCTCGACGAGCCGCTCCATGGCCTGGTTGCGGGTCTGCACCAGCGTCTTCGTCAGCCCTCTGAGCTCGCCGCCGATCATCGACTTCAGTCCGGCGCCGATCTGACTGCCCAGGTGCCGCGACCGCACGGTCAGCCCGAAGACCTCGCCCAGAACCTCCTGGACGCGATATCCGGGGACGTCGTTCGTCGTCACGACCAATACGTCCGGCTGGGGCCCCTGGCCGCCGCCGTAGTCCTCGATGCCCATGACCCACAGCTTCGCCTCGGTCGCCGCACAGTGCATCCTGGAGACACCGGTGGAACCTGGGACGGACACCTTGCGTTGATAGCTTTGTCCGGCCGCACCGGCCGCCGCACTTCCCAACCCCTCAGGAGCCCGGAACCGTGACGACGCTTGCCCTCGGACCGAGCTGGCTGGATCCGAACACGCTGCTGGACAACTTCGGGATCTGGGGCCTGCTCCTCATCGTCTTCGCGGAGTCGGGTCTGCTCATCGGCTTCTTCCTGCCGGGTGACTCCCTGCTGTTCACGGCCGGTCTGCTGATCACATCGAAGCAGCTGGACTTCCCCCTGTGGGGCGCCGTCGTGCTGATCTGCGTCGCCGCGATCCTCGGCGACCAGGCGGGCTACATGTTCGGCAAGAAGGTCGGCCCGTCGCTGTTCAAGCGCCCGGACTCCCGCTTCTTCAAGCAGGAGAACGTCACCAAGGCCCACGACTTCTTCGAGAAGTACGGCCCCAAGTCCCTGGTCCTGGCCCGCTTCGTGCCCATCGTGCGCACCTTCACGCCGATCATCGCCGGCGTCAGCGGCATGCGGTACCGCTCGTTCCTGATCTTCAACGTCGTCGGCGGCATCCTGTGGGGCGCCGGCGTCACCCTGCTCGGCTCCTGGCTCGGCAACATCGACTTCGTCAAGAAGAACATCGAAGCGATCCTCATCCTGATCGTCTTCATCTCCGTGGTCCCGATCATCATCGAGCTCCTCCGGGCCCGCTCCAACAACAAGAAGACCCCGCCCCAGCAGCCGCAGCCCCCTCAGCCCCAGGTCATGGACGACGCCACGACCCAACTCCGCCGCATCTCCCCGACCGACCAGGGCCAGCAGCACTACGACTACTACAACCAGCCGCAGCCCCAGCAGTCGTACGCCCCGCAGTACCCGCAGCAGCAGTACCCCAAGGGCCATGGCCAGGGCGGCTACCAGCAGCAGTACCCGCCGTACAACGAGAACGGCTACCCGCAGAACTAGGGGTGCCTGCAGCGCCCCTTCCAGAACCTCCCGAGCTCCTAGGCGCTCAGAATCCCCGCGTCCGCTTGGCCGCCCGGCGGCCCGCTCCAGCCCCGCCGGGAATCCGCAGAAACAGCCGGGAGATCTCCGAACCGAGATTCACGCCGATCGCGATGGCCATGGCGAGTGACGCCGCCTTGGCCAACGAGACCAGCCCCTCGTCCATCTGGTTCTGCGCGATCGACAACAACCCGAAATACGTGGCCGACCCCGGCAACAGGGGCCCGATCGCCGCGGTCGTAAAGGGCAACGCGGAAGCGAACCGATACCGCGACAACAGCTGCCCGAACAGCCCCACCAACCCCGCCGCCACGGCCGTAGAAGCGACCGGCGACAGATCACCCGGGTAGTGCATCGCGCCGTACACGATCCAGGCGACACCCCCATTGAGGGTCACCCACACCACCGTGGACCGCTCCTGCTGCATCAACACCGCGAACGTCAGCGACAGCAGCATCGAAGCACCGATCTGCCACAGTGGCCGGTTCGTGTCCCCCAGCGCCGCGTCGGGATTCAGCTCCGCACCCAGCTTCACACCGAAGTAGAGCACCAGGAGCACCCCGACCACGATGCCCACGAAGAAGTACAGGACCTCCAGCAGCCGCGCCGCCGCGGTGATGTAGAACCCGGTCAGCCCGTCCTGCACGCCCGCCACCAGAGCCCGCCCGGGCAGCAGCGCGAACAGCCCACCGGTGATGACGGCGGACGCCTTCACGTCCACGTGGGCGACGGTCAGCGCGACCCCTATCGCGGCCGGAGGCATCGCGGCGACCGTGAACTGATAGAACTCCGGCAGCCCTCGCCCGGCGCACATCCACGCCAGCCGGTCGCCGAGCATCGCGCCGAGCATGGCCGCGACGAACACGATCAGATCACCGCCGACGAGCACGGAGGCGGCCCCCGCGAGCAGCCCGCTGGCCAGGGTCAGCACCCAGGTGGGATACGGGTGCCGGTTGCGGCGGATCTCGGCGAGCCGCCGGTACGCCTCCTCCAGGGAGATCGGGATCTCCGGATCGCTGAGGTCGTCCACGAGGTGGAACACGGCCGCGAGCCGTGTGTAGTCCGTGCCCCGGCGCCGCACGGTCCGGGATGCCGTCACCGGATCGTCGACGAGGGACGGCTGGTAGGAGATCGCCAGCAGCGTGAAGGTGACGTTCGGCTCACAGCGGTCGAGCCCGTACGACCGGCAGACCGCGAACATCGCCGTCTCCACGTCCTCCGCGCCCTCACCGCCCGCCAGCAGCAACTCGCCGATGCGCAGGGTCAGGTCGAGCACGCGCGGGACGGCCGGGCCCTCGTCCTCCGACTTGTGCACCGCCTCCGGCGCGGGCCGCTCGGCCACCGGCAGACGCAGCATCGTGCGCATCCGGTCCTGCCAGGGCAGGTCCTTCGTCAGACTGACGGCCGGGATGCCGCTCGGCGGCGTGAACGCGGGGGGCGCCTGCCGCGCGCGATACATCCTCGGCGTACTGAAGGCCGACCCCTCCGGCTCGTCGAACGCCGGCGCCGCCACCTCCAGCCCGTCCGGCACCGCGAACTCGGACGTCGTCTCCGACTCACCGCCGGTCTTGGGCGTGGCCAGCCCCTGTGGGATCGCGAACTCCGACGTGACCTCGGAGTCGTAGACAGTCCTCGCTTCGTCCGACCGCGGCTTGCGGTCCTCCGCGTCCGTCACTGCGTAGCGCTCCCTGTACGACCCGTATCGCAGCCCTCAGTATGCGCACAGATACGCGAAGGGGCCGCACGTGCGTGCGGCCCCTTCGACGACGGCAGGATCAGTGACCGCCCTGGTCCTTGAAGCGCTTGTACGACCGCTCGATCTCGGCCTCGGCCTCGGTACGGCCCACCCAGTCGGCGCCCTCGACGGACTTGCCGGGCTCCAGGTCCTTGTAGACCTCGAAGAAGTGCTGGATCTCCAGGCGGTCGAACTCCGACACGTGGTGGATGTCACGCAGGTGCTCCACCCGCGGGTCGTGCGCGGGCACGCACAGCAGCTTGTCGTCGCCGCCGGCCTCGTCGGTCATCCGGAACATGCCGATCGCGCGGCACTGGATCAGGCAACCGGGGAAGGTCGGCTCGTCCAGGATGACCAGCGCGTCCAGCGGGTCGCCGTCCTCGCCGAGGGTGTTCTCGACGAAGCCGTAGTCGGCCGGGTAGCTGGTCGAAGTGAAGAGTCGACGGTCCAGGCGGATCCGACCGGTCTCGTGGTCCACCTCGTACTTGTTCCGCGAACCCTTCGGAATCTCGATCGTGACGTCGAACTCCACCGGTGGCTCCTCCATGATCAGCACATAGTTCTGGTGGTTAAGTGTCCCTCACGCAGGTGTGTGATCGCGAAAGGGGCTGGTGGTCGTGCCAGAGCAGAGGCCGTGGCGGGTCGCGAAACCGCATGTGGTGCGGATCGCGAACGCCGTACGACCGCGTCTCGCACGAGCAGCGGACGCCGTACGACCGCGCGTCGCACGGGCCACGGCAGCCGTGCGGCCGCGGGTCACACGGCTGGCCCGGGCCGCGAAACCGCAGGTCGCGCGGGGTACGGGGCTGAAGACCTGGCAGTACACCACCGGTGCCGCCATCGCCGGACTGGCCCTGGCCGCCTTTGTGGTGACCGCGGCCGGCCCCTGGGACTCCACCGGTCAGCGTACGGCCGAGCGGGACCGGGCAGCCGCCCAGGAGTCCACGGGTGGCGCAGATCACGGTCGTAATTCCGGTACGACAGCCACGGCACCCCGGCCCGCCCCCAGCGCCGCGTCCGTGCTCACCGGCCTCGGCGGTACCGCCAACACGGTGAAGTCCGCGCCGAACGGCAGGGCCCTCGCCGCCGTCCTCGACCCCCTGCTGAAGGACGCCGCACTCGGCTCCCGGCACACCGCCGCGGTCGTCGACGTCGCCACCGGCAAGCAGCTGTACGCCTCCGGCGCCGGCGAAGCGCTGACCCCCGCCTCCACCACGAAGATCGCCACCGCGGTCGCCGCCCTCTCCGCGATGGGCGCCGACCACCGCCTCACCACCCGCGCCGCCCTCGAACCCGACACCAAGGAACTCGTCCTCGTCGGCGGCGGCGACCCCACCCTCACGGCCCGCGAGGACGCCGAGGGCTGGGCTAGCCTGCGCACTCTGGCCGACAGGACGGCCGCGGCCCTGAAGAAGCGCGGGCTGCGCGAGGTGACGCTCTCCTACGACACCACGCTGTACGCCGGTCCCGAACTCCACTCCATCGGCGAGAACCCCAACCTCGCCCTCGTCAGCGCCCTGATGGCCGACGAGGCCCGCACGGACGACTCGACGAGCGGCCAGGTCGAGCGGGTGCCGGACCCGGCGGCGGACGCGACCCGCATGTTCGCGGACTTCCTGAAGGATCACGGCATCAAGACGACCGCGCCCGGCCCCTCCAAGGCGACGGGCCGCGCCGACACCCTCGCCACGGTGCAGTCGCCCCCGCTGTCCGCCCTGGTCGAACGCATGCTGACCAACAGCGACAACGACATCGCCGAGGCCCTGGCCCGCCAGACCGCCATCGCCACGGGCGAGGAGGCCAGCTTCGACGGCGCGGGCAGGGCGATCCAGGCCCGGCTGAAGAAGCTCGGACTCCCCGTGGCGGGTGCGCACTTCAAGGACGGCAGCGGCCTGAGCCGCGACGACCGCCTCACCGTCGGCCTCCTCACCGGCCTCCTGGCGAAGTCCGCCGACCCCGCCCACCCCGAACTCCGCCCCGCCCTCACCGGCCTCCCCGTAGCAGGCTTCACCGGCACCCTGACCAGCCGCTACACCGACGGCGCGGCAGGCGTCGTACGAGCCAAGACCGGCACCCTGACCGGCGTGAACGCCCTGGCGGGAACGGTGGTCGACCAGGACGGACACCTGCTGGCGTTCGCCTTCCTGGCATCGGACACGACCGATGCGGGGGCGGCGCAATCGGTCCTCGACAGGACGGCGACGGCACTGGCGTCGTGCGGCTGTCGGTGACCGCCGTCAGACCGCCGTCACCGCTCGACGCCACCTGGGCCGACCCCCACGGCCTGCCCCAAGTGGGAACGCTCACGTACCGTTGACGCATGACGAGCATCGGTGGTGCCGAGATGGTCGACTGGAATCTCGCGGTGGCGACCGCGACCCGGCTGGTAAGGCCGGGCCCCGAGGTGAGCCGCGACGAGGCCAGGGCTGTCGTCGCAGAGCTGCGCCGGCATGCCAAAGCCTCCGAGCAACACGTCCGGGGCTTCACCCGAATGGGCACGGACGACGCCCATGACACCCCCGTACTCGTCGTCGACCGCCCCGGCTGGGTTCGGGCGAACGTCGCCGGGTTCCGGGAGATCCTCAAGCCGCTGCTCGACAAGATGCAGGAGCGGCGCAGCAGCACCCCAGGCGGAGCGGTCCTCGGCGCCGTCGGCGGCAAGGTCACCGGTGTCGAACTGGGCATGCTGCTGTCCTTCCTGGCCTCCCGCGTCCTCGGCCAGTACGAGACATTCGCCCCGGCCACCCGCGAACTCCCGGCGGGGGAGAACGGCGGCGGCAGGCTGCTGCTCGTCGCGCCGAACATCGTGCACGTGGAACGCGAACTCGACGTACAGCCGCACGACTTCCGGCTCTGGGTGTGCCTGCACGAGGAGACGCACCGCACGCAGTTCACGGCCGTGCCCTGGCTCCGGGACCACCTGGAGGGCGAAATCCAGTCGTTCTTGGGGGAGACCGACGTCGACCCCATGACCGTCCTGGAGCGCATCCGGGAAGCCGCACAGTCCCTCGCGGGCGGACGCCCCGAGGGCGAGGAGGACGACGGCGGCCGCTCCCTCGTGGAGATCGTGCAGACCCCGGCCCAGCGGGAGATCCTCGGCCGCCTCACCGCCGTGATGTCCCTGCTGGAGGGACACGCCGACTTCGTCATGGACGGCGTCGGCCCGGCCGTCGTGCCGTCCGTCGCCGAGATCCGCGAGAAGTTCCAGCAGCGCCGCGCCAAGGGCGCCTCCCGACTGGACGTGGCCCTGCGCAAGCTGCTGGGCCTGGACGCCAAACTCAGGCAGTACCGGGACGGCGAACGCTTCGTACGCGCCGTCGTCGACGAGGTCGGCATGGACGGCTTCAACCGCGTATGGACCTCCCCGAACACACTGCCGACCAAGGTGGAGATCGCCAAACCGGCGGACTGGATCGCGCGGGTGCATCGCAAGGCCGAGTCGTGAATCAGCGCGGTACGTGGTGAAAGGAAGCCGTGCGTGGTGAAAGGAATTCGGCCGACGACGGGCGAACGCTCCTCCAATCACCCGTCCGAGGGACCGTGAGCCCTGGGTAGGCGTGCAATGCTCGGGGAACGGCCCGGCTCTGTCACCATCTACACACTCTGAGTGACCGAGCCGAGCTCACCCCCGAAAACTTCATGAAGGGAACCGGACATGGGTCCCCATCCTGCGGTCGCGGCGATACGCCTGGCGGTTCGCCGCGTCCTCCACGACATCCTCAACGAACACGGCCACCCCACCACCGAGACCGCGTACGAGCGCCCGTCCTCGCCGCTCGTGCTCGTGGCGTGCTCCGGCGGCGCCGACTCCGTGGCCCTCGCCTCCGCCCTCGCCTTCGAGGCCCCCAAACTCGGCATCCGCGCGGGCGGCGTCACCATCGACCACGGCTTGCAGCCCGGCTCCGAGGTGCGCGCCGCAGAAGTCGTCCTGCGCCTCACCGAACTCGGCCTGGACCCGGTCGAGTCCGTCGCCGTGCGCGTCGGCCGCGAGGGAGGGCCCGAAGCCGCCGCCCGCGACGCCCGGTACGCCGCCCTCGACGCCGTCGCCGTCCGCCACGGCGTCGATGCCGTCCTGCTCGGCCACACCCGCGACGACCAGGCCGAAACCGTCCTCCTCGGCCTCGCACGCGGCTCCGGCATCCGCTCCCTGTCCGGAATGGCCGCTGTTTCCGGGGGTCCGGGGGCCACCCGCCGTTACCGGCGGCCCTTCCTCCACCTCGACCGGCAGACCGCCCGCAAGGCCTGCATGGTCCAGTCCCTCCCCGTCTGGGACGACCCCCACAACGCCGACCCGGCCTACACCCGCTCCCGGCTGCGCCACGAGGGCCTGCCCGCCCTGGAGAAAGCGCTCGGCAAAGGCGTCGTCGAAGCCCTCGCCCGCACCGCCCAGCTCTCCCGCGACGACGCCGACGCCCTCGACGCCTGGGCCAGCCAGGCCGAGGCCACCGTCCGGGACACCGCGGGCCGCCTGGAGTGCGCGAAGCTCTACGCCCTGCCGCCCGCCGTACGCCGCCGGATCCTGCGCCGCGCCGCCATCGAGGCAGGCGCCCCCGCCGGTTCGCTCTTCGCCCGCCACATCGAGGAAGTCGACCGGCTGATCACCGGCTGGCGCGGCCAGGGGGCCATCAATCTCCCGGGCAAAGTCGTCGCCCAGCGGCAGGGTGGCAGACTGGTGATTCGGCAAGGCTGAATCCTTGCCCCCCTTCCGGGGGGGTGGGCGGCCGGTGGGACGACCGAAAGTGATGCGGGTGGACGCGAAAGACATGGGTGCCGACCTCAGGTCGGTACTCATCACCAAGGAAGAGATCGACGCGAAGCTGGCCGAGCTGGCCGCGAAGATCGACGCGGAGTACGCGGGCAAGGACCTGCTGATCGTCGGCGTCCTCAAGGGCGCGGTGATGGTCATGGCGGACCTGGCGCGTGCGCTGTCCACCCCGCTCACGATGGACTGGATGGCCGTCTCCTCGTACGGCGCGGGCACCCAGTCCTCCGGTGTCGTACGGATCCTCAAGGACCTCGACACCGACATCAAGGGCAAGCACGTCCTCATCGTCGAGGACATCATCGACTCCGGCCTGACCCTGTCCTGGCTGATCTCCAACCTCGGCTCCCGCGAGCCCGAGTCCCTGAAGATCTGCACCCTGCTCCGCAAGCCCGAAGCCGCCAAGGTCGCCATCGACGTCGAGTGGGTCGGCTTCGACATCCCCAACGAGTTCGTCGTCGGCTACGGTCTCGACTACGCCGAGAAGTACCGCAACCTCCCGTTCGTCGGTACGCTCGCGCCTCACGTCTACGGCGGCTGAGCCACTCGGGCCAAGCACTGTAAGACGATCGGGAACCCCAGCGGGTTCAGCCGCGTTGGAGCATGCAGACGGGATTGCCTGCGGCCCTGTGCGGCTTCGGCCCACAATGCTGGGGTACCGTCAGAAGAACTGTCTTATCAAACTCACTATGGCAGGAGGGACGGGGCGGCACCGCTCCGTATGGATGGACGTGAAGCGATACTTCCGTGGGCCGGTCATGTGGATCGTGCTGGCCGTCCTTGCCGTGGTCGTGTTGATGCAGGTCGTCGGCTCGTCCGGCGGCTACAAGACGGTGGACACCGGCCAGGTCGTCCAGGCGATCAATGAGAACAAGGTCGAAGCGGCCAAGCTGACCACCGGCGACGAGCAGACCATCAAGGTCACGCTCAAGGACGGCCAGAAGATCGAGGGCAGCTCGAAGATCCAGGCGAGCTATATCGGCGACCAGGGCGTGACCATCGCCGGCACGCTGCAGCAGAAGTACCAGGACAAGCAGATCACGGACGGCTACACAGTCTCGCCGTCCAAGCAGAACCCGTTCGTCGGGATCCTGCTCTCCCTGCTCCCCTTCGTCCTCATCGTGGTCGTTTTCCTGTTCCTGATGAATCAGATGCAGGGCGGCGGCTCCCGAGTGATGAACTTCGGGAAGTCCAAGGCGAAGCTCATCACCAAGGACACCCCGAAGACGACGTTCTCGGACGTCGCCGGCTCGGACGAGGCCGTCGAGGAGCTCCAGGAGATCAAGGAATTCCTCCAGGAACCGGCGAAGTTCCAGGCCGTGGGCGCCAAGATCCCCAAGGGCGTACTGCTCTACGGGCCTCCTGGCACCGGCAAGACGCTGCTTGCGCGCGCCGTCGCGGGCGAGGCAGGCGTGCCCTTCTACTCGATCTCCGGTTCCGACTTCGTCGAGATGTTCGTCGGTGTCGGTGCCTCCCGAGTCCGTGACCTGTTCGAGCAGGCCAAGGCGAACGCCCCGGCGATCGTCTTCGTCGACGAGATCGACGCGGTCGGCCGCCACCGCGGCGCCGGCCTCGGCGGCGGTCACGACGAGCGCGAGCAGACCCTCAACCAGCTGCTCGTCGAGATGGACGGCTTCGACGTCAAGGGCGGCGTGATTCTCATCGCCGCGACGAACCGGCCCGACATCCTCGACCCGGCCCTTCTGCGCCCCGGCCGTTTCGACCGCCAGATCGCGGTCGACCGCCCGGACATGCAGGGCCGTCTGGAGATCCTCAAGGTTCACCAGAAGGGCAAGCCGGTCGCTCCGGACGTGGACCTGTCGGCGGTCGCGCGCCGCACGCCGGGCTTCACGGGTGCGGATCTGTCGAACGTGCTGAACGAAGCCGCGCTCCTCACCGCGCGCAGCGACAAGAAGCTGATCGACAACCACTTCCTGGACGAAGCCATCGACCGCGTCGTGGCGGGCCCGCAGAAGCGGACCCGGATCATGTCGGACAAGGAAAAGAAGATCACCGCGTACCACGAGGGCGGCCACGCCCTGGTCGCGGCGGCTTCCCCGAACTCCGATCCGGTCCACAAGATCACGATCCTGTCGAGAGGCCGCGCCCTCGGCTACACGATGGTCCTGCCGGACGAGGACAAGTACTCCACCACCCGCAACGAGATGCTGGACCAGCTGGCCTACATGCTGGGCGGCCGGGCGGCGGAGGAACTGGTCTTCCACGACCCGACGACGGGCGCTGCGAACGACATCGAGAAGGCCACCGCAACGGCCCGCGCGATGGTCACGCAGTACGGCATGACCGAGCGTCTCGGCGCGATCAAGTTCGGCGGCGACAACAGCGAGCCCTTCCTCGGACGTGAGATGGCTCACCAGCGCGACTACTCGGAAGAGGTCGCCGCGCTCGTCGACGAAGAGGTCAAGAAGCTCATCGAGACCGCGCACAACGAGGCCTGGGAGATCCTGGTCGAGAACCGCGACGTCCTGGACAACCTGGTCCTCGCGCTGCTCGAGAAGGAGACGCTGAACAAGGAGCAGATCGCCGAGATCTTCGCCCCCATCGTCAAGCGCCCGCCGCGCCCTGCCTGGACCGGCTCGTCCCGTCGCACCCCGTCCACCCGCCCGCCGGTGCTCTCCCCCAAGGAGCTGGCACTGACGAACGGAGCCAACGGCGCGACCCCGGCGATCACCACCGCCAAGGCCACCACCTCGGCGGAGCCCGTCCCGGAACCGGCCCCCGAGGAGCGTCCGGAAGGCTGACCCTCTCGGCCTCGGTGGTCTCACCAGGCCCGGAATGATTGCCGCGCCCCCCTGGTTTTAGCCTGGGGGGCGCGGCATCTTCGTATGCCTATGCACGACATCTAGGAACGAGGCACGACATGACCGACCCCGTGACGCTGGACGGCGAGGGCTCCATCGGCGAGTTCGACGAGAAGCGCGCCGAGAACGCCGTGCGCGAACTGCTGATCGCGGTCGGCGAGGACCCGGACCGGGAGGGGCTCAGGGAGACGCCGGGGCGGGTGGCTCGGGCATATCACGAGCTTCTGGCCGGGCTGTGGCAGGAGCCCGAGGACGTTCTGACGACGACGTTCGATCTGGGGCACGATGAGATGGTCCTGGTGAAGGACATTGAGATCGTCAGCCTCTGTGAACATCATTTGCTGCCGTTCCATGGTGTAGCTCACGTCGGCTACATTCCGGCTGAAACGGGCAAGATCACCGGCCTTTCGAAGCTTGCGCGCCTCGTTGAGGTGTTCGCCCGCCGCCCTCAGGTGCAGGAACGACTCACCACACAGATCGCCGACTCGCTCATGCGGATTCTTGAGGCGCGGGGTGCGATCGTCGTCATCGAGGCCGAGCACATGTGCATGTCGGTGCGCGGCATTCGCAAGCCGGGTGCCAAGACGACCACGTCGGCGGTGCGTGGGCAGCTTCGGGATGCCACGACCCGTGCCGAGGCAATGAGCCTGATACTGGCGCGCTGACCGTCACGCCGCGGAAGCCGCCCCTGGGGTGTGGTCGTCGTCGTCCTGTGGGAGTTTGCAGACCCGCTCCAGGAAGATGGCTGCCGCTATGACGGCGATACCGGCCACGACCGAGAAGCCGGCGTAGATGGCCTGGTCGCGGCGGGCGGGGATGTCGAGGGATTCCAGGAGGAAGACGCCGGTGCCGCCGTACATGCCGGCGACGAGGGCGGCGACCAGTGCGCTGGCCTGGCCGAAGACGACCGCTCGGGCCGCCATGAGGGGGTCGACGCCCTTGGCCTCGGGGCGGCGCTCGCGCTGGGCCTTGAGGCGGGCGCGCAGCGAGAGCGCCGTGGCGAGGAGGACCGCGGCGATCACGGCCAGCACGATGGGCGCGGCCAGCGGGACGCTGGGGAGCGTCCCGATCGAGTTCCAGAGGCGGGCGCCCGCCCAGGACAGGACGCCGGCGACGACGAAAACGCCGGCCAGCACCCTGATGTGCAGCTCTCTCACGGTGTCCCTTCAGCTCCCCGGATCGGTGCCGGTCCTGCGGTCGAGGTGACCCGGCGGTCCGACCTAGTGGTCGTGTCGACCTTAACGACTATTCAGGCAGCCGGAGTTCCAGGTCCTTGCGGGCTGCGACGCCTTCTCGGGTGACGTTGTCGAGGAGGTCGGCGACCGCGCCGCGGCCGGGGAGCTGGGCGCCCGGCTCCAGGTCGTGCCAGGGGGCCAGGACGAAGGCGCGTTCATGGGCGCGCGGGTGGGGGAGGGTGAGCTGGGGGTCGTCGGAGACGACTTCGGCGTACGCGACGATGTCGACGTCGAGGGTGCGTGCGCCCCAGTGCTCGTCCCGGACGCGGTGGAAGGCCTCCTCGACCGCGTGCGCCCGCTCCAGAAGCGAGGACGGGGGGAGGGTGGTCTTCAGGACCACGACCGCGTTGAAGTACGAGGGCTGGCTGCCGGGTTCCACGCCCCATGGCTCCGTCTCGTACACCGGCGAGACCGACCTGATGCGGACGCCGGGGGTGTCCTCGAGGGCGTCGATGGCGCCCTGGAGGGTCTCCAGGCGGTTGCCGAGGTTGGCGCCGAGGGAGATCACGGCCCGTTTGGGATTCTGCAGGGTGGTGTCGGCGGCGTCGACCTTCTCGACGACGGAGGCGGGTACCGGCTGTACGGTCGGGTCGCTGTGACCCTCGGTGAACGATGCGGTCATACTCGGCTCCGGGTGATGGTGACGGTCACGTCGTCGAAGGGGACCGTGATCGGCGCGTCCGGTTTGTGGACGCAGACCTCGGCCTCCGCGACCCCTTCGTGCTTCAGACAGACCTGGGCGATGCGCTCGGCGAGCGTTTCGATGAGGTTGACGGGCTCGCCCTCGACGACGGACACGACCTCCTCCGCCACGATGCCGTAGTGCACGGTCTTCGCCAGGTCGTCGTCGGCGGCGGCCGGCCGGGTGTCCAGGCCCAGGACGAGGTCCACGATGAACGTCTGGCCCTCTTCGCGCTCCCTGGGGAACACACCGTGGTGCCCGCGGGCCTTGAGGCCGCGCAGCGCGACACGATCCACGCGAATCACTCCTGCAATCGTCGGTAACGGCCGATGTGCACCGGGTGCGGGCGGCGCACCGGCCTCAAACGAATCTACCTGCGGACACTGACAGGGCCGGGCCACGGGGGTCCGTGCCCGAGCCAGGCCTCGCAGCTTTCATCGTGTGTTTCCCCGGGGGAACCCGGCGGCTCACGGGTTGGTAGCCGCCCATACCCGGGGCTCAGTGATTCCAACCACTTCTGGTATCCCCTTGGTCCCTAAAGGTGCGCCTACCCACTCAGGCGGGTGTGTCGTCGCCTTCCTCCTCGTCGGTTTCGGCCAGAACCGGGGAGGCGTGGTGCGACCAGAGCTTCCAGCCGGCGGGTGTTCGGCGGAACACGTTCGAGGCGACGACGAGCTGTCCGACCAGGGGGCCGAGTTCCTCGTCCCCCTCGGGGGCGGGGCCGCCGCTGAGGATGTTCTCGGTGCAGGTCACCAGGGCGGTGTCGCCGGTGACGGAGACGTGCACATCGGTGAGGAAGAACTGGATGTAGTCGGTGTTCGCCATGATCAGCGCGTACGAGCGCAGGACCTCGCCGCGGCCGGTCAGTACCGGCCAGCCGGGGTGCACGCAGGAGATCACGCCGGAGTCCGCCGGGTCGTGGTAGGTCTCGTCGACGCCCAGGTCGGACGGGGTGAGCCAGAGCGAGGACAGCTCTTCGAAGTCGCCGCGCTCCATCGCTTCGTAGAAGGCGGTGTTGGCGAGCTCGACCTGCTCGACGTCGGTGTGGGGGGCGCTCACCGGGCTCCTTCGGCGCCGCGCGCTCCTTCTGCGCCGGGGGTGCGCGCTCCCTCCACGGCGCGCGCGACTCGTACGGCGTCCGCCGTGGCGCGCACCTCGTGTACGCGGACCGCCCATGCGCCGGCGTGCGCCGCGAGTGCGGAGACGGCTGCCGTGGCGGCGTCGCGCTCGCGTGCGGGCGGGGGTGCGCCCTCCGGTCCGGCCAGGACGCGGCCGAGGAAGCGCTTGCGGGAGGCGGCGACGAGCAGGGGATGGCCCAGGGCGTGCAGGCGGTCGAGGTGGGCGAGGAGGATCAGATCGTGTTCGGCCCCCTTGGAGAAGCCGAGGCCGGGGTCGACGACGATGCGGTCGGGGGCGATGCCGCCCGCCAGGACGGCGTCCACGCGCGCGTGGAGTTCGTCGAGGACTTCGGTGACGACGTCGGCGTAGACGCCCTTGACGGTGCTGCCCTCCAGGAAGCCGCGCCAGTGCATGACGACGAAGGGGGCGCCCGCTTCCGCGACGACGGGGATCATCGCGGGGTCGGCGAGGCCGCCGCTGACGTCGTTGACGAGGGCGGCGCCGGCCGCGAGGGACTGCTGGGCGACGGAGGCGCGCATGGTGTCCACGGAGACGGTGACGCCTTCGGAGGCGAGCTCGCGTACGACGGGGATGACGCGCCTGAGTTCCTCCGCCTCGTCGACGCGGGTGGCGCCGGGGCGGGTGGACTCGCCGCCGACGTCGATGAGGTCCGCTCCCTCGGTGACCAGGGCGAGGCCGTGTTTCACGGCGGCCGTCGTGTCGAACCAGCGGCCGCCGTCGGAGAAGGAATCGGGGGTGACGTTCACGACTCCCATGACCGCGCAGCGGTCCCACTCAGGAAGACCGGCGACGTGCCCGCGTCCGCTCTGCTTGCTCATACGTTCAGCCTAGGCCCCGGTGGGGCCGCCGAGGTCCGGCGGCCCGAGCGGCAGCCCCGGGCTTGGCGGGCGGGGCTTGCGCTCGGGCCTGTCTATGCCGCGCGGACGTCTCCCTCCCCGACCGCGTGGGCGCACGGCCGCGGGGTGGTCGTGCGGCGGCGCAGGAAGCGGGGGAGGGGCAGGGCGAGGTTGACGAAACCTTCCGCCTGCATGGCGGCGAAGCCGATGCGCGGGAGGTCGGCGGAGGCGCGGTAGACGACGAAGCGGGGCTCCCAGCGGGGCCGGAACTTCGCGTTGAACTTGTACAGGGACTCGATCTGGAACCAGCGGGAGAGGAAGACCAGCAGGCCCCGCCAGGCGCGCAGCACCGGTCCTGCGCCGATCTTCTCGCCGCGTGCCAGCGCCGAGCGGAACATGGCGAAGTTGAGCGACACGCGCGCGATGCCGAACTTCGGAGCCGCCTGGAGGGCCGCCACGATCAGCAGCTCGTTCATGCCGGGGTCGGCCGAGCGGTCGCGCCGCATCAGGTCAAGGGACACCCCGTCCGTGCCCCAGGGCACGAAGTGCAGGATCGCCTTCAGATCGCCGTACTTACCAGGCTCGTCGTCGGCCTTGTGGGCGGTGGCGATCAAGCAGTCGCCGTCGGCTGCGTCGCCGATGCGGCCGAGGGCCATGGAGAAGCCGCGTTCGGTGTCGGTGCCGCGCCAGTCGTCGGCGGCGCGGCGGATGCGGTCCAGCTCGGTCTCGCCGAGGTCACGCACTCGTCGTACCCGGGTCTCGTAACCGGCGCGCTCGATGCGCTTGACCATCTGACGCACATTGCGCATCGCGCGGCCGGTGAGGGAGAAATCCGGGACGTCCACCACCGCCTCGTCGCCCAGTTCGAGGGCGTCGAGGCCGGTCTCACGGGTCCAGACCTCGCCGCCGGTCTCGGAGCAGCCCATGACCGCGGGTGTCCACGAGTGCGCCTTGGCCTCGTCCATGAACCGTTCGATGGCGCCCGGCCAGGCCTCCACATCGCCGATCGGATCGCCGCTGGCCAGCATCACACCGGACACGACGCGGTACGTCACCGCCGCCTTGCCGCTGGGGGAGAACACCACCGCCTTGTCGCGGCGCAGGGCGAAGTGGCCGAGGGAGTCGCGGCCGCCGTGCTTGTCCAGAAGGGCGCGCAGACGGGCTTCGTCCTCGTCGGTGAGGCGTGCGGCCGGGTGTTCGGGGCGGAAAGCGAGGTAGATGGTCGTCACGGCGGTGAGCAGGCCGAGGGCGCCCAGGCACATGGCGACGGTCCACGACGTGTTGCCCCGGTAGTCGACCGGGCCTTCGAAGCCGAACAGGCCGTAGAGGACGTGCGTGAGGCGGTCGGCGAGGCTCGGGTCGCCGACCAGGGTCTTGGAGTGGACGCTGACGATGAGCAGCCCGAGGAGGAGCGAACCGGCGCCCATGAGGACGAAGTTGGCGAGCGCGCGCCATCGGCTGCGCGGGTCGGGCAGGGCCCTGAACTGGTCGCGGTGGCGCACCAGCGGCGCCAGCAGCGCCAGCGAGATCACCGCGCCGACCACGGAGTGGCGGTACGTGAACTGTGCCAGCGCGCCGAATGGAAGCAGGGCGACGGCGGCCCGCCAGGCCCGGCGCTTGCAACGCCTCAGGCCGTGGGCGAGCAGCAGCAACAGCACGCCGGCGCTGAGCGAGAGCGCGGCCGCGAACGGGCCGAACGAGCCGGGCAGCACCTCGGCCATCGTGTGCATACGGCTGTGCCTGAACCGTGGGAAGACACCCGCGGCGATGTCCAGCAAGCCCACGAGGGCACACGCTCTGGCGACGAGGACGGGAACGGCTTCGGGGCGCGGGCCGCGCAGCACGTGCCGTACCCGGTGGGTTCGCTGCGGAACCCCACCCGACATTTCCACATCTGTCCTGACAGACATCGCATCCCATAGTTCTGCGAGAGACCTTGGATCCGGTGCCGATTCGGGCATCCGGCGACATTGCGCCCTCTAGGACGGTGTCTCGGAGGGAGAGGTTCACTCGTCTCCTCAAAGCTGTTGAAAAGGCTGGGGAAAGCCCCGGACAAGCCCTTGCGAAGACGTGCGGGGGCGAGCTGGAGAGCGCAGGCAGGGAACGGTCCATGGGTCTCACGAGCAACAAGGTGCTGGCGCTGACGGTCTGCACCGCCGTCCTGCTGTTCGCCGGCACGGTGTGGCTGTGGCCGCGGCTGGCCCGGCGGACCTGGCGGGCGGTCAGTGGCCGGGTCGCCCTGCTCCTCGCCGTCCAGCTGACACTCTTCGCCTCGGCCGGCCTCGCCGCCAACCAGGCCTTCGGGTTCTACGCCAGCTGGGCGGACCTGCTGGGGCAGGAGACCGACGAGGGCGTGGTCGTCGACCACACGCCCGGCGGCCCCGAGGACGACCCGCTGCGAGTCCTCGACACGGGGAGCGTTCCGGGGGCGGGCAGCCCTGGCGCGCGCGCCGGGGGCCGGATCCACGAGGTCGAGATCCTCGGTCGTACGACACACATCGCCACGCGCGCGTACGTGTACTTGCCGCCGGAGTACTTCCAGGCGCGATACCGCACGCGCACATTCCCCGCAGCCGTCGTCCTCACCGGCTATCCGGGCACCGCCAAGGCGCTCGTGGACAAGCTCGACTATCCGCACACCGCCCGGAGGCTCGCCAAGGAAGGCCGTATGCAGCCGATGATCCTCGTGATGCTGCGGCCGACCGTCGCGCCGCCGCGGGATACGGAGTGCGTGGACATCCCCGGCGGACCGCAGACGGAGTCGTTTTTTGCCAAAGATCTGCCGGACGCCGTGGGCGGGCACTACAGGGTGGGCGAAAAACCGGGGAGTTGGGGCATCATCGGCGACTCGACGGGCGGCTACTGCGCTCTCAAGCTCGCCATGCACCACCCCTGGGTCTACGCCGCCGGGGCGGGCCTGTCCGCGTACTACAGGGCGCCGATCGACCGCACCACGGGCGACCTCTTCCACGGCGACAAGACGCTGCGGAACCGTGCCGACCTGTTCTGGTACCTCAAGAACATGCCTGCGCCCGACACTTCACTGCTCGTCAGCAGCAGCAAGGTCGGTGAATCCAACTACAAGGACACGCTGAAGTTCATAGAGGGCGCCAAGGCGACGAACCGGACGCGGATCTCGTCGATCATCCTGGAAAGCGGCGGGCACAACTTCAACACCTGGCGGCGGGAGATTCCGGCGACACTGGAGTGGATCAGCGGGCGATTGAGCGACCGGTGAACCCGAAACACCCTTGAGCCGTATGAATGACACGGGATGGCTGTGTTTTTATGGGGCGGGCCACCAAGATTCGCCTACGCGCGGTAAGTTTCTGGCCATGCCACGTGGACGTCACCGCCATTCCCCGCCCTTGCACAGGCTCCTGCCTCCGTCGGCGATCGCAGGCGTCTCGGTCGTCTGCGCGCTCGGCCCCTGGGCGTTCTCGGAACCGACGGTGCTCCGCGGTCTTGCCGCGGCCGCCGCGGCGACGGCGGTCATCGGCGCGGTCGTGCTGCGCCGTTGGGACACACAGGCCGGCAAGCAGGTCGCCGACCTCACGCGCGCGCGTGCGAGCGACGAATGGCGGCACGAGGAGCGCGTCGCCGAACTCGAGACGGACCTCGAGGAGTCCCGCGAACTGCGCGTCAAGCTGGAGCAGCGGCTGCGCGCGAAGCGTGCGGAGCTGGCCGGACTGCGCAACGAGCACGCGGCGTTGCTGCGCCGGTACGCCACCGCGGAGACCGAGCGCGCGACCGCCCTGGAGGGCCGCCGTCTGCTGGAGATAGAGGCCACCACTACGCCGGCCCGTGCGCTGCCGCCCGTGCCGGCGCAGGCGTCCGCTCCCGAGGAGGAGACCGACGCGGTGGCTGCCTCAGGTGAATCCGCCGAGCAGGTGGACGCCGCCGAGGACGAGCAGACGGGACAGGCAGAGCAGGTCGAGCCGGTGGCTCCCGCGGTGTTCTCTCCGGAAGGGTCCAAGCTTTTCCTGCGCGCCAAGGTGGCGTTGGCGAAGTTCGACACGGACAGTGCGTCCAAGGGTGACGCCGAGGCCGCGTCCAAGGGTGACGCCGACGCCGCGCCCAAGGGGAACGCCGAGGCCGCGTCCAAGGGGGACGCCGAGGCCGCGTCCAAGGGGGACGCCGACAGTGCCCCCAAGGGAGGCGACGATGCTCCCAAGGGTTCCCCCGACGACGACGGTTCGCCCAAGGGCGGCGCTCCCGGCGGGCAGGAGCCGGTGAAGGCCGGTGCCGGGGAGGCCGTGCAGGAGGACGAAGCGCAGGGGAAGCCCGAGGCGGTCGACGGGCACGAGCGCGCGACCGCCACCTCCATGGGCAAGTCGGCCCCGTCCGCGCAGCAGCCCTCCGGACACTTCACCGTGCCGACCGCGGTGGCCGTCGTACCGGCGTCGCCCGTGCGGCGTCCGGCGGTCGAGGGCGGCTTCGACTTCTTCGGTACGAAGACGGAGTTGGAGTCGGAGGCCGCCGCGCTGGAAGCCGTGCAGAACGAGGACCTCGCCGACGTCGTCGGCCAGGAGGCGCTCGCGCTCCACAAGGCGGAGACCGAGGCGGAGTTCAAGCCGGCGGACGCGGAGTCGCGCGGTGTCGGGCAGGTCATCGATCTGACGGCGCACGACGAGACGGAGCAGATCGACGTGCAGGGGCTGCGGAGCGCGGCTTCCTGAAGTCGCCCGCAGCTGGGCGGCTCACGCCATCCACCGGTCCGGCCGCGCGTCCCTGCGTCCCGTCCGTGACCGCTCCGCCTGCCCGCGCAGCAGCTCCGCCGCCTCCTCAGCGTCTCGCAGCCGCGCTGTGACGGTCTTGTTGGCCCCCGTGTCCACATGCACGTCCGCAAGCCGCCAGACGCGCTTCCAGGGCCCCTGAGCCAGCCGTACGCTCTGCACCTTCGCGTGCGGTACGAGGGCCAGGCTCCGCCGCAGGAGGCCGTGCCGGGAGGCGAAGACCGTGTTGGTGACCGCGATGCCGTAGCCGCGCCACCACAGCGGCAGGCACCGGCCGGCGCGGCGCGGCGGCCGGGACAGGGACGGCGGCACCGTCACCCCGGGCAGCACGCGCGCGATGACGGCCTCGGCGATCTCGCGCGGGGCGACCGGCAGCAGCAGGGAGTTCGAGGACCCGGCGACATCCAGCTCGACCCGCACCCAGCCACGCCTCCGCCACAGCAGCGGCTCCACGATCCGTACGGTCTGCACCCGCCCCGGCGGCACCGTCTCGTGGACGCGGTCCAGCAGCCCGCGGTCGATGCGCAGCCCGTCAGGGGACTCGGCGACCGTCCAGTCGTACTCCGCGACGAACCGTCCCACGCTGCTCGCGCCCGCCGCGCCCAGCAGCGGCAGGGCGACCGCGAGGACCGTCCACACGCTGTGGGTGGCGAGCCATATCAGCGGCGGTACGACGAGCGCGGCGGCGAGGGTGCCCCAGGTCGCGCCGGTCAGGACGAGGGAGACGGCGAGTACGCCCGGGGGCGTGCGCAGCAGCTCCTGCGCCGGTGCTTCCCCGACTTCGTGCGCCGTCTCGGGCGCGAAACCCGCCGCGCGCGCGAGCAGTTCGGCGCGCAGCGTGCGCGCCTCGTCCGCGCCCAGGAAGGCCAGTTCGTCCTTCTTGTCCGTGCCGACGACGTCGAGTTTGAGCTTGGCGACGCCCGCGACCCGCGCTAGCAGCGGCTGGGTGACGTCGACGGCCTGGATGCGTTCGAGCCGGATGTGCGCGGCGCGCCGGAACAACAGGCCGGTACGGATGCGCAGTTCGGTGTCGGTCACCGCGAAGTGCGTGAACCACCAGGTCAGAAAGCCGTACAGGGCGGCGGCCGGGACGATCACGGCGAGCGCGATCAGCAGTGTGGTCGTCGTCAGCCTGGTCAGCTGGCGCTGCGTCTGGTCGGGGTCGTGCAACGCCCACCCGATGATCACGGCGACCGGCGCCCACGCCCGCCTCAGCGGTGTCACGGGATGCAGCCGCCGCTCGGTGACGGGTTGCTTCTCGCGTACGGCGCCGTCGACGCCCGGCGCCGTCACAGCCCCGCCGATCGTGCCTCGCCCAGCTCGGTGAGCCGGTCGCGCAGCCGTTCCGCCTCGACCGGATCGAGCCCCGGAATCGTCGCGTCGGTCGCGGCGGCCGCGGTGTGCAGCTGCACGCTGGCCAGCCCGAAGTGCCGTTCGACGGGCCCGGAGGTGACCTCGACCAGCTGCATCCGCCCGTAGGGGACGACGGTCAGCTCGCGCCACAGCACGCCCCTGCTGATCAGCAGGTCGTCGGCGCGCTCGGCGTACCGCCAGGAGCGCCAGTTGCGCTCGATCATCACCCAGCCCCATATCAGCAGGGCCAGCGGCAGCAGCGCGAACGCGGCCCACGCGGGACCCGTGAACAGACCGAGCAGCAGACCGGTGGCCGCCGTCAGCAGCCCCAGCCACACCACCAGCAACAGCCTGCGCATCCGCAGCAGCCCTGGGGGCAGCCCGATCCATGTCGGCTCGACCTCCGCCGCCTCCGGGTTCTCCCGGCTCCCCGTCTCCATACGGCAAGCGTACGTAGGGGAGACTGGGGCCATGACTCCTACGACGGAGACCACGGTCGGTATCGGCGGTGCCGCGGAGAGCACCGACATGGTGCTCAACATCGGGCCCCAGCACCCGTCCACGCACGGCGTGCTGCGGCTGCGGCTCACCCTCGACGGGGAGCGCATCACGAGCGCGGAGCCCGTGATCGGCTATATGCACCGCGGCGCGGAGAAGCTCTTCGAGGCGCGCGACTACCGCCAGATCATCATGCTCGCCAACCGCCACGACTGGCTGTCGGCCTTCTCGAACGAGCTGGGCGTGGTCCTCGCCGTGGAGCGCATGCTCGGCATGGAGGTCCCCCCGCGCGCGGTGTGGACGCGCACGCTGCTCGCGGAGCTGAACCGGGTGCTCAACCACCTGATGTTCCTCGGCTCGTATCCGCTGGAGCTGGGCGGGATCACTCCGATCTTCTACGCCTTCACCGAGCGCGAGGAGCTCCAGCACGTCATGGAGGAGGTCTCCGGCGGGCGTATGCACTACATGTTCAACCGCGTCGGCGGCCTCAAGGAGGACCTGCCCGCGGGATGGACCACGCGCGCGCGTGCCTCCGTCGCGGCCCTGCGCTCCCGTATGGACCGCTTCGACGACCTGGTCCTCGGCAACGAGATCTTCCGCGGGCGCACGCGAGGGGTGGGCGTCCTCGCGCCGGAGACCGTCCACGCGTACGGCGTGAGCGGGCCGATCGCGCGCGGCTCAGGCGTCGACTTCGATCTGCGGCGCGACGAGCCGTACCTCGCGTACGGCGAACTCCAGGACACCCTCCAGGTCGTCACCCGGCAGGAAGGCGACTGCCTCGCCCGCTTCGAGTGCCTCCTGGCGCAGACCCACAACTCCCTGGACCTCGCCGACGCCTGCCTGGACCGGCTCGCCGAGCTGCCGCCCGGCCCGATCAACCAGCGGCTCCCCAAGGTCCTCAAGGCGCCCGAGGGCCACACGTACGCCTGGACCGAGAACCCGCTCGGCATCAACGGCTACTACCTCGTCAGCAAGGGCGAGAAGACGCCGTACCGGATGAAGCTGCGGTTGGCGTCGTACAACAACATCCAGGCGCTGGTGGAGCTGCTGCCGGGGACGCTGGTCGCGGACATGGTGGCGATCCTGGGGTCGCTGTTCTTCGTGGTCGGGGACATCGACAAGTAGGAGCCCCTAGGTGAGCGGGTTCGGAATTCCAACCGGCTGCACCAGCCATCCGAAGTCGCCGAGGCCGCCGACCGCTGTGAGTTCGGCGCCCTCTCCCGCGTTCGCGAGGGCACGCACGTAGGCCGCGGGGTGTGTGGTCGCCAGCGCGAGCGGGGGCCGAGCGCCTGCGATGCCCAAGGCGCGCAGCGCTTCGCGCTGGCGCACGAGGAGTGCGCCGGGAAGTGCGTCGAGAGGCGCGCACGCGTCCAGCGCCACGTGCGCCGTTATGTCGCAGGACCCGTCCGGCACGGGCCGCGTCTCGCGCCCCTCCCGGAAGCCGGTGAGCGTGCCGAACGGCGGGCGGGCGTCCGCCGTGTGCACGTAGTCCACGGCCACCGCGAGCCCCCGGTCGAGCGTCGCGACCGCCGCCGCCCAGGCCTCGTCCCGGGGCAGCCCGATCTCGGCGCGCAGCCCCTCCTCGGCCGACAGCGGCCACCACCGGCCGAGCCACTCCGCCTCCGCACCGAAGACGCGCTCACCGAGCAGCTCGGCCCCGTCCTCCCGGACGAGCACCAGCCGCGGTATGCCTGAGGAGTCGACCTCGGCCACCTCCACGGGCACGTTGTCCAGCCACTCGTTGGCGAACAGCAGCCCGGTCGCGCCCTGCGGGGGTGCGCTGAGCCACTCGATGTGGTGGTCGAGGCCCGCGGGGCGGTCGGCGACCTCGACGGCGTACGCGCGCGTGCGGGCGGCCACGCCGGCGGGCAGCGCGGCCAGCACGCCGGTGACCAGCTCCCCGCGCCCGGCCCCCATGTCGACGAAGTCGAGCGCCTCGGGCCCGCCCAGTGCCTCGTCGACCAGGCACAGCAGCCGGGCCACGGCCCCGGCGAAGAGCGGCGACGCGTGCACGGACGTACGGAAGTGGCCGGCCGGGCCCTCGGGCCTGCGGTAGAAGCCGTCCGGCCCGTACAGGGCGGCCTCGGCCGCCGCCCGCCAACCGCGCCAGTGCCCCGCCGTCTCGTCCGTCACGCCGTCAGGTTAAGCGCACAGGGGAACGGAGCCTCCACCTTGCGGAGTATGCGCGCCCGATGCGGATCGGCCCTCCGGTTGACCCCTGCACGCATCATGCTTCCCTACGCTGGGTTACGTGCAGCGCCTCTATGACTTCCTCCGCAGACACCCGACATGGGTGGACAGCTTTTGGGCCGTCCTCCTTCTCGGGATCTCCGGGATGGCCGAGGTCGCCCGGCTGGGCGCCGAGGAGGCTCCGGGCACCGACTCCCCGGCGGCCATCGTCCCGGTCGTCATCCTGCTGTGCCTGGTGATCGCGTTGCGCCGGCGCATGCCGGAGAAGATGCTACTGCTGGCCATCGGCGTGGGGGCGGCGCAGCTGGCGCTGAACGTGGCGACGACACCCGCCAACTTCGCCTTCCTGGCGATCACCTACACCGTGGCCGCGACCGGCGCCCGCTGGGCCTCCCGGCTCGCCCTGGCCGTGGGCCTGTTCGCGGCGCCCCTGGCGCAGGTGCGCTGGCCGGAGCGGGACGCCGGCGTCCTGGGCACCGTGGCACTGATGATCTTCATGACGGTGCCGTTCGCGCTCGCCTGGGTGCTCGGCGACTCGATCCGCACCCGCCGCGCGTACTACGAGCAGCTCGAGGAGCGCGCGACCCGGCTCGAGAAGGAGCGCGAGGCGCAGGCCAAGGTCGCGGTCGCCGCCGAACGCGCCCGGATCGCGCGTGAGCTGCACGACGTCGTCGCCCACAACGTGTCGGTGATGGTGGTCCAGGCCGACGGCGCCGCCTACGTCCTCGACTCCGCGCCCGACCAGGCGAAGAAGGCCCTGGAGACGATCTCCTCCACCGGCCGCCAGGCTCTCGCCGAGATGCGCCGCCTGCTGGGCGTGCTGCGCACCGGCGAGCACCAGGAGAGCGGTGAGTACGTCCCGCAACCCGACGTCGAGCAGATCGACGAGCTGATCGAGGAGTGCCGCACCTCCGGACTGCCCGTCGACTTCAAGGTCGAGGGCACCCCCCGACCGCTGCCCAGCGGCGTCGAGCTCACCGCGTACCGCATCGTGCAGGAGGCGCTCACCAACACCCGCAAGCACGGCGGGCCCAACGCGGGCGCCAGCGTGCGCCTGGTCTACTTCGACGACGGCCTCGGCCTGCTGGTCGAGGACGACGGCAAGGGCGCCCCGCACGAGCTGTACGAAGAGGGTGGCGCCGACGGCCAGGGGCACGGCCTGATCGGGATGCGCGAGCGGGTCGGTATGGTCGGCGGCACCCTGGACGCGGGCCCGCGCCCGGGCGGCGGCTTCCGCATCAGTGTGCTGCTCCCGCTCAAACCAGCGCACTGACATCGACGCACGCCCCCTGTTGACACCTGTCACGCCCCCGCAGACGCGGGCCCCACGAGACATCAGACGAGACAGACGAGAACGGAAGAGGCCCCGATGACGATCCGCGTGATGCTCGTCGACGACCAGGTGCTGCTGCGCACCGGGTTCCGGATGGTGCTGGCCGCCCAGCCGGACATGGAGGTCGTCGCGGAGGCGGGCGACGGTGTCGAGGCGCTTCAAGTGGTGCGCTCGACCCCCGTCGACGTGGTGCTGATGGACGTACGCATGCCGAAGCTCGACGGTGTCGAGGCCACGCGCCGCATCTGCGCCGAGCCCGACCCGCCGAAGGTGCTGATCCTGACCACCTTCGACCTCGACGAGTACGCCTTCTCGGGGCTGAAGGCGGGCGCGTCCGGCTTCATGCTCAAGGACGTGCCGCCCGGGGAGCTGCTGACCGCCATCCGGTCCGTGCACAGCGGCGACGCCGTCGTGGCCCCCTCGACGACCCGGCGCCTGCTCGACCGGTTCGCGCCGATGCTGCCCAGCGCCGGCAAGGAGCCGCAGCACAAGGCGCTGGAGCGGCTCACCGACCGCGAGCGCGAGGTCATGGTGCTGGTCGCGCAAGGGCTGTCCAACGGGGAGATCGCTGCCCGGCTGGTGCTGTCCGAGGCGACCGTCAAGACGCATGTGGGCCGCATCCTCACCAAGCTGGGGCTGCGGGACCGGGTCCAGGTGGTGGTCCTGGCGTACGAGACGGGGCTGGTGCGGGCCGGCGGACACGGCTGACTGGGGGTGCGCGGGCCTCGGTAGGGTCGGCGCATGCTCCTGTGGATCAATGGCCCCTTCGGGGGCGGCAAGACACAGACCGCGTACGAGATCCAGCGGCGTCTGCCCGGCAGTGTCGTCTGCGATCCCGAGCACGTCGGCTTCGGCCTGAACCGCACGCTGCCGCCACAACTACGCAAGGACTTCCAGGACTTGACGTCCTGGCGGCAGGGCGTCGTCGAGACCCTCGATCTCGCCCTCACCGAGCACGACGGCGTGGTGATCGCGCCCATGACGGTCACCGATTCCGGCTACTTCGGGGAGACCGTCGGCCGGCTGCGTGAACTCGGCCACGGCGTACACCACTTCACCCTCCTCGCGCAGCGCGAAACCGTCCTGAAGCGGCTGCGGGAGCGCAACTTCGGACACCTCCTGACGTACGTCGGCGGAAAGAACGTCCCCCTGCGCTGGGAGAGTTGGGCGGTACGGAAGCTCGACCACTGCCTGGAGCGGCTCCAAGAGGCGGAGTTCGCCGAGCATCTGTGGACCGACCACACGACCGTGCCCAAGACCGCGGACCGTATCGCCGTGCTCGCCGGTCTGACGCTCAGGCCGAACACCGAGGGCCCGGTGCGGACCCGGCTGAGGCAGGCGCGGATCGGAATCAAGCACATCCGGTTCGACTGACAGGGCCGACGGCTACCTGAGCAGCGCTTCCAGGAAGTCGCTGCCGAGCCGGGCCATCGCCGTGACGTCCAGCTGGTACAGGACATACCGCCCACGTCGCCGGGTGGTGATCAGGCCCGCCTTCTTCAGCACGCTGAGGTGCCGGGATATCTCTGGGGCCGTCATGCCGTGGATCTGCACGAGTTCGCTCGTGGTGTACGTGGTGCGGGCCAGATTCCGGCACAGCTGCATGCGCACCGGGTGGGACAGCGCGGTCATCCGCAGGGTCAGCTGCTCGACCGAGGGCGGCGCGGCGAGTTCAGGGGAGCCGACCGGGTAGTGCAGGACCGGCTGCCAGCCGTGCCGGTGCAGCACCTGGAGATGCGGCCAGCCCAGGCTGGTCGGCACGAGCAGCAGGCTCCGGTCGCAGATGTGGCTCTGGCGGAGCTTGTCGATGGTGATGCGTCCGGCGGCCTCGTCGAGCACCACCGCCGGGGACACCGCGGCCAGCGCCTGACCCAGGCCCTTGTGCCGCAGCAGATCGGTCTTGTGGCGGGCGTCGGCCGTGAGCTGGTGGCGCAGCCGCGACCAGGTGTCCGCGAAGAACGCCTCGTCGCAGTCCTGGAGGAACTGCCGCAACCAGGCCCGGATCCGCGGCGGATCGTCCAACAGCCGTCGGCTGAACCGCAACTGCTGCGGCCCGCGCGCGGCGGCCAGCTCCAGGGCCCGGCGGCGCAACTCCGCGTCGGCGAGCACGGGCGGGCCCGCAACCTCGTACGGCAGCGCACAGGTGAACTCCAGCGCCGCGTCCACGAACTGCTCGTCCGTCAGCTTGTCCAGCAGGTCCAGTTCCGCGGCGAGCGTCGCGCCGGGGAGCGTGGCGCCGCCCGGGATACCCGCATAGGGCAGGAAGAGGTCCGAGAACGTCGTCCGCCACAGGAAGTCGGCCTCGCACATGCGGTCCGCCAGAGGCGAGTCGAGCCGGGCGGTCACGCTCGTCACCCAGCCCTGCAGGCCCGGATGGTGCCCCGGCTCGGACAGCGCGTGCAGCGCCATGCCGAGTTCGGCCAGGGGTGAGGGGACGACGGCGACCCTCTCCGGCCGCAGCCCCGCGATGTCGATGCTCACGCTCATGCCCTCATGGTGCACCCCGCCACTGACAACGCGGTCTCCGATTGACGGCGGCCGTCAATCGACGCGACGTCACGGTGGCAGCGACGCAACCTGGGACATCCGGGGCAGCCGCGGAGCCCGATTCCTACGTCCCGAGAACCCGAGAAGGCGATCCGCCATGAGCATCACCCAGTACCACGTCCTCGACACCTATCGCGCCCTGCAGCTCGGCGAGCCCGACCCGCCCGCGCCCGGCGCGCACGACTGGCAGGTCATCCGCGAACTCCGTGACCACCGGCACTTCCGCGCGGTCCTCGCGGGCCGTCCGGCCCACGGCCGGCTACGGCAGGCCCTGGGCCGTTGGCTGCGTCTGCGCCCGCGCTCTACCTGCTGACCTGCGCGATCAGCCGGGCGGCGAAGTCGGCGACCGCCGCCTTCACGTCCTCGGCCGTCCACTCCAGGCCCGCGGCCCGTACGTCGATCTCCGTGACGGCGAGCCCCGGGCCGGATGCTTCCCAGGACCGGGCGAAGAGCACGGTCCTGGTCTCCTCGGCGTGCCGGACCGCGACGTCGGCGACGACATCGGCGTCGTACGGCAGCCAGACCTGGAACTCGTTGGTGTGCGGCTCCTCGGGGTGGACGCGCGTCCAGGGCACCCCGGCCGCCGCGAAGCCCTCGCGCAGCGCGGCGGCCACCACGCGCGCGTGCCGCACGTACTCGGGAAGCCGGGGCAGCTCGCGCTCCAGTCCGGCGAGGGCGGACAGTACGGTCGGGAACTGCTGGAAGACTGTGCCGCCGTACCGGTGCCGCCAGGCCTTGGCCT
The DNA here is from genome assembly GCF_030499575.1 of Streptomyces sp. DG2A-72. NCBI lineage: Bacteria > Bacillati > Actinomycetota > Actinomycetes > Kitasatosporales > Streptomycetaceae > Streptomyces > Streptomyces sp. DG2A-72. The sequence continues at coordinate 5,852,592 of NZ_JASTLC010000001.1, forward strand.
CCTCCACCAGCGTCCTGGGGCCGGCGAGGGCGGCCCCGCCGAAAGCGTTCAGCGACTTGTAGAACGACACGTAGACGCTGTCCGCCAGGCCCGCGATCTCGTCCAGGGGGCGGCCGAAATGGAGGGTGGTCTCCCACAGGCGCGCGCCGTCGAAGTGCACCACCGCGTCGCGCTCCCGCGCCGCCTCGACGATCTCGGTGAGCTCCTCCCAGGAGGGCAGCACGAAACCGGCGTCCCTGAGGGGCAGTTCGAGCATCAGCGCCCCGAAGGGCTCCTCGAAGTCGCGCACCTCGGCGGCGGTCGGCAGCCGGGGCTCGCTCGTCACCCGGACCGGGCGCAGGCCGCTGACCTCGCGAAACGCATTGCGCTCATGGACCTCGGGGTGGGCGAGCGCGTGCAGGGCCACCACGGGGCTGCCGGTGCGGCCCGCCCAGCAGCGCAGGGCGACCTGCTGCGCCATCGTGCCCGTCGGGAAGAACGCGGCGGCCTCCATGCCGAGCAGACCGGCGACCTTCTCCTCCAAGGCCTCGACGACGCCGTTGCCGTACAAGTCCGCCGTCTGATCCAGGTCGTACACCTCTTCGACGGCCTCCAGGACCGCCAGACGCTCCCGGAGCGTGCTGAGCACGCTGGTGCGCGCGAACACGCGCTCCGCGCCCCGGTAGGCGCTGATGCGCCGCTCACGGCGTCGCTTGCGCCGCTCGTCGTCCGACTCCGGTTCGGCTTGTCGCGTGGCCTGCTCCGATGTGTCGCTCATGCGACGGATCATGCCGGTCGGTGATTCATGCGGGCACCCACTTTTCCGTACCCGCCTTTCCGTACCCGCCTTTCGGCAGTCGACGCGACTCGAAGTGTGGCCGCCCACAGCCTGTGGACAACCGGACGCCCCGGCAACCGATCGCGTTAACATGACGAGAAATCGTCCGGTACCCAGAGCGGACTGGAACGGGAAGGCCTCCGTCGCGTGAGTACAGTCCAACAGCCAGACCCCAAGGACCGCCCCGCGCGGCTCACCGTCGGCGTTGTCGGCGCCGGTCGCGTGGGACCCGCGCTGGCCGCGTCCCTCCAACTCGCCGGACACCGCCCGGTAGCCGTCTCCGGAGTCTCCGACGCTTCCAGGAAGCGGGCCGCGCTGCTGCTGCCCGACGTGCCGCTCGTACCGCCCGCCGACGTCCTCGATCGCGCCGACCTCGTCCTGCTCACCGTCCCGGACGACGCCCTGCCCGCGCTCGTGGAGGGCCTCGCCGAGACCGGCGCCGTACGGCCGGGGCAGCTGCTCGTGCACACCTCCGGGCGGTACGGCGCGAAGGTCCTGGACCCCGCTCTGCGCGCCGGCGCGCTGCCGCTGGCCCTGCACCCAGCGATGACCTTCACCGGCACTCCTGTGGACGTCCAGCGCCTCGCCGGGTGCTCCTTCGGCGTGACCGCACCCGACGAACTGCGGCTGGCCGCCGAGGCCCTCGTCATCGAGATGGGCGGCGAGCCCGAGTGGATCGCCGAGGAGAACCGGCCGCTCTACCACGCGGCCCTCGCGCTGGGCGCCAACCACCTGGTCACGCTGGTCGCCCAGTCCATGGAGCTGCTGCGCGCCGCCGGCGTCGAGGCCCCGGACCGGATGCTCGGACCGCTGCTCGGCGCCGCGCTCGACAACGCCCTGCGCTCCGGCGACGCCGCCCTCACCGGGCCCGTCGCGCGCGGGGACGCCGGTACGGTCGCCGCGCACGTCAGCGAGTTGCGCAGGCACGCCCCCCAGGCCGTCGCCGGCTATCTGGCGATGGCACGCGCGACCGCCGACCGGGCGCTCGCCCACGGTCTGCTGAAGCCGGAGCTGGCCGAGGACCTGCTGGGGGTACTCGCCGACGGGACCAACGGGACCGAAGGGGACGCCCGATGACCACCGCCCTGCTGCGCACCTCCGGCGAGCTGCACGCACGCGCGCGTGAAGGCCGTCGCGCGGTCGTGATGACCATGGGCGCCCTGCACGAGGGCCACGCCACCCTGATCCGCACCGCGCGCGAGATCGCCGGCCCGGACGGCGAGGTCGTCGTCACCGTCTTCGTCAACCCGCTGCAGTTCGGCAAGGGCGAGGACCTCGACCGCTACCCGCGCACCCTGGAGGCCGACCTCAAGCTCGCCGAACAGTCTGGCGCGGACGCCGTGTTCGCCCCGTCCGTGGACGAGGTCTACCCGGGCGGCGAACCCCAGGTCCGCATCAGCGCCGGCCCCATGGGCGAACGCCTGGAGGGCGCCTCCCGCCCCGGCCACTTCGACGGCATGCTCACCGTCGTCGCCAAGCTGCTGCACCTCACCCGCCCCGACATCGCCCTGTACGGCCAGAAGGACGCCCAGCAACTCGCCCTGATCCGCCGGATGGTGCGGGACCTGAACTTCGGCGTCGAGATCGTCGGCGTACCGACCGTGCGCGAGGACGACGGGCTGGCCCTGTCCAGCCGCAACCGCTATCTGTCGCCCCAGGAACGGCGCACGGCCCTCGCGCTGTCCCAGGCGCTGTTCGCGGGTCTCGACCGGCATGCGGCGCAGGAGGCGCTGCGCGCGCGGGCTCGCGAAGTGCCCGCCACGCGCGCGCGTGCCGAGGCGCTCAGCGCCATAGGGGAGTCCCGCGCGGCGGCCGACGCGCACGCGGTCGCCAAGGCCGTGCCGGGTGGCCCGTCGGCCGTCCGTGCCGCCGCCCGCCTGGTCCTCGACGAGGCGGCCCGCCTCAACCCGCCGCTCCAACTGGACTATCTGGCCCTGGTCGCCCCGTCCGACTTCACCGAGGTCGCGGACGACTTCACCGGGGAGGCCGTCCTCGCTGTCGCCGCCCGGGTCGGGACGACCCGGCTGATCGACAACATCCCCCTCACGTTCGGAACCTTCGGAGCCGCCTCGTGACCAGTACCGGCATACGACTGCACGCCCCCGCCCCCGGCTGGTCCATCTCCGCGGACGTCGTGGTCGTCGGATCCGGCGTCGCCGGCCTCACCGCGGCCCTGCGCTGCGAGGCCGCCGGCCTCACGACGGTCGTCGTCACCAAGGCCCGCCTCGACGACGGCTCCACCCGCTGGGCGCAGGGCGGCATCGCCGCGGCCCTGGGCGAGGGCGACACCCCCGAGCAGCACCAGGACGACACGCTCGTCGCGGGCGTGGGCCTGTGCGACGAGCAGGCCGTACGGATCCTCGTCACCGAGGGCCCGGACGCCGTACGGCGGCTCATCGAGACGGGCGCCCACTTCGACGAGTCCTCCGAGGGAGAGCTGGAACTCACCCGCGAGGGCGGCCACCACCGCCGCCGTATCGCGCACGCGGGAGGCGACGCGACCGGCGCGGAGATCTCCCGGGCGCTGGTCGAGGCGGTACGCGCGCGTGGGCTTCGTACGATCGAGAACGCGCTCGTGCTCGACCTGCTGACGGACGCCGACGGCCGTACGGCCGGTGTCTCGCTGCATGTCATGGGCGAGGGCCAGCACGACGGCGTGGGGGCCGTGCATGCCCCCGCGGTCGTCCTCGCGACCGGCGGCATGGGACAGGTCTTCTCGGCGACGACGAACCCGTCCGTGTCGACCGGCGACGGCGTGGCGCTCGCCCTGCGCGCGGGCGCGGAGGTCTCCGACCTCGAATTCGTGCAGTTCCACCCCACCGTGCTGTTCCTCGGCCCGGACGCGGAGGGCCAGCAGCCCCTCGTCTCCGAGGCGGTACGCGGTGAGGGCGCCCACCTGGTCGACGCCGGCGGCGTGCGGTTCATGACCGGACAGCACGAGCTGGCCGAACTGGCGCCCCGGGACATCGTCGCCAAGGGCATCATGCGCCGCATGCAGGAGCAGGACGCCGAGCACATGTTCCTAGACGCCCGGCACTTCGGCGCCGACATGTGGGAGCACCGCTTCCCGACGATCCTCGCCGCCTGCCGCGCCCACGGCATCGACCCCGTCCACGAGCCCATCCCGATCGCCCCGGCCGCCCACTACGCCTCCGGCGGCGTCCGCACGGACTCCCACGGCCGTACGACCGTCCCCGGGCTGTACGCGTGCGGCGAGGTCGCCTGCACCGGCGTGCACGGCGCGAACCGGCTCGCGTCCAACTCCCTCCTGGAGGGCCTGGTCTACGCCGAGCGCATCGCCGAGGACATCGCGGCGAGCCACGCCGAGAACGGCCTCCACGCGCGCGTGCCCCACCCGGTGCCGTACCCCGAGGTACCCGAGCACCCCCTGCTGGAGCCCGAGACCCGGTTCGCGATCCAGCGGATCATGACCGAGGGCGCGGGCGTCCTGCGCTCCGCCGACTCCCTCGCCAAGGCCGCCGAACAGCTCCAGCAGCTGCACGCCGACGCCCGTGGCGCCCTCCACGAGAACGGCAAGACGGCCGAGCCCGGCGTCGACACCTGGGAGGCCACCAACCTCCTGTGCGTGGCCCGCGTCCTGGTCGCCGCCGCCCGGCAGCGCGAGGAGACCCGTGGCTGCCACTGGCGCGAGGACTACGCCGAGCGCGACGACACAGCATGGCGGCGCCACATCGTCGTACGGCTGAATCCGGACCGCACACTCGCCGTACACCCCACCGATACCGCAGACTTCCCCCCGACCCGGCAGCACCATCCGGCGCAGCGTCCCCAGGAGCAGTGACAGCAGTGGATACCCCCGACCTTCCCCTCGCACAGGACGACGGCTGCGGCGACGGCTGCGCCTGCGGTGCGGACACCGGCGACGAGTACCTGGAGTGCGGGCTCGATCCCGCGCTCGCCGAGCTCCTGGCCGAGGCCGGACTCGACCCCGTGGAGGTCGAGGACATCGCGAACGTGGCCATCCAGGAGGACCTCGACCACGGGGTCGACGTGACGACGGTCGCGACCATCCCCGAGGACGCCGTCGCCACCGCCGACTTCACCGCGCGCGAGGCGGGCGTCGTGGCGGGCCTCCGGGTCGCCGAAGCGGTGCTCTCCGTGGTCTGCGAGGAGGAGTTCGCCGTAGAGCGGCATGTGGACGACGGCAACCGGGTGGAGGCCGGGCAGAAGCTCCTGTCGGTCACCACGCGCACGCGTGACCTGCTGACGGCCGAGCGCAGCGCGCTGAACCTCCTGTGCCGCCTGTCGGGCATCGCGACCGCCACGCGCGCGTGGGCGGACGTTCTGGAGGGCACGAAGGCGAAGGTCCGCGACACCCGGAAGACGACGCCGGGGCTCCGGTCGCTGGAGAAGTACGCGGTGCGCTGCGGCGGCGGCGTGAACCACCGGATGTCGCTGTCCGACGCGGCCCTGGTCAAGGACAACCACGTGGTCGCCGCGGGCGGCGTCGCGCAGGCCTTCAAGGCTGTACGGGAGGCCTTCCCCGACGTACCGATCGAGGTCGAGGTCGACACCCTGAACCAGCTGCGCGACGTCGTGGACGCCGGCGCCGACCTGATCCTTCTGGACAACTTCACGCCGGGCGAGTGCGAGGAGGCGGTGGCCCTCGTGCACGGCCGGGCCGCCCTGGAGGCCTCCGGGCGCCTCACCCTGGAGAACGCGAAGGCGTACGCGGACACCGGCGTGGACTACCTCGCCGTCGGCGCCCTGACCCACTCCTCGCCGATCCTGGACATCGGCCTCGACCTCCGTGAGGCGGAGTAAGTCATGCTCCTCACGATCGACGTCGGCAACACGCACACCGTCCTCGGCCTGTTCGACGGCGAGGACATCGTCGAGCACTGGCGGATCTCCACGGACGCACGCCGTACGGCCGACGAGCTGGCGGTACTGCTGCAGGGCCTCATGGGCATGCATCCGCTCCTCGGAGACGAGCTGGGCGACGGCATCGACGGGATCGCGATCTGCGCGACCGTGCCGAGTGTGCTGCACGAGCTGCGTGAGGTGACGCGGCGGTACTACGGCGATGTGCCGGCCGTACTGGTCGAGCCGGGCGTCAAGACGGGCGTGCCGATCCTCACCGACAACCCCAAGGAGGTCGGCGCGGACCGGATCATCAACGCCGTGGCGGCGGTCGAGCTGTACGGCGGGCCCGCGATCGTCGTGGACTTCGGTACGGCGACGACGTTCGACGCGGTCAGCGCGCGCGGGGAGTACATCGGCGGGGTCATCGCGCCCGGTATCGAGATCTCCGTCGAGGCGCTCGGTGTCAAGGGCGCGCAGTTGCGGAAGATCGAGGTGGCGCGGCCGCGGAGCGTGATCGGCAAGAACACGGTCGAGGCGATGCAGTCGGGGATCGTGTACGGGTTCGCCGGGCAGGTGGACGGTGTGGTGAACCGGATGGCGCGGGAGTTGGCCGAGGATCCGGATGATGTGACCGTGATCGCTACGGGTGGGCTGGCGCCGATGGTGCTGGGTGAGTCCTCGGTGATCGATGAGCATGAGCCCTGGCTGACGTTGATCGGGCTGCGGCTGGTCTACGAGCGGAACGTCTCGCGCATGTGACCCCGCGTCCGGCGCGCCCCAGACTTTCCTCGCCCCCGCCGCCCCTACCCGTCCCATCCCTGGGGGCTGCCGCCCCCAGACCCCCGCTTCGGCCTGAACGGCCTCGTCCTCAAACGCCGGACGGGCTGAATTGTGCGGACCGGCGTCCCGAAGTGCCGGGCGGGTTGGATGATGCGGCTCGGCGCTGAGATGCCGGGCGGGCTGGCTTGTGTGGGCCTGCGCTGGTGGTACGCCCTCGGCGGGTGGGTGAGGGCTCGGGATGGCTTCCCGCGGCGTCAAACGCCGGGCGGGCTGGATGATGCGGCTCGGCGCTGAGATGCCGGGCGGGCTGGCTTGTGTGGGCCTGCGCTGGTGGTACGCCCTCGGCGGGTGGGTGAGGGCTCGGGATGGCTTCCCGCGGCGTCAAACGCCGGGCCGGTTGGATTGTGCGGGCCGGTGCTGGGCGCCCCGGGCGAGAGGCTCGGGATGGCATGTGTCGTACTGAAGCGCCGGACGGGCTGGGCGATGGCGGGCGGCATGGAGAGGCACCGGGTGAGCTGCAGTGTGCCGACCGGAACCGAGTAGTCAGGGGGGCGGGACGGTGGGTCTCGTGGTTGTCGCGTCCGGGTGGGTGGCTCTTGCGCCACACCCGGGGGATGTGGCCGGGATTGTCTGATTAGCGCGTATCGTCACCTCATGCCCACGCCATACGGATACCGCGGCGGCATGGCGTTCGGTGTGGAGGAGCTGCGTGTGCTCCGCCGCGCTCTCGCCCTCGCCCTTCAGCCCAGCCCGGTCTCGGCCGAGGACGTCCAGGACTGCCTCCGCCTTGCCGAGTCCCTCGACGAGGCGATGCGTGAGGGGGCGCGGATGCGGGCCTTCCTGGTGGCTGACGTCGCCCGGTACCGCACCGCCCTGCCCGGCACCGCCGCCGGCTACCTCGCGCTGCTGGGGGAGGCGCTGCGCGCGGGGTACCGGCCCGTCCCCGACGACCTCACCGCACTCCGGGCGCTGCGCGGCAACCCTGCCGCGGCCGCCCTCCTCGACCGCTGCCGAAAGCTCGCCGGGCGGGAGCAGCGGGACCGGCGTGACCAGCAGGACGGGCGGGACCAGCAGGACGCGCGGGATGAGCCGGGTGGGAGGGGCGTACGCGCCCGTCTCGCGCCCCGTGCGGGGCGATCCCCGACGCCCCTCGTACTCCGCGCCCCGGCCTCCCGGACGCGCCTCACAGCCCTTCCCGGCGGTCTCGCCGCGGACGCGAGGGAGGAGCCCGTACGTAAGCCCGAGAAGAAGCCCATCGAGAAGCCGGCCCCCAAGCCGCCCGCCCCCGCCCCTGCCGCCCCGAAGCCCGCTCGCCCCATCCCCACCCCGGGCGAGGTCTTCCCGCGCCGCAAACCCGCCCCGCCACCCGCGAACCCGTCACGGCAGCTCGTCGTCGCAGGCTGAGTGCCACGCTTCGGTACAGGCAGGCGAAAACCCTCAACCCGGCACCGTCCGCTCCCCGCCCCGTGGCTACCCTGGTCGCATGGACTATGTCTCCGCGCTGCTGCCCCCGGCCGTGATGGCCGTGTTCTTCATCGGTGTGATCCGGGTGATCGTGAGGAGCCAGGGCGGGGCCAACAAGGCCAAGGAGGACGCGGCCGTCGACGCCGCCATCGCGCGCGTGGAGGGCGCCCGCCAGACCCCCTCCGGCACCGACGCCTGACGTACGGCGTACGGCTCCCGTGCCCCACGGGCACTTTCGAGCCGTACGCCCTTTTCGTTCCCGTTTGTTCTCCATGTGCCCGTCCCGGACGCCAATACGGAGATCTCCCACTATTGTGTCGAGTTGTGCCTCGCCCATTGGGAGAACTCGAAGACGCGGTCATGACGCGGGTGTGGAAGTGGAACCGCCCGGTGACCGTTCGAGAAGTCCTCGAAGATCTTCAGCAGGAACGGTCCATCGCCTACACCACGGTGATGACCGTTTTGGACAATCTCCATCAGAAGGGCTGGGTGCGCCGCGAGGCGGAAGGCCGGGCCTATCGATATGAGGCGGTCTCCACCCGGGCCGCCTACGCCGCCGCGCTGATGAACGAGGCCTGGTCGCAGAGTGACAACCCGGCCGCCGCTCTCGTCGCCTTCTTCGGGATGATGAGCGACGAACAGCGGCAGGCCCTGCGGGACGCCATCCGCGTCGTCGGAGACCCGGAAGAATCCGCCGAACCCACCGAAGAGGCCGGCGCCACCGATAGCGCCGAACGCGATACCGGCGGGGAGAACCCCGGCTCGGCGCCGGAGGCGGGCGGGCGATAGCGTCCGCTCATGTCAGCAGAGCGTCCCGAAGTCACCGCAAAAGCCATCACTGTCCGCCGGGCCCGCACCCGCGATGTACCGGCGGTGCGTCGACTCCTCGACACCTACGTCCGCGACCGGATCCTGCTCGACAAAGCCACGGTGACCCTTTACGAGGACATCCAGGAGTTCTGGGTCGCGGAACGGGACGACAACGCCGACGTGGTCGGCTGCGGCGCGCTGCATGTGATGTGGGAAGACCTCGCCGAAGTGCGCACTCTCGCGGTGAAGCCCGGCCTGAAGGGTGCCGGTGTCGGGCATCAGTTGCTGGAGAAGTTGCTGCACACGGCGCGCTGGCTCGGCGTTCGGCGCGTATTCTGCCTGACCTTCGAAGTGGACTTCTTCAGCAAGCACGGCTTCGTCGAGATCGGCGAGACACCTGTTGACACCGACGTCTACGCGGAGCTGCTGCGTTCCTATGACGAGGGCGTCGCGGAGTTCCTCGGTCTCGAACGAGTGAAACCGAACACCTTGGGCAACAGCCGGATGCTTCTGCATCTGTGATCGCCAACGAGATTTCAAGCGGACTGTGCTGCCCAGGTTCCCTATGTCCGAAACGCGCATGTTTCCGGACCGGTGATGACCTGTGGGTCTCTCCCGGGGGTTTGTGTTTTTCCAGCAAAAGCGGTTTGCTTTCCGATGTACTGCAGTACTGCATATAACAGGGGACGGCGAAACGGCAGACGCCGCAGACCCCAGGCCCTCAAGTTATCGATGAAAGGAAATCCGGTGGCACAGAAGGTTCAGGTCCTTCTTGTCGACGACCTCGACGGCGGCGAGGCGGACGAGACCGTGACGTTCGCGCTGGACGGCAAGACGTACGAGATCGATCTCACGACCGCCAATGCGGACAAGCTGCGCGGCCTTCTCGAGCCTTACGTGAAGGGTGGTCGGCGTACCGGGGGCCGTGCTTCGGGTGGACGCGGAAAGGCGCGTGCCGCTTCGGGTGGCAGCCAGGACACCGCGCAGATCCGTGCCTGGGCGAAGGAGAACGGTTACGAGGTCAACGACCGCGGCCGTGTTCCCGCGACCATTCGCGAGGCATACGAGAAGGCGAACGCCTGATCGCGAGGCCTATGACAAGGCCAATGGCTGAGCGCAAGCGCGCCGCAGCCGCAATCGGTGGCAGTGGGTTGCCACCGTGTCCAGAAGTCGCACGAGATCGGGGGCGTCTCCACCGCCCCCCAAAGCCGACAGCGTCGGCAGCGAGGCTTCGACCTCGCATCCCGGCTCGGGGGGTCGCAGCCACACGGCGGCCCCCCGGAGGGCTGCGGACCCGGTCGACGGCGGCCGGGCTCCCGTGGCGGAGCCCCATCCCGGAGGCACGGGTGCGTCCATGAGGCCGCCCTCGCCGGTAGCCGTCAGGTCGAGCGCCAGCGTGCCCCACTCCAGCCAGTCCAGCAGCCCGGGCAGCTCCTCCCTGCTGCCCGCGGCCACCAGCAGCCGCATCCGGTCGCCCTGTACGGCCACCGGGGAGCCCGGCGCCAGGTGGCGCAGCGCGGACCGGCCCGCCTCGGCCGGCACGTCCAGGACGTCGAAGCGCAGGCCCAGGGGAAGTCGTACGGGAATCCCGGGCACCGTGGCCCATCCCAGTTCGTTCTCGTACCACCGGCGGACCTGATCGCTCGGATCGAGCGGTCGCCGGGGGAAGGGGACTGCTGTGGAAACCGTGGAGATTGCGGGCGAAGCCGAGCGGCCGGTGGCAACCATGCCAAGCGCAACTGCCGAAGGAGCATGCGAGTTACGCTGGGTGTTCACGTGAGTGCACAGAGTGCTGGAAGAGGGGGCGTGAGGGGGTATGGGGTAGTGCAAGGTTGTTCGCCCGTAGCGGAGGGAACCCGTGCACGCGGCATGGACTGTCGGTGCGCGCGGGTAAGACATCCCTAGTGAGAGGGGGCGACACGCAGGACAGGGCGTCTCACGTTCGCCATCGGCGTACTGATGGTGAGGGTAACTGCCTGGCCTGCGGGAACATCGTCTCGCACCATCGGGTTGGAGCAGATGTCGGCGTTAGCGGGGTCAGGAGGCCATCGACGGTGTCGGCAGTTGGAATGAGCGGTCCCCGCTTGCGGGACTAAGCTGCGGAAGGACAGGGAGGGGAAGTTCCCCCCACTGCCTGACCGCTCTGAGGAGCGATTAACGATGTTCGAGAGGTTCACCGACCGCGCGCGGCGGGTTGTCGTCCTGGCTCAGGAAGAAGCCCGGATGCTCAACCACAACTACATCGGCACCGAGCACATCCTCCTGGGCCTGATCCACGAGGGTGAGGGTGTCGCCGCAAAGGCCCTGGAGAGCCTCGGCATTTCGCTTGAGGCGGTCCGTCAGCAGGTGGAGGAGATCATCGGTCAGGGCCAGCAGGCCCCGTCCGGCCACATCCCCTTCACTCCCCGTGCCAAGAAGGTCCTGGAGCTGTCGCTCCGCGAGGCCCTTCAGCTGGGCCACAACTACATCGGCACGGAGCACATCCTGCTCGGCCTGATCCGCGAGGGCGAGGGCGTCGCCGCCCAGGTCCTGGTCAAGCTGGGCGCTGATCTCAACCGAGTGCGGCAGCAGGTGATCCAGCTGCTCTCCGGTTACCAGGGCAAGGAGACCGCCACCGCCGGCGGGCCTGCCGAGGGCACCCCCTCGACGTCCCTGGTGCTCGACCAGTTCGGCCGGAACCTCACCCAGGCCGCTCGTGAGTCCAAGCTCGACCCGGTCATCGGGCGCGAGAAGGAGATCGAGCGGGTCATGCAGGTGCTGTCCCGCCGTACCAAGAACAACCCGGTCCTGATCGGTGAGCCCGGCGTCGGCAAGACGGCCGTCGTCGAGGGCCTCGCCCAGGCCATCGTCAAGGGCGAGGTGCCCGAGACCCTCAAGGACAAGCACCTCTACACCCTGGACCTCGGCGCGCTGGTCGCCGGCTCCCGCTACCGCGGTGACTTCGAGGAGCGCCTGAAGAAGGTGCTCAAGGAGATCCGCACCCGCGGCGACATCATCCTGTTCATCGACGAGCTGCACACGCTGGTCGGTGCGGGTGCCGCCGAGGGCGCCATCGACGCGGCTTCCATCCTGAAGCCGATGCTGGCCCGTGGTGAGCTGCAGACCATCGGCGCGACCACGCTGGACGAGTACCGCAAGCACCTGGAGAAGGACGCGGCCCTGGAGCGCCGCTTCCAGCCCATCCAGGTCGCCGAGCCGTCCCTCCCGCACACGATCGAGATCCTCAAGGGTCTGCGCGACCGGTACGAGGCGCACCACCGCGTCTCGATCACCGACGAGGCGCTGGTGCAGGCCGCCACCCTGGCCGACCGGTACATCTCGGACCGCTTCCTGCCGGACAAGGCGATCGACCTGATCGACGAGGCCGGTTCCCGGATGCGCATCCGCCGGATGACCGCGCCGCCGGACCTGCGCGAGTTCGACGAGAAGATCGCCGGTGTCCGCCGCGACAAGGAGTCCGCGATCGACTCGCAGGACTTCGAGAAGGCCGCCTCCCTCCGCGACAAGGAGAAGCAGCTCCTGGCCGCCAAGGCCAAGCGGGAGAAGGAGTGGAAGGCCGGCGACATGGACGTCGTCGCCGAGGTCGACGGCGAGCTGATCGCCGAGGTCCTCGCGACCGCCACCGGCATCCCGGTCTTCAAGCTGACCGAGGAGGAGTCCAGCCGCCTGCTCCGCATGGAGGAGGAGCTGCACAAGCGGGTCATCGGCCAGACCGACGCCGTCAAGGCGCTGTCGAAGGCGATCCGCCGTACGCGTGCCGGTCTGAAGGACCCGAAGCGCCCGGGTGGTTCGTTCATCTTCGCGGGTCCGTCCGGTGTCGGTAAGACGGAGCTGTCCAAGGCCCTGGCCGAGTTCCTCTTCGGTGACGAGGACGCGCTGATCTCCCTCGACATGTCGGAGTTCAGCGAGAAGCACACGGTGTCGCGTCTCTTCGGCTCGCCCCCCGGATACGTGGGCTACGAAGAGGGCGGCCAGCTGACCGAGAAGGTCCGCCGCAAGCCGTTCTCGGTGGTCCTCTTCGACGAGGTCGAAAAGGCTCACCCGGACATCTTCAACTCGCTGCTGCAGATCCTGGAGGACGGTCGCCTGACCGACTCCCAGGGCCGGGTCGTGGACTTCAAGAACACGGTCATCATCATGACGACCAACCTCGGCACCCGGGACATCTCCAAGGGCTTCAACCTGGGCTTCGCGGCCTCGGGCGACAAGAAGACCAACTACGAGCGCATGAAGAACAAGGTCTCGGACGAGCTCAAGCAGCACTTCCGGCCCGAGTTCCTCAACCGCGTCGACGACGTGGTCGTCTTCCCGCAGCTGACCCAGGACGACATCCTCGCGATCGTCGACCTGATGATCAGCAAGGTGGACGAGCGCCTCAAGGACCGGGACATGGGCATCGAGCTTGCCCAGTCCGCCAAGGAGTTGCTCGCGAAGAAGGGTTACGACCCCGTGATGGGTGCCCGGCCGCTGCGCCGGACGATCCAGCGCGAGATCGAGGACTCCCTCTCCGAGAAGATCCTCTTCGGCGAGCTGCGCCCCGGCCACATCGTGGTCGTGGACACGGAGGGCGAGGGCGAGGCCAAGACCTTCACCTTCAGGGGTGAGGAGAAGTCGGCGCTGCCGGACGTTCCGCCGATCGAGCAGGCGGCCGGTGGGGCCGGGCCGAATCTGAGCAAGGAAGCGTAAGCCTCACAGCGAAGGGGCCGGTGCCGTGAAGGCACCGGCCCCTTCCTGCTGTCCGAGCACCTTTGTGGTGCTCGGGCTCCTTCGCGGCGTTCAAGCCGACTGCCAGGCCCACTGCGTTCAGGCCAGCCCCACCGTCAGGCGCGGCAGGCTTGCCCGGAGCCGGGCCAGTCCCGGATCGTCCGCGTTCAGCCGATGCCCCCGCGCACACACCAGGTTGAGCGCGCCGAGTGAGGGAAACACCTCCGCCAGTACCTCCACACCCCGAAGCTCCGTCAGCTGCCACAGCTGCAGCGACCGTACCCCTGGCATGGCGCCGAACTGCCGGAGCTCGGCGAAGGTCCGGACGGTCGTGTCGACCTCGCGGATCCGCCCGGAATCACGGACGAACTCCCAGAACTCCGTGGGGTTCAGCGGCAGGGGCAGTACGACGGAGGTGAGCGCCTCCCACGCATCGAGCCCCCGCGTGTCCACCAGGCGCTGCGCGGTCAGCGCCAGTCGCTCGACCCCCCGATGCACGGGCAGGGACGTCACCGAGGTGAGTTGGGGTGTGGACAGGGTCAGCGAGGTGAGCGCGGGAATCTCCGCCAGCTTCCCCAGATCCTCGGGCTGCAACGGCACGCGCAGGGACAGATTGGTGAGCGCGGGCAGTTCGGCGACGGCCGAGATGTTCTTCAGGGCCGAGGCGTGCTCGGTCGCGCTGAGCTGATGCAG